>CAJJBO010000007.1 GCA_905182485.1 uncultured Luminiphilus sp.
ATACGAGCGACGCCGTCGTGGCGTTTGCATCTGGAGACCGGTGAGCGGCGGTGGGCGAAGCAGCTTTTGGGCGGCGATGCCTGGAACATGGCGTGCTTCATAGGAGAGGCGGCCAACTGCCCTGAGGAAGACGGCCCTGATCTCGATATCGGCGCCTCCACCATTTTGTGGTCGGACGGCGATCGCGATTATCTTGCTGGTGGGTCAGAAGAGCGGCGACGTTTACGCGCTGGATCCCGATGAGGACGGTGCCGTGTTGTGGCGCAACAAGGTGGGGCGAGGTGGCTTTCTCGGCGGCGTCCATTGGGGGATGTCCGCTGATACAGAGTCACTCTTCGTGCCCATTGCAGACACCACCATCACAGGGCGGTTCACGGGGAGAGGTCTCTCCGGGCATCCATGCCCTCGACCCGACCTCGGGCGATCGAAAGTGGTATACGCCCAGCGTGGCTGACTGCGAGGGCAAGTCACCGGCTGCCCATCTGTGATCAAGGCATGTCTGCAGCGATCACCAGCACAGACGGTTTGGTCTTCGCGGGTAGCCTCGACGGTAACCTCAACGTTTACGACAGCGTCTCGGGAGAGATCATCTGGTCGTTCGATACCTTTGGTGACTTTGAGTCGGTGTCAGGCGATATGGCGCTCGGCGGTTCCATCGAATCTGATGGGCCGGTGCTTTACGAAGGGCACTGTGCTCGTGAATTCGGGTTACCAGTTTGGCGCGCGCATGCCGGGCAATGCCTTAATGGTCTTTTCGCGCTATCGCCCTACCGCCACGTTGGCCAAAGGGCAGCATGATGAGTGAGCGTTTGGACGCCGTGACGATACCGAAGTGGGGCATCGAGATGACCCACGGCACGATCGTTGCCTGGCACAAAAAGGTGGGGGATACCGTCGCGGCGGGTGAGGACATTGTCGATATCGAAACTGACAAAATCGTCAACAGCTTTGAGGCCCGCACCTCAGGGACTCTGGTGCGGATCTTGGCGGAGATCGGCGCGGAATTGCCGGTCGGGCAGCTGATTGGTGTCATTGCGCCGGAGTTGGTGCCTGAGGCGGCGGTAGATGCCTTCGTGGCCGCACAAGGTGCCGCCGTCGTCAAAGCGGCTGTTGGAGGCGCCCGATGCGGCGGCTCTCCCCGCGACCTCGGCGGCGTCTTCCGGCACCGCCGTGAAAATCTCCCCGGCATTGCGTCGCAAGCTCGAGAGCGCGGGTCTCAATGCGGAACAGGTGACCGGGACCGGGCCCAGGTGGCCGGATTGTCAAAGAAGATGTCGACCGCGCGCTCTGCAGATTCCAGCGCAGCGTCAGAGACGCAGGCTGCGGGTAAGCCGCTGTCTTCGCAGCAGGCAACCGTGGCGCGAAAGCTCTCTCACGCACAATCAACCTTACCGCTTTACCATGTTTCCCTCGATGTTGATGTGGGTGCTGCCATGGCGTCGTTAACTGCGGCGCCTCAAGACGTTGCCGGCACCATCAACGATCTTATTATTGTGGCGGTGCAGCATGCGCTGGTAGGTCAGCCCGAGCTGAACAAAACCTTCGATGGCGAGCGTATCACCTCGATAACCGGTCAGCCGGTGGGCCTGGCCGTCGCGACTGAGAGATCACGTTGTGTATTCGCACCGGTAGTGCAGACTACCGTTGAAACGCCTTTCTGCCGAGCTGGTGAGCTCAAGACCCGCGATCTGATTGGGCGCGCGCGAGCCGGCCAGATAAAAGCGGAGGATGCCGCTTCCGCTGCGATTACAATCAGCAATCTGGGTATGTATGGCGTGAAAGCTTTCACTGCAATGGTGACGCCCCCCCAAGTGATGGTGTTATCAGTCGGCGCGATCCGTCAAGTACCGGCTTTTGATAGCGAAGGGGCCGTGGTCGCGCAGTCGATCATGACGCTGACATTGGGCAGCGACCACCGCGTGATCAATGGCGCTCAGGCGGCCACCTTTTTAGGCGCTATTGCCCAGTGGCTGCAGCAAGGTGCCGTCGTAGGGCGCGCCTCAACCCTCAGGGCCGATATCGAGTTGCCCGTCACCCGCTTGTGCCGCTTTGAGCGTCATGGCGTTGAAGACATAGTCGACTTCACCCTCTGGGGTGAAATAGGTCACCGCGCCTTCTCCTAGAAAAAGCATTTCGGTCTCGACAACGCAGTGCGCGTCTCGATGTTCCGCAAAGATAGGCTCAAAGCCATAGGTGCCCTGCGCTGCGGTGCCCACGTCGTAAATTAATTCGCCACTCATGATGAAGAACTGGCCGGTGCCCTCATGGCGATGAGCCTGAAAGCGAGCGCCGGGTTCCATGTGGACATACAATGCCCACTGCCCTGTTTTTTCACACAGCCTTAGGATTTTAAATTGTGTGCCACCGCCGACATCTAACCACTCAAGTTCATGGATATTGGCCAGTAGATCGCCCTCTGGTGTGGTGGTGATACCTGCACTCATGTTGCGCCCTCTATTTTTTATTGGGCAGTTTAAAAGCGATCAAGTGGTCCCCGGGAGGCGTGCCCAGTACAGCATGGCCCCCCGCTGCGATCACGACATATTGCGCGCTATCTTCTTGTAGCTGGTAAGTAATGGGTAATCCATGGCCTGAGGTTGGCAGGCGACCTTTCCACAATTCGTCACCGGTTTGCGTGTCAAACGCCCGCAAGAAGTGATCGGAGGTTGCACCAATAAAAGTGAGGCCGCTCGCTGTCACGACCGGCCCGCCCAGGTTCGGTGATCCTTTGATGAACCAAAACGGGAACGGTGCCATGTCTCGCGTGGTGCCGAGGGGAACTTGCCAATCAACGTCGCCAGTCTGAAGGTCGATAGAAGCGAGGGTACCCCAGGGCGGCGGCGTGCAGGGAATGCCGAGGGGGGATACGAAACCGAGCCATCGGCGGTTGCAATAGGGCGTACCCTCACCCGGTTCCAAGATAAAGGCCCCCGGTGCAACGGGGTCTGGCCCCGCTTCAGGTCCGCATTCCTCTCGAGGTAACAACTGCAAGATAGTCCCCATATGCAGCGTGTTGACGATTAACTTTCCTCTGATCGAATCGATTGCTGGCCCCCCCCAATTTTGTCCGCCAAAAGCACTGGGCATGTGTAATGCACCGTCCGTAGTCGGCGGTGTGAAAGGGCCCTCGTAACGGACTTCTTCAAGCGTATTGGCGCAGGCACCCTTATCCCATGGGGTGAGGCCCCAGAGCAGCTCGTTATCGCCCGGCAGTTCAAACAGGGATCGGGGCTTGCTTGGAATCGGCTGCGTAGGTGCCGTGAAGTCCCCCGTAACAGCGCCTTGTGGGACTGCCGTCTCCACGACTGGAAAGAGGGGTTCGCCTGTCTCGCGGTCGAGCAAAAAAACATAGCCCTGTTTGGTCGTTTGCGCGAGCCCAAGAACCGATTCGCCCCCACGCTCCCAATCGAAAAACGTGGGCTGCGAGGGAACGTCAAAATCCCAAATGTCGTGATGAACGGTTTGAAAATGCCAAGCGACTTCGCCCGTATCGATACGTAGCGCCACGACAGAGCTGGAGTAATAATCGAGCCCCTCTCGTTGCCCGCCATAATAATCGGGTGAGGTATTGCCGGTTGGAACGTAGACCAGGCCTAATTTAGGGTCGACAGAGAGAAAGGACCAGGAATTGGTCGTGCCCCGTTGGTATGCTAAATCTGAGGAATGAGCCGTGTCCTGCTGGTAAGCAGGAGGCATCGATTCAGCGCCGCTCTCGGCCTTCTCAGTGGAAGCGGCTGAACCTTCCGTAGGGTTGCCCAAGGGCTCCCATGCCCACAATAAATTGCCGGTGAGGAGGTCATAAGATCGAATCACTCCGCTCGGTACCTTGGTGGTGATGTTGTCAGCAATCGATCCGCCCGTGATCAAGGCATTGTTGACGATCACAGGGGGGGTGTTGAGCATATAGAATCCCTCCTGATAAGGCCCGAGACCGACACTGAGATCGAGATTTTTCTTGTCGCCAAACGCGCAGCGATTGCCGGTAAGCGCATCCAACCCGACAATACGAGCATCCATAAGAGGGGCGATAACCACGGTGTGGCACATGTCACCCGCTGCAACGCGAGAATCTTGCCACTGGGTCACACCGCGACAGCGGGGCATGCCAAAACTGTCAAGGTTAATGTCTGGCGTAAAAGACCAGCGTTCCTCCCCGGTGGATGCGTCGACGGCGATAATGCGATTAAAGGGGGTGCAGATCACTAGCTGGTCTTCGATCAAGATGGGGGTGGCTTGCCATGAGGATTGCAGCGGTTTCGTTCCCGATAACCCATCGAGAAAATTGTCCCCCTGACGAAAATCTCCTGACCGGTGCACCCAAGCAATCTCCAAGTCAGAGACATTGTCGGGCGTAATTTGGGTTGCGGTACTGAAATGACCGCCCCCCTGTCCTCCCCCGGGTAGTGCCCAGCCGGCCGAGGGCTCTGACAGGGCGTGTGGGGTAAAGCAAGCGATGAGCAATACGGACAGCCCGAATGGTAAGGCTCGTCTCGATTTAATTTTTGCGTGCATGATTAGAGCCTTATTTTGGCGATACAGCGGATCCTATCGAACCAGTACGGGTGCATCAGACGAGGGACTGACAATATGGTCTGAGCCAAAAGGCTGTGCGAATCCAGCGGGCAGCTCTTCCGTCATATCCAGTACGGCGGCCAATCGGCCTACCCCGACATAGAGCGCACAATGCATGAGTAGTTCCATGACCTCAGCCTCTGTGAATTCATCCTTGAGCTCGGTAAAAAAAGCATCATCAATGGAGAGGTGATCACAAGCGAATCGATCGCCCAATTCGATCGCGAGTCGCTCTTTATCATTGAGTTGATCGGCTTCGGATGGCGTTTCTAAACTACAAACATCTGCCTCAGTGAGATCACTCGCAGCACGTTGATAGCGAATCGCCATGCAGCTGCGGCACTGATTGTGGAAGGCGATACGAAGTCGTAACAGCTCTATCAGGCGTTCCGGTAGTGTGCGATTACTGACTAACGCGGCCCCAAACTGAAGGGGGCCCATGGCGGCGGCAGGTGCATGCGCTAGCATTCGAGTAATGCCGAGTTCGATGTCACGTGCACCTTCTGCTCCGCTAAAAGATCGCAGCGCTTTTGGCCACTCTGCAACGGGAACAAAACTGATTCGGCTCATCGTCATCCCTCAAGTGTTTTGCTGAATGGGTATGCTCGTATTCTAAGTGACTTTCGCCGGGATGACCCTGAATAACTTGCAGAACTTAAGAGGCCAACAAAACCATGGAGAAACACCGTATGGTTGAGCAGAACGGATTCGATAATGCTTTCACCACCGATGAGTATCGGCGGCTGCGTCAGCTGCTAGATGAGGACGCGATCCGTAACCTAACGTTGTGCTATTCCCACCACCCAGACCATAGGTATTGCGAGCGTCTGAGAGGGGTGTTTACGCCCGATATCGTGCGTGAATTTGGCCCCAACGCTTAGTCGACGAGCATTTTCCCGACGACTTTGCCCGTGACTTGCTGTCATGACGGCTTTTACTTACGTGGCGACCAGCTAATCGGTAGCGTGAGTAAGTTGCGGCCAAATAAGCTCGGTTGATAATACGGTTCGTCACGATCTGGCGTCAGCCAAAAGTGGTCATAGCGCTGTGTGACTGCTCGAAAGGCGCTGATGATTTCTTGTCGAGCGAGTGCCGCCCCCACGCAAACATGGCGACCCATACCGAAGGCAAGGTGACCGCCGGGTTTAGGTCGATGAAGATCAATTTGGTCTGGGTTAGCAAACTGTTGTTCATCCCGATTCGCTGCGCCAAAGCGAATATTGAGTAGCTCGCCCTCGGCGAGTGACACACCACGCAGTATGCTGTCTTTTGCACACCGTCGAAACATACCTTGCGCCGGCGACTCAAGCCTTAAAACCTCCTCCGTCAGTCGGGGGATTAACGCCGGTTCGGCAACGATCTCGGCTAGCGCGGACGGATCCTCGATCAATAACTTCATACCAGAACCAATCGCAGCGGTCGTGGTTTCATTGCCCGATGCTAAGAGATCAATCGTGATGATGGTCATCAACTCCTGCATGGTAAAGGCACCACCACTGTTATCTCTATAAGCGATGGCTTCGCTGATGAGATCATTTCTGGGTTGTCGCTGTCGCTCTGCCACCATTTCAGCGAAGTACGCCTGCATCTCTACCACGAGTTGCGCACATTCAATGCGGCGCTCTTTAGAGGCCATCATGCTAAACGGCTCGACAATCGCGTCAGACCAGATTTTGAACTGACTGATATCGGACTGAGGGACACCCAATAAGTCAGCAATCACCATCATCGGTAGGGGGTGGGCGAACGCCTGAATAAAATCGACGTCGGTCTCTCCCTCGAGGTCATCCAGTAAAGTCTCGGCAATCTTATCGATCATGGGTGCGGCTTCCCGCACTCGCTCCGCCGTAAAGAGTTTTTCTAAAAAGCCACGAACGCGCGTTTGGTAAGGGGGATCAGACGTCGAGCATGAGGCGAGCGGCACCCAACCGCCCGACTCATAAATAGCGATGATGTCGGGTGCGATGCCGTCGTCTGATAGCGCCATAGGGCTGACGCTGCTGGGGAACGCATCGGGCGCCCTGATGATTTCTCGTGCTAGGTCGTACTGAGTCACCAAATGGAAATCCGCCGAGGCCAGCTTATACAGTGGCTCAGTGTCCCGAAGCCGTTTGTACCCAGCGTAGGGGCACTGCTGCACGGCTGGGTCCATGAGGTCAAAGTCATTCTGATCACTCATTTTCCCTGCCTCCCATGACCTTTTTTGACTGAGTTGGCTAACCGAGCTGGTTAATCACGTCGCCAAAAAGATCCTCATCAGAGGGGATCACCTTAGGCTCGGCGAGCGGTAATGACACCCACGTCTCGTTAATCAGATCTCGCCAAGAAATATTATTGTTGGTGCCATTGCCGCCCCAAGATCCGCAGCCGAGCGAGAACGTTTGTCGCATGCCATTCCATACGTTTCCGCTATTGGAGGCCGATTGGGGCTGATTGACCATTACGCGTGACGTGTAGGTATTCTCGGCCACTTTCATAATATTATGGTCGTCATTCGAATAAATACCGCATGAGTGTCCCTGCCCTTGATAGGCCTGAATATGACGCGTTAATTCGATTGCATGATCGATATCTTGGGCGCGATACAGCGCCATGATCACCGATAATTTTTCTCCAGAAAAGGGATGCTCCGGTCCGTAGCCGTCCTCCAGCACAATAAAAAACTGGACCCCTTCTGGAATAGTGAGACCCGCCATTTGGGCAATCTTTTCGGGAGGCTGCGCCACCATGGCCGTATTGATATGTAACTCATCGTCCCACAGGGTATTGCGAAGTGCTGTTTTCTCTTCCGCATTACAAACATATCCCCCTTCTGCTCTGAGCTTATCGAGCATGGTGTCGTAAATCCCATCCAGCAGAATGACCGAGTTATCTGAGGAGCATGAGGCGGCTAGATCGAGCGTTTTTGAGATCCGGATCTTTTCTGCTGCGGCATCTAAGTCGGCTGTTTCATCAACGGTGATCACCGCGTTGCCGACGCCGACACCCAAAGCAGGCGTGCCGCTGGAGTATGCGGCGTTAACCATGGCGCCACCGCCCGTTGCCAGTACCAGATCACACTGTCGCATCAACTCATTGGTCGTTTCGAGGCTGGGTGTCTCGATACCAATGACTAAATCCTCAGGTGCCCCCATCTTTTTGATCGCTGCACGCATCAGGTCACAGATCTTTTTATTGGTGAGTTTGGCTCTTGGGTGGGGTGCAACAATGATGGAATTGCGCCCTTTAACCGCATGGATGCCTTTAATCACTGGCGTCGCTTCAGGATTGGTCGAAGGTGCGAGCGCGCCAATGACACCGAGTGGCTTCGCCAGTACTCTGATATTGCGCTCCGGGTACTCCTCAATCACGCCAACCGACTTGTCATCAATAATATCGAGCAGCGTGGCGCGAGTTTTGCGCTGAATTTTCAGAAACTTACCGTCGTAATTTCCCAGCTGCGTCTCGTCGATAGCAAATTGCGCAACGTCCTCAGCGACGCCCGGTCTGGCGACAGACCACACCATGGCGCGAATTAAGGCGTCAACTTGCTCTTGAGTGTAGTGCTCGATCTGTTTTTGCGCTGCCCGCGAGCGTGCCACTAAATCTGCAATGAAAGCCTGAGGGTTATCGCTGTCCTGAGACATGGTTGTTCCTGCCTTTAATAGCTAAAAAATAAGAAGCGATAGGGTAAACTGCACCGCCGTTGCACGCCAGCAGGCATGATGTGGAAAAGTCGGGCTTGGGGCGTGCCACGTGGGCGATTTACACGCTATCGCGGCGTAGGGTTTGCGAATGAAGGGTTTATAATACGGCACTCTGGGTGAATTTCAGTGCCAGTGTGATCTGATGACTGGGTGACCCGGGCCCATTCGTCTAATTGAGACAATAAGTGGAGAGTCTGCAGTGAATTTTGAACTGAACGATGAGCAACAGGCTTATATCGCCAGTGCTAAAGCGTTCTCAGATAAAGCGCTATCGCCGCATGCAGCGCTATGGGATGCCGAATCCATCTTTCCTAAGGAGGCGTTGCGAGCAGCGGGTGAGCTAGGGTTTATGGGCATGTACACCCCAGAGTCCGCTGGCGGTTTAGGCATGGGACGCCTTGATGCCAGCCTCATTGTCGAAGAGCTCGCTAAAGGCTGCACCACCACTGCGGCTTTTTTGACCATTCACAATATGGCCACCGCCATGATTGGTAAGTATTGTCAGGAATCTGCGGTAGAGGCCTGGTGTCCCGCCTTGGTGATGGGGGAAAAACTGGCGTCTTACTGCCTAACCGAGCCGGGTGCGGGTTCAGATGCTGGGAGTCTGCGTACCAGTGCGCAGCAGGACGGCGACGGTTATGTGGTGAACGGTAGTAAGGTCTTTATTTCTGGCGCCGGTGAAACGGATGTCCTCGTCGTGATGACCCGGACAGGTGACGCGGGACCTAAGGGCGTTACCGCCTTATTGATTCCTGCGGATGCCGAAGGGGTTCAGTACGGCAAAAAAGAGCACAAGATGGGTTGGAATGCGCAACCCACCAGAATGGTGACTTTTGATAACGTGCGCGTGCCAATGAGCCATCGTCTTGGCGAAGAGGGCCAGGGGTTTGCTATCGCGATGGAAGGGCTAGACGGCGGCCGCATTAACATTGCAACGTGTTCGGTCGGTACTGCGCAGCGTGCCATTACGGATGCGACCGCGTATGTCAAAGATCGTAAGCAATTTGATACGGCCATCGCCGAATTTCAGCATACGCAATTTAAGTTGGCAGATATGCTGACCGATCTAGTGGCGAGCCGACAAATGATCCGATTGGCCGCCAGTAAACTGGATAACAAAGATCCCCAGGCAACCACTTACTGTGCCATGGCAAAACGCTTTGCCACCGACGCGGGGTTCACTATCTGCAACGATGCCCTGCAGTTACTGGGTGGTTATGGTTACATCAAGGAGTACCCGCTTGAGCGTTATGTGCGCGACACGAGGGTGCATCAAATACTCGAAGGTACTAATGAAATTATGCGCGTGATTGTCGGTCGAAAGTTATTGATGGACGGCGCACTGGAGGTTATTCAATGAGCATCAGTCCATCCGAAAAAATCAGAGTGTCAATCGAAGGCAATATTGCCACGATCGTTATTGATAACCCCGGCGCCAACACCTGGGATCGTGAGAGCCTGCCCGCCTTGCGACAGGTGATAGAAACACTGAACCAAGAGCCCACTGTCTACGCCCTTGTGCTGACGGGAGCGGGTCAGAAATTCTTTTCCGCTGGAGCGGATTTGAATCAGTTTGCGTCTGGGGATGCCGATGTGGCGCGAGCCGTTGGCGAGGCCTTTGGCGAGGCATTTGAGACGCTGGCTGATTTTCGCGGTGTTTCTATTGCGGCTATTAATGGCTTTGCGATGGGGGGCGGACTTGAAGTGGCACTCGCCTGTGATATTCGTATTGCAGAAGAGCAGGCGGCCTTAGCGTTACCCGAGGCGCGAGTCGGTTTGTTGCCTTGTGCGGGCGGGACGCAGCGACTGACTCAATTAGTGGGTGAGGGTTGGGCAAAGCGCATGATTTTATGTGGTGAGCGCATCGGTGCAGAGCAGGCGCGCACGCTGGGCTTGGTCGAGGAAGTCGTACCGTCAGGAGAATCTCTGGCTGCGGCAACCGCGTTAGCCGCAAAAGTTGGAAACCAATCGCCCACCTCGGTCGCTGCCTGTAAGCGGTTGATTCACTCTGCGCGCAATGTGGCGATTGCCGACGGGTTGGCGGCTGAGCGCGACGAATTTGTGGCCCTGTTCTCAACTGAAGATCAGCGTGAGGGTACCAATGCGTTTCTTGAGAAGCGTGAGCCTGAATGGAAAAACCAATGACAGAGAGTGTCATTGTCACGGAGCATTCGTCTGGTGAATGGGTGGTTGGCCAGCTAACGCTCAATGTAGAGAAAACGCTGAACTCGTTGACCCGTGAAATGGTCGATATCATTAGTGATCAATTAGCGCATTGGGCCACCAATGAGCAGGTTGTGGCAGTGCTGATTGATGGCGCGGGAGAGAAGGCTTTTTGCGCAGGTGGAGATGTTCAGGCACTCCGTAATTCCTCTTTGGAAACGCCGGGCGGCCCCTGTGATTATGCTGAGCATTTCTTTGCTCGCGAGTACCGCATGAATTATCTGCTGCATACTTATGCCAAGCCTCTCATTTGTTGGGGACATGGTGTGGTCATGGGCGGGGGTCTCGGGATTCTCGCTGGGTGTCGTTACCGCGTTGTGAGTGAGCGCACGCGCATCGGTATGCCGGAAATCACCATTGCGTTGTTCCCCGATGTGGGAGGCAGTTGGTTCCTTAACCAGATGCAAGGGCATATCGGTCGATTTCTCGCACTCACGTCGTCTCACATTAATGCGGCGGACGCGCTCTTTTGCGGTTTAGGCAGTCACTTTCTATCTAACGAGCAGAAGCCAGCGCTGTTAAGTCGCCTGACTGAGCAAGATTGGAGTGCGAGTGGCGAGCACAATCAGGATCTCGTTGCAGCACTCTTGACCGACATGACGCCTAGTGGCGCGCTACCGGAGGCGCAGATAGAACCGCATCTGGAGACCATTAATGCGTGGATGTCGGGTAGCGATCTGATCGAGATTCATGAACGAGTAGCGGCTTGGGCAGGTGACGACACGTGGCTATCGAAGGCCCAAAACGGGTTATTGCAAGGCTCTCCGCTGGCCGCCGCCTGGATCTTTAAGCAGCTCAATCAGAGCCAAGACGCCGGCTTGCGTGAGGTCTTTGAGTCAGAATTAATTTTGGGCTGCAATATCATGCGCCACCCAGAGTTTGCGGAGGGTGTCCGCGCGCTGTTGGTGGACAAAGATCGCAACCCTGTATGGACCTACCCCGATTTAAGGTCAGTGCCTGATGACGTGGTCGAACCTTTTTTTGTGGCGCCTGCAGACATGCCAGCGCTGGGATTACCGGAGTAAATCATGGCACAGATTGCATTTTTAGGGCTTGGCAATATGGGTGGCCCCATGGCCAAAAACCTGATTGCTGCGGGGCATACACTCACTGTGTTCGACCTGGTTGCCGAGGCGTGTGCGGCGCTCGCCGCCGAGGGTGCTTCAGTCGCCACATCAGCGCTGGATGCCGTATCAGATGCCGACGTGATCATCAGTATGTTGCCCGCAGGTAAGCATGTCGCGAGTACGTTTTTGGGTGAGAGCGGTTTGCTGGCGCAGGTGCCAACCGATACGTTGATATTGGACGCGAGCACGATCGATGCCACTACGGCGCGTGAAGTCGGCGAAGCTGCCGCTAAACTTGGGATCGACTTTATGGATACCCCGGTTTCTGGCGGTGTGGCTGCAGCCACTGCTGGCACGCTGGCCTTTATGTGTGGCGGCAGTGAGTCTGCATTCGAGCGAGCCAGGGTCATACTGGCTGGCATGGGGAGTGCCGAGAAGATTTTTCATGCCGGGCCAGCGGGTGCGGGGCAGGTCGCAAAGGCGGCAAACAATATGCTGTTGGCGATCCATATGATCGGCACCTGTGAGGCGCTCGCTATGGGCGAGGCGCATGGGCTAGACCCCGCAGTGCTGTCGAATATCATGAAGGCCAGTTCCGGCAACAATTGGTCACTACAGGTTTACAATCCATGGCCAGATGTCATGGAAGGTGTCCCCTCAAGTAACCAATACCGGCCGGGATTTATGGTTGACCTCATGGTGAAAGATCTCGGCTTGGCCTGCGAAGTCGCGGAGAGTTGTGAGTTGGACAATCAGATGGGCAAACAGGCAATGGCGACTTTTTCTTCGCATCAGGCCCAAGGCAATGGTGATCGAGATTTCTCATCCATAGTAGAGTGGGTAAAAGCTCAGCACTGAGGAGGGTAATTTGGAGTTAGATCGGCCTTTCTTACGGTTACCCTTCCTCTTTGGCGCCGGTCGCCTTGGTGAGGAGGCGCAAGCCTTACCGGAGGCCGCGTGGTTGCCTCACCCGTCCGGACTCGAGGGCAATACTGCGGTGCCGCTGGTTTCCATTAATGGCGAGTTAAAAGACGGCTTTGATGGCCAGATGGCGCCAACCCCCTACCTACTTGATGCGCCCTACCTGCTTCAGGTGGTCGCAAGCTTTAATGAAGTGGTGGCACGCAGCCGACTCATGCGGCTGGCACCGGGTGCGGTGGTGCAAGAGCACGTCGACTTTAACTATCACTGGTACAGCCGCGTGCGCATCCATGTGCCGATTATTACCGAGCCCACTGTCCGCTTTTTTTGCGGGGCAGACGAAGTCCATATGGCAGCCGGTGAGGCGTGGTTATTTGACTCGTGGCGGCGGCATCGGGTCATTAATGGAAGCGCTGATGAGCGCATTCATCTGGTGATTGATATCGCGGGTTCCGCTGCATTTTGGCAAATGGTGCGGCAGGTGCAAAGATCAGAAGTCCCCATGACGCCTCAGGTAACAGCCTTCGAGCCTGATCTGAAACCTGAACTGATCACCGAGCGGTTTCCGTTTGCACCGATTATGGCACCGGGTGAAATGTCTGCCATCGTGGCTGAGCTGCTGGATGATTGTCGCGCAAATCCAGCCAATGACCCGCACATGCTCAATTATTACCACGACGTATTGTTCGATTTGGTACACGACTGGCGCAGGCAGTGGTCTTTATATGGCCTGACACCTGAGGGCATCGCGGGCTACCAGGGTCTTTTGCAACGGACGCGGTCCGCTTTACAAGAAAACCCAAGGATATTGGTCACGCAGTCGAACAACGTGGGCATCAACCCCATTATTGTTCAGCGTGTTTTAGGCGCTGCCCTGCAGCCGCGGCGTGCCGCAGAGTTTGTTACGGGTCGTAGCTGAACGTCTCAAAGTCATCCGCGTACATTTCGGTCAGTGTTTCCCGCAGTTCATCATCAAGAACCTCATGATGTTGCCTGTGTTTGGAGCTGTTTTTGCGTGACAGCGGCACCGCCGGCAGCGATAACGTTTGGCAGATATGATCACAGTCACTTTGTAACGACTCATAGCGACCGACAAAGTCTAGCTTTATCGAGCCAGAGTGTTCACAAGTGAGCAAGTCGCTTTGGGTCGCGACCAGCACGCGTTTACGAAAGGGTGCGCGGGTCAGTGCTCGCTTCATCCATGCAGTGGGGTCGTCTTGATAACTGGGGTCAGTGCGAGCTAAAAAGGCACACACTGAGACAAACCGATCGAAGGGATGTCGCACGAAGGCAAAGGTAAAGTACTGCGCTAGTGTCTCTTCGGGGATCACCCTCGCCAGTTGCCGATATGCCACATGCCCGTGGTTAATGGCGGCGATTTCGGGCAGTGGCGACAATTGTTGGCCATAACGCAGTTGTTGTTCCCAGTCCTCTGTACCCAGATGGGGTCGAAATACCTCCCGTATCGCGTGAGTGCCGGTTTTGGGAATGGCAAAGAATACAAATTGCTGAGAAGGGGAGAAAATCATACGGCTTATGTCACACCGTAGGTCGACAGTATCTCTTCGCCCAATGCGGATTTAAGTGGCTCAAGATGATGCTCAAAGTGTCGCCACTGATCTAGCCCAGAGCGATAGATGGGCTGCCTGACTTGCTCCGCGCTCGGTGTTCTGATCGTTCGTTCCGTCTTATGAAAATTCAAACAGGCGTCCTCAAACGGCAGCCCGCAGAACGCCAGAATTCGTTTTACTTGACCCTCAAGATCATCTACCACGTCCTCGTGGTGAACCCGCAAAATGAACCCCGGCAGTACCGTATCCCAATGCGCCATCAGCTGAGTGTATTGCTTGTAATAGCTGCCGATCTCGGTCAACCCATAAGAAAACTCCTGTCCTTCACCCCACAGCTGCTTGTAGCCACTGAAACAGCAGGACATGGGGTGACGTCGCGCATCGATAACTTTGGCATTGGGGAGAATGAGTTTGATTAAACCGATATGGAAAAAGTTATTGGGCATTTTGTCGATGAAGAACGGTGCATTGCCGCGATAAACACGTGTTTGCTCTATGAATTGCTCTCCGAACTGAGTGAAGAGTGGCGTGTCCAGTTCTCCCAGTATTTTGGGGTAGCGAGGCTCGGTTGCACCCGCCTCGTCTCGGCCTCTAAGTCGTTTAGCGAGGTCCAAAATGTTATGGAGCTCCATCGTGCCATCGACCTGAGAATGCGATGCCAGAATTTGCTCGAGCAGCGTGGATCCGGCCCTAGGTAGACCGACGATAAAGATAGGGTCAGGTGAATCTGTTCCAGTGGGACCGAGACGCTCAAATAGTGCCTCGGTGCAGACGTCAATCTGCGCTGTGATGCGTTGGAATCGTGGTAACATACATCCATTTGCTCCTAAGCACCAGCTCAAAGGATATACTCAAATGCTGCATCGACTAGACCAGAGTTTTCCAGCAGTTCCAGAGGCAAAACAAATCTGAATGCGATCAACACCCCCAATCGAGGCAGATTGCTCAAGTGCTTTCATTTGGGCTATTTGTGGGTCATCAAACCGATAGGATTTGGTATTGGCTAGGCTCCAATAGGCGTCGCCATGATCTGGCTTGATGGTCGAACTCTCTTTAAATGCCGTGATGGCGGCGACCTTATCTCCGTTCGCATTATAGATGTGGCCTTGGTTAATGGGGATGTGGTGATCGGTTGGGTGAGTCTCTCGAAGCGCTTGATACAGGTGCTCAGCCTCTTCTGTCTGCCCGACCGCAAAACAAGCTGCCGCGTAAGCCTTTTTAATTTGATCATCGTCTTTAGGTTGTTGCCGCCATAACGCGGCTGCCAAGTCATAGGCAGAATGAAAGCGCTGACGCCGCATCATGACGTGGAAGAGCTGAATGGCAGCAGCCACATTGTCAGGTTCTAACTGATGCAGTGTCTCTAATAAGAACTGCGCCTCGTCCAAGATGTTTTTTCGTGTCAGCACCTCTGACAGCAATCTCATGCCTTCCGCGTGAGTCTTGTTATCTCGTAAAAAGTATTTACACAGACGCTCCGCATCGTTGAGCTGATTTTGCGATAAGTAACTCATCACCGTTCTCAGCTCCTGCGGTAAAGACTTGAGAAAGGCGATTTGTTGCTCTGTGATCTCTTGCTTTTCGGGAGCGAAACGTTGTTGAAGTGGCGCGAGCAGCTCCCAGCATGCGAGCAGAGACCCGTCTAGCGTTACCGCTGCTTCGGCTGCCTCCAACGCTTTTTGAGGTAAATTGATACTGAGACAATTGACGGCTATTTCTTGATGGGCTCGAGCCATATCGGGGAAGCGCGCGGTGAGATCAGAAAGCGTTTGCAGCGCCTTGGCAGCGTTACCACTGAGCCGATAACGCAGTGCACTCAAGTAGGCGAGGTTAGGGTCGCTTGCAAAGTCCACCAGCAGCTGCTCAATTAGGATGCCCGCCTCGTCCAGCGCACCATTGGCGAGCTTTGTCTGGATTGTTTCGAGGGCAGGCGACGGGGCGCTAGGGTCAGTCATCAAATTGTGTCCCAAAAAAAAGGGCGATCAGGTGATCGCCCTTTGATTATTGCTGCAGGCTTTCTTAGAAAGAATACCCGAAACGTAAGCCCAAGGTGCGTGGACGCATCATGCTGGATTCAGGGGTGAATTTACCAGCCGTTTGCACAACATAACCTTCTTCTGACGTGACGTTATTAACAAAGACTTCTGCTGTCCAGTTCTCTCGTGCGTAGCCCAAGCCAATATTCATGGTGGTTGCCGCATCATTGACATAGCGCGAGTTGGAAGGGATGTTGCCATTTGATGTGGCCACCGTACCAAAAGTGCCGCCTTCGTTCTGAATGCTGACACCGGGATCATTGCCATATGCGAGGTTATGAGTGTCAGTCATAAACTCGGCACTTCCGACGATACCCGTGACAGTTTCACCGCGGTAGACCAGTGCGGCATTTACCCAGGCGTTGCCATTCATGATGTCAAAGTCGTAACGCGCACGAAGATTACCAGAGAAGCTGGGCGCCAGCGGCAACTCAGATCCCTTGGGCACACTGACTCCTTGGAGCTGATCGTTAATGCGTGTTAACTCGGTGTCGAGAATACTCGCCGCACCTGACAGAGTGAGTCGGCCTGTGACTGCCCACATAAAGTCAACGTCCAGACCGCGCGTTTCGGCGTCACCGACGTTCTCGAGGAAGACCAAGAACGCAACGTTAGACGGATCGAACCGGGCTACCTGCAGATCAGTGATCTCGGTGCTGTAGATGCTGGCATTGAGTCGCAGGGTATTGTCAAAAAGCTCTGACTTGATTCCTAGCTCCATGTTCTCCAGTTCATCGGTGGTCGCCACTGCGGGGACTACGTAGCCCTCGTAGATGCCGCTTTGGTTGCTCGCCAACTGCCCGGCGTTCCGGTTTTGAGCGGCGGGTCGATAGCCCTCTGAATACACACCGTAAAGCATGATGTCGTCATTGATTCTCCAATCCAGAGAGAATCGAATGATCGTATCGTCTTCTTCGGTGACGCCGCTGCTGTTGATGCTGGAAATATCAAGCCGACCTTCTTTAATCGCTTGCAGCGTGGCTGCATTACTGCCGCCGCCTCGAAACATTTCCTTCGCGCTGCCGCCATAGGTTTCTGCTGCGCCGGGATAGTTGAGAAGGCCTAGGAACTGATCGTCCGAGAGACTCCCTGCGTTGTAGGCGCCGAGAGCTGTAAAGCGATCGGTTGGACTATTACTGAAGCGGTTGCTATTACAGAATCCGTCTGCTGCGCCGCCGCCGCCGTTACCACCGTACCGGCACCCAAAGGAGAAGTTCGATGCGCCTTGGAGTTGCGTCTCGAGATCATACTTTCGAGCGCCAAGGGTGGCGGTGAGATTATCGGTAATATCGAAGGCTAACTGACCGAAAAACGCGAGTTCTTCCTCGGTTCGAGTGTAATCGTTATAGAAAGTGGTCAGTGGCCCGGTGGGACCGACTTGATTGGTTCCCGCTACCCCCGGGATTGTCTCGTTTGCCAGCTGATAGGGCGATTGAGCGCCCGCGCCATAATACTGGACCTGAAAATCGCTGAAGGCATCACCACTTGAATAGTATTGGAACTCACCCAGCGTCTTGGTTTCTACGTCGCTGAAGTACACCCCTGCCATCACTCTCCAGCGACGATCCGGATCGGTGCTGATTCTCAGCTCGTGGGTGGTGCGTTCGTTGGTCGTGGTATCCGAGTACCTTTTTCGAGGATCGAAGCAGGTGTTCTGGTTTGAGGGTCCGGGAGCAGCGTAAATGTTGCCGCTACACAGGTAGTAGGTAATGTAGCCGCCACCGTTGTTGTAGTGGGTATAGTCGATGACCGAATCGATTTCTCGATCCAAATAGCCACCGGCATAGACAATATCAAGTCCGGCAACCCGTCCCTCAAGGGTCAATGTGGTGAGGTCAAACTCATCCACATTACTTTCAGGCTCAAACTTGGCTGACTTGTCGTCGCCTAGGCTGGGATCGATCAGAAATGATCCTTCGACATCAAGCTTCTGAGATGAGTGCTGGACAAGGACACTCCAGTCATCAGACACGTCCCACTTAACGCCCACGCGGAAGCCCGTATAGGTTGCTTCGTTCCAATCGTCTTTCACTTCTTCCGAGTTGCTGACGCTATTCACGACGGTGTCGGGGAAGTTTCTGAAGTAAGGGCCGTAACCGATTGAGTTGCGGTCGATAACGGGTCCTGACGGGGTGAACGTAGAAGCGGTGTTGTCGATCCAGCCGCCCTGGCGGTTGTTATAACCCACCGCGCGAATGGCTAGGCTGTCACCGATGGGCATGTTGATCATGCCTTCTACGTTGCTACTGGTATCGCCGCCATGGGTCGATGACATGCCGACATCGACTCGACCTTGCATTTCACCGATAACGGGCTTGTTGGTGATCATACGCATGTTGCCCGCCTGCGAGCTGGCACCAAACAGGGTGCCTTGTGGGCCCGCCAGTACCTCAATGCGCTCTAGGTCGGCTGCGTAGACGTCCAGGTTTCGTCCGCCAAAAGAAATCGGCGTCTCGTCGAGGTAGAGTGCTACGCCTGGCGCAGAGCCCTGAGCGGAGGAGACGGTGACTGATCCCTGCTCTGTTGCCGAGCCCCGAATGTAGATTTCACGCATGCCGGGTGCATTACCTGCATCGACTACGTTGGGTAGAAAGTTGACGTATTCGTCAAAGGTCATGATGCCTTGCTCGCGCATGGAGTCACCCGACAGGGCGTTCACGGAGATTGGCACATCTTGCAGGCTCTCAGCCTGCTTGGTCGCGGTCACAACAACTTCTTCGAGTTGCGCGTTAACGGGGCTAGAAACTAATGGTAGGAGCGCAAAACCAAGCGCAGCGGCGAGAGGTGTGCGTTGAAAACGTTGGGGATGAGACATACTGGTTCCCTTTTTAAAGTGACAGGAGAATTGCTATATTGCTTTTATAATCGTCATAAAAGCCTACCTTTTATCGCCGCGGCCTGCAAATGCCGATCCTTGTTTGCAACAAGTAATTTTGGGGCGTTTGCCGTCTCCCAAGCTGAGCAGAGCGGATTACGGCTCCAATGGGCTCAAGGGGGACGGATTTGGCTCATCGGCGAGCCTGTGAGGCCGGTCTGGCTATTATCAGGATCAACTGGTGTGGGTGCGCTGTTGGACTGATCGGGCCGCGGATTATCGATCATCGGTTACACTACGGCCAGTGACTCCAGAAATTGACTTATGACGCGTTCAGCTCGCTCCGAATTTTCGATTGATCCTGCCGTTTTCTACCCCGCGCTGGTGCTGTTAGCCATCGGCGTTGTGGCTGTGGTGACGATGCCGGGAGACGGTGTCGCGGTGTTCGCGGATTTGCAGGCCGCGATCGTTCAAGCGGCAAGCTGGTTTTATGTGCTGGTGATTGCCCTCATGGCTGTGATGGTGCTGGTGTTATCGGTTTCTCGCTACGGCGATATCAAGCTGGGCCCGGATCACATCGAACCCGATTATGGGTTTTTATCTTGGTTCTCTATGTTATTCGCCGCCGGTGTCGGCGTCGGGCTGTTGTTTTACGGGGTCGCTGAGCCGGTATTGCACTTTTTATCGCCTCCGGTTGGCGAGGGAGGCACTGAGGCCGCCGCCGCGGGGGGTATGCAGCTCACCTATTTGCACTGGGGCTTTAATGCGTGGGCTACTTATGCAGCAGTCGCCATGGTGCTCGCGTACTTTTCTTATCGGCATAATTTGCCGTTAACACTCCGATCGGCCTTTTATCCCCTGATCGGTGACCGAATCTATGGGCCAATAGGTGCCTCGGTCGATGTTTTCGCGGTGATTTGTACCACTTGTGGTATCTCGGTGAGCCTAGGTTTAGGCGTGTTACAGATCAACACGGGGCTCAATTATCTCTTTGGTGTCGCAATAGACGCCTGGATTCAGGTGTTACTGATTTTCGCCACCATGGCTGTGGCCACGGTGTCAGTGATCATGGGGTTGGACTCAGGTATCAAACGACTGTCTGAGATTAATACCGTCTTGGCCGTCTCGCTGCTGCTACTGATTTTATTCGCTGGGCCGACGGCACTGCTTTTGTCCGGAACACTGCAAAACTTTGGTGGCTACATCGCCAGTGTGGTGCCGAGAACCTTTGATCTCTATGTGTACGCTCCCACTAACTGGTTGGGAGACTGGACTATTTTCTACTGGGGGTGGTGGATTAGTTGGACCCCCTTTGTCGGCATTTTTGTGGCGCGTATCTCCAGAGGAAGGACCATTCGTGAGTTTTTGATTGGCGTGACCGTAGTACCGACATTGTTTGTGTGTTTGTGGTTGGGCGTGCTGGGTGGCAGCGGTATTGACCTAATTTTAAATCAGGGCGTGACGGAACTCGGTGATGCGATTTTAGATAATGATTTGCGGCTATTCCGGTTCCTCGAGTTTTTACCGGCGACCGAGCTGCTGAGCATGATTTGCCTTGGCATGATCGTCATTTTCTTTGTTACCTCGGCCGATAGCGGCGCGATGGTGCTGAATATGCTCAGCGCGCACGGCCGGGACGATACGCCCGCGCTGCAGCGATCAATTTGGACGTTAGTGATTGCCATTACAGCGTCGGTGCTTTTGCTCGGCGGCGGCCTTCAGGCGCTGCAGGCTGCCACCATTGCGAGTGCGTTGCCCTTTGCGATCGCATTGCTGGGCGCTTTTTGGGGTTTTGCCAAGTCGATTAGGGTCGATGGCGCCAAGCGCCAGGCAGTGTCGACACCGGCACCACCGCCCGCACAGGCGCAACAATGGCGTGAGCGGTTGAACAATCTCTTCGAATACCCCGCTGACTCAGCGGTCCGGGCATTTCAGAAAAATACAGTGGTGCCCGCGATGCAGGCCTTTACCGCTGAGCTGGCGGGTCATGGCGTCGATGCAGTCGTGGTCAATGAGGCAGATCAAGGCGCTCGACTTGAGGTCTATCACGGTAACGAAGTGGATTTTGTCTATGCCGTACAGGAGCGCAGTCACTCGTTACCGGACGCCTCTATTGCAGCCAAAGATCAAGTTGACGCCATTGTTGATGGCAGTTTTTCCCGCGCAGAAGTGCATCTTGCGGAAGGGGGACAGGACTACGATGTGATGGGCTGGTCGGAGGAACAGATCATTGTCGATATCCTGAATCAGTACGAGGATCATTTGCACTTTCTGCACACGGTACGATCCTGAATCCTGTCACTGCACGATCGTGACAGGATGAATGGCCGCTTTCTTGCGGTTGGGGTTCACGCGAAGCATCTCTGGAATCATGGTATTGAGTGCTGCCTGCCGATTCTCAGGTGCTGGGTGCGTACTCAAAAACTCGGCAGGGCGCTTGTCATCGAGGTCCCCCATCTTTTGCCATAGCGTCACCGCAGCCTCGGGATCAAAACCCGCTTTAGTGGCTAACGACATGCCCATCACATCTGCTTCACTCTCTGCTGTGCGGCTATTGGGCAGGGTAAGTGCCACATTAGCTGCCATTGCGGCGCCGGCCATCGCGGCACCACTGTTGTCCGAGGCAGCGCCAAAGATCGCGACCCCCAGCGTCGTTGCCATCGCGCGCGACATGCGCTCGGCCGTGTGATTCGCTAGCGCATGGGATATTTCGTGGCCCATTATCTGAGCAAATTCATCATCGGTTAACTCAAGCTTGTCGAATAGCCCGGTGTAAGCGGCCATGCGGCCGCCTGCCATGCACCAAGCATTGACCGTATCGGGGTCATCAACAATCGCAACGCTCCATTTCCAGTTTGCGCTTTCAGGGAATTCAGACACGGCGACAGACACCAATCGGCCGGTGATACGCGCCACTCGCGCCACGATTAAGGGGTCGTCGACAAGTTTGTCTTCATCATCAAGTTGACGCACGGTACTGAGGTACGCGGTTTCTGATTCGATGATCGCGGCATCCGGGGAAATCAAGATGAACTGGTTGCGGCCGGTTGGGCTCGTGCTGCAGCTGACCAGCAGCACAAGACAGCTGACAAGCCATAGGTATTGGTAAAGAAAGCATCGAGACGCGTTTGTCATGAGCATTACTCTCACAGCGGCTATAGACCCCTGAAGCCTAGCCAAAACCCGCCGGGGTGACTATGGCATTTCTCACAACTTAAACAAGCGATGCCCAAGGACTACCCCGGTTCGGATTCTTCGCCTGCGATCACCCGTAAAAGGCCTTTATAGACCCCGCGCGCGTTGGATTCGCCGATGATGACGCGGTAAACGTCTTCGCTGATGGGTAAGCTAATATCCTTTTCGCGCGCTAACTCAATGACGGTTGGCGCGCTTTTGACGCCCTCTGCCACCATATGCATGCTGCTGATGATCTCGTCAATGGGTCGCCCTCTCGCTAATTCCATACCCACATGGCGGTTTCTACTTTGTGGGCTGGTGCACGTGTGCGATCATATCGCCCATGCCGGCGAGGCCTGAAAACGTGTTGGCGTCGCCGCCGAGTGCCCTGCCGAGTCTGCTCATCTCCGCCAGAGCCACGCGTGATCAGCGCCGCACGCGTATTATCACCCGCGCCAAGCCCGTCGCCCATTCCCACCGCAATAGCGATGATATTTTTGAGCACGCCGCCCAACTCACATCCGATCACGTCGCGATTGGTATACACCCGGAACAGCCCAGCATTCAGCACCGGTTGCAATCGGAGAGCGGCCTCGTGTTGTGCCAGCGCCAGTACACTTGCTGCCGCCTGACCAGTGACGATTTCTTTCGCGAGATTGGGCCCCGTCAATACCCCCGGGATATTAGTGGGCGCTATTTCTGCGATGATTTGAGTCATGCGCATGCGGCTGCCTTTTTCTAGCCCTTTGCTGAGGCTGATGACCGGGATGTGCTTGGGTAATTGAGCAAGTGCGCTGGCCAGAACTTCCCGAAAATGACTGCTGGGCACTGCAATCAGTACGGCATCTGCTTCAGAAACCGCCGACTGGATATTCTCGGTCGCGGTCAGCTTTGGATGCAACGCGGCATCCTCTAAATACCGGTGATTGCGATGCTCATGATTGACTTGATCTACGATCGTCGGATCGCGCGCCCACAACACGGTCTGGCAGTTACGACTGATCACGGAGGCGGTGGTGGTTCCCCACGAGCCACCGCCAAGCACGGCGATTTTAGATGGTTTCACGTGCGACATCCCTTAGGGTATTTCCACCCCGCTCGGCGATACTCAGAGCCCTGATGACCTCAAGACGCCTGATTAAATGATTTAGATCGTTCGCATATTGGGCCAGACCCTCGTCCGAATCGGCTCCACCGCGGTTCATTAATGCTTTCCACGAATTGGCGAATAACAGCTTTCCGATAGACGCTTCACTACTGATGCGCCGCTGTAAGTATGCCTGCTTGCCAAAGCTCATGCACAGGTCTACGAAAGCCGCTTGATCCCCGTTGATGGTGTTAGCCTCTCTCATCAAGACGTCAGCCCCAATGCTATAAGCCTCGGCAAAAACTGTCAGCGCAACGTGACCGAGTTTAGGTGCCAGCGCATTGAGTATCTTCCTGCTATTTTCTGCGTTTTCGCACAGTTGATTCTGCCAATCCGGCACCTCGAGACAGAGCTCCTCATTAATCTGAGTTTCGAAAGCTTGGCTATCAGGGTAGAAAAATTCGAATTTGAACAGATCGCGGAGTGCTCGCACTTCACGCCAAAAACAAGCGAGCGCGGTTTCTTCTTTTGACTTTTCGCTGACGGCGAGTAAGGCGACTTCTGCGACGGCCCGACTCAGGAAAAAATGAACAATGGTATTGCGGTAAAAGCTGGCAATCGGTGCTTGGCCATCGGCAATACCGTAGACCGTTTCTGGTCCGCCATCAAAAGCCGTAATGATCCCCTCTTTGATCATATTGCTCAGTAGGCTTTGCATGTCATCGGCAAAATGTAAGTTAAAGTCGGGGGATAACCGAACGCTCCTGCTGGTTGCCCACTGGGTCATGACGGTGACATCACGAATAATTTCAGCCTCTGTCAACGCACGAGGAAACGCACCTAATAGTGACGTGGATACGACTGCTGGAAAGGTCGCTGGTGTCACGCGATTGGCCTCTACGGCTACCTGAAACGCAATTTTTGAAATGGCGAGTTGGTCACTCGGGTCTGGCGCGATCGGTAAGCAGACGGGTTGCCCAAAGTCGACATGGATACGGCCCATGGGGCGAGCGAGGCTGCGCAAATAGCGGATTAGCCAGCCAATTGACTCAGGCGCCTTTGGCGTGCCGGATTGCTCCCGCGCGTACTCTTCTGCGTCGCGAATTAAATCGTAAGACACGGAGACAGGGATAATGTGGATATCCTGAGATCCCGCATGATGCGCCCCTTCCAGCACATATTTCAGTAGTCCGTACTTTGGCGGCATGAGCTTGCCGAGGCGAGACCGCGTCCCCTCGAATGACCACGTCATCGGAAAGCGCTTCTCCATTAAATACCCAATATATTGCTTGAGGCTGAGCTTGTAGATTTCATTGTCTTGAAAACTGCGACGGATAAAATGCCGCCTGCGCGCCGCAATAAGAAACCGAGGTATTCCGGACATTTAAGTTGCACCGCCAAAAAACTGCGGCATGGGAAAGTTATTATCAAATAATATTTTGGGCACCACGAATCCGTCGATATAGGTTTTGTGTGTCCAAAGTAGTGCCGATGGATACTGCCGGACAATTTGTCGCACCCGCTCGACATCCTCGGCGGTCGTACTGAAGTGTTCTGTCGTAGCCCAATCCCAAGCAGATCCGCAGACCTTTGCCCAGACATCGAGCCAAAAGCGCGTCGGAATAGAAATCATTTCTTTGAGGTACTGATTCGCTTCCGCCCGAACGACTTTAGTGGATCTCTCTGACTCATTTGCGATGCTGCGGAGTCCTGCTTTGAATGACAAGTTATGACGGAGGCTCTGTCGTACATAGCGCGGCACTTTGTATCGTCCACCGATCAGTTGGCGCTCTGCGATGTCGAGTACCACCGCCGCTTGGCGAGCCACAAAAACCGCAAAATCTTCAGGCTGTTGTGCCGCCAATACACCCGTTTTCCGATGAAAGCGGTCGCCAAGGTCTTGTGAAGATCCTGGTTCTCCTGATGTGAGATGGATGCGTTCGGGATGTCGATGGGCGACATAGCGCGCCAGCCAGTTAGGGGGTCGTCGCTCACCGCCACTGATTAAATCTGCCAGTTGAGGGCCGCTTCGCGTTTCCCGTTTTGGATTGACCCAGGAGACTCCTTAGGGGGGCTACATAGGCATCGGGATGCGCTGCTAATGCCTCAGCGAGCGCGTGAACGATGAGCGCTCTACGGTCATTCCTTAGATTCAGACATAAAATAACCGCTGATCGCGATGATCCCTCGTTTGCTGTAATCCATCGTGTGAGCAACTGCTGCTCGTAACCGCGCGATGTATCGAGGAGAAAAATAATAGGCGAGTGGGGGGTGGGCCAAGGGCTTCGCTCAAGCTGTGTTTGCAACCGCGTCGCTTGTGACACTCAGTGTCTCGTCGCCTCGGGGGCATCACTGTTTTGCTCCCGTGTTGCCTGACTACTTTTAATGACGCGCGCCTGAAGCGCTTGCTCGGGATGATTGTCGCCAGCGTTTGTTTTTCGACCGGGACGTTGTCGATTTGTTTGACCACGGACTTCCGGTTTTAAGTCGTCGGGCGTGTGTTCTTCAAGCGCGAGGGTTTCCTCAACCGACAATTCGGGTTGTGCCAAAGCGCGCAAAAACGTATTGCGAACGTCTGTTACGTGCGTCTGCAATGTTTCTGTGGTCCAGTCGCTGGTGTCAATCGGGGGTAGTACATCGACATGCACCGTGCCACTGCGAAAGATGCGATCACCCTTGGGCGAAATGTCGTGAGAGTTGTGAATCACCACCGGCACAATGGGGACGCCAGACTGCATCGCCATGTGAAAGCCCCCTTTTTTAAAGGCGCCTAATTTCCTCGTCGGTGCGCGCGTCCCCTCTGGTGCAATCACCAGACTCTTTCGCTCTTCTCGCAAGGCGTGGACTAATGGTTTCATGGTCTCAATGGCGGCGGTTCGATCACTGCGGTCAATAAAAACCACACCGGCGGCACCCATTAGCGGGCCAATAAACGGCATGTTTTTCAGCTCCCGTTTACCAACCCCCACAATATCCCGGCGGACTAGGCTCGCCATGATTAACATATCGGCATTACTTTGGTGGTTGAACATGAAAATAGCGGGCCGATGATTCCATAGGTGCTCTCTTCCGCGAACATCGAGGTCCAAGCCAATCAATGCGCTGGCTGTCTCAGCGAAGAGGGAGATGGAAAAATTGATCGAGTCTCGGCGTGAACCACTCAGCGCGTAGAGTGGGAGCCCCAGTAAAAAGCTCCCTATTAATGAGCCAGTCGCGGCGAGTGAGCGAAAAATTTGGCTGCCTGAGGCGTTGCCTCGGCTGGTGAAATGAGCGGCTGTCCAGCCCCGCTCTCTCGCAATGACGCGGAGTTGGCGACTTCCGTTGAGGACCACAGGATGTCCGACTGCTTCCAGTAGCTCGATGTCATCGGTACTGTCGCTGTAAAAAAAACAGTCGTTTAGGGTGCTCTTTTTGGCCTCGGTAAATGTCTCGGCGGCCAGTACCTTGCCATCGCCAAAGCAGGTCGGTTGAACCACTCTGCCAGTGAACTGGCCATCGATGACCTCAAGGTCTGAGGAGTAGACATCGTCTATGCCTAAATCTTTGGCGGCGGGGCGTACCTGATAGGGAGTGGCAGAGCTCACAATGGCGATGCTGTGGCCCTTAGCGCGGTGCGCTTCAATCAGTTGGCGGGCTTCGGGATAGATTAATCGCGCAATGGCCCTGCGAAATAGGCGTTCACTGTTGGCAATATAGTCCGCCTCAGGTCGACCCGCTAGGTATTGGGCATGGACCGCCATGAAGGCAGAAAAACCCAGTGACCCCAAACCAAAGCGCGTCGCCGCTTGGGTCAATTGCGCTACGTCTGCGGGAGAGAGTTCTCCTCGTACAATCTGGTCCTTGAGAAAAGCGCTGGCCGAATAGCCTGAAATAATGGTGCCATCAAAGTCAAACAGCGCACAGATCTGTGGACCGTCGTGAGAATCAGCAATATTCTGCAATAGCTTTACAATCGCCACTGGGTACCTGCCTTCGCGCCTTTTAGCGCCGCATACGTTTCAGACTCTACACCGTGGCCGCTCACAGCACCAAACGTAAAAAACGCAAAAACTGCGGCCGCCGTCCCGATGCCAAGTTAGTCGTGGTACGTCAAAATAAGCTAACTGGCCTTACTGGGACGCTACGATGTTAAGTTGAACGATCAACAGACTGGATTGCTTGAGCGTCTCGGTTAATTCATCATGTTAAGCACCAATGACTGCCTTACGACGCGCTAAGGGGGATATCCTTGAGTCAGCGGTACTCGTCTTGTATCGATTGGACACCTTTTGCGACCGGTTTTTGCCGGTCAGACGGCCTCTATCGCGACAGCCAGTCATCAGTGCGACAGCCAGGCATGAGGAGTTGAGATGACAAAGTGGATAACAGCCTTGATGAGCCGTCGCGTGAAGCCCCTTGTCGCTTGGCGTGCGGTGCGCAGATTGTTGGCTGACCCTGATGATACAACGCAGGTGTTTAGCATTATCGAAGCGTTGAAGGGCGATAGTCTGAGTAAGGCAACTCGGCGCCTCCGCGCGAGTGAGGACGGTCGCAGACTGTTGCAAACCAAGCCCGATATTGTCAGCAAACTGAATGACCGTGCTTGGCTGTTGAGTCTGCCTGCAGGCAGTGTGGGCAGAACCTATTATGATTTTGTACACGGTGAAAATTTATCAGCGGATGGATTGATTTCATCCAGCGACGCGGTCTCTCGCTCTGAGGCTTACCGCGGACTTTCCGACGATGAGGTTTGGTTAGCTGATCGTTTGCGGGATATTCATGACTTGCAGCACGTGATGACGGGTTACGGCAGAGATCCAGTGGGTGAGGTGAGCTTGTTATCTTTTATGACCACCCAAAACCCGAATCGGGGCATCCGCTTTATTGTCTGGATTGCGACTCTACAATATCTGCGGCAAGTCCCGCAGTTTGATATCAGAACACTGATTCGCGAGGGTGCAGCGATCGCGCGGCAAGCGCACTGGATGCCGGCAATTGATTGGGAAGAGAAACTCCCGCAGCCGCTGAGTGCTGTCAGAGCCGAGCTGGGGTTCCAGCCTCCCATTGGATATCAACGGTTGCGCGACCAGGCACCCCAGTTGCTGCTCGCGGCGTAATACTGCGAAAGTAGCTTGGCTGGGCTCGAGCCGACGCACTGCCGGTGGGCTAAGGGATCAGTGCGAGTTCTGCTACTCTAGAGCCATTATTTCTTTTGGCGCCGGTGCAATGAATTTCGAGTTTTCAGAGGAACAGCATCTGCTGCGCGACCAAGCGCGAGCACTCCTCGCGGAGTTCTGTCCTACCGACACGGTCAGAGCGGTGCTCGACAGTGATAACGAGTGGGATCAATCCCTGTGGGAGCGTGTGGCGGATATGGGCTGGACTGCCACGGTCATTCCTGAGGCCTATGGCGGATTAGGTCTCAGTCATTACGAATTGGCGATTCTTGCGGAGGAAATGGGCCGTTCGGTCGCGCCACTACCTTTCAGTAGTTCTGTTTATCTCGCCAGCGAGGCGATTTTGGCGTTTGGTTCTGAAGGCCAGAAATCGGAGTGGCTCCCGAAGCTGGCCAGTGGTGAATGTGTCGGCACGGTGGCGATGTGGGAGCGGCCCGGTGCATTGGCATTAGAGCAGTTAGCCACGCGCCGGTTGGGCGATACGGTCAGTGGGGTTAAGTCTCCGGTGCCAGATGCTGGCGTGGCCGACGTGGTGGTGGTACTGGCGCACTCAGACGCGGGTTTAGAGGCCTGCCTTGTGCCAATGGATCAAGCCGGTGTGCAGCAGCAATGTGTCATGACGCTCGATGGCAGTCGAGGCCACAGCACCCTGACATTGGATAATGCGCAGGCAGAGGTACTGGGTCACAACACGATTGAACCCAGTGCTTGGGAACGTTTGATAGATGGTGCTGCGGTGATGTTTGCTTGGGAGCAACTTGGTGTTGCTGAATCGGCGCTGACACAAGCGCGAGACTATGCGCTGCAGCGATTCGCCTTTGGCAGGGCGATTGGTTCGTATCAGGCCATTAAGCACAAATTGGCGGCAATGTACGTCAAAAATACGCTGGCGCGCAGCAATGCTTATTATGGTGTCTGGGCGCTGGCCGAGAACAGTGCTGACCTTCCTTTGGCCGCCGCGACCGCACGCGTAGCTGGCATTCAAGCGGCGGCCTTCGCGGCAGAAGAGAACATACAAACGCATGGTGGGATGGGTTTTACCTGGGAGTTTGATTGTCACTTTTATTACCGCCGCGCCAAGTTGTTAAGTTTGGTCATCGGCAGCGAAGCGGTATGGCAAGACAGGCTGGTTTCTGGCTTGACGCATCAACCCACTGTTGCAATGTGAGGTAGGGAGCATGGATTTCAACGACACCCCAGCAGAGGCCCGTTTTCGTGAAGAAGCGGTGACTTGGTTAAGCCATAACGTGCCCACTGATGATGCTTTTTGGGCACTGACGCCGTTAGAACAGGCAAAGCTGTGGCAAAAGCGGAAATATGACGATGGCTGGGCCTGTCTGGGATGGGCTACTGAATTTGGAGGCCGCGGTGCGTCCCCCATTGAGGAGGTGATCTGGCGACAAGAAGAGGCACGCTATGAGCTGCCCACCAATTTTTTTCTGATCGGGCAGGGCATGATTGGGCCGACGCTCATGGCTTGGGCGACCGCAGACGATAAGGCGCGTTATTTACCGCCACTAGCCAGCGGCGAGGAGGTCTGGTGCCAATTATTTTCTGAGCCTGCCGGGGGTTCCGATTTGGCGGCATTGCGAACGCGGGCTGAGCCTGACGGTGATGATTGGATAATCAATGGCCAGAAAATTTGGACGTCGGGTGCGCATTACGCCGACTATGGGGTAATTGTTGTTCGCACCGACCCAACGCTGCCCAAGCACAAAGGCCTCAGTTACTTTTATATCGATATGAGAGCGCCTGGTGTAGAGATCAAACCGATTAAACAGTTGACGGGCGATGCGGACTTTAATGAGGTGTACTTCACTGATGTCCGGGTATCCGATCGGCAACGGCTCGGTGAAGTCGGGCAGGGTTGGCAGGTCGCTTTAACCACCCTGATGAATGAGCGCGCAGCGATCGGCGGTGGGATTGGCAAGATGGATGTTGATTTAGCCATTGCCATCGCGCAAGACGTTGAGCTTGATGGGCAGCCCGCCATCGATAATGCCGCGGTGCGGACGCGGATAGCCGATTGGTATGTTCAGGAAGCCGGTTTGAAATACACGGGCTATCGGTCTTTGACCGCATTGTCTCGAGGGGCCCTTCCCGGCCCTGAAAATTCGATTGGTAAGTTGGTGGGCGCACCCAAAATGCAGGCAATGGCCTCGTTCCTGATGGATTTGTTAGGGGCCAGTGGTGCTATTACTGATGAGGCACTGGCCGTTAAAGCGGGCATTATTCAGCGTGCCTATATGGGAGCACCGGGCATGCGTATTGCCGGGGGTACCGACGAGATCATGGCCAATATCATTGCCGAACGGGTACTGGGCTTGCCTCAGGAGCCCCGATTGGATAAGGGCATTCCTTTTACCGACGTGCCGACGGGTTAAGCCAGATCGCCCGCAACCCTGAGAACCTTTTTTGGCGCAGACATGGTGAGTAAAGGCGCGGCCACCGAACGGTCTCACACAGTGATAGAGCGCGACCCTGCCAATACAGCGCCTGCTGAGGCGGGTCTCACGCAGTTCGACCAGCAATCTGGCTCACGTATGTTACGCATATCGATCGCCTTTGCTTGGATGTTAGCCGGTGCAACCCTGGCTTCTGCCCTACTCGGATCGGGGTCTCCGCTGTCAACTGCGCTAGCGTCATTGTGGTTCGTGGTCTTATCGGTTTTTTTACTGGTATGGCCAAAGATGAACTTGTTTTGGCACCGCTGTGTTGCACTGACAATGTTGACCTTGTTAATCCTACGGTGGTCCTTATCTTGGATCATAGCGCCCCCCGCTGACGCCATGATCGGGATTCTGTTCGGCCTCCTCTACACACCGATATTGGTGATGGTGACGTCGCTGTTGTGGGCGCATTACAGTCTTGCTATTGGCGTGACTATCGGCAGTGTTATGGGCGTGATCGCTATCGTTGGGAGTCGCCGGGACGCGCTGTCCGATGCTTATCTCAGCGATTGGCGATTGGGGCTGATGATTGCTGGCGCTTACAGTTTATTCGCTTGGCTACTGAGTATTTGGGCTGGTGAGCGTGCTGAGTTGCGGCGCACTACAGAGTGCGTTGAGCGTCTCCATGAAGCGTCAAATACCGATACCTTGACGGGGATTGCTAATCGTCGCGTTGCAGAGCGCAGTTTACAGGTGTTTGCAGCGGGGGATCGTCGATACGCCGTCATGATGATCGATATCGACCACTTCAAATTGGTTAATGATCACCATGGGCATGATATGGGTGACCGCATTCTTCAAAGAGTGGCTGAGATTTTGACTGCCCGCATGAGGCCTCAGGATACTGTGGCCAGGTGGGGCGGTGAGGAGTTTTTGGTGATTGCGGAGAGTGTGACGCGCGATGAGGCAGCCATCATTGCTGAATCCTTAAGAAGTTTAGTGGAAGTCGGTACGCAAGAAGTACTGTCGACAACCATCAGCATTGGTGTGGTGCACAGTAATGTGGGACGGGGCACTGAGCAAATGCTAAAGCGAGCAGATGAAGCATTGTACGCGGCTAAAAATTCAGGTCGTAACCGCGCCATTACGCTGTAAAGCAAACCGGTTGTCAGTTGTTTATTTCTAGGCTGAATTTTAAAAAGACCTCGTCGAGCTGGTAGCCGAGTTCTTTGTAAAGTTGCTGGCCAGCGGTATTGCTGCCTGCTGTTTCAAGATCGATTCTTGCAGCGCCCTGTGCTGTCGCCCAGTGACGTGCGGCTTCCATCAAGGATCGACCGATGCCGCCACGTCGGGCATGATCACAGACGTATAAATCATAAAGTACAAAATAGTTGACCAGATCTACAGAGCAAAGCGCCGGGTAGAGTTGTGTGAAACCCTGTATGCCGGCGTTCGTTTCTGCCACAAAAATGACCGAACGGCCCAGCCTCAAATTCGTGTCGAGCCAGGCTCTTGCTGCGACTTGATCAGGAACGCATTCATAAAACTGTCGATATTGGTCGAATAATATGACCAACGAGTCGAGGTCATCGGTGGTGGCCATTCGACAATCACAGGGTAAAGTCATAGGGAGATATTCCTTATCGAGCGTCACGCTAATTTATCGCGCTTCGGTGCAATCTGACAAAGTGTCGCTGGACTGTACCTGGCTTTTATCTGAATGAGCGGTGAGTCTTTGTGTTGGGCTGGTCTGATTGTGCTCAGGGAGCTGACTTCTGCAGCCACTGAACAGCCGTTTATACCGTTGTCGCCCTCTTTGCCGTCCCACTTGAGTGTCCGCCGCTTGAGGTTGGTCGTCAACGATGAGGCATCGTCCCAGTTTCTGAATAATGCAATCGACTGTCACTTATTCACTGTAACTGTCGCTTATTGCACCTTGAGAGTGGCATAAAGGCCGCTACAATCAACGTTATAACGGATTTAGTGTTTTTCATTATGGTTAGCAACGAGCAAGAAGCACAGCAAGTTGTCATAAGACACATTGGCGGATTTGCCTGGCCTACTGCCGTGATATGTGCTGTTGGCTGGCTGGTGTATCTCGCCTGTCTGCGCAATTTGCTAATCGATCCATCGTTTTCTCTGTGGACCGTGGCGGGGATCAGCTTTTGCGCTTATGCGCTGTATACGCCAGTTCACGACGCAGTGCATGGCGCGGTGACAGGCATGAGCATAGACCGGCGATGGATGAACGAGTGGATAGGGTACTTGGCAGCTCATGTGTTGGGGGTGTCATTTGTTGCACACCGTCGGAGCCATTTGCAGCACCATCGTGCCACGAACCATCCCACAGACGATCCCGATCAAACTTTTGCTGCCAGTAATTTCCCGCAGCTGGTTGCTGTGTGGTTAAAAGGAATACCCAAAGAGTGGGTTTTTGCGCTGAAGTTCGAGCACTTTACGGCGGCCGAGCGGCGCACGGTTCGTCTTGAGTATCTGGCGATCCTGATCACTCGCGGCCTGTTGTTGCTGTTTTGTGCTGACCTGGGTGTGACCGTCATGACCTTGATACTGGGGTACGTGGTGGGAAACGCAGTACTGGTCAGCCTATTTGCTTGGTCGGTCCACCACCCGCACTCTGAGCAAGCGCGTATGAAGACCACCACGGTGTACCAAGCGCGTGCGGGTCTCGATACCCTCATGACATGGCTCTGGGGCTATCAGAACTATCATGCCATTCACCACCTTTACCCGAAGGTGCCCTTCTTTCGTTATCGGTCACTGTATCGAGCGCTAGAGCCCTACCTGCTTAAGAGCGGCGTGCCGGTGAGACGACTGCTCTAGGTACGCTAGTGACGCCGTTTGCCGCACTCGCGCACAAACAGTCCATGAACAACTTCCCCCTGCTCATTCGTTTGCTCAAGGCCCTTGGCCTGTGGCATGCCGCTGGTCGTGACATTGCCACTTGAAAAGTGCATATTTGTTTTATCCACTTGGATAGCTGGTCGCGTGGTGTGGCCGGCTGACAAAAACAGGAGAGGCGTTATGAGTAAAGCAATGCGTTGGATTGTTGTGTGCTGTTTGGCAGGATTTACTGGCATGGTGTCTGCCGAGCGATTGGAGGCTTTCCGTTGGCAAGCTAATTCCTCGTCGCCGGCAGGTTTGGTGCAGGGCATGATGACTGCGGCAAAGATGCATGAGAAATACGGTGCGCAAGTAGGCATTTATCGCATGGATGTAGGTGGATCGGGCTATCCAACCTTCGATTACATCCTACGCTGGGATTCAGCTGAAGCGTGGGCGAAAACAAAAGAAACGAACACTAACGAAGAGTGGCAGGCCTTTTGGGAGCAAGCCGCTGCATCACCCTCCGGTACCCTGCTGTACTCCCTTGAAGGTTTAAATTGGGATGCGTCAGCTAAAGCGGCAGATTTTGCCCAAGACGGTCCTTACCGCGCTTATGTTTGGCAGCCTAATGCCGGCAAAGCGGCCGCAGTCTATGCCGCGTTTTCAAGAGCTAAGGAAATGCATACGGCGATGGGTGCCAAAGTCAGCATTTATAACGAAGGCGTGGGCGGCACAGGTAAAGTGCACTATGTCATGTCCTTTGACGACTGGGCAGAGATGGCCGCCTTCGGCGATAAGGTCGCAGCTAGCGAGGAATTTCGCTTTTTACAGGCTGCCGCAGCAGGCGCTGCAACCCCCATCGGCTCTATCCAAGGCGAGCCCCTTTATTACACGGGTCAATAGCACTTAGGGTGAGATTGGCGCCTCGTCTTTTTGGGGCGCCATCATTGAACTTAACAACCTATAGGAGTTAAACGATGCGATTGTTATTGGCAGCATGCCTATTTCTTTTCACTGCGACGGTTTTTGCAGAAGACGCGGTACGAGAGGTCAAAACCGCTAATCCCTTTATTGTATTGCACCCTGAATCCCAACAAGCCGCGGCTGCTGCGTATTACGAAGCGGTTGAAAAAAACGTGTTTAACGGCGCTATTCCACTCAAGCACGCCCAGCTTGCGGCTATCTCAGCATCGGTCGCGATGAAGTGTGTTTATTGCATTCCGGCACATGCGGCTTTTGCCCGAGCAGCCGGTGCGACTGAGGAAGAGATTAAGACGGCAGTGGCGATTGCCGCCGATGTCGCGCTGAACAGTTCTATGCTCTATGGCAGTCAGTTCGATATGGATACCTTCATGAAAATGTTTGAGTGACTGAATGGTTGCGTCCCCCTCTTTATGAGGGGCCTCAGAGATCCTTAACGATATGGCCGATATTCGTCAGTATGAGCATGGCTTTACGATGAACTGCAGTGTCGTCTTCGCAGCGAGCAGTTAATTGAACCTTGGGGCTGGTATCGGCTCAGATGCCAGCCCCTGCAGTTTCCGCGCCAGTAAGTGCTCAAAAACGGTGAAATCACCGTCGCACCCGGCCAATTGATCCTTGGAGATCAGTATGTCGACACTGCCGTTGGTGTCCATCGCGATACAGGGCAGTGACCCGCTGACGTGGGCGAGCACATGATGTGGCACCTCATCTCTGTGCAGCCAAGTGAGCTGCGTCGTAGCACCTTGTTGCTGTCGCCAAGCGCGTTTCCCGGCTGGATGCCATCCGTGCGAGAGGTCACACAGGGCACAGTCGGCTCGCCCTAAAAACTTATCAACGAGATAGCGCAGCTCGCCCGCTAACGAACCGTCCGCGTCATAAATTGCGTAGAGCGAGCACTCAGTTATCACGCCATAAATCCTTTAAACCGACACTTATACAGTGTTATACCCGATTTTCTTAAAAACAGATCTTAGGCGTTCGAAATGGACTTTTCGACTCTAGGGTTTCTCTGGCGCGGAATGACAACACTATGAGCACCAGTGCTCATACGATCACCGCTTACGCAGAAGTGAGTCGCTTTAACGTCAGTAAAGAGGAGGCGGGTTCGACCTGCTTTCAGCTTTTAAAAAGTAGCGCGAGCCTATCGCAAGGAGACCTGATTGAAACTCTATACTGTACCGCTTGCTCCTAATCCAACGCGTGTCACGCTCTATCTTGCTGAGCGTCGGGCACAGGGTGCCGATATCCCCGTTGAACCCGTGGTGGTGAACACCCTGAAGGGGCGCCATCGAGAGCCTGAGCACTTAGCGCGCAATTCGTTCGGGACTTTACCAGTATTAGAGTTGGATTCAGGCGCGTATGTGACAGAATCGCTGTCGATTATCGACTACTTCGAAGCGGCGTTTCCCGCAGCCTGCTTGTTACCTTCTGATCCGGAGCCGTTAGCGTACGCCCGCAATATTGAACGCACGCTAGAAATGCGCGTCACCCATGATCTGGCCGCGTGGGTGCATGCGACAAAATCTCCGCTGGGCTACGAGGCGAATGCTGAGCACGCGGCAGCGTTGGTTGCACGCATGCAGCCCGGGTTCGATTATGCGGAGACGTTACTGGCTGATGGGCGGGCTTTTTTGACGGGTAGTGACCCCAGTATTGCCGACTGCACGCTGGCCGCTTTTTTCCAGTTTATGCGCTACACCGGGTTAGATCTGATCGCCGAGCGAGAGCAACTGTGTCGCTGGGATACCGGCTATCGGTCTCGCCCCGAAGTTGAAGACTGCTTTTTGATGTAGGCGCCACTGCTCAGATCATGACGCAGTATGCTGCTCTCCAGTCCACAACAGGACGTCACTCTGGCCTTTAGCGCGACTCAGCGTGTCGCGGAGCCGCGCTCGATTGCGCACATAGTCAGCGCGTGTTCGCTCCCGCACTGGACCGAAGCCTCGCAGTGCACTGGGGAGCTGAGCCAGCTCGCCGGCGCTGGCATAATTATCCGCCTGTAATCGGCTTAGGATGAGCGCAATATCAGCCCGGAAGCGATCGAGATCCTGCCGCGCTAAGCGTCGCTCCTCGGTCCAAGCAAATGGGTCCAGCCATGTATTTCTAATCGAGCGTAGCCGACTGAGGAGCTGAAAAATATTCAGCATCCAGGCACCGAAAACCTGTTTTTGGATACGACCCGTCTGTGCATCGCGTCGGCTCAGCAAGGGCGGAGCCAAGTGGAAAGCTAGCCGATAGCCAGGTTCAAATTGGCTGTCGAGCTGCGCGCGATACTCGGGTGCGGTGTATAAGCGCGCCACCTCGTATTCATCTTTAATTGCGGTCAGGCGATACAGTTGTTCCGCCACCGATCGAGTGATCGATTCGGCTTGCTCTGCATGGGGATCGACCGCCCTAACCCTCTCAACCTCTTGCCGATAGTGTTCGGCAAGTCGCGCAGATTGATACCGAGTCAGACGCTGCATTCGGTCATCCATTAACGCTTCGATGGTTGGGGTATCCGCTTGTTCTGATCCTGACGATGGCAGCATTGCCAAAACGCGATCGGGCCAGACAGCATAGCGTCGCCCCATTAGCAGTGCCTTTTGGTTCGCGGCGGTCGATTTGCCATTGAGTTCAATGGCCGCCTCTAGTGCTGCGGCACTGACTGGAATTTTCCCTTGCTGAAAGGCGACCCCTAATAAGAAAAGATTGACATACAGTGAGTCACCCAACAGCTGTTCTGCAATCTGAGTGGCATTGACGAACACCACATTGGTGGCGCCTGTTTGTTCTTCAATGTGAGCGCGCATGGTTGCGGTAGGTAATTCAGCATCAGGGTTGTGGATGAAGGCAGCGGTAGGCAGTGCTGCATCATTAATGATCGCATGCGTTCGGCCAATTGCCGTTTTACCCATCGTATCGTAACCAGTGCTAACGACTAGATCGCAGCCCAGCAGTAGGTCGGCTTCCCCCGCAGGCACCCTGACCGCTTTGATATCCTCCTGCTGCTGCGCGATGCGAACGTGACTCACTACAGCGCCAAATTTCTGTGCTAAGCCGCTCTGATTGAGGGTGGCACACCCTTTCTTTTCGATGTGGGCGGCCATCGCAATGAGTGCTGTCACCGTCAGCACGCCAGTACCACCAACGCCAGAAACGACGGTATTCCAAGGCCGAGTGAGATCGGGTAGCGACACCGCTGGAAGCGGCTCAAACAGTATTTCGATGTTATCTTCTGCGGTTCGTTGCTTGGGCACGGCGTTAAGCACTGACACGAAGCTGGGGCAGAAGCCCTTGACGCAGCTGTAGTCTAGGTTGCAACTGTGTTGATCAATTTGGCGCTTGCGGCCCAGTGGAGTTGCTTTGGGTAAGACCGATAGACAATTAGACTGTGCGCTACAGTCTCCACAACCCTCGCAAATTTCCTCGTGAATAACGACCCGGCGCGGACGGCTGTTCAACCCCGTCTTTTTACGCTTACGGCGTTTCTCCGCAGCACAAGCTTGCTGATAAATCAGGACTGAACAACCTGAGTAATCTCGTAATGCTTTTTGTAACGTATCGAGTTCGTCGCGATGGTGAAGCGAGAAGCCTGCCACGCCTGAAAATTGCCCTCGGTATTGATCGGGTTGATCCGAGACTAAAGCAATGCGTTCGACGCCCTCTCCACTGAGCTGCTGAACTAAGTGACTGATTGATAGCGCACCATCAATGGGTTGGCCTCCGGTCATCGCCACCGCTTCGTTAAAGAGAATTTTATAGGTGATATTGGCTTCAGCTGCGACGGCAGCACGGATCGCCAAGACTCCAGAATGAAAATACGTACCATCCCCTAAGTTCTGAAAGACATGTTGCCTGTCGGTAAAGGGTGCTTGCCCTAACCACGTAGCCCCCTCGCCACCCATTTGTGTGAACGTTTGTGTGGGTCGGTCATCCATCCAGGTCGCCATGTAATGGCACCCGATGCCACCCATTGCATGACTCCCTTCGGGCACTTTTGTTGAGGTGTTGTGTGGACAGCCAGAGCAAAAATGCGGTGCTCTTTGGGTCTGTGTCTGAACATTGTGGAGCGAGCGCTCTTTTTGTCGAATCCAGGCGATCCGAGATGTGAGCGCCTCACTTGAAAAAAAGCGTTGTAGCCGGCTGGCAATCGCCAGAGCGACGATGGCAGGCGACAGCTCGCCCGTGTTGGGTAGCAGATCGACACCGCGTTCATCGAATTCGCCCACGACTGCCGGTCGTGCCGCAACAGGGTAATTGTAAAGTTGAGACGTGAGTTGATCCTCAATGACGGAGCGTTTTTCTTCGACAACGAGAATTTCTTCCAGTCCCTCCGCGAACTGATGGGTACTTTGTGGCTCTAATGGCCACGGCATACCCACCTTGAAGACACGAATCCCAATATGAGCGGCGAGCTTGGCATCAATCCCCATATCATCCAGCGCTTGGATGACATCCAGATAAGCCTTGCCCGACGTGATAATGCCCAGCCGCGGATGGGCGCTATCCAGCATCACTTTGTTCAACTCATTAGCATAGGCAAACTCTCGCGCTGCATAGATCTTGTATTTGTTAAGCCGTTTTTCTTGCTCCATAGGGGAGTCTGGCCAGCGAGCGTGCACACCGTCGGTGGGTAAGTTGAACGTTTCGGGTATCTGAATGCTGACTCGTCCGGGGTTAATGTCTGCAGAGATGGCTGAATCCATATTTTCGGTAATGGCTTTAAATCCAACCCAGCAGCCACAGTAACGCGAGAGCTCCCATCCATAGATACCCAGATCTAGCACTTCTTGCACGTCCGCCGGTGCAAGCACGGGTATGGATGCGCCGATAAACATATGCTCTGATTGATGGGGTAGCGTGGAGGATTTGCAGGCGTGATCGTCGCCTGCAACTGCCAGCACACCGCCAAAGCGACTCGTTCCAAAGGCATTGGCGTGCTTTAAAACATCCATGCTCCGATCGACGCCCGGGCCTTTGCCGTACCACAGGCCAAACACGCCGTCATACCGCGCGCCCGAGAACAGATTGGTTTGTTGGCTTCCCCACACTGCGGTGGCAGCGAGGTCTTCGTTAATACCCGGCTGAAAATGTATCTGGTGAGCGTTTCAGATAGTGCTTGGGCAGCTTGCCACATGGCCTGGTCGACGCCACCGAGTGGACTACCGCGATAACCCGATACAAATCCGGCGGTGTTGAGGCCGCGGGTGGCATCACGCTGCTGCTGCAACATGGGCAATCTCACTAATGCTTCGACGCCGGTCATATAGGCGCGTGACTGCTCAAGGGTATATTTGTCCTCGAGTGAAACCGCTCGAAGTCGCTGCGATGGTGCCTGTTTCATGCCATTTGCTCGTCAATCACACGGCATTATTGTGCGATACCCGAATAGAAAAGGTTATTCGATCTATGGCGCATTACCCGGAAATATGAAATATTTAGCCACAATTAAGCAAAATTAACGGCCAAATTAGTTATGTATTTGCAGAAAATTGACATAAAGATCCTATCGGTCTTGCAGCATGATGCTGCTATTTCCACCAGTGATCTTGCCCAACAGGTTCATTTATCGCAGTCGCCCTGTTGGCGGAGAGTTAACAAGCTGGAGGAGGCTGGGTTTATCAATCGACGGGTGGCCGTACTTGATCGTGCCAAGCTAGGATTAGAGGTGGTGGTGTTTGCGACCGTCAATTTGAATCAAATTGGCAAACAAAATCTGCTCGAATTTGAGCGCAGTGTGGAACGGCTTCCTGAGGTAGTGGAGTGTTACACCATGGCGGGTATCTGGGATTACGTTTTAAAAATTGTGTGTCGCGATATCCGTCACTACGAGGACTTTGTCCGCAATACGTTGTCCGCGTCTGATGCGATTAGGGAGCTGCATTCCCACATTGCGGTGACAGAGATTAAGAATACGACAGAGCTGCCGCTGAATGCGCAGGTGGATACCGAAGATCAATCACGCGTCTGAGTAAGATCGGCACCTGTTTTTCACAACGTATTCGCGACTTGATATCCCTCATGGGTGGCCGCCATCAGAGAGCGTGGCGCGCGGCAGTCTCCAATGGGGATCACTTCTAGGCCATTGGCAAGCAGTGGCGTGAGCAAGTGTTGATTGGGAACTCGGCTACTGGCATGCACCACTGTGACGACATCACTGAGTTCACTGATCCGATCGTTATAGACATTTTTCATGATCAGTTGACCCTCCTCCAAGCCATCTAACGAGTCGGGTTCGACATGGCAGATCAGCTCTATGTCATGATCGAACAAGCGCTGAAGAATATTTTGGCGATTGACCAGTGAGACATCATTCGCAATACGTTCTCGTGATGTGACGAGGGTAATCTGATCAAAACGAGTCGCCATTTGCAGGGCGACCGCATAGGTCATCTCGGTGTGGTCGTGGTCTACCAATACGGCTCGGCCTGGCGATCGTCCGATGCCGTCAATCAGGCTTTGTCCCATTTCTCGGAGGCTAGGAATCAGCCCCATTGTGGCCCAATCATCCGTGAGCCAAACGGGTTGCGATGCTCGTGCGCCCGTTGCCAGTAACACCACATCAGGGTTGAGCGCCAATACGTCTTCTGATTCTGCTTGCCGGTTCAATACAAAGCGCACGCCTGCCTGCTGGGCCATAAGGTACTGGTAGTCGTAGACGCTTGAGAGATTCTCTCCCCCGGGTAGTTGAGCATGAAGCCGAGTCTTGCCTCCCACTTGATCGACATTGCCGACTACCGTGACGCGATGCCCTCGCTGCGCCGCCGTATGCGCTGCTTCCAGTGCCGATACGCCTGTTCCCACCACTACTACATGGCGTTGGTGTTTGGCCGATACTGGCTTTTCATGATGTTCGTCAGGATCGCCTACACGCGGGTTGTTGTCACAGGCTAGAGCGCCGGCCTCGATAATATTGCGCCAGCAGCTATTACACGACACGCAGTAACGGATGTTGTTGGCGTTGCCTGAGGCGGCTTTGTTAGGAAAGGCTGCATCCGTAATCAGCGGCCGTCCGAGAAAGACTACGTCTGCTGTGCCATCGTTGAGCGCCATTTCACATTCGTTAGGATCAGTGAGATAGCCAATAGCACCGGTGTGGATTGTAGGGTGCTCGGCACGAAGCCGTTGAATATCCCCTAGGTAGGGGTGACGAGCCCCAGTTGCATCGGGTAAGTGCTGGTAGAGCGATCGTGCGTGCGCCCCCCAAACCCAGGTCCACAAGTCAAAGTGATCTGAGTGTTCTGCCAGCACGCCATTTATGGCCGAGGCCATCGGCAGGTCGATGCCGCCAGCGACACCATCTTCACCGGGTAATTTCAGCGCGATCACAAAGGCTCGACCACAGGTACCGCGTATTGTTGAGATCAGCTCAGTGAGAAAGCGAGTACGATTGCGCAGATCACCGCCATAGTCATCGGTTCGCATATTCGACCAAGGCGACAAAAACTGATGAAATAAATGACCATGCCCAGCCGAAATTTCGACGCCGGTGAAGCCGGCGCGCTGGAGTCGACGAGCCCCCTCCGCCCATTCGTCAATGAGCTGGCGGATCTCACTAGTCGATAGCACTCGCGGCACTGTCCAGCTGAGATCATCAGGCAGCGCTGAGGCGCCAATTGCGTCATTATTCCGGCCAATCGACCGATGTCCGCGACCTGAATCTTGAAGCTGCCCCCAAATATGGGCACCCTTCATTCGCCACCACCTCAACGACGCGTTGTAGATCATCGAACCCCTTGTCGTCCCAGCATCGCAGTCGCGACCCTTCGCGCTGAGTATGGGTGACCGCAATCGGTTCTGTCACAATTGCTGCTACGCCACCTGCTGCTCTAGCGCGATAATAATTAAGCAGTCGCTCAGTCGGCCGGCTTTCGGAGACATATTGGGTGACGATAGCTGCGTGGATCAATCGGTTGCGCAGCGTGACGCCCCCCAGATCAAGTGGACTGAAGAGCGCAGGGAAATGTTCGTTAAGCAGTGTCACGACAACGAGATGGCTCACAACAGGATTGGACCAGTCGACACCATTGTGCCTGCGGCCGTCAACTATGATCTGTGGAGTATCGTCAATGATTGCTGGGGACCTATCCGCTAGCCTTTCAAAAGCCCGTGCCCTCGAGAGGGGATTGTGTATGCTGTGGAACCGTCACCATGTAGAGGCCGTTTTATGACCACCATCGTCGTCTTGTTTAATTTATTGCCCGACACAGACCCGCTGGCTTACGAAAATTGGGCAAAAACCGTAGACATCCCCAATGTGCGCCGCTTGCCTGGTTGCAGCGATTTTCGGGTCCTCAAAGTGAGTGGTTTATTAGGCTCAGATGAAGCGCCACCCTACGCGTACTCAGAGATCATTGAGGTCGACGACATGGCGCCGTTCGGCGAGGCAGTGGGGAGCGAGGCAATGCAAGCGGTGGCGGCACAGTTTCAAGCGTTTGCGAAGGACCCCGTGTTCATGGTCTCGGAGTCGCTCGACTGAGCTTGATCAGCCTCATCCCCTAGCCCGGCCTGACCCCTGTAACTGGCCCCTGATAACAGACCGTTGTGACTGCTCCCAATAACGTGCACCGATGTTGGCTCCGATAGAGGCAGTCACCCTGCAGAGGAGGATGCCCCAGCGCTCCGCAGGTGTTACCAGACGAGCCGCCAAACAGGGCGGGTTAGGTTAAACGGTCAGGTCGGGTTGCCCCACCTCAACCATGCGGACGCCAACGTTATTGCCGAGATACAAATCGGCTAATGCGTCTGGCAGCGTCTCGATGCCGCGTGAAATATCTTCCACTGGATTCAGCGCGCCTTCGCGCACCCAGGTTGCCAGTTGGTGAAGGCACTGCGGGTAACTGTCTTCGTAATCAAAGACGAAGAACCCTTCCATTTTCGCATCTTGGCGGCCGAGGTTTTGCAGGTTGATAAAGTGGTGTTTGTCTTCCGCTTCAATCAAATACTCAGAGATTGAACCGCAAATCACGATGCGCGCTCGCCGTCTCAGCCGCGCCAGTACATTGTCTAGTAGGGCGCCCCCAACGTTATCAAAGTAGAGGTCGATACCCTCTGGGAACAGCGTATTTAAAGCGAGGTCGACGTCATCATTTTTGTAGTCGATCACGTGATCGTAGGCCATATCGTGCCGAAGTCGGGCACATTTTTCTGGCCCGCCAGCGATCCCGACCACTTCGTTAGCGCCCAGCGCTTTGGCAATTTCTGCGACGTGACTGCCCACCCCACCGGCCGCACCCGAGACGAGAATGCGATCGGTGGCAGCAACCCCTCCGATATCGCGAACCCCAACCAGCGCGGTAATACCCGATAACGAGACGGCACCGATACCATGGGAGATCGGCAAGTCGGTGGGCAGTAAGAAAGGCGCGGGACGATCTGAGCCATCAATGAGCGCATATTCTTGCCACCCGAGACGAGCTTGCACAATTGCCCCCATGGGCAGTGAATCACAGGTTGCTCTCAATGATTTGCGCGACGCCACGACCCGGCATCACGGTGCCCAGTGCGAGGGGCGATTCAAACTCGGTCTCGTTGCGCATGTAACGCAACATCACAGGTGCGACCCCGAGATAAAGGGTTTTTGCGACGGCTTTACCGGGTTGGAGTGCTGGGATCGGCGCATCGGTGAGCGAAAAGTGTGATCGGTCAGGGATGCCGTCGGGCCTTGCGGCTAGGCGCCATTGTTTTTGCATCATCTTTTATTGGTATCCATTAATGATTGACTGGCCCAATAGATCTATACACGCTCAGAAAGCGTTGCTCGATGATCAACTGTGTGATTAGTGCGCGTATATCGCTCAGTTTAAGCCTGATGGCGCGGGCCAAGTCACATCGGGTGTTGATTGGTCAATATCAGCAGCGATTTTCCACTGGCCGTCTTGTCTTTTATAGACCAGTAGCGAGCGCCCCGCTTCTTTATACAGCGCGCCGGTCGTCTTGTCGGTCGCTTTAAGCCAGTACTTGCTAATGATGTAAGCGATATCACCATGCGTCTCACGCAATTCATAGTCGAGTTCAAAGGTGGCCTCGGCCTTGCCAATACGCTGCGCAAAATAGTCTCGGATCGTATCAATACCAAAGAGCGCAGGCTGTCCGTGGAGCGCCACAATGGCGTCTTCGACATAGAGTGTCATGAGGCCATCCAAGTCTGCTTGCTCGTAATAGTGTGCCCACTTGCCCCCTTCTGCGGCGATTTCGGTTTCGAAGTCACTCAATGCCATCGGTGATGACAGTAGGGCGGCGAGCAAGGCTATAGCCCCTAGCCTGAGCTGCAAAAATAAAACGCGTGATGCAGTGCCGCGGTGACCCATCATTTGAACACCCCCAGCGCGGCGGCGATTAACGCAAACGCATAAATCGCTAAGACGGCGATATAGACCGGTGACAGAGCACGTTGATAAGCCGCATTCAGCTCGGCGTCATCAGGGGTTGCCCCCAATGCCAGAAAAATATCCACGGCTGGCTTGAAAAACAGGTCAAGCGCAACCCCGGCGCAAAAAATGGCACCGACAGCGAGTATCTTCAACGCCAGCCAGTCAGGCGTCGTGGTGCTAGTCAGCAAGTAAATACCGACTGCGCTGACGCCGAGTGCCAGGATTAAGTTGAGACCCCAGTTAATTTTTGCTGACTGCTCTTGGACTGTAGGGTCGGGTGAGAGGAATCCGCGCCATAAAATCACCAGCCAGATGGCGGCAAACGCCCACATGCCGCCCAATACACTATCAGACAGATTGAGCCAGCCACTGGCATTCGCCAGTTGACATCCTGAGGGCATAATTAAGGTTAGGGCAGATCTTGGGAGTCTGTCTAGCACCATGCCGAGTTGCAATACAGTTTGGCGTGTCTCAATGCTTAGGGTGGTTTTTTCAGACCATCGAGCAGCGATAAAAACCCCTACGTCTGTGCCCACCCAAAAGACAAGCAACAGAATATGTAGATATAGCCACAAAGATGTCATGCGTTACCTCTCGTTATTGTTCTGTAATGTTCGCGCCAGATTCCAGCACGTCTTTGATCAGTTGTATTCGCGCCTGTGCCCATTCGTTGTCCTGTGATTCGCTCGGCTCGAATGTTTGCAGCGCGTCATCGGAGAGCGTGCCCGACTCAATGAGTAGCGATTCCAGCGCTTTGACCCGCTCGTTGAGCACCGAATGCTCTGTCATTAAACGAACGATAATTGCTAGAAGACGATCCACTTCAGGGTCTTTGAAAAAGGCGGGTCGCCCCGCTTTGACGGTTTTCTTGTCATGACTCATACCGACAGGCTCTTTTGCGCGCCAAAGGCATACCAGGTGATCGTATCTGATAGGCGCCCAGTGTCGCCGTCAAAGGAGGCGTCTGCGATGGCTGTTTCCGCGAACTCAGTCTCACTCACGTAGGTGAAACGCGGCATCGTCGCCTGAAAAAAATCGTCAGCCTTAAAGCCAGCATCAGTGCATAAGCGTTGGTAGCTCAAATCGCGGAACTCTTTATAGAAGGGCTCGTTGTTATAAAAACCATCCCAGTCCAGATAAAACGCGTCATAGGCGCTGATCGCATCGTTCGGAGGTAGCTCCATATTGATGAGGATTCCACCTGGCTTGAGCACCCGGTGTGCCTCAGCAAAAAACGCCTTGATCATAGAAGTGGGTAATTCATGAAGAAACATAGAGGAAAAGACCACATCAACGCTCTTGTCTTCATAAGGGAGCGCATCGCAACCGGCTTGCCGAAAATGAATGGCGACACCCAGAGCCTCTGCTCGCGCATGCCCGTACTCTAGGCACGACGTGGCGACATCGAGACCATGTACCTCGGCACTGGGAAAGGCTTGCTTCCACGGGAGCGTGTTGTGCCCGATGGTGCAGCCGACATCGACGATGAGATCTGGGTTGAGATTCGACCATTTGAGACGAGTAAAGTTCGCCATCGAATGACCAATGTCATCTAGGTTTTGACCCATCACACCAAAGGAGAAGACATCCAAGCCGTTGTCATAGATGATCCCCGCTGCGGTGTCATGATCCTCTCCGCCTTGATAGTTGCCTGGCATCAGATGGACGTCCATCTCTCTTGCATAGGCCGGCAGTGAGATCGTTGAATCGAGGGTTAAGGAGCCGCTTGCTTTTACCGGCGACTCGCTCTGGTGCTTATTGAGCGATTGAGGGTCATTCTCGATGGCTCGTAAGACGGATTGCCAAACTAATTCTTGAGTGGCACAGCGCAGACTGGAATACCATTTGAAAAGACCACGTTCTTTAAGGAACTGGTGCACCGCCTCGCCCGAGTCATGATTCTGGTTGGCGGCTGTCCGCGCCGCCTCGTAGTCAGCATGCATCTGGCCTGCCAGATCAGTGAGTACCCAAGCCCGCATTGACGAGGTAAAGCGTTCTCGGGCGCGCTGATCTAAATTTTTTTTGAGTGAGAGCGAGTGTTGTAAACCGGCCATGATGTGCCCCTAGGTGATGACTGCTGTCTTCGTGCTGTCGTGCGTTGTTCGCACAGAGCGCGATTCGACGTTTTTTGACCCTCTGGATAGCCTTGCTAAATCAATCGCGATAATGCTATACCAATATAACAATAGCATGGTGTTTGATTCAGGCGCCGTAAAACCGATGCATTTCAGGGGGATCCACAGATGCAAATTAGTGTGAAACACACCTATCTACCCGCAATACTGTCAGCGGCTGTCGCGGCAACCATACCCACCACGACCTTTGCGCAGTTGGAAGAAGTGCTCGTTACGGCTGAGAGACGCGAAGCCTCAGTGCAGGACGTGCCGATTGCGGTGAGTGCTTATAACGAAGACATGATCGACAAATTACAAATTGATGACACGCTCGATTTGATTAATGTCGTTCCTAATATGTTTGGCGGCAACAACACCGGTCTGGGTACGGCCAATATGTACTACCTGCGAGCGCAGGGTAATGACGAATCCATTTCGACTTTTGACCCACCCGTGGGCACTTATGTCGATGACGTCTATATCACACGCCAGAACGTCAACAACGTGGCCCTGTTCGATGTGGAGCGTATTGAGGTATTGCGAGGCCCGCAAGGCACGCTGTACGGACGTAACACCACCGGTGGCGCGATCAGCGTGGTGATGAAGAAGCCTTCCGATACGATGCAAGGTTACGTTGAGGCAGGTGTGGGCAATTGGGGCAAGACCTTGTTGCGCGGCAGTATTGATTTGCCGCTGAGTGAAAATGTCTTGACCAAGTTTTCCGCCTATTACGTGGATACCGACGGTTACCTTGAAAATCGTACCGATGGCAAAGACTATAACGAGGCAGATCTCACAGGCATTCGCGCGGCATTGCGTTGGCTAATCTCGGATTCGATGACCTGGGATATTGCAGTGGATGGTGGAAAGTCAGAAGTAGCCAATATCCACGGTTTCTTGGATGGTGACGTCGGCGGCGCTGTCCGTTCTGGGTGACGGGCTACCAATGGGCGGTGGTATGTCTGACTACGGCAACGAGGTCGACACCCTCAACATCACCTCCAATCTGGCGTGGGATGCCATGGGCGGTACGGCTAACCTGATTTTGGGTGCGCGCTCTATCGAGCAAGACTTTCTGCTGAATTTCCCTTTCTCGCTCGATTTCTTCCCGGACTTTTTCATCATCGATAACCAGGGCGAGCACGATATGTACTCGGCTGAGTTGAAATGGTCTGGCGATATTATGGACGGGCGAGGGTTCTTACAGACTGGCGTTTACTACATGGACGAGGAGAACGAGGTAGATTTCGTGGATTATCTTGATCTCGGCGCTGTCGGGGTTCCTGTTCCGCCTTCTACCGCGTTCACTACGCTTGCCGATCGAGTACTGAGTAATACCACAGAGAGCTTCGCGGTCTACGCTCAAGCTGATATTCAAATCGGCGAGAACGGCACGCTGACATTAGGTGCGCGTTACACCGACGAAGAAAAGACAGTGGACTTTCAGGGTACGGTGACTTCTGCGGGAATGGTGGCTGCCGGGATTCCGCTCTCGCAGAGCGAGCAGGAAATCACGCCACGTGTTGCCTACGCGCACAAATTCTCTGACAGCATGATGATGTATGTATCGGCCACCAATGGCTTTAAGTCGGGCGGCTGGAATGCGCGGGGATCAAGTTCCGCAGCATTACAAGCTTTTGCGCCAGAGACTATTTGGTCTTATGAGTTGGGCATGCGCGCTGATTGGATGGACGGACGACTCAGGACCAACGTCACAGCGTTCTATTCTGACCTTGAGGACCTACAAACAACAGCCGCTACCCCCGATGGGCAGTTCTTAACAACTAATGCTGGTGGCTTAGAGGTGCCCGGGATTGAGGCGGAAATCACAGCGTTGCCCACCGATAACTGGCAGATCTTTGCTGCGCTCGGTTGGCAGAACGCCGAATATCAGCAATTACCGGGTGGGTGTGTCACACCTAATGCTTCTCTGGCAGCTTATGACGCGAACTGTAATATCGCCGAACCCAAGCGTAGCCCCCATCAAACTTACACCGTGGGGACGTCAGCCGATTTCACTGTTGGCGCTCTGACACTGACGCCAAATGTGATGGTGCGCTATTTAGGTGCTCAGTACCCTGCAACGCGCAACCAGGGCTATGATGGCTCAGTGACTTTAATCAATGCGGGGGTCAAGCTGTCAACCGCCGACTCACAGTGGGAACTCAATTTGGAATGCAAGAACTGTGGCGATAAGGTCTACACACAGTCTTTCTTGTTTACGAGCTACTACAACCTACCCATGACGTATCAGGCGACGTTGAAGTATCGCTTTGGCGGATAATAGAAGGTAAGCACCGCGACAGAGCGCGCGGAAGATCAAAAAAGCCCGGTCGCAAATTACACCGGGCTTTTTTGTGAGTGGTGTTATACGCGCTGCGACTTTAAGTAAATGGTCAGTCTGATAGGGTGACAGGCGGCGCGACGGCGCTTCAGAAAGGGGTCCCTAGTGCATCTCCTCACCGCCACTGACGTTAATCGCCTCTCCGGTAATGAAGCTGGCGTCATCGGAGGCTAAAAAAGCACACATCGCAGCGGTGTCACCGGCCTGACCGATCCGCTGCAGAGGGATGCGCGCCGACATTTCTTCAAGATACGCCTCCTCGGTCATGCCTTTGAAGGCAGAAAAATACGCATTTTGCGCACCACCCAATGCCGTGGTGACATGGTTTGGACACACCGCATTCACGGTGACGCCTGCAGCGCCATAGTCGATTGCGGCGGTGCGGGTCAGGCCAATGACGCCGTGCTTTGCTGCGCAGTAAGGCGCCATGTGAGGAAACCCCGACTTGGCTGCTTGACTGGCGATATTGATGATGCGGCCGCCGCGGCCAGCCGCTTCCATATGTTTGGCCGCTGCTTGCGTGCAATAAAATACGCCGCTGAGCGTGACATCGATGACGAGGCTCCATTCTGCGGGGGCTACCTCGCGGCTGTGTTTCATGACGAATCCAATGCCGGCATTATTGACCAGCACGTCTAAACGGCCAAAGCGAGCGATGACCTTGTCAAATAAAGTGGCTACTGAGTCTGGCGAGCGGACGTCGCAGGGAAGGCATAGCACGTTTACCCCTTTTGATTTGAGCCCCGCTGCTACGGATTCCATATCGGTAGAGCTGGCGAGATGACGATCACTGCTGTCCCCAACATCGGTCACGACGACGTTATAGCCGTCGTTAGCAAAGCGCAGCAGGATCGCTTCACCTAATCCGCCATGTCGGCCAGAACCGGTGCAGACCACTACTTTTTGCGTATTTTCGTCCATGATGATTCCTTTGTTAAGGCGGCGGTGCGGGGTATTCATGACCGTTTGCGCCGATGTCCTCGCAATAGGCAGCTGCACCAGCGAGGCTTATGGGCCCTCGAAAGATGAGCGCTTTTGCGATTCGAGCGCACGGGGATGTGTTAAATACCAGCATCCCACAAAACCAAGGCCTGCTCCGCTAAAGCAGATCATGACCATCCAGGGCTGATATTCATAGGCGAGCGCACCCAGATAAGAAAATAAAGCCGCCATGCTCATGCCCACAGCGCTTGAAAGCCCCGCGGCACTGCCACTGTACTTTGGGATGGCGTTGACGGAGCCATAAAGCGTGGCCGGCGTGAGAATGCCCGAGAGCAGCATAGAACAGGCAACGGGGGCTAATATGCCGACCAGTGTGAGACCGCTGAATAACAGGAGCGCGGGTGCAGACAGAGACACTACTAGCATTGCCATCACCGCCGCTCTTTGCCAAGTGGGTGTCCCCATCTTGGCAGAATGACTGATTAAAAATGAGCCCACTACGTAGGTGAGCGATAGGACACCCCATACCCCCCCGAAAGTGGTCATCGACATACCAAATTGTTGATTGAATAGTGCGCCGCCGGTGGATAGCAGCGTAAAAAACATGCCTTGAATAAAACCAAAGGCACAAGCGTGTCCCCAAAAGACGCTCGACCCCAGGAGTGATCGATATCCCCGTAGCGTGACACGTTGTTCTTGCCGCACCTCAGCAGGCTCCTTGGGTATCGATTTGAGACACCAGAAGAGCAGCAACAGGCCTAGTGCGGCCATTAAGGCAAACACTGAAGCAATGCCGCCGTTTGTGGCCAGCAGACCGCCCAGTACTGGTGCAATGACCGGCGTAAAGCCCATCGCCGCGGTGAGCAATGCAAAAGCTTTTAGGGCTTCGTCTGGCGCCAAATGGTCTCTGATCATGCTGCGCGCGATGACTGTACCGGCACCTACCCCAGCCGCTTGTAAAAATCGCAGCGCAATCATTTGTTGGAGTGTGGTTGCCAGCATCAGGGCAGCGCTTGAGACGACAAAGAGCGTGAACCCACTGAGTAAAACGGGCCGCTTGCCGAGGCGGTCAGCCAGCATGCCAACAAGCGGTTGGCTAATAGCCAAACCGATCACATAGATTGAGATAAGGTATTGGAGGTCGCTGATATTGCGATCAAACGAGACACTCAGCAGTGGTATGAGCGGCACCATGATGACCACCCCAAAGGGCGATAAACTGCTGATGGCCGCCAATAGCCAACGAGATATAGTGAGACCAGAATGAGTCACGTCATTGCTCGAGTAATCGGTTGATTTGAAGTACTACAGTCGCGGTTATAACACGGGACAGCGTGCAAGGGAGGAGTGATGAGTCATAGTTATAGCGGTGTCATTCGATACACCAGCCAACAGCATGGCCGTATTGGCCAAGCCCGGGGTCGAGAGCAGTTTGTCATTACGCTCAACGATGACGGGTCTCGATCACTTCGTAGCCATGTGATTATTCAGGATCCGCCGATGGTAGAGCGCGATGTGGTACTCAGTGTTGATTCATCGCTTCGAGACGAGCTCGAACAAAAGTCACGGGAGTGGGAGACGATCGTGAAGATCGGAGCCCTATTTATTTGTGATGAGCACCGTATTTATGGCTCGGGTCGGACGATTGAGGGGGAGGATTTTCAGGACTGCTGGGAGGGTAACGCGGCAGCCACTTTTTTTGTGACGCACCCGATTCAGGCAGATGCATGGTTATTGGGTGGGTTAGGGTTTGGGGCGGATCCTGACCACCGCCAAATCAGTCACTTTCCCACCTGTTCATTGGATCATCGGGGTGCATCGGGCCCCCGGTTGGTGGTTCATGAGCCGCCGCTCGATATCTTTTTTCTGGGTGAGGAAGACATCACGATTGAAGCCGGACTATTTACTGCCCTGCATTTCTGTTATGGCGATCCCGCTATTGATCCCGAGGGCAGTAATCAGGCGGGAGGTCATCCTCGGTATCATGTATGGACCTCGTCCGACGGCAATTTTATTGTGTTGAGAGCGCAGGTAGATGGGTATATGCAAACGCGATATGAGCTCGCGTCGCTTGCGCAGGGCCCTTCGGGTACGGTGCCACAGTGGGGTTAGAACGTGACCACGTGTAATCCAAGCGCAGTATTGACAAAAAGACCGACCCAAATCACCCAGACATAACGGCGCACGACGCCCATGTGCATGATCATCGCCGCATTTTTCTCATCGGTCGGGCCATCAGTGATCATACTGGCATAGGCGATCGCGAAGGGTTTGAGTGCGAAGCGGACGACAATCCCGCAGGCGACGAGCGTTGCAAAGATCATTATTTTAAGTGCCAGCCATCCTGGCAAGCCGATCGTAAAAGCGTATCCACCGACACCCAGTAGCCCGCCGACCACGGCAAAGCGTAAGCGGAGGTCCCACTGGGTCAGCGAAGGAAAACGCTGACCGACCGAACTGTGAATGGCGGCGACCAACGCCACCCAGACCATCACCACTAGCCAGCCGATGAGTGCGGTGCCTTCGGGTAACAGCCCAGGCCAGCGCAAGCTACTGAGATGAAATCCAGAGCCTAAAATGAGCGGCATTGCTAAGCGCGGACCCATGTCGCATTCCATCAGAATGTTGAAAGCGGTTTGGCGCGACTCCACACCGAGCTCGCTGCGTAGCACGTGTCGGCTCGATAAAAACGTGCCCAGATCGCCTCCAAGCCAATAGACTAGCGCTAACACGTGGACATACAGCACAACGTTATACATGGGCGTCTCTCAATGGTGGGGGCAAAGCCACAGAATACGTTCGCCATCTGGCGTGGCGATGTCATAGCAATGAAGGTGTTCAGTGATGACGGCAGGCGCCGTTGCCATACCCTCTGGAGGGGGCGTGTTGCGCCTGATGGATAACGAGTGCCATCCACAGGGTGCTTGTTCACCCACAACAGCGGGCCGCTCGATCCATTGATCGAGTTCAAAGAGTTGCCCAGGGCTGAGCGCAATCGGAGCGATTGCATGGCGGTGGTCCTCATCGAGCCCATTGCTGCGCGATAAAATCGAGACCCGTGCAGGCATTGCCGAGGGGGCTGCGCAGCCAAGCAACCGGGCATAAAAATCAATGGATGTCTCAATAGCGGTCACCGCATTGATCATGACAAAGCACTGATTCACTTGCTGGGTCGCTGTCGGCAAGATAAATCCTGGCACCTCACCGGATATCTCTGTGAAGTAAATCAACTCTCCGGCAGGTCCTGCGACCTGCATTGCACGAATGTGCTCTGAGAACGACAACGCAGCCGGCGGGTTCAATAGCGAAAACGCGGGGGGTAGGTCGGCAAAAAGTGCGTCTAGATCTTTGACGAGTACTTCCATTGCCGCCCATCCAGGTGCTGCGAAGGGGGTGGGAACATCACCATCCCATTCGATGAACGTCAGGGTTTGATAGGGTTCTTGCGACATGAGAATCGTGTGATTGGGGCAGGCTGTGAGCATGGGATCTGTCAGTGCGATGGCAGCGGCACTGTCCGTGCTGAAGGGCGCGTCTTGATAGCCGAGGGCATGGTAAGCGGCCACTGCGTCACTCAGCCTCGGGACTCGCAGAGCCATATTCTCAATCACGACTGACTGATCATCGCGATCGGCCTAGCTGCACGAGCCACACGAGCCGTCATGGTGTTTCCTCAATAGTGACTTCGGTGAGCTCGTAGTGGGTTTGCATATAACCCTCTGCACTGGCCCGCAAGAGGAGGTAGTCATCATCGGCGGTGCACCAAACGTCATAGGGGGGATGCTCTTCGGGCAGGTTACCAGCGGTGCCTGTGACCTGGAAGTGCCGGGCTTGGAAGATGCCGGCTGCGACTTCGATCTGCTCCTCGCCGACGTACACTAAATCAAATGAGGTGACAAAAAAGAACGGGCCAGTGGCGCCGCGGTGATCGGGTGACGTCAGGAACACATTGTTTAGCGAATGAACGCCTGGGCCTTGTTCGAGCGGGTATAGGCGCATTAACAGGGCGTCTCCCACAATGGGATGGCTTTGTAGCCACCCTACTTTGCCGTCTGTTTCTAATTCTTGGCTAATGCGCCCATCGCGTGCGTTAAAGGTTTCACACTCTGCATAGCCTTTTGCAAAGCGCATCCAGCCTGACCCCTCAAATTGTCCGCCTACCGACAAGCGCACAGAGCAATCAATAGGGCTAGAATCTGCATGGTGCAGCGCAATACAAACGTCGCGAGTGACTTTTGGTGCATCGTCAATCTCGCAATGAGCCAGTAGTACGTCGACGCCATCGGGCTGACAAGTCAGCGTAAAAGCTTCTCTTCCGCGGGTTTCACCCATGCGTTCCGGTTTTCTGCTGGTGTATTCAATTACGCCTCGGATAAGCTTGTGCCCCATGTGAACCCCTTTTGATCTGTCGTGACGCAACCCTGCTCGCCAGATCTTGCTATGTATTAATGATATGTTTTTATATCATGATGCTCTGCACTTCAGCAAAACAGGAACAGTAATGGAAACCAGCGACCTGACCGCGCGACAGATTTTTCGACAGCTCCAGGAAAACCCCAGCCGTGCCCGCTTTGGCTTTGGCCAAAAAGCCATATTGGTGAATATCGACCTGCAAAAGGCTTACACACGGACCGACCGTTTTAAGACGGCGTACGAAACCGATCCTAATCAGCTGCAATATGTGAATGATTTAGCGGGCGCTTTTCACGCACTGGGCTGGCCTGTTGTCTGGACTCACGTCGCTTTTATGGCGTCCGGTGAGGACTGCGGTATCTGGGGCACCCGCACTGATACGCCAGACTCCCTGCAGAATATTAAATTTGGTTCGGAGCGCGCCGAATTTGATGATCGGCTTCAGATTGATGCTGAGCGTGATGTGATCTACTGCAAGAAAATGCCCTCCGCTTTTTTTGAGACGGCGTTGCAGTCCTTATGTGTCTGGCATCAAGTTGATACAGTTGTTATGACGGGTGGTTCGACCAGTGGCTGCATTCGGGCGACGGCTGTGGATTCTTTGTCTCGAGGATATCGCACCATAGTGCCTGAGGAGTGTGTCGCTGATAAGCACGAGAGTTACCACTTTGCTAACTTAACGGATCTGGCGATTAAGTATGCTGACGTGATGGGAGTGGATGAGGTGCTAGATTGGCTGTCGCAGCAGGAGCGCTCGTGACCGAGATAGCACAATTTTCGGAGCTCTCCCTCTACAATTACAGCCCCTACGATGAGCGGCCTAAAATCGTGTGGCCAAACGGTGCGCGTTTGGCGTTTTGGGTGGCGCCTAATATAGAGTTTTACGAGCTCAATCCCCCGACCAATCCTCACCGTCAGCCATGGCCTCACCCTTATCCGCCAGTGCCGGGTTACAGTATTCGAGATTACGGTAATCGCGTCGGTCATCAGCGGCAAATGGCCTTGCTCGACAAATATGGCGTGCGCGGGTCTATTAGCCTGTCAGCCGCACTGTGCGAGCATCATCCCGAAATTATCGCCTTGTGCGCCGAGCGAAACTGGGAATTTTTCAGTCATGGGATTTACAACACGCGCTATACCTATGGTCTGACAGAGGACCAAGAGCGCGAGATGATTGAAGACGCCATGGACACGATTGAGCGCGCCGTGGGTCAGCGCCCAGCAGGTTATCTGGCGCCAGCTTTGTCTCACTCAAATCACACGATTGATCTCTTTGCCGAGGCGGGCGGCTTGTATACTTGTGATCTATTCCATGATGATCAACCGACATGGGTGAATACGCGATCTGGTAAACCGTTTGTCTCCATTCCCTATTCTTTAGAACTCAATGACACCATTGCTTATGTGGTACAAAAGAGGGAGCCGCGCCGTTACGGTGAGAGCATCCGTCTGGCATTTGATCAGTTGTATGCTGAGGGTGCTGACAGTGGCACGGTGATGTGCATCCCCACACACAATTATCAGGTGAGCTGCCCTCACCGTTTGCGCGCCTTTGAAGAGGCACTCGAATACATCACCGGTCATAGTGATGTTTGGGTCACCACCGGTCGAGAGATTGCCGACTACACAATCGCCTATGGTCGACAGCAATTAGAGGGCAGTGCGGTGGTGCCATCAGCATGAGCGACGAGTTACTGTCTTATCCACAGCGTCACTATGGCATGGACCATGATCGTTATCGGTGGTCCATGCTGCAAGACCGGGCCCCCATCGTATGGCCTGACAATAAGCCGTTAGCACTTTGGATAAACATCGCTGTTCAGCATTTCCCGCTTTCGGGAGACAAGCCCATGGTCGCGCCACCCGGGGCGCTGACCATGCCCTACCCGGACCTGCGGCATTACACCCTGCGCGATTATGGTAATCGAGTCGGTATTTTCAGAATAATGACATTAATGCAGCAGTATCAGGCGACACCCTCGGTGGCGATTTCAGGTGCTTTAGCACTGCGTTACCCGAGGCTGATGGAGCGGCTGTCAGCGACCGGCTACGAATGGCTGGGTCATGGTTGGAACATGCTGTGTATGCATGCCGGTGACATTGATATTGCAACAGAGTCTGAATGGATTGCGCAAACCCGTGAGGCGCTCGAGGCATTTACCGATCAGCCCTTGAAAGGCTGGTTGAGTCCTGGGCGCAGTCAAACTGCCAATACGCCTGAGCTGCTGATGCGCAATGGATTTAGCTATCAATGCGATTGGGTGAACGACGAGTTGCCCTACCCGTTTAAAACGGATGAAGGTGACATGACGTGCCTGCCTTCGTGCTTGGAACTCGATGATGTCTTTGTCCTGACACAAAATCTGCACAGTGAAGAGAGTTTTGTCCAACAGGTGAGTGATGCGGCAGATTTACTGATTGAAGAAGGCCAAAAGCAGGCGGGCCGATTGCTGGCGCTGAATCTGCACCCTTGGCTAGTGGGTCAACCTCACCGTGTGTCTGCCGTGAAAAACTTGCTCGAAGCGCTTTTGGTGGAGCGGAGTGACGCCATTTGGCATGCGTCACCCAGCTCGATTGTTGACGCCGCAATCGATCAGATTGACTAGTGAGGTGCCAGCCTTAGATCGCTTTGGTTGCACCAAAGAAGGCAACCGAGGCGATTGTTACCCAATAACAGTAGGCCAGTCGTTTGCCCACGACTAAGCTTTTCTCTAACTGATCTTCAGCGGCTTGATTGGGGCCTTCGGCTAGCACTCTGAACAGGGTTGTCCACTCGCGCATAATAAAGCGCAACTTGAGGCCGATCATGAGCGTGACGCTATAGAGCAGAATCTTGATGGTGAACCAATATTGCATCGGGCCCACGTTGAAGGGCCCGTAGCCCATCAGCGAGCTAATGGATGCAATGACCATGATGGGAATCAAGACAAAACGGACGCGCTCATCCCACAGCGTCAACTGGATGCCGCGATCGGTTTCGCGATAAACATAGGCAGAAACACAGAGTGTCAGCCAGCCGATCGCCAAGAGCCACACCGCCACCAGAAAGCCGCCACCGAAAGGCTGAACGCCCCATAAATGGCCCATGTGTAGCCCGAGAGGCAGCAGGCTAATAATGCCAATGCGCGCGAGAATATCGATGTTATAGGCTGTCTGCATGTGCCGGCGGCGCTCTTCCATCGACAGCTTGCGATTGATCACGTGGGTTGACGTATTGAAGACACCCCATTCGCCACCGAGCCAATACACCATCGCAAGGATGTGCAGCCAGCGCAGCACCGCTAATTCAGTTACTCCCATTACCCTTTCCTAGCGTCTAAAGATATATCATTATAACTTAATCAGTCTCTGAGTGGTTTTTTGCCCCCATTAGTGAGGGTGGGGCCAAGATCCGGTCGTATGATACTGACTGAATAGGTATTACACCTAATTTGTTATATCATTATGCTTAATGCATTGATCTTGGCATAGCGAGAGTTTAGCGAATGGAAGAAGTCTTTAGCGCACACGTTGTCGGTCAGCTATCAAAGCAGTCGCCCACGCCGTTGTACCATCAGCTATTCTCGTTACTGAAGTCGCGCATTTTGGACGGTACGCTTGCTTATGGTACGCGATTACCCCCTGAGGAACGCTTGGCGGACATTTTCAGTGTGTCGCGGATTACCGCTAAGCGTGCGATGGACGATTTATCCAAAGACGCCCTCGTGGAGCGCCGCCGGGGTCGCGGTACTCACGTCATTTACCAATACAGCCCGCGACCCGTTCAAGCGCCATTGACCGGTATGTTGCAAGAAATTGAGAGTATGGCGCGGAACTCGGTAGCGCAGATTCTCGACTTTGGTATCCGCATCCCCCCGCAGAAGATTCGCGAAGATCTTAGACTCGCAGAGGGCGAAACGGTCCTACATTTACTCCGAGTCCGTGAGCGGGACGGTATGAGGTTTGGTCACTACACCAGTTGGACAGCAGGGGTCAAAATGCCCGCTGATCCTGCCATTTTTGAAAATACGCCTCGACTGAGTTACTTCCGCCAGCAAGGTCTAGAGGTGAGTCACGTCACGCAAATGTTGTCTGCCGTCTCGGCTGACGCCTCGGTGGCCGCTGCACTGGATGTTGTTGAAGGCAGTCCATTATTGAGTTTGACCCGTCGTTCTTATCAAAAGACCGGCGCTGAAGCAGAGCAAATCATGGATTTTCTGGAGGTGCTCTACAATCCCGAGCACTTCCAATATTCGATGGATCTCACGCTTGACTGAGGCTTTAGATAACCCCTCTTTTTTTTAATCGCTCAATGGCCGCTGTTTGCTGACTCATAAAATGGGAACGTTCAGGTGTGACAATATCGCCTGTTTCAGAAATCAAATTATCCTCTGGGTAAAAGTCATCCTGTTCGTAAGTCGATTTAAAGAGTGATAAGCGTTGCCGTGCCAGTAGGTTGGTCATAGCGGGTTTGGATCTCGCTTCACGGAGGCGCGCTATGTCAATCATAGCGTGTGCCACCATTGATTCTCCCGTGTAGGCTTCCGTGACGACTTGACCCTTAAAATCCACCACTTGAGAATGCCCTTGAGTGGAATTTTGTGGGACGGGGGAATGATGAATGGCAGAAGTATTACTTGAAATGACGTAACACATGTTTTCGTAGGCACGCGCACATTTGGCGATATTTTTAGGCGTCGGCCGCGGACTACCCACTTCGCTAGAGGAATGGAGAATCACTTCTGCGCCGCGTGTGGCCAATGCCCGTGTGACTTCGGGGTAGAGTATTTCTTCTGATGCCACGCAGGCCAGCCTACCCAAAGGTGTTTCCACCACTGGAAAGAGCGCGTCGGCGCCGTACACCTCAATGTACTGCGAGAGGACATCGTGGGGGGTGGGCGCGAACATCGATATGAGACGGCGGTAGCGAAGAATGACCTCGCCCGAATCGTTAATGATAAAACTGGTTTGGAAATAAAGGTCAGGGAAGTGAGGGTCAAGCTCGTATGCATTACCCGACAGATAGACCCCACGCGTTTTAGCAATCTCGCCCATACGCTGGTATTCAGCACCATCCATTTCGATACAGGCCTTAGTGCGCCACTCGGCGATACTCTCGCCCATGGGGAAGCTGGTCAGGAAGTACTCGGGAAGCACGACTAGTTTTAGGGTATCGCCACTAAAGGTACCAATAAAAGCTTTGCTACCCGCGATTGCTTCGTCTACGTGGTCTAACGTTTTTGAAATGGCATCGTCAACGGACCCCCGATCGGGGAGCGCGTTAATTGCCGTACAATCCAGTTGTAATGCTAGGGCAGAATAAGGTGTCACGCTACATTACTCCAAAGGTGTTTGTTGCAATCCCTCGACCAACATGACGCGAAATGTCCCTGTACCTTCTCGGAGTGGTTTTGCGGCAGCATAGGCGTCGCTGTGCCAAAACGCGTTAGCCTGTTCGGCAGAGGGCCAACGGTGCATGACCAGGCGTGTGCCACCCCATTCTCCTTCAAGGGCATTCTGTTGCCCACCCAGGACTAAATACTCACCGCCGTGTTTGGCCACAATATCGGGCACTACACGGGCGTAGGCGGCGAACTTTTCGGGGTCATGAATTTCGGCTTCAACGATTATATAGGCGGTCATCGCGTCACACTGCTAGCGTTATTATTGTGCGTCACAATATAACATGCCATGGGAGGTGTGCTGTCCGGCATCGCCGCAATGGGCGCTCGATGAGGCGCCTGAGGATGGCGATGCTGTTATCAGGATAAACCCAGCACGCCAGGGTTCATGATCCCATCGGGGTCAAGAGAAGCCTTGATGCCTAGGATTAAATCGCGTGCGGCGGGCTTCAGCGCGTCTTGATAATGGTAGGCCTTCCCCAGTTGTAAGTGGCTGGCACCTTCCCGAGATAGCACGTCAATCACCGCGCTTTTTACTTTTTGCACCGCTTCCCACGCGTTGGGTACCGCATCAAACTGATGGAGTCGTGCCAGATGATCTGATTCGAGAGAATGTTTATGCAGTGCATTCAATGCATCGGGCCAAAAAAAGACCGGCTCTAACACCGTAATTTGTTCGCTCACAACCGCTATCAGGTAACCGGTCTCAATATTGAACTGCGCTAATAGTGCTTGGTGGTCAGCATAGACCGACTCAATGGCAGCCAGCACCGCTTCGCCGCGAGAGTGAGGGACGAGTCCATGCACGGGCAACCATCGCTCACCTTCTGCTCCGACCATATTATTGACTGGCCCGAAGGGATTAGCCGCAAGAATGCGCGGAATGCTGTCGGGTAGCTCTGTGCCCCCTTCTGCAGCACAGATGGCGCGAATACGGTCGGCTTGAAAGGCGGTTTCCTCGTCTGTGCGTCCTTCACTGATGGTAAACATGGCCCACTCAACGTCATCCATAAACCGACGACCTGATAGTGCAATTTTCGCGCTTTGTTTGAGCTTGCCTACAAGACTGGACTCCGCTTTAACAACGCCAGAGAGCTGTTGCGCGTCGGCGGCGAGACTGGCTCGTTTCATGCGCTGTTTTTGCAGGTAGGGGTCGAAGCCAAAGCATTCAGTGGTCAAGGACTCCCGAGAAATTTGCGCCATCGCGCGCAACATGGGTCCAGATGTTTCAAAAGCGAAGCTGGTGTAGCTTTTTGAACCAGCCAGCGGGACCAACGGCAGTGTGGCTCTTACTTTGATACCCAAGGCGCCACAATCACTGGCAAATAAGCCTGTGAGATCTGGGCCGAAATGTCGGGTAAAGGGTGCGGCGTGGCGTTGGCTTGCTGAGCCAGTTTCGATTAATTCCCCCTTGCCGGTGACCACGCTCAGCGACAGCACATTGTCAGCGGCCGTGCCGTGCTGGCCGCTTCCCCAAAAAATACTGTTTTGAGAAAGCCCACCGCCTACCGTAGCAAAACGCCCTGATAGCGTCCCCCAATAGGGTGTGCGGACACCCAAGGGAGCCAGCGCTTCATAGAGCGCTTGCCAGCTACAGCCGGTTTCGACGGTAACGTAACGATCCTCTAGATTGATCTCAACAATGGCGTTCATGCTGGTGATGTCCACTAATAGACTGTCTGGCGCCGTGGCGAGATAACCACTGGTGTAACTCATTCCGCCACCGCGCGTCACGATGGGCGTACCGCGTTCCCGGCACGCACGCACCAGCGCTTGAACTTCTTCGATGTTGCGCGGCGTGACGACGGCGCAGACCTTTGGGCCCAACGTAAAAACGTCTTGCGAGTAGAGGGCGATTTGTTCTGGATCCGTCTGAATGATTTCCGTGGGCAGTAATTGTTCGATAGTGGATACCACTGCGTTCATATTGTGCCTCCGGATCAAAGCCGTTTTGCCAAACGAAAAGGGTAGCAGAGGCCGCAACAATTGGCGTGCCTCATCATATGTCGGCCTAATAAATAGCATATTCTCCGAACGAGGGCATTAGATAGTGTGGCCCCGACAAGTTGCTAAGCCGCTATCAACTCCCCGTCATGATCACGGTATGATGCAAATCGGTTGGACTCTGAGGTATCCGTATGCGATCGCAGGGGTTTTCGCACGTGGTGATCACTACTGCTCACACGCGAGTGCTGGGCGGATTTTTTGCGGCACTGGGTTGGCACTCGCTGACGGTCGATTTAATGTCAGAGGCTTTGGCATTTTGGGGTGTTGAGCCAAGTGAGACTCCGGCGATGCGCTGGATACCGCCCTCCAATGCCTGTGAGGTATTACTGCTACCGACGCCACAAGAGGTGCCAGTACTGCGCCCGGTAGACTGTGCTGTCACCACTCCGGGAGGCCTTTTCGATATCAATATGCGGACCGTCGATAGCGACTGGTCCCACGACTTTTTGCAATGCCATGGATGGCAGCCTTTGGTTGATCCGGTAGCGTGGCAATTCGGTGATATCGAGACCAAAGAGGGGCTTTATATTCAAGAAGATGGCATCGTGCTGGCTGTCATGGAGCGGCTGCAACCACCGTTGCCAACGGTCGCATTCGATCGTATGAGTGATGTTTTTAATGCCACGCAGATGGTACGCAATGTCGATCAGACGGTCGCCTTTTTGAAACATCTGAACTTCGAGCGTTTTATCCAGCATCACGGTCCGCTCCCCGGTGCGGGGCCAAAGGTGCTGCAATTGGAGCGTCGTCCAGCAGATACCGGTGACATCGAGCTCGCTATTTTGCATCCAGAGGCGTGTATGGAGGGCTCTCTCGAGTTGTCGAGGTCCTGCATCACCCCATTGAGCGGCTAATGGTTCCACCTGGTGGTGGGCGAGGCTTACGATCGCTCTGTCTCCCTAGGTTGATGATGTGGAGTCCTGTTATGAGGGGTTAGTGGCGAGTCAGTGGTCTGAGCCGAATCATTCACCCGCTCGCCCTGCGTGCACTGCCCGGTGTGCTGAGCACACTCAGCTTTGCCATTGCCGCACCTGATGGCGGCAGGCTCGATGTGTATCAACCAACCATATGAGGTCGCTACGATGTTGAAGTCCATTTTGATGGTTTGGGTGCTTGTCCAAAATGTGCCCGCCACCCAAGAAGCGTATGAAGCGTACCTGGGTTACCAGATCGCGGATCGTGGGGTGATATCCGCTGAGCTTGCGGAGGCCATTAAACGGCCGAGATTGGCAAACCGCTCCTATGTCACGTTGGTACCTAAGTCGGGCCCACAGGTTGGGATTCGTATCATTGAAGGAGCCGATCAAGGGTATCAACCCATGCGCCGCTTGGGGTGGAGTGCCATTGAGCTATTGGTGAAGGACCCGGAGCAGCTCAGAAGTAATTTGTCTGGGTCTGCATTTACGCATTTGCAGGGCCCTGATTTTCTCACCGAGCAGAAAAACATTCTCGCCATGCAGGTTTATGGTCCCAGCCAGGAGCTTTTTTATCTCACTCATATGATCGACCCGGCTTTGTCATTTTTAGCACCTCAACCGAGCCCTGAACCCGTCGGTCATAGTTTTATCATGGTGATGGGCAGTCACGATATTGAAGCCAGTGTCGCGTTTTTCAAGCAACACTTTGATAATCCGGTGGTGGGTCCGATTCCCTATCGTATCGGCGTGTTATCAGATGCTTACGGGGTATCGAATACAGCCGAACACCCGTTGGCGTTGATATCCATGTCTGATGGTTACGGTATTGAAATTGATCAATATCCCGCAGCGGCAACGCCGGTGCCAGCGCCACTGGGTGCCCGAGGCGGTGTGATATTGGTGAGTTTGAGCGTGGATCCGGAAGGAATCACACAAGCATTACCCTGGACCCTGTCCTATCAGGATGCGGATGACTCCTCGCGTGGGGGTATTGTGACCCTGCCGTCCGGGACACCATTAGAGCTTTTATGGAGCCAACCTGTATTGCCTCACTTGGGCAAGTAGGTCTATGTTGTCTGGATATGAGTGCTGGTCAGTAAAGCACAGCACGCTGTTTTCGGGAGATTGATCAGTTTATCGTGGCAATGACCCTGTTTGACAAGCTCTGGGAAGAGCACGAGGTGGAAGCGCTTTCTGAGCGCCAGTCCCTTCTGTACGTCGATCGCATTTTCCTTCATGAGCGAACGGGTAGTGTGGCACTGAATAGTTTGCTCGAGCACGGCCGTTCTGTGCGGCAGCGGCAACATGCTTTTTGCACGATGGACCATATTGTCGATACGCGACCCGGACGGAGCGATGACACATTGATGCCCAGTGGTCGCGATTTTATTGTCGCCACCCGAAGCGCCGCGCATCAGACAGGCATTCAGTTATTCGACATTCAGGATCCCAATCAAGGCATCGTCCATGTGATCTCTCCAGAGTTAGGTATTGCCCTACCCGGCTTGTCAGTAATTTGCCCTGATAGTCATACCTGCACTTTGGGGGGCTCGGCGTGTTGGCCTGGGGGGTGGGGTCAACCGAGGCAGAGCATGCCCTTGCAACGAGCACGCTTCGGGTCACTCGACCGCAAACGATGCGTGTTCAGTTTGTGGGTCGCATGGCTAAGCATGTCACCGCCAAAGATCTCATTCTCTATACGATCCGATCGTTATCTGCGTCGGGGGGTGCGGGCTACGCCATTGAGTTTGCAGGTCCTGCTATTGAAGCGCTGCCAGTTGAGTCACGACTCACCCTCTGCAATATGGCGACAGAACTCTCTGCGTTTACGGGGTTGATTGCTCCTGATGAGCAGGTCATCGATTATTGCGAGGGGCGTCCGTTTGCACCCCAAGGCGCAGCGTGGGAGGCGGCTAGCCGTCATTGGCAGACCTTGCAAAGTGATACGGATGCCCGATTCGATTGTGAGCATCAAATTGATATTGAGTCCCTGAAACCGCAACTCACTTGGGGCACTAGCCCGCAGCACTGTATCGACTGGGATGGTGAAATCCCCCGTGCCGGAGAGGCACCGGACGAGGCAACGGCGGTCATCTTGGCAGCAGGCACAGGCGTATATGGGCGTGGCGGCGGGACACCGTCTATCGGACTATCCGCTCGATGCCGCTTTTATTGGTTCTTGCACGAATAGCCGCCTGTCAGATTTACGCGAGGTAGCCGACTATTTAAAGAAGACGGGACATCATGTGGCACAAGGCGTGAAGGCGCTTTGCGTGCCTGGCAGCGGTGGCGTCAAGCGAGCCGCGGAAGCGGAAGGGATTGATGCTATTTTTCGTCAAGCTGGATTTGAGTGGCGAGAGCCCGGTTGCTCGATGTGTTTCTTTGCCGGGGGGGAGAGCCTTGGCGAGGGTGTGCGGGTTGCTTCGACCACCAATCGTAATTTTGAGGGGCGTCAGGGTTTGGGTGTCAGAACGCATCTTGGCAGTCCACTGAGCGTCGTAGCGAGCGCCTGTGCCGGGCATTTGTTAGCCGATATGAGCCCATGACACCTTTCACGTTGCATCACGGTATAGCCGCACCGCTTCTCCGGGATAATATCGATACCGACACGATTATCCCGTCACGAGAGATGCGGACGGTGTCGCGCTTTGGCCTTGCCGATGGGTTGTTTGCGCCATGGCGTTATAGCGACGCGGATGCGAGGGTGGCTAATCCCGATTTCGTGCTCAATCAGGCGAGCTATGAGGGCGCTTCCATTTTACTGACCGGTCTTAATTTTGGCTGTGGGTCCTCCCGAGAACACGCCGTATGGGCCATGATGGAATGGGGCGTTAAGGTCGTGATTGCGCCTTCTTTTGCGACGATCTTCCGTAACAACGCATTGCGCAATGGGCTGCTGACAATTGAGCTGGAGCGCGATCGAATTCAGTGGCTGGCTCATTGGGTTAGCACTGACCCTCAGGCAAACCAATTAATCGTGGATCTTCAGGCCTGCTCGATTTTGAGTGAGCCGGGCGGCGAGAAAGACGTCTTTCAGATTGACCCGATGGCGCGCTTAATGTTGATCGAAGGTCTCGACGAGATTGGGCTGACTGAACAGTCACTGAACCTCATTGAAGATTTTGAGAATCGTGACCAGCTGCGTCGCCCCTGGGCTTACCTCAGTCGACCCGCGCTAAGCGTATTCAGTATGCCCCGCTCGATCAAGGCGGCAATCTGATCGACATCAAGCCCCAGCTCTTGCAGCACCTCACCGTTATGTTCGCCGGTCGCCGGGATGTCGCGGTGCAGGGGAGATTTCGTCTGGCCAAACTCAATCGGCAAGCGCGGTAATTGGGTGGCTGTACCCTGCGCGGATGACCCTCGGTGAGATGAACGGGCACTAAGCCATCCGACGCGCTCAGGTGGGGATCGTCAAATAAATCGCCGGGGCGATTGATCGGTGAGAAGGGCAGGCCAGCGCGATCTAGCCGGTCGCTGAGGTCAGCCAAACTCATTGGCGCAAATAAAGTGCGGATATCAGCCAGTAGCGTGTCTCTCGCTGCCACGCGGCCCGCATTGGTGGCCAGGTCGTTGTCGCTGGCCCAGTCCGTTAACGCGAACTCAGCACAGAACCGTTGCCACAGCGTATCGCTGACAATACCGACAAAAACCCGCTCGCCTGAATCGAGATCGAAAATATCATAGATCGCCCATGCAGACTGGCGCACCGACATCGGCGGCGGTGCTTCGCCGCTCACGGCTTGCTGCGCCATATGCTGGCCAACCAGAAAAGCGGTGGTCTCAAATAGCGCGCTGGTCACATGGACGCCTCTTCCAGAGGCTTGCCGTTGATGGAGGGCAGAGAGAATCGCGATGACACCGAACATGCCGCCCGTAATATCAATGACAGACGAGCCTGCCCGCATCGGTCGATCAGGAAGACCCGTCATCTAGGCCTGCCCCCCCATCATTCGCGTCTCCTGCATCGAGGGCCACGCGGTGCTCGTACGGGACCAGAGAGGAAGCCTTTGAGTGAGCAATAGATGAGCTCAGGGTGGCTGGGCTTCGAGGGTGTCGTAGTCCAATCCCAGATGGCCATGGTGCCCGGCCGAAAGTTTTCCAGCACAATGTCCGCCGAATGAATAAGGTCAAGTGCCACTTTGCGGCCTTCCGGATGCTTGAGATCGAGAGCGATAGAGCGCTTGTTGCGGTTATACATGGGGAAATAACCTGCTCCAGAGCCTTGCAAACGGCGCGTGTTGTCGCCGTTCAGCGGTTCGACTTTAATGACATCTGCACCTAAGTCTCCCAGAATCAAACCCGCGGTGGGTCCCATCACCATATGGGTGAATTCGATGACTTTGATACCTTTTAGTGGAGCGCACTGTGCATGCGTCTCCTCGACCCCCGTCATTACTGCATCTCCGGATGATTTGTTATGATGTTATATCATTAAGCTGTTTTAGCTGCCAAGGTGCTTAGGTGACCAGATGACAGAAAATCGAGACAATCGAGTGTGTCATATCTAGCGCAACGCCCTGATGGGGTGCCTAATCCGGATGACTTTGCCTTCGAAGTCCGCCCACTCGGACCACGTGCAGCGGGAATGATTCGCTGTCAAACCCTGTTTCTTTCACTCGATCCTTATATCCGCTCGGTCATTGCCGGCAATCATCTGGGCCATGGCATTGATACCGGCGATATCGTGCCGGGCGAGGTGGTGGCCAGAATTATCGAGAGCGATGATCAGAAATGGCCAGTGGGGATGCTGGTGCGTTGCCATAGTGGTTGGCAACAGTTCTGCGATCAGCCGGCGGAGGGCTTGTCACAGGTACCCCTAGCGCTGAGCCGCCCGTCACCGACCTATGTTCGCTCAGGTTTTAGAGGCAGTCCGCGCTTTGGAGGAGGGCGTTTTACTAGATGTCCGCGAGGGCGATGTGGTGCGCTCATTCCTGCTGCGGCTAGGTGGCTGTGGGCGCCTTGGTCAGGCGCACCGTTAGCTCGGCGTGCGGGGGCGACAACGATTGCTGATCACAAGCGGAGCCGACAAGCGTCGGATCGCCCTCGAGACATTGGGGTACGACCATTGCATTGACCGCGTCGATCAAGACCTGGCCGAGGCATTGGCGGACGTCGCGCCACACGGTGTCTCCGTTTATTTTGATCTGGTGGGTGACCCGACCCTCACGACGGTTGCGCAGCAACTCGCAATCGGCGGACGCGTCGTACTCTGTGGGTTGATTAAAGACTATACAACGGCAATCATAACAACGATGGGACCGCAACATCCTGGGCTCTGGATTACCAAGCGTGCCACTGTCAGTGGATTGGTGGTGTATGACTATGAGCCGCAACGCGCGGCCTTCGAGCAGGAGTTTATCCCCCTGGCCGAGGCGGGTGACTTGGTCGCCAATGAAGAAATGCACGAAGGGTTGGCCTCCGCACCCGACGCATTTTGCCGCCTCATGCGAGGAGACAATACCGGCAAAGTGGTTGTTCATGTCGATAGCTGAGGAAAAAAAGCAGTCATGAATCCCATCACAATCAGCGAAGTGGGCCCGCGAGATGGGCTACAAAGCGTCGAGACCGTCATGTCGACAGTGGATAAGATGATCTGGATAGAGGCCGAATACCGAGCGGGCGTTCGGGAGATCGAGGTCGGCTCTTTTGTCTCGCCAACGATCTTGCCGCAGATGGCGGATACCGCGGTTGTTGTGGGTGGTGCTCGGCGTTTTGAAGACCTTGTTGTGGCGGTATTGGTGCCCAATGTTCGGGGCTGTGAGGCGGCAATCGAGGCGGGAGCGCATAAGATTTCTATTCCGCTGTCACTCAGCGAGACGCACAGCCAGAAAAACGTGCGTCAAGAAATTCAGCAAATGTTAAGTGAAATCAGTGCCTGCCAGAAACTGGTCGATCAACTGCCGCTCGGAGAACGTCCTTATTTTGAAGTGGGATTATCGACCGCGTTTGGCTGCACCATTGAGGGTCTAGTCGAAGAGGGCTTCGTGATTGAGATGGCGCCCGAGTGCTGGATCTGGGTGTCGCCGAGGTGGGTCTATCGGATACAACCGGCATGGGTAATCCCGCCCATCTTGAACGATTAGTGACGGGTATTTGGCAGCGGTGTGGTGAAGCGCGACTCACTGGGGTGCATCTTCACAATACCCGGGGGCAGGGATTGGCGAACGCATTGCGAGCGATTGAGTTGGGCATTACCACCCTCGACAGTTCTTTAGGCGGTTTGGGGGGATGCCCCTTTGCGCCGGGCGCGAGCGGCAATATTGTGACGGAAGATCTCGTCTTTATGTTGGAATCGATGGGTCATGAGACAGGCATAGATCTGGAAGCGTTACTGGCCGTTCGCCACCAAGTGGCCACATTACTACCTGAGGAAGAGTGGTTTGGTTTTACCGCCTCTGCAGGGCTACCCGAACATTTTGGCAAGACAGCTTTGGCGGAGGCACCTTAATGGCTGCGGCAACGTTACTGCCTGTCCGTAATCCTAGGACGGGCGAGTGTGATTACGACATGCCAATCGTACCGGCAGCCGAGATCGCGCCAATCGTCGAGGCGTTGCGTGTGGCGCAATCCAGCTGGTTTGCACTGGCGTGCGCCTGCTCGAGCGCAGTGCCTCAACCGCTTTGCCGATGCGGTTATGGCGGAGGTCGAACCCCTCGCCGCAGCGTTAGCGATCGATACCGGTCGGTCTACTTTTGCACAATTTGAAGCAATCAAATCAGTAGAGCTCATCCGCATGTGGGCTGAGGGGGCCCCGCCAATTATTGACCAACTATCGGGTGATGGACAATCTGGGCAAGTGCCTGCCGTACACTATCAACACCGATTAATTCCCTATCAAGTTGTCGCAGTAATCAGCCCGTGGAATGTGCCCCTGCTATTGGCGATGATCGATAGTCTTGCGGCGTTGTCTGCAGGCTGTTCAGTACTGCTGAAACCCTCAGAGGTGACGCCTCGATTTATCCAGCCGCTGCAGCGCGCACTCGATACGGTGCCCGAGCTGGCAAGTGTTTTACACATCATCACAGGGGGTCCCGACACCGGTAAAGCGATGATCGATCAGGTTGACGCAGTCTGTTTTACCGGCAGTGTGACAACCGGTCGTGATGTCAGTCAGCGAGCGGCGGCCAATTTTATACCGGCGTTTTTAGAACTAGGGGGTAAAGATCCTGCGCTGATCTTGCCAGATGCTGATTTGCCGCTTGCTGCTCGCGCGATCGTTCGCAGTGCTATCGGTATGACGGGACAGGCCTGCCAGTCACTAGAGCGCATCTATTGCCATCAGGATGTGGCGGCGGCGTTTATTGAGGAGGTGGTCGGCCAGTGTCAGGCGTTATCGTTAACCTGCACTGAGGATGGTTCGGGTGACATTGCACCACTCATCTTTGCGAGACAAGTTGAAACGATACAGGCGCAAATAGAGGACGCGCTGCAGAAAGGAGCGCGTTGCTTGTTGGGGGGAGAGCCGGTGCACGCCGGAGGGACCTGGTACCCGCCGACGGTGCTGATCGACGTTGACCACGATATGTTGATCATGCAAGAGGAGACGTTTGGCCCCGTCATTCCTGTTGCAACGTTTGCGGATGTCGAACAGGCGATTGCACTGGCCAATGATTCGACGTTTGGGCTGTCGGCGGCGGTCTTCTCCGCTGATGTCGCAATGGCCCTAAGCGTCGCGGAACGCTTGCAAGTGGGGGCGGTCAGTATTAACGACGCTTCTTTGACGGGCATCGTGAACGATGTTGAAAAAAACAGTTTTCGTTACTCGGGAATGGGTGGCTCACGGATGGGGGCGGCTGGACTGACACGTTTTCTTCGCAAGCGTGCACTGTTGATTCAAACTGCAGAGCCGGCAATGATTCAGCTTTTCTCTGATCAAGCACAGGAGCAGTCAGTATGACGATGGTTTGCGTTGATTTAAAAACCGGAGAGGCGGGATACCAGCCGATTCTTGATTTTCTCACCACAATCTTACCGGACACGCGGGCCTTTGACGGATGTCAGGATTTGCGTGTGTACTTAGAGGATGGTGGCGCGAAGATACTTTTTATTGAGTATTGGGAGAGTGCCGCACACTATCAGCGCTACCTCAGCTGGCGCACTGAAACGGGCGTGCTCGATGAACTGGTCGCGATGCTGGCTGAGCCCCCCATCATTCGTATTGCGGAAGATTCGGGTATTTGAGGTGCGGGTTTGTTTCACCTCGGGCAGCGGGTTGATGCCCACGATATTACTGATCTTGATGGCATTGCTGCTCCCGCTGACGGGATGGTCACAACCGATGACCAGTTGTGATTGGGAGGTAGCCCATCCTTCTGATCCCCATCGTGTGGGTCCCGGTGTGTCCTCGTCTGACGTGGACACTGAGCGGGCCATGGCCGCCTGCCGACAGGCGTTACTGGCCAATGCAGATAACCCTCGATTCCAGTACCAATTGGCCCGTGCGATGGTTTATCACGCCGAGCGTCATCACACTTCTCATGAGGAGGGCATGCGTTACCTGGCGCAATCGGCGCATGCAGGTTATACGCAGGCCATGTTCGTATACGGATTAATGCTGACCAGCGAAGACCGACCTTGCGAGGCGCCTTACTGGATGGGACGTGCGGCCGAGGCGGGCCTGAAAGCGGCGCGTATTGGCTATGTAGAGGCTGCAACCAGTGGTCGATGGTCTTCATGCAACGTGCCACTGGATGCTCAGAGTATGACCGCTTTCCTTGATGGCGCTGAGGAGCAGGTGTCCGGCTACTATGAGAACCTGCTCTTGGGCACGCTGAGAAGAGCACTGATCGCGCTGAACCAACAGTAGATCCGCGATAGGTCATACCGGCGATTGATTTGCCGTCGACGCCAGACTGGAGCGCCGTTTTCTCTCGTCTTTATGGCGACGGCGGCGGCCCCGTATTGGCTGTTAGGTCTCCCCCTGTCAGCATCGATACCGCTTAGTCACCCGTGTGAATTACGAAACATAGCCGTAGAGTACGCCCGCAATCTTACGCAGTTGTATCTCCTCGGCACCCTCTGTAATGCGGTAGCGACGGTGATGACGATAAATGTGTTCGAAGGGTTTGTGACGAGAGTAGCCTAGCCCGCCGTGAAACTGCATGGCCGTATCGGCGGCGTTGCAAACCAGTCGATTCGCCCGGTAATTACACATCGACACTTTGTCAGTCAGCTTCTTCGCCACATCGACTTTTTTCATTTGGTCCATTTGTGCCGCCGTCTTGTAGATCAACAGCCTCAACATTTCGGCCTCTGTCTGCAGTTCGACCAGTGGAAACTGAATCCCTTGATTCACCGCGAGCGGCTTCCCAAACGGTGCTCTTTCCCGTGTATAAGCGAAGGTTTCATTCAAGCAGTATTGCGCCGCACCAAGTGAAGAGGCGGCTTGCCGGATACGACTTTCATGGACAAAGTGCATCGCCACTTTGAGGCCTTGGTCGGGCTCGCCCAGTACTTCTGAGTCGGCAACAAATACCTCATTGAACGTACAGTAAGGGTGGTCTGTTGGCATATTAAAGGTCCACAGGTATTCCCCTACTTGAAAGCCTGCTGCATCGGTGGGCACCACGAAGCAGCCAATACCCGAAGCGCTGCCTTGATGCTCTGAGTGGCGTGCAAACACCAGAACGTGGCTCGCCTTGTGTAAGCCCGTCGTCCACATTTTTTCCCCAGTGATACGCCACCCGCTGACACCATTTTGAACGGATCGCTCAGCACGAGTCTCCATCCACGTGGCATCTGACCCATGAGCGGCTTCTGTGAGACCAAAACACCAGCCCAATGCGCCCGTTAACATCGGTTCCATCCATCGGGATTGCTGCTCGGGGGTGCCAAAGTCGTGCAGCACCATGGGCGTCATCAAATTACCGACGATCGAGTTCTCGTTTTGTAAATCGTTATGGAGCCCCAAGCCTTTTTCCGCTAGATGCTCACGGATACGAGCCATGGCCAAGTTGGTACCATTTTGGCCTCCATAAGCCTCCGGTAGGGCGTAGCGGAAGTGGCCAGCAGCATCTGCACGACGACGCATTTCTGTCAGTAGCGTCTCCCACTCTTCGCTTGGCAAGCCATCTCGATCCCAGTCGGTGCGCGCGTGTTCGCGGCGGTGATCGAAAAACCGAATATTGTCATCTTGATTTTCTAGCGGTGTAATCTCGCGCTCGATAAAGGCGTCGAGCACTTCTAGGTAATGCTCGATCGATTGAGGAATCTCAAATAAAAATTGATGCGTCATAGGTGAATGGCCTCCGATTGACGTCGAGCCGTTAGCGGATTTGTCGTGATCACGCCCTTACCGCGTGTCTGCTGCTGAATGGGCATCAGTGTCTAAATAGCGCCATTTTTCGGCCGCTGCGGCGCGATTCGCATACCGTGGGTTGTTGATGGCGCTGAGCAAGAGTTGTCGCTGCTTGAGGTAATCAAGAAACGCTGTGTCCGGCTCAATCGTTCGTTTAGCAATGGCTTGCGATATTTGCGGAACAACGTCTTGATCGGGCGCTCCGTCGGGGATCCATTTACTGAACGCGGCGTTATCCAATGCCGACAGCGCTGGGCCTAATGCCTGCTCCCGCTGAACAATGCCGATTACATTGGCGGCCACTCTGGCGTTGAATTGATTCCTGTCGCTGAGTGCGGGGGTCACTGTCTCTGCGATAAAGCCTTTCACGGCCTGCAATAATTGCTGGGACGTGACGCTGGTAGCAGTGGTTGAGTCGTCACGTTCGGTCACAAAGTTCCCCATGCGTCGATCAAGTAAATGAGATCTAGTTCTGCTTCCGATCGTCGTCTAGCGACCGCCGCACGTTCGATATCACCGCTACCGCTGTGCCACAGTGCGCCCATGGTCTGACACACCAGGCCCCAGTTAAGTGCGGCAAAAACCTCCCAATACTTTAGGCTCTCTTGATCCGGCGCCCATCCAGCGATCGATCGATAACCGGCGAGTAAATCAGCGTATTCGCCAAATCCACCCACTGGTTTTTCGATGTTTCCAAAGCGCCACACGTGAGCGCACAGGTAGCCAAGGTCCTCGGCTGGTGGACCCTGATGTGCCAGCTCCCAATCGAGAATGCCGGCCAGTCCCTGCTCATTGACTAATAAATTACCGGTGCGGAAATCGCCGTGTAATAACACACAAGGGACGTCTTCTGGGGCGTGATCAATCAGCCAGTTCAGCCCGAATTGCATGGCAGGGGATACATCACCGAAGGTCTGTAAGCGTCGTTGTATGCCATCAAAGCGATGCGCAAGCGTTAAGGGTTTTATCGACTGGGGTAGTTGCGAACAATCCACGGTATGAGTCTGTGCGAGTGCCGCACCACATTCGTAGGCTAAGCCCTTTCGGGCTGAGCTGAACGCGTCTGCGTTGAGCCAATGTTGGGGGATGCTCTCACCGGGAATGAACGCCATGACAAAAGATTCGCCCAAGTGGTGTGACGTCTCAAGCACGGTGTAAATGTGAGGGACGGGTACGCTTGTCTGCGCGGCGAGCTGAATGATGTGAGCTTCGTCCACTAACGACAGACCCAAAATATTGCCGTCAAGATTTTCGACCGATTCGGCGCTAAAGGGTCGTCTGCGTAAAATGAGTGGCGTCTCATGCCATGTAAAACGCCACGTCTCATTATTAGCACCCCCTGAGAGCCGCGTTAGGTTGGTAACGCGAGTCCCAACAGGGTGGTCAATCGCTAATCCTTCAAGGGTCAGATTGAGATGCTCAGCAAGCGCTTCAGGTTCCATCTTTGGTTACGTGCCCCATCGATTGGGGGCGCTAAGTGAGGGGGCGCTAGATTGGGGCCGGTTAGGGGGGTTCTGGTGGTCGCCGGTGTTGAATCGGTTTGCTACACCTCGATACCTCCGCAACCAACCTGCCATCAATAGACCCCTTACCCTTTTTCGATTTGGAAGGTCAGACCCGCGTGCGCGTGCAGGCGATCGATCAGCGCCTGTCCCATCGCCGCGGCAGGTGTCCACAATCCGCCAGAAGCGAGGGTTGGGTTTTCCAGCAGGCAAATGGCTGCCTCCGCCAGCATTTTAGAGGTAGAGCCATAGCCTGGGTCTCGATCGCCCTGCACGCTAGAGATCATCAACTCCCCTTCGCTGTTCTGGCCTGCGAAGATGGCATCATAATTGCCGTTTTCACGCTCTTCTTGAGTGGGGCCATCGCCTGGCTGTAAGTCGCTTTTTCCGATGGAGTCGTCTTTTGCAACGTACTCTGCCGCGGCTTTACCTTGCTCACCATCGCCGGTCAGTAACATCTCGTCGTAGCGGAAATCCTCGCCATACTGGTGACCCAGTAAAAAATTGGAGCGATGGATGTTTTTGGTGTTAATCGCCGCCATAACGAAGGGTGCGCTCCAGCTATTAAGTTCCTCGTCATACTGGGGCGCTGCGCCAGTGGGTTGTTCAGGGCCGGTGAAACCTTCTGTTAACGCAAAGGGATTGGTGAGCACCTTGATGATGGCAGGATTGGCTTGTGCCGATGCCATGGTGGCGCGCATAGAGGCAATCGTTCCTCCGGAGAAAGTGCCATTCATCGCTCGGACTCTGCCTTTGACCGTGGCGATGGGTTTCCCTGTCTGAGTGATGGCATGTTGCTGCAAGCAGTACACACCCAAATCAAAGGGAATAGAGTCAAAGCCGCAGCTATGAACGATGCGCGCGCCAGAGGCTTTTGCGGCGGCAGAATGCTGAGCAATCGTCTCGTGCATCCAGCTGGGTTCACCCGACAGATCGACGTAGTCGGTACCCTGTTCTGCACATTGTTTGATCAACTCCTCTCCGTAGAGCTGGTAGGGGCCAACGGTCGTGATGACCACTTTGCAGTCTGACACCATCTGGCCGACGGAGGCTGCATCGTCACTGTCCACGCTCACCAGATCGACACTGTCAGGGATGCCGAGTGCTGTCCGTACCGATGCTAATTTATCGAGAGATCGCCCGGCCATTGCCCACTTCAAGCCGGTATTGGCATATTCCCCTTGCAGATACTCTGCGACGAGGCGGCCGGTGTATCCCGAGGCGCCGAACACCACAATGTCATATTTCGTATTCGTATCAGCCATTTTGTACAACACTCCAAGCAACAATAATGAAATAGGCCGATAAGGTTACCTTGTCTCGACAGTGAGAGGGCGTTTAGCGGGCACCTTTTTGACAGGACGGCGGTCGCATGAAAGCGACACAGATCAATCAATAGCGCAGGCAAGACCCTGCATTCCCGTTATGATGACCACATGACTTCTCAAGCCAATACGCAAAATGTCATAGCAGTATTGTTATCAGCCATTGAGTCTCGAGACCTGCGAGCGATACGAAATGCGTTACATCCGAGTGCCACTTGGCAAAACGTACCGCATGCGCCGGTTCAGGGCAGGGAGTCAGTGATGGCCTTACTTGCCAACATCGTATGTTGGTCGGATAAAGTGCGATGGGATGTGGCCTCGGTCGCCACCCAGGGCAATGTGGGATGGCTCGAGAGGCTAGACCGTTTTTGGTTGGCTGGTGAGGAGCACTCTGTTGCCTGTAACGGTATTTTCACGATAGACCCAGAGACTCAGACGGTGCTCTCCGTGCGTGATTACGTTGATCTCGGCGAATGGCGAAGTCGAGTAGGCTCTGTGCTGGCGGATTTTTCAGATCGCTCACCTGCTGCGGTAGCGCAGCGACATCGGGCGGCAGTGGAACGTCTTGATCCCGTCGCCATGGCTGCCGATTATGCGCTCAATGCGGTACTGGAGCGCCCTGGCGCCCATTATGAGAGCTGGTATGCCATCGCCGATTACTTCGATTCGGTGCCCTCGAGGTTAGCGGGCCGTGAGCTCGTTTTTGGCTCAATGGAGGCAATAGGGTCTGACAGGGTTAGGTTGTCTTGGCGCATCTCCAAAGGCATCGATGCCGCGGTATCCGGCGAGGATACCTTTCAGATTGTTGCGGGCAGAATCGCGCATCAGGTAACCACGCTCAGCGAAGGTGACTTTTAATGACGCCCTGCTCTTGACTGGCCTCAGTGTCAGTTGGCGGTCGTGCCAGCATCGGGCGCCGTCGTAAACAGGCCACCGTACTGCGTGACGGAGCGGGGGAATTGGATTTGACCGCTACAATGATTCACAAAACGGCGGATATAATTATCGGCATAAATTGTGCCAATATTGATATAGTGTAGCTCCAACTTAACGCCGAGCGATAACAGTATGGAGATCTTACGAACCCCCGATGCCTGCTTCGCTGGATTGTCGGACTATCCCTTCGAGCCACATTACACCGACATCGATGCGGGTGATGGCAGTACGCTTCGCATTCACCACTTGGATGAGGGGGACCGCAATGCACCGATTGTTCTGTGTCTTCACGGACAGCCGAGCTGGAGTTATCTTTATCGAAAAATGGTGCCATTATTGGTCAAGGCTGGGTTACGGGTTATTGCCCCTGATTTACCTGGCTATGGCAAATCTGATAAGCCAGCAGCCAGAGAGGATTACAGCTACCAGCGCCAAGTAGACTGGATGGGTCGCTGGCTCGAGGCCAATGATTTCTCAGATATCACGCTATTCGGACAGGATTGGGGTGGTTTGATTGGACTGCGCTTGGTGGTCGATTACCCGGAGCGAATGACTCGTGTTGTCGTGGGTAATACGGGATTGCCGTATGCGCCCGAGGTGCCCGATGAGATAATTCAGCAAGTCACGGTCTTTCGAGCAGAAGCAAAGACCCCGACCTTACCCGAGATGTCGAGCGCGATAGCTAAGTTAGCGCGACCGGATGCGGCGCCCTTCGCATTTGTTCTGGGATTTGCTTATTGGCAAAAGTTTTGTTGGGAAACCGAGTGCCTGCCTGTCGGCTTCATGATGGAAAGCATGGTTGACCGGGTCGCTAGCTGGCGGGTGGCACTGCCATTACTGGGGCACCAGTTTTTCGGTCGCCGTCTGCGCCCCCTAACGCCACTCGGTCATGCTTACGAGGCACCTTTTCCAGACGCCTATTTTAAAATGGGTCCCCGTGCCATGCCGAGTCAGGTGCCCACCCTACCCACAGATCCTTCGTTAGCCGCGCAAGCAGATGCGTGGGCTTTTTATGAGCAATTCGAGAAGCCTTTTCTCTGCTTATTCACAGCAGATGACCCCGTTACTTTTGGGGCGAATAAACCGTTCATCGCCAAAGTGCCCGGTGCTGCCGGTCTCAATCATCAAGTATTTGATCGTGGAGGGCATTTTCTGCAAGAGCGGTGCCACCATGAGCTGAGTCAAGCAATCACCGACCTAGTTCATAGCACTTAGCGCAGACGGGCTCCCAATTTGAAAAGCCCCTTCAGGTGGCAGGGCGGTCGAGTATCTCGACGCTGTGGTGTGATCTCCATACCCTGTCTCAATTGATAACCGTCACGCCATACAGCGGGTCATCGCCGTTGATGAGCGAATACAGCGCCTCTGCAAGGCGCTCACTCTGATGAACGCAAGTCTCCCAATACGCGACTCGCTGATGTGGCGACAGACGACTAAAGTCGGATCGGTCAGGAATCTTTTGCTGCGGCAATGTTGCAAGAAATGATCGGCTGGGACACATCAGTATTAAGTTGTCGATGGTGGGGCGCGACTGCGCACGCCAAGGCAGCATCTTGTCAAACCAGCCCGGGACTATCAGGTCACTAAAGTGCGGATACAGTATGAGCCCGTTAGCTTCTGAGTTGGTGAGTGAAAAATGATAGTCGATAATGCCGCCATCCCAGAAAGGACCGCCAGTCGCCCCCGGAATAGATGATTCACATTGCATGAGGAGCGGGATCGCACCACTGGCTTTGAGTGCGGGGATAACATTTCCCTCGGATAGGGTCACGGTTTGCGTATTGAAATCTGACGCGAAGGGTACGGTGCCGATTGCCGCGTGGCAGAACGCAATACGCTGAAAAAATAGGTTGAGTGTCTTTCGGCTGAGGGCATTTGCAGCGCTGGCTAATGCCATGCTCGCGACAAGAGGCAGTCCAGATTGTCCCTGAGCGATTCCTCTTCCCCGGGCAGTGATAATGATATTGCGAAACCGCTCATGTTCAATGATGTGGACCGCGCCGCGTGGTCCGAGCGCTTCGTGTAAAAGCTGCTCTGCGACCTGACTGACCTCTGACGGTGAGGGCTTGGCACTACTGTATTGCTGTTGAAGATACGCTGTCTGCAGCCGTTGAATTGCAGCGCCGGGTTGTGGTTGGCTCAAACACGCGTGTCGCCACGTACCGATGGATGAACCCAGTAACCGCAGGGGTTGGGTTTGATGGTGCAATAATTCGCTGGCTAAAATTTGGTCGAGCTCTGACAGTATCAGCCACTTCGGTCCACCCGATGCGCCAATCAGCGTATTGAATGGCGCGCCCTTCCAGCCTTGATTGCCGATGATTTCGGCGGCCGTTTTACCCATGTAAATCGAGAGGGGGTGATCCGTAGAAGGCATGCCTACCTCAGTGCTGTGATCGGTAAATCAGGTGCTATGATTACGGTAACTGTCATCAATTGTGTCTGGTGAATGGTCGGGACCTAGTGTACCGAAAGCATCTTGGCGTTACATTTATCTCGAATCGGAAGCGCTTATACGCGGTAGCAGCCAGTATCGGCAGCCGGTAACGTGTGGTCACTAACGTTTTGCGGCGGCCTCTCATCGCTTCACCATCGTTTTAGACAGGCAGGTTGTGATAGAGCGATGCCGTGAGCATTGCGAGAGGAGTGTTATGCACAATGAGCAGGTAGATAGCTTGCGCCTCCGAGAGCTGGTAAAAGCCTTTCAAAGCGCTGGCGGATTACCCTTAGCGTTTGCTGAGTCATATGTGCAATGGTATGCCGGCGTGGTGCAGCATTTGGCGAGTTGGACTCGAACTTGTGCGGCACCGTCCATTATTGGCCTCAACGGCTGCCAAGGCTCGGGTAAAAGCACGCTACTCAACAACGTGATCTAAGACGATGTGCCAGCTTCATGGAGTCGCCGCAATAGTGCTCTCGCTCGATGACTTTTATCTCACGAAAGACGAGCGTCGGCAGTTGGCCGTCGACATCCACCCGCTCTTGATGACTCGCGGTGTGCCCGGAACCCACGACGTGCCACTGTTACTGAACACCATTGAGCAGCTGCGAGCTGGTGACCGTGTTTTGTTGCCCGTATTCGACAAAGCGTCGGATGACAGAGCGGCGATACAACAGTGGCGCACTAGTGACCCCGGGACAGAGCTGATCATTCTTGAGGGATGGTGCGTGGGCCTGTCACCGCAGCCAACCGCACAATTAGGCCTGTCTGTGAACGACTTAGAGCGGGAGCAAGATGCTGATTTAGTCTGGCGGCAAACGATAAACCAGCAGCTGTCAGGCCCGTATGCCACATTATTGGCAGAATTAGACGCGTTACTCTTTCTGCAAGCCCCACACTTCGATGCGGTGCTCGAATGGCGGTGGGAGCAAGAGCAGCAACTGTCCGCTCGGTATCAGTTAGCACATCCCGCCGACCAAGATCCCACCATGAGTCGGGATGATATGGTCACTTTCATCTCGCATTATCAGCGTCTGACCGAACATGCCTTAGCCACACTGCCCCAACAGGCGGATTACGTTTGGGCATTGGCGGAGGATCGATCCGTGTCGAACTTACACATACAAGCAGGCGGCACTCGGAGTAAGGTGGTGTTGAAGTAGCCGTCCTCAGAATGACGTCGTGAGGGCACCATGACGATTTTCATTGGCAGGACTGATCTCGGGAATCGAGCGGGCGATCGCCGTCAGCCAGCCTGATGACCTTATAGTATGGCCGGCACCCCGACATATCAAAGCGAGTCATCGCCATTGGGCTGTTGGCGCTGAATTTTTTCGGGCTGAATGATCGGGATGCCTTTGGGGCCGAATGCCTTTGGAGCCGAATGCCTTTGGGGCCGAATGAATGGTGCTTGAATCCACTACTGGAACCGTGTCAGCCTGAGGCCATGAGAAGAACCTACGGTAAAAAGAGTAGCCGAATACTATTCGCCTGCGTCAGTATCTGTGTGGCACTGCCCACGTGGAGCTGGTCTGATCACGCCAGTCTGGTTTGGCCGCTACTGCGCACACAGCCAAATCTTATGGAGCAAACGGTAACGGCTGAGCCACTTGAGCAGTTTTTGATTGCCCAGCAGGCGGGTATCGCTCAGACGCTTGAATCGGTCGAAACGTGGTCACTGAATACCATTGCGCATTACCCCCCTACGCCGCAATCGCTGGAGTGGGACCGCGCTAATGAACCGACGCCAGCGCGTTTTTTTGCCGCAATTCGCGTTAACCCTACGCTGCCTTACCGGCTCTATGTCGACGAACCGCCAGCCCAATCGGTGTCTGGTCGTTCGTTGTTGCCTTGGCAATCGCTTAGTTTTCTCAGTGGCGGGAATTCACAGTTGGCGACTCGATATCGATCACTTGCGGCGGGCGATCCGGTCACGATTGCCGAGGTCATTGCCACCGCTAGCGATGAGCCAGACTTTGGCATGGATGTGGGTTTATTTGAGGATAATGGCACGGCGTTTGGTGCCGTCTACGGTTTTGGTGAAACGCCATTTGGTAATGACAATCTAGACTACGGATCACAAGCGCCCTTTCACATGGGCTTTTATCATCTTGATTGGCTAACACGCATGGCGCAACCCGACTTGTTGCGCACTTACCCACTGTGGCGGATTGCGCTATTTGGTGAGTTGGCGGATCTGGCGTTTCGAGCCGGCCATGATTACTGGGGCTGGCGATTTTTGGGTTGGGGATTGCATTACGTGGGTGACCTCACACAGCCTTACCACGCCGTGCCGCTGCCGGGTGTCAGTACCTTTGCCGGCTTGTTACTCGTGGCGCGGGGTCAAACAGGCGAGGCTATTCAGCTGGTATCGAATCGTCATGGCGTGATCGAATCTTATCAATACCATCGGCTGACTCGTGCTTTGGTAGCGGGAGATTGGTCGGCGCCCATATTGTTGGCGGTATCAGCACAGCCTACTGATACGCCACTGAGCTACGATGCCATGGTGCACGCGTTGACGGCAGAGTCTGTTGAGGCAGCGGCGTCCTTTGATGCGGTGATAGAAGCGAATGTACCTGAGCGTTTTGTGAGCGACCCCGACTTTGAATGGACGGGTTCGGGTTATGAAAGCGGGGTCGTAGAGCATGTTCTGGAGCAAAAAGGGCCCGTCGCCGTTCAACGTCTCGATAACGCCGTTATTGTGCAATTACAGCGGTTCTCGGTGGTCGCCAGTCGATGGATTGCACGCGGTGGCGCGAGCGCAGAATGATGGGCGAAGTGATGGGCGGCGTCACGCGTGAAAAGCAAAACGCGGCACTTTTGAACAGGGATTTGCGCCGTGTTTGAACTCGATGCGCGTTTAGAGGCTGACACCTATTTCGTGGCTAAAACGGCGCTGTGTCGACTTCTTTTGATGGATGATGCGCGGTTTCCTTGGTTGATTCTGGTGCCTGAGGTGGCAGGCATCAGCGAACCCTTTGACTTAAGTGAGTCGGATCAGACAGTACTGTGGCGGGAGTCAATGCGCTTAAGTCGCTTCCTCAAGGCGCACTATCAGGCGGATAAACTCAATATAGCGGCACTGGGCAATCAAGTACCGCAACTGCACCTTCATCATATTGCTCGTTACCATTCCGATGTGGCTTGGCCGGGCCCGGTATGGGGTATCGGTACTCCGGAACCCTACGCTGCGGAGGAGGCGACCCGCTTGATCGGCTCGTTGCGTGAGGGGCTTGCGCTACCGCTCTCGCTGACCCTAACGGCGTAAACTGGCACTCACTCCATGGAATGGACGGGCATCGGTGAATGAGGGTGCATCTGCCATCACGCGCGGTGCGTTCAATGATGCTCGACGTTCACGGTGCTCGGTAACCACAGCTGCCACTGACCGACTGATGAGCCAATAACGAGAAGGGGAGTCCTCATGCCGCAGGTCTTATTTGTTTGTATGGGCAATATTTGTCGCTCACCAACTGCCCACGCCGTCTTTCGCAAGCAGGTGAGGGAAAGAGGGCTGATTGACCAATTTGTGATCGATTCTGCGGGAACACATGACTTCCATATTGGTAGGGAGCCAGACAAAAGATCGATCGAGACGGCGGCGGAACAGGGGCTCGATATGACGGATTTGCGCGCCAGACAAGTTCAAGAAGTTGACTTTGAGCAGTTTGACTATGTGGTGGCAATGGACAAACAAAATCTGGACGCACTGCAAAACAGCTGCCCCGAAGCCTATCTGGGGCGTCTATCGTTGTTGCTTAATTGGACCGATGGTTGGGGTGCTGAGGTCCCCGATCCTTACTACGGCGGTGACGAGGGTTTTAGCCGTGTGCTGGAGATGGTGACGAGCGCTTGCCGGTGCCTGCTTGAGCATATTGTCGCTGAGCACACGTTGTTACCACATAAGCAATGAAATGTTTGATTCAACGGGTCACTTGCGCCTCGGTGAGGGTCGATCACAGCGTCGTGGGTGAGATCGGCTCTGGCTTATTAGTCTTCATAGGTGTTCAAGCTGATGATACTGATCAGACAGTCGCGCGAATGGCACAGCGGTTGCTCAATTACCGGCTCTTTAGCGATGCAGCAGGTAAAATGAATGTGAGCGTTGTCGATGCACAAGGCAGTATTTTGCTGGTGCCGCAGTTCACGCTTGCGGCCGATACGGGTCGCGGCAATCGGCCCAGTTTTTCAAAGGCCGCCCCACCTGCGTTGGCCGAACACTGCTGCGAGGCTTTGGTCAGCGCGCTGCTCGCGAGCGGCACGCCGACGGCAACCGGACAATTTGGTGCGGACATGCAGGTCTCTCTGGTCAATGATGGACCCGTCACGTTTCTGCTAGAGGGCTGAGGATCGGTTTAGGTGATCACGCCGTTGCAGGTGAACCCCTCATAAACCAATACGTGTTAATCAGCGTCTTGAGACGGGGTTTCGATCTCGGTTTGGATTGACGCTAGAGCGGGCCACTGAGCTCAATCGAGACTTGCGCCGGCAGTGCCGCAGGGTGTTGCGTAATTGAACCACTAATGATCAAATAAAAAACAGCTGTTGCATTACTGAATCCCGTATAGTGCGCCCCAATTCGACTTTTGCTTAGAACTTGGAGGTTCATTATGAAGATGAAGACAGTTGTGGCATCACTGATTGCGCTACCCGCCGCGGGACTGCTTTCCAACGGGGCGATTGCGGACACCAGTGAACAATTGGCGACCTGTAAGGCGGCCTTGAAAGCAACCTATGGTGAGGATACTCGGGTGCGGATGTATGGCACCAAGTCTTACCGAGGCGTCACCACCCTAAAGCTCAAGGTAAGCCCAGAGGGTCAATCGTCGCTGTCCTTGCAATGTTCAAGTGATGCTGAAGCAGATCAGCAAGTAGTACTGAAAGATAAAAATGGCGAGGTGCTGGCCTCTTAATGCAGAGCAGACGGCCAGTAATACTCCCAAAGCTGAGGCACACCGAGATGAATTGGGATGATTTAAAAGTGTTACTGGCCTTATCGCGAGAGGGGTCAACCCGCAAAGCGGCTAGCAAGATGGGCGTGAGCAATACGACCGTCATGCGGCGTTTGGAGTCGCTAGAGGAGCACATCGGGGGCAAGCTGTTTAATCGCACGCCTGATGGTTACAAGCCGACTGCGCTGGCCGATCAATTATTGCCCACCGCCATAGCCGTTGAACAAACCCTGGTCGAGGCAGAGCGGCGGGTTTCTGGAAAAGATTCAGAGCTCAGTGGGCGCGTGAAATTATCGTTACCCGCTGTGCCGGTTACTCACATATCGGAGAGCGTGGCAGAGTTTGCCCTGAAGTATCCTAGGATAGAACTCGATATTTCGATCAGTGATGAGCCAGTGGATTTGGCTCGGCGCGAGGCCGATATAGCGGTTCGTGGGCTTCCAAAAGATAAGCGCCCGCCAAAAGATATCGTGGGCATCAAGATTGGCCGTATCTCCTTGGGTTATTACGTTCATAAGGAGTTGCTCTCCGAGGCGGCTAGAGGTCAGCGTCAGTTAACGTGTATTAGAGCGTCGCACACTGTACTGAACCTAGGGGATTTGCCGGCTCCAGAGACGTTGAGGCTGGAGAGCCGACATCTGATCGATGGCCTGACGCCCCGAATGGTGGCGGTGACGCATAAGCTGGGTGTGGCGGCGCTGCCCTGTTTTTTGGCGAGACAGCATCCCGATTTAATTCTTTTGCCGGGTGTCCCCTCGGCGCATTGGGGCCACACTTGGCTCCTCCACCATAAGGACCTGCGGCAGTCGGCGCGCATACGCGCCTTATTTCAGCATCTGGCTGAGCTGGGAGAAAAATGGCCCAGCGTGTGGGACACCAGCGTTGAGGAGCAGATCAAAGTAGCGTGATATTGGCCTGGCTGAGGTTTGACTGCCCCATGCTCAACACAGCGACTCCGCGTAACGACATAACGAGCGTTCTAAAAGGTGACGTCACCCTCGGAGTTGAGTCTGCGTGACTTGCCTGTCACCACTCCAAAAAGCAAGCGACTGGGACTGGCCGGCTGTGTTGCCAGGTCAGTGGACGTTTGACGCCTCGCTAAGTGACTACGCTGTGCCGCTTGAGGGCCAGCGAGCCGCTGAGGATGCTGCCTGCGACCTAAACCGCCACCTTGCACAGACACTTTGGTAAAGCGTGTAATAGGGCCCCTCAGCGCCAACATGGCACTTTAAGGTTGGCCAGATGGCACAGCAGGCTGCTCACACAGCACGATCGCCTCGCATCTTGGCCGACGGCTAACACAAGCTTCTTTCTCGCCTGTTTTATCAAGGGTCTTGGCGGCACGATCCTGATCTCGATCTGCCAGATGATTGTGCCAACACGGCTCGTCATCCTTAGCTGGAGAGTACTGTCTCGATGGGTAGCGGAAGACGAGCAAGCCGTTGCACACCGCATTTAAAAGCACATTCATCCCCCCTGAAGCTTGACAACGCCCGCACATCCAGCTTACAAAAGGTCTATTGATATAACTAAAAGCGTTTAAGCCTTAGCAGTTGGGCTCATTGCGCCGTAAATCAGACAGGAGAGCTCGCCATGCGTCTTATCAAAAGCACCCCGATCGCCCTTGCAGTCAGCGCCGCTTTAGCGACATCGCTACAGGTGTCCACTGCCTTTGCGCAAGAAAGCGAGTCGATGCTTGAGGAGGTCATGGTCACAGCTCGGAAACGAGAAGAGTCACTGGCAGAGACACCTATCGCCATTACAGCGATCAGTGCGGCGGAGATTCAGGCGGGTGCCTTTAAGAGTCTCGTCGATGTGCAGAAGACCGCGCCCGGCCTCTTCGTCGAGACAATGAATAATGAGAATGCTCGTACGGTGCTGATGCCGCGCTTTCGTGGCGTCACCTTTGACGCGTCCAGCCCGCTACAGAGAACCAGTTCGGTGTTTGTCGACGGTCTCATCGTGTCATCAGGGCTACACAGTCTGCCCATAACGCAGGTAGAGCGTATTGAGGTGATCAAGGGTCCACAGTCTGCACTATTTGGTCGAAATACCTACTCTGGGGCGATCAACATCATTACCCGCAGGCCCGGTGACGAACTCAAAGGGGGTATCGAGGTTGATTACGGCGCCAAGAGCAAGGGATCTACTACCGGCTACATTGAAGGTCCGATAACCAGTAACTTGGGAGCTAGAGCCACTTTCAGTTATACCGACAAGGAAGGCCATTACGATAATGCGTTCGTTGAAGGACAGCGATTAGGGGATGAGGAGACGTTGGCTTACGGCCTCATGCTGGATTTCAATCCTACGGAAGACCTCAATATTATGGTTCGGGCGTCTTCATACGAAGACGATGATGGTCCCGGTGCCTATGCCGTCGTAGGCGGACTGGCGGAGCATAATTTCTGCGCTGAACCCACTCCTGCCATTAATAGTTTCAGCTGCTTTTTTGTCAACGGCCTGGAGTCCGCTTACAAAGGCGCGGTCAATATTCCAAGCGCGATTGGCGCGTCATCTTCTGCGGACGTGTTCAGTAAGGCGACCGGTCAGCTGAGAGACGCCAGCGGTAATTGGGCGGGCCTTTCGGGAGACGGTTATGCCCCTATTGGCGATCACTCTTTCGACGATTTGTCGCACAACGGTTTTGGTAAGGCCGGCGAAGGGGAACGGTTTGGCGCTATCGTCTCATGGGACATGACGGACTCATTGAATTTGAATGTAGCCTACGGGAAGAATGAGGATGATTACGTTCTGTTTCATGACTTCGATGCGGCGGGCGCATTTGGTTTCCACGTTTACAACGCAAGAGTGACCGAAGATGAAACCTTTGAGGTCAGATTATCGGGCACCAGCGACCGGCTTAATTGGTCAATTGGGGCGACGCAAGTTGAGATGTCTTCTAAAGCGCATGGCGGTTTTTATGACCAGTACTTTGGTGACTTTAGCGGCAGTGCGGGTTATTGGTTTGCCGATATCCGCAATCCCGATACGGCGTTTTCACTGATTGAGGCAGATACTACGGGCATTTTCGCTTCGGTGGATTTTAGCATTACCGATAAGCTTGACTTGACGCTTGAGGTGAGACGACAAGAAGACGAGATCAATGATCCCAACGTGAATGCCGCTGCGGGGAAGAACATTGCACCCGCAGAGTTTAAGTCTACGCTCCCCAGAGTGGTCCTGAAGTATCAGCTAAACGACAACCACATGTTGTATGCAAACTATAGCGAGGGCACTCTGCCGGGCGGCTTCAACCCTGAGGTGGCATCCAAGCTGACGACTCCCGAGCAGATCTCGACGTTCAATGCTGACACGCCGGGGATCGGTGAGACTTATGAAGAAGAAACGCTGAAAAACTTTGAGGCAGGTTGGAAGTACTCCTCGAACGATGGTCAGCTCGCGATGAACCTCGCGGTTTTCCATATGGAGCGCGCTGATCAGGTGTACTCTGGCTTTGGCGTCATCCCCTCTGACGTCAGCTGTTCTGGCGATACCGATGGCGACGGCGTACCAAACACGGAAACGTGCACGGTAGCATTTAGTGGAAACGGCACGTCTAGTGACATTGATGGACTGGAAATTGATTTCAATTACCGAGTCATCGATAGCCTCCTCCTGCAAGCAGCCGTGGGTTACACCAAGGCAGAGATCTCCGATTTCCCTGCTAATGGTGACTGCGGCGATTTCAATGATGTCTTTGGACCGGGTTTATCCTGCGCAGGTCAGCAGGCAGCGCGTTATCCGGAGTGGATTGGTTCGTTAATTGCGACCTATGACTTTGATACCCCGATGGGCGGGGCGTACGCCCGAGGAGAGTTCTTCTATACGGGTTCGTACTACGATGAGGTGACTAATCTCACGAAAATTCCTGATGCGACAGAGCTGAATATTCGGGTTGGTGTGCGAATGGACAACGGTATTAGCCTTGAAGCCTATGTTTCGAATCTGACCGACGAAGATGCGCCAACTGGGGGTAACAATATTGCCGACACCAGTAAGTATGTGAGAGACACCACCTTTGCCTATAACTTTGCGGTAGAAAGTGTGCACATCCACATGCGAGATCAGCGAGAGGCCGGCGTAAGACTCCGCTGGGATTTCTGATCTGGCTTTATCAAGCCAATATCCCAGACTTAAAGTTGAGTCTGGTACGAGAAGAGCAGCCTCGTTAGGCTGCTTTTTTTTGCGCGGCATGAAGGCTTTTCGCGCAAGAAAATACAGGCTGACAACCACTGGCTAGAATGGTCTTCGGTCGAGGGAGGATGGATTAACTGATGAATTTGAGGACAGTCAAAACGCTTCACCGATGGTTGGCTTTCATATTGGGTGCGTTCGTCGTCTTTCAAATAACGTCCGGAAGTATTGCTGCAGAGAGTCGCTTATTAATGCAGTGGTTTTATCCCGAAAAATACCGCGTAGAGGTGGGAAGTTCACCTGCTACGCCGACGCAGATTCAGCAAGCAATGCGTAAGATCGCCCCCGATTTCAATATCGCTCATGTGATGGTGCCGCCGCCAGATAGGGCCAATACCGCTTATATGTTGATGGGGGGAAGAAACCCAGAGAATCTGCACGATGCTAAAACCATGGTGGATTACGATCAGTATCAACAGCGTCTGATTGCCGAATATCCGTTGGTGGAGTCTGGCTGGATCGGCACGATGACAGTGCTGCATCGTTGGATTGTTTTCGGGAAGGCGGGTCTCTATGTTGTGTGTTTGCTAGGTTTAGCGACAGTTCTGATGTCTCTATCTGGTATCTGGCTTTACGTGAAGACGCGACAAAGTGCTCGCCAACTTCCTATGCTCAATCGTTATCACCGTACGCTTGGCATCATCGCTTCTGCCTTTTTAATTGTGACATCGCTTAGTGGCATGGTCATGAGCTACGTGTATTGGGGGGATCGTGAGGCGAAGCTCTCTGTGTTTGCCAACATGGCCCAGGCAGACTCCGCTAGCGAGTACCCGCTTCACGACCTCGCCATTGTTGATCCTGATGCCGCGTATCAAACTGCCCGTGTGTCATTACCTGACGACTATCATCTCAGTGCCTACTCTTATGCCAGCCCGCATAAACCCCATTATTGGTTCGCTTTTTTTAATCCGCGCATGTTCCGCAAAGATGTCGTAATTGACGGGGTTACCGGCGAGCTAAAAGGAATTTATGCGGCGGGTAAACTAGAGAGAGGATCAGGCTTCAGGGACGTTCTACTACCGATTCATACCGGCAAATACTTTGGCCCTATCGGCGGTTTTTTGATGACTTTCTTTGGTTTTGTCGTCGTGCTGTGGTTGTTGTCAGGTATCGCGATGTATATCAGTTCTCGCCGAGGCGCCCCCGCTTAAGGTCACCACTTTCGGCGCCACCATAAGATTGGGCCGGTCACAATGATCAAGATGCCCATCAGCGTCAAGGCATCGCTGATCCAGCGAAATTGAGGATGAAAAATGTTACCTGTGTGGACGTCGATCATGAACAAGATACCACGTTGCAGCCTCCAGATTGGGGTGTTTGAGCGGATCGATTGTGAATGCGAATTGACCGCTATCTCTGAAGAAACCCCTGCTATTTTTAACGAATAAGCCTGCATCAGTAAATTCCGCGTCGTACACAATGCTTGGCAGGCCGGTCATTGATCGCCAATCCGAGTCGCTGTCGGCCCTAACAAAAAATTGCCGAGAGTTAGTGCTGTAAAAAACGTGATCGCCGGATCTGAATAACTGCCCTCGCTGCGATCCCAAGGCTTTCTCAGACGACCAGCTGGCGCCGCCGTCATCCGTGACAAGAACACCATACCGCGTTGAGATGAGCATCCGCTCGTGTTCACCCGGAAACGTGACGACTTGATCGATTTCTCCTTGTAGTGATTCATATCTCCAAACGGGCGGCAATTGCTCACGCCTCACCTCTCGGGCTTCTCCCCATTCCATAAAGGTCAGGAAGTGATTGAACATGATGCCCGTAACCGATAAATACAGGATCGGTATGATTCCAAGAATCCCAATTACGGGTGCGTGACCGCGATAAAGACTGACAATAATTGATTTGCGGTGATCGGTTGGAGGGCTTTTTCTCCGTTTCCAGCGGCGTTTCAGATACCAAGTGAGTAGGCCTGTGGTAGACAATATGATCAGAGCGAGCCCGCCAAAGTCGTTAATCAAAGTTGACCATTTACGCGACAGCAAGCCATATCCAAAGTGCAGATCAAACAGAAATTGATAGACCGTTATGGTCTCGGGCAGCCCCGACACCTTAGGCTGATCGAGATTGAGCATCTCAATGCTGTTTGGTGCATCGAGATCTATTGTGAAGATTTGGTTGAAGTCTTTAACACCAATGATCGAATGCGGATCTGAGCCCGGTGAGATCATGTTGATGAAGTCACCACCCAACGCAAGCCGCTTAATAGGGCCGTCGAAGCCGTGCATTGCCCAGATGCCATCATCGGTCGCAATAATGATCCGAGGCACACTATCGATATTCAGTTTGGCAAGTCGCAATATCTGTGGATGCTCGCCGTTTGGAAAGGCCAGCTTGGACCAAGTAGCCCCCCGGTTGTCGGTTATCCAAAGACCTCGCTCAGAGCCACCGATCCATTGGTTTATATCGGCTGGGTGCGCGGCCACGTAACGCATCACCGTAGCAGGCAGATACCGCATCATTGAGGGTGAAAGCCAGTTTTCTGGGACCTCCGCTTGTCGGAGCCAGCGCCAGTCATCATGGTCAAGAAAAATACCCGTTATACCTAGGGTCAGTAACCAAGCGCCGGCAATTAATCCAAGCCAGCGGTGAATGTTTACCAATTGTCGTCGCTTCATAGGAACGAATGTCGGAGTGAATGATCAGGAGCACTCGGTGTCGTTTCCGGATTGAGAATGAAAAAAGAAGGCAGTTGTGGTGAGTACCGAATGAAGATGGCGTTGTCGCGGTGCACAAACGTCATGGTGCTTCGAGGGATCCCAGCTTTCTGATGGGCGTATCGCCATAGGCAGTGATAGTGGCTTTTTCTTCTGTAAAGAACTCAGCCGCCTGACGTGGGCCATCGCGACCAATTCCCGATTCTTTGAAGCCACCAAAGGGTGCGCGCAGATCGCGAGCCAAAGGTGTGTTGATCCACAGCGTACCGGCTTCAATACGCTGCTGGAAAAGTTGCGCGCGTGTGAGATCGTTAGTCCAGCAGTAGCCCACTAAGCCAAACCGGCTGTCATTCGCCAGTGAGATTGCCTCTTCATCCTCGTCAAATATCTGGATGCTGACCACTGGGCCGAAGACCTCTTCTTGGCACAGCGGCAATTGGTTGTTGTGAACTTGAAATACCGTGGGTGTGACGAAATACCCGCTACCAAGGTCGGTCGGGGCTTCACCCCCGCAGAGTAATATTGCGCCATCGTTTTTTCCGCGGGCGATGTGATCGAGGACCCTTTCCCAGTGGCCTTTGAACGCCATGGGTCCTACCTCTACGGTTGGATCCAGTGGATTGCCCACTTTCAGGGACTGAGTTCTTGCTACGAAGGCTGCTATGAAGCGCTCAGAGATGCCGCGCTGCACTAATATTCTTGATCCCGCAATGCAGATCTGGCCGCTGTTGCTGAAAATATTGACCAGCGAGCCATCTATTGCCCGCTCAAAATCAGCATCATCAAACACGATGTTCGCAGACTTGCCGCCCAGCTCGAAATGAACGGGAGTCAGGTGGTTGGCCGCCGCCGCCATCACTTGTCGTGCCGAAGTGCCGCCGCCGGTGAAGGCGATACGATCGATTCCGGCAGAGCCGGCCAAGGCCGCGCCAGTTTTCATGCCGGTGCCATTGATGACATTAATCGTACCGGGCGGTAGGCCCGCCTCTTCCAGCAGTGACACCATGCGTAAAATCGATAGCGGCGTATGTTCAGAAGGTTTCAGCACACAGGTGTTACCAAAAGCCAAACTGGAGGCAATCTGCATGCTGGCTAATGCCAGCGGCGCGTTCCATGGGGCGAACAAAGCAGCCACGCCAGCTGGCTGGCGCGTGACAGTGGTTTGGTATCCGGACATCTGCTCAAATGTTTCGCCGGCCATGACGGCGATATAGTCAGCGAAAAAATCGAGGTTATCGGCCGCTCTCGGGACTTGCCTAGAGGCCAGATGAGAAGCCGGAAGGCCCGCGCAGAGGCATTCCAGTAACGCGAGCTCCTCAGCATGCTCGCGGATCAGTTTCGCCCCTCGGCGAAAAACCCCCTGTCGCGCTGCGGTAGAGGTTTGAGACCAAGCACCGTATTGAAAGCTATCACGGGCACAGGCAACGGCTCGCGCTACTGTTTCGGCATCATCCTCCTGAAGCAAGGTCAGTTGTTCCCCTGTACCGGGAAAGTGCAAGGCGAGCTGATTCGCGCGTGGGTCAATGGGTAGCGATTCGGCGCCGATATATCCCGTCACGACATCGGGTAGGACCAGTCCTTTTTCAGCCATTATCTGGTCGATAGCGGTCATCAAGTTACCCTCATTCAATCGTCTTTTCACGCTGGCGTGATCGAATCATAGCCGCATCGAGCAGGTAATCGCGATGCTTCACCGGATCACTGACGATTTCTTGCAGCTCGTTCCAGATTAACATCCGTTTGCTCGCCTCGGTCTCGCGGTGTCTCGCATAGTTGCGCGCCGACAGGCGTTGCACCTCCTCTTGCGCGATGGTGCGCCGGCGTCGATCGTAGCGTTCGAGTAGTAGGGGGTCGTCTCCGTTAATGACGGGAACCAGATGGTCTGCCAGTGACCGGGCATCATGGATACCACTGTTCATCCCCATCCCGCCGGCAGGGCTGTTGAGATGTGCTGCGTCGCCGATAAACAGCGTGCGTCCATGACAAAAGCGCGCCAGGCAGCGCTGGTGCAGCGTGTAGTAGTTCCGAGTGAGGATGGCCGTACCGCTGGCGCGTGGGGAGACGCGGGCAATATGAGTTTGTGCTACGGCGTCACTCAACGCACTCTCAATATCCTGATCTTGTTCTGGAGAATAGGTCAATCGCCAAGTATTCCGCAGGCGCATCAAGCTGTAATGGCGATCAGGCAACCACACATAATTGACGCCCAGAAGGTTGGGAATATCGTCTTCAAATGGATACTCGAGTACTAGAGTAATGGACGTTTTGGGAAAGGTTTGACCGTCAAAATCAAGCCCGAGAGATTTACGTACCTGACTACTAGCGCCATCTGCGGCGATCAGCCAGTCGCAGACGTTAACGCTGTCTTCTCCTGCGGACTGGTATTGGACGGTCACCTGACTTTCTCCAGGTATGACGGACTGTAATGTGGCGCCCAGTCGTAGCTCACAAAGCGGCTCTTTCGCCAACTTTTCTGCCAGCAGTTCAGTCAACTGAAATTGCTCACACTGTAAGCGAAAAGGGTGGGCGGTCACTTCGCTAAGGTGGGCCATGTCGAACACTGCTCGTTCCCCGCTTTCGTGAATCAGATACTGCCACTGGGGCACGACAGTACCGCGCTCAATGAGCGTGGCGGCGAGTCCTGATTCTGTGAGGAGATCGAGGGTGGCGGGATGAAAAGTGGACGCGCGCATATCCCTTGGAATGGCGGTTTCGCGCTCCAACACGGTGACGCTGACGCCTTGTTCAACCAGCCACCAGGCGAGCGTTAGCCCGGAAGGTCCGGCCCCAATAATCGTGACCTGTGAATCAGACATGATGCATCGAGTCTCGGGTGAGTATCATTGCCACAGCGCTCAGGTTGGGTGAGGTCTTCGGTGAAAGCTGCCATGTTATATTGCGGAGCAGTGCGCGAACGGGCAATAGGTGTTGCAAATGGGAGAGGGGCATTACGGTCGGCATGGCACCCTCGGTATCGCTACGCCACAGGCTAACGTGACTGCGGAAACAGAATTTCGCGCGCTTTTGCCCAGAGGCGTCGCCTGCGCGACGGTGCGTATGACCAGTGATGAGCCTCTCCCTGAAGACCGATTGCGCGCTTACTTTACTGATATTGGCCAGACCCTGGACCGATTTGATACGTTGGTCATGGGGGCAGTTGGATTGGCCTGCACTGGATCGAGTTATCTTCTTGGCCATGCCTCTGTCGAAGCCAGTCTTGCCACGTTGAGCGCTCGTCGCCAGCAGTCTGTGATCTCTGCGGCAGCAGCCATTGAGCGCGCGCTGAATCAGATTGGCGCTCGCTCTATTGCGCTGATTTGCCCTTATCCTGAGTGGCTTTTGGAGGCAGCCGAAAGGCACTGGCAGGAGCGAGGCTTCGTGCTCGCCGATCGATTTTCGCTTGATCCGCATCAGCGAGATACGCGAGCGATTTATGGCCTGTCGCCCGAGATCGCAGCAGAGCAGATCAGGACTCGCTGGCACAGCAGAAAGGCAGATGTCTATCTGATCACTGGAACAGGGCTCCCGACACTGCGACTCGTCGCCGAGCTGTCGGGGGTTTTGCCGGGACCGGTGCTGTCTTCGAATCTTTGCCTTGCCTGGGCGACCTTGCTGGAGGCCGGCATTGACCTCGCCGAGCGGGGACCTAGTGCTGCTATGCCACTCTTGGCGGGTTGGGAGAATCGTCTCGACGATTGCTAGTCTCACGGCTGTCGCAGGAGCCACTCGCTCAGCCGCTGGGTCTCTTCGGCGGTCAGCGGATTAACGTAATTCATCGCATTGTTTGGAATAGCGGCATCAGGATCTGTCAGCCAGGCAAGTAGTGTGGGCAGGCGCCAGATCCATCCTGAAGCGGAAAGGGCTTCAGAGAATTGATATCCGTCAATTGTCCCAGCCTGCCGATTTAACAGGCCACTTAGCGCTGGACCCACGCGGCGGTCTGGGGCAGTTCCAAGGCTGTGGCAGGCGTTGCAGGCGACATCGTACAGTTGCTCACCGTTCAGCGGGGCGGCCTGTAAACTGGCACTCAGTAAACCGAGCTGCACAGCGCTTAGGTAGACTGCCCGTGCCCAAAGTCTCATGCCAGTACCCGCATGATTTCCAGCGCGGCACGCTCCCCTGACTCCATCGCGCCCTCCATTCCGCGATACGCTTCTGCCGTATGTTCTCCCGCGAAGAACAGTCGCCCCGTCGGGGCACGGATCGCTCCGTGAGCCGTGCCGGCTTGACCCGGTCGCCACAGTGCCCAAACGCCGCCAGCGTAGGGGTCTATGCTCCACCGTACTAACTGGCCCACGGAGGTGACATCGCGCGCCTCTGGCACGAGTTGCCAAAGCGCCTGAGTGATGGTCTGGGTGCAAGCCGCCTCGTCAAGCGCATTGAGTGGGTCACAGTGGTCGCCGTTAATCCATACCGTCATGTTGTAACGGCTGGTATTGGGAATGGGGCGGGTAAAAATCCTGCCGAGCAAACCATCGGTCCACCAAGAGCCGCTCCAGCCAGCGGCCTCCCAAAAGGGTGCCTCGACGATACAGTGGAGTTGTACGACTTTGTGATAATCGATTTGCTTTAGCAGGGTGGTTTGGGCGGCAGACAAATTGATCTCGATTTGTTCCAACGCAGGTAGGGGCAGAGCCAGAATCGCGGCATCGGCTTCCAATGTTTTACCCGATGCCAGCGCCACCTGTACTCGCGAGGGTGAATGTCGAATTGCAACGACCGGTTCACCCAGCGACACGGGCCTCGAGAGCTGCTTCGCCATGGCCTCAGGTAGCCGCATATTGCCGAGTATGGCTTCCTGCACCGCCAATGCCGGGCCGGACAAGCGCCCAAATTCGCCCATGATGCGATACAGCGCCATGAGGCTGGTGTCGCTAAGATTGTTGCCATAACTGTTGTTGGCGTTGATCAATTCGATGGCGGCGTTGGGAAAACCCAGCGCCTTGAGTCCCACTTCGGCTGACTGATCTGAGGCCATCAGATTGGGGTCATGCCAGGCGCGGGTTTTCAAAAGTGGATTTGTCTCATTGAGCTTTCCCATCAAGCGCTGCGGTGGGATGGTCCGCCACGCCTCGGGAAGGGGGTTGGCCGCAGCGCTTGCCCAGCTATCGCGGGAGATGCGCTCATCTCCAATGAGGTAATCGCTGGGTAGCGTGCGGGGTGGCGTGCGCAGTGCGATGTCGAGATGGTGGGCCATGTGAACAACGCGACCGTATTGGGCGCCCATGACGTTGCCGCCCCCCTCGGGGGAGCCCGGGAGGTGATCTAGCGTCCAAAGCCGGCCGCCGACGCGTGTTTTGGCTTCGACAACGTCGACCTCAAAGCCCCATCGTTCCAGAATAAGGGCCGCATTCAAACCAGACAGACCCGCTCCCACCACCACCACACGTCGGCCTGAGCCCCTGCCGTTGCAGCCACCACTAGCGCTTGCCAGCAATCCAGCGATGGAGCCCTCGAGTAGGCGTCTGCGGGTGAGTATCGGGATCAAAGTCTTAAGGCCTTGGACGATGTGGATTCAGTAAATCGCATATTGACATATCTTTATATCTTTTCTCAAACGGGCTATGCTCTTTCGGTAGCCAGCAAACTCAGGAGACCACACTATGTGGCTGTTTTCACGCTTAACGACTTTTCTTGGTTTTATCCTTTCTGGGCTGATAGCAACCGCCGTTCAAGCAGAGACGATTGATGCTAACTCTGGAGACGGCTTTGTCGCGCTCAATCGCAAAATACAGTGCTCTTTAGCGGATAGTTCACCTCAGGTTTTTGAATGGTCCGGATTCGGCTACTCCCGGGTACCCGGTGAGCCGGATCGCAAGATTTTTGGTTTGCTGGGTATGAATATCCGCCAGTGTGGGCAGGTTGAGGACCCTGACAAAGGCATCGGTTATCGACTCGTCTCAAGGGAGATCATGTTGTATCTCGATCCTCAGACAGGAGAAATCCTGCGCACGTTTGACAATCCCTGGACCGGGGAGGCGAATGAGGTGATTCACGTTGCCAACGATCCAGTCAACCAACGGCCCGGCTTCGGTATCAATGCCGATGGCTCCGAGAGGGCCTTCACATACCGCGACGTTAATGGCCAGTATCTGATCAACTACGAAATCCCCTTGTTTTATAAAAATGCGATGGGCGGTGACTACCAAAAATATGTGGGCGGCAGTTATCACGCCACAGAGATTTTCGACTTCAATGGCGATGTCGCTGAACTACTGGACGCGTCGAAGCCAGTCGCATATCCCGTAATCTCTTGGGTTCGTCTGGCACCTTGGCTTCCGTGGATGGAGATGAATGGTCGGGCTGGCATGCTGTACTTTAATGCGATGGGCAGAAAGCTTGAAAATTACGAGCAGCTGTCGGAGGTGATTAAGGCTGAAATTGCACAACAGTACCCAGAATATACAACACCGCCGCCGTTAGATGATCCTCGTCGTAACGAAACGTCATGGACGTTCATGAAGAAAATAATTGATTCACGAACAGAAGAAGCGGCTGTTTCTCCTCAGCATTAGACCGTGCACGCACTTCCGGGAGTCCATAAGTGTCTAGTAATGAGTCGCAGAAGGCGCTGAGGGCGGCACTCAGTGCCTGTGTACTTGTGAGTGAGGGTGTCTCCCCTTCGCTAAGCTGGATCCTGCTACACCGGTTTCTCTTTTGCGATCTGGCCAATATGACCGCCGTGGTGAACGCAGCGATCGTGATCTGCTTGAGCGATGGATGAGTCTGTCGCGCCTAATGTGCGTTGAGATACTTTGCGTGGAACCGGAGGTGGTCGGCCATAAAAGAGGCAATGAAATAGTAACTGTGATCATAGCCGTGCTGCATCCGAACGTGGACAGGGTAGTCCGCGGCGTCACCGGCAGCCGTGATCAATGGTGTCTTGAGCTGTTCGTCTAAGAAATTATCAGCCGTGCCTTGATCGATCAGGATGGGCCTGTGCTCGGTAGCCGAAGCTAACAGCGCGCAGGTGTCATAGGCCGCCCAATCCGATTCATTTGGTCCTAAATACTCTGTGAACGCTTTTTTGCCCCAAGGGCACTGTGTGGGTGCAACAATCGGTGAAAATGCCGAGAGCGACACATAGCGCTCGGGGTTTCTGAGGCCAATGGTCAGGGCGCCATGTCCCCCCATTGAGTGCCCCATGATCGCTGCGCAATCGGTATCGATTTGTGGGCAGTTCTCTGCCAGCACTTCAGGTAACTCGCTAACAATATAGTCATACATTTGATAATGCGCAGACCATGGTGCCTGCGTTGCATTGAGATAAAACCCAGCCCCAAGGCCCATGTCGTAGCTGCCGTCTGGATCATCAGCAACGCCCTCACCCCGGGGGCTAGTATCGGGCGCCACTACTGCCACACCATGCTCAGCGGCGTAGCATTGCGCACCGGCTTTGGTGACGAAGTTCTCGTCTGTGCAGGTGAGCCCCGATAGGTAATACACCACGGGCACCCGATATTCCGCCGCTTGCGGTGGCAGGTAGACTGCATAAACCATATCGCAGTCCAGTACGTTGGAACGGTGCTGATAGCGATTTTGTTCGCCGCCAAACATTTTGACACTGCTTAGACAGTCTGCGCTCATCAGAACGTTACCACCGAGCGAATGCTTTTACCTTCGTGCATGAGATCGAAGGCGGTATTGATATCCTCCAAAGGCATGGTATGGGTAATCATTGGATCTATCTGAATGTTTCCTTCCATGTACCAGTCAACGATTTTTGGTACGTCGGTTCGACCGCGCGCGCCGCCAAATGCCGTGCCGCGCCATGACCGACCGGTCACCAGCTGAAAGGGCCTCGTTGAGATTTCCTGGCCCGCACCGGCTACGCCAATCACACAGCTTTGGCCCCATCCTTTGTGGCAGCACTCAAGCGCTTGGCGCATCACATTAACATTGCCAATACACTCGAAACTGTAGTCCACGCCGCCACCGGTTATCTGAATGAGATGATCGACCACATCATCTACTTCGCTCGGATTCACGAAATCGGTCATGCCGAATTGCGTTGCGAGGGGGATCTTGTCGGGGTTTAGATCTACCCCAATAATCCGTCGAGCACCTACTAGTTTTGCACCCTGAATGACGTTGAGACCAATACCCCCTAATCCAAACACGGCGACGGTAGCGCCAGCCTCCACTTTCATGGTGAAAGCGACGGCACCAATCCCCGTCGTCACGCCGCAACCGATGTAGCAAATCTTGTCGAAGGGCGCATCTTCACGAACCTTAGCCAGCGCTATCTCGGGCAGGACCGTGTAATTAGAGAACGTGGAGCAACCCATGTAATGCAGGATGGGTTTGCCATCGAGTGAAAAGCGACTGGTGTGATCGGGCATCACGCCCTGGCCTTGTGTTTCCCGGATTGCCTGACAGAGGTTTGTCTTTGGGTGCAGGCAGAAATCGCAGGTACGGCACTCGGGGGTATACAGCGGAATAACGTGGTCTCCGACCTTGAGGTCCTTCACGCCTTGACCCACTTCAACGACGACGCCCGCGCCCTCGTGACCCAAAATGGCAGGGAATGCGCCCTCGGGGTCATTGCCGGACAGGGTAAACGCATCAGTATGACAAACCCCGGTCGCCTTGATCTCTACCATGACCTCTCCGGTAGCAGGACCACCGACATCTACCTCAACAATTTCTAATGGCTTGCCAGCTTCGAAGGCGACTGCAGCACGACTTTTCATAGGGTTTTCACTCCTGACTTTAAGCCTCATATTATGCCTGAGCAGAGGCCATGAGCCACCCCTTAAATAGGGTCCCGTTAGCGTTGCAGAGCCGCAGTAGCGCTACCGTCACGGAGGATTATTGTGAGGGGCGTGTCAGGGGAAACGTGAGGAGCACTGAGGCGACGCCGCGCTTGTGTTCTTTTATCCTCATGTAGTATCAACACGGTGCTTGATGAGAAAATTAAATGAGAGAAGCAGGCTATTGTCATGAGTAAATTATTTTTCCGTTACGGCGCCATGAACAGCGGTAAGAGCACCTCGATGTTGCAGGTGGCGCATAACTATGAAGAGCGTGGACAGCACGTTCTATTGATGAAGCCGGCGAAGGATACAAAGGGCGATGATCAAATTGTTTCGCGCTTGGGTGTGGCGCGACCAGCAGACTTGGTGTTACTGCCAGATCAAGATTTGCGCGCCACATTGCATGCGTTAAGTCATGCGCTGAGTGAGCAGCAGGACTCTGAGCAGCAAAGGGTCGCCTGTCTGCTTATCGATGAGGCGCAGTTCTTAACACCCGAACAAGTCGACCAAGCGTTGGCGATTGCCGTGCTGGATGACATTCCGGTGGTGGCCTTTGGTATTAGAACGGATTTTCGCACGCGGGCTTTTCCGGGCAGTCGGCGCTTAATGGAGGTCGCTCATTCACTCCAGGAAATGAAGACCATTTGTCGCTGCGGAAAAAAAGCCATCTTCAATGCGCGATTAGGCGATGCCGGTATCGTTCGTGAAGGAGAGCAAGTGGTGATCGACGGCGATAACGTGCGCTACGAGGCGCTATGTGGCCGGTGCTATCTGGAGGCCACCGCGAGCTGATTGCCCGCATAGACTGGGTCTCAATGGATTAAACAATGGTGTTAAAAAAACAGCGGCTTAATGCCGCTGTTTTTGGTTGCCACTGCTAATCGTTCCGGCGGTACCTACGACCCCGGCTTAATGTTGGTGGTCATGGTCATGCGATGGTCATGCGAATGGTCATGTGAATGGTCATGGGTGTGAGGGCTTTCTTCATCATGGTGATGATGTCCGTGCCAATGATCGTGTCGATGACCATCGCTCTTATGCTCGGTATCGTGCCCCGCTTCATTAGCCCGCCTTGGCATCGTTAACTCGAAGTCTTTGGGGCTGTGTGGATGGTTATGATCCTGACTAAAGGCCCAATGGTAGAGCAGTGGGTCTCTTGCGAGCAGTCGCGCTTCTGAGCGGTCCGCATTTTCGACGGGGGTCGACCAAGGGTTATAGTGAAAGTGATTGAATAATTTAGAATCCACGCGGCCCAGCGCAATACAGCCATACTCTGATGCAAAAGCACCGTGGTTGATATAGGCCGGGCGCCAGAAATACCCACCTGTTGGCACATCTCCAAACTGCATCATCCAAGACGTACCCCAAAGGTGGTAAGACTCCTCGGCACAGTCGTGATACGAGATATTGTCCTGATAAAAATTTGGTGTCATGCAGTAGAGAAAGGTCATTGCGAAGGAGTTGGGGTTGTAGTTGAGGAGTTTGATCATGCAGCCTGTTGCCACACTGGGTTTTGCAACATTGCCCATGGCCCAGGACAGATCCATATAACTGTCTACGTCATGATAGAGCTGTGTTTGCGTCGATGCATGATGCGTCGTGGCCTCTTCATGACTCGGCTCTCCGGTGTTGTACATGTAGAGCAGAAGACAGCCTTGATCAGAGCTGATTTCAGGCATTGCGTAACCCGCAGGTACATAGAAATAATGTCCCTTGCGACAAACTCGGTCACCGACCTTCAACTCCCCTTCGATCACGATGAGTTCGTATTCTGACCAAGAAAATCCGGGCGATCGCTTGTAGCCACCGTCAAACTGCACCGTCATTGAGCAGGCACCTGTGTCGACATCCATACTCAGCATTTTGTAGTGCATGCCCGCTCCAAAGCCGAGCAATCGCATGGGTTTAAAGTGGGTATCTCGATCACAGAAGGGTTCAATATGTGGTCGTGCCATGGTTAAGCCTCCTGTCCGTTGCGTGGGGTATCGTCGCTATCGACGCCGTACTTCCAGACCACCTGATCTTTTCGATCTGCCGTTTTGACCGGCAGATCGCTATCAGGAATCGGCATTTTGTCGTCGCCATCTAGATTGAAGCCATTCGTTTTAATGCGATCAAAAAACTCCTGATACCATTTCTCTCGTGTTGGGGCTAGCGCCTCCATAGAGGCCTCAATTTCAGCAAATCGGGCTTCCTGCTCCGCTATTTCTTCTTTTACCCAGTCCTCGGCTTCACTGGTACGTTCATGGTCTATGTAAAGGTTTTTGAATGTCATGGATTGGTCTCCTGTGCAATCTGAATGGCGCCTTCATCATGAAGGGTCGCCAAATATTCATCGTCATAACCCACCTCTCGCAGTAGTTCGCGAGTGTGCTCGCCCAGGCCAGGGGGTAAGCGACGAATGCTGGCGGGTGTCTTTTCAAAATTCATTGGCGGACTCGAGAACCTAAGCCGACCCTCGGTCGGGTGATCATGCTCTTGCCAGAATCCGCTCTCCACTAACTGTGGGTCGTCAATTAACTCATCTAATGAATTCACTACCATCATTGGCACGTTAGTATCACCGAGCAAATCGACCCACTCTTGACGGGTTTTACTCGCGATGATGGCGCCGGTCTCACGGTAGGATTCATTAATATTAGCCAGCCGTAGCGCCATGGTTTGAAAGCGTGGATCTTCGGCCAGTTCTGGCTTGTCCGCTACTGCGCAAAAGGTACCCCAATGGTTATCCCAGTAGGGTAAAACCGCAAGATAGAGGCCGTCGGCCGTTTTATAAGGTCGGCGGTGAGACGCCATGAGCCTGACATATCCGGCTTTATCGAGTGGCGGCACAAAGCTCTGGCCCCATAAATGCTCGGTCATGACAAATGACACCATGCTTTCAAACATGGGGACCTCAATAGCCTGTCCTTCTCCGGTGCGTTCGCGGTGAAAAAGTGCGGCCAAAACGCTTTGCACAACCATTAGGCCGGTTGTTTTATCGGCGATAATAGTTGGTAAGTAGCGAGGCTCTCCCTCGACCATGCTTTGTAATACTGCTATCCCACTGGCGGCTTGAATCGAATCATCCAGTGCCCCTTTATCGCCGTAGGGCCCTTTTTTGCTATAGCCATAGGTGGCGCAATACACCACAGAAGAATTCACTGCCTTCACTTTTTCGTAATCAAGCCCTAAACGCTCCATGGCTTGAGGTCGAAAGTTATGGACGACGACATCGGCGGTGGCGATGAGTTTGAGCGCTGCCTCCCGACCGGCTGTGCTTTTCAAGTCGAGTGCGACGGACCGCTTGTTACGATTGCACGTGAGAAATAAAGCCGACATTTTAGGGTCGTTAAAATGCGGCCCTAAATTGCGGTTTGTATCACCGGCTAGGGGTTCGATTTTGACGATATCGGCGCCAAGATCCCCCAGCATTTGACAGGCATAGGGTCCAAGGACGACCGAGGTCATCTCGACGACGCGAATGCCTTCTAGTGGTGTGCTGATGACAAGCCCTCCAATCCATAGACCCGTATTGCGTTATCGCGCATGAACTTGCGACGTACCTCGGGTTTGAGCTCAAATGCATTCACTTCATCGACGGTACGCTTGAAGCGCAACACGGGAAAATCAGTGCCAAAGATCACCTTATTTTGGCCGTAAGAATTGATGAAATGTTTGACTGAATCTGGCCAGTATTTGGGACTGTGCGCGTCGGTCACAATAAAGACATTGTCGTGCTTCCAGGCCATGGCGATCATTTCGTCATGCCAAGGTATGCCCACGTGGGTGCCCAGTAACTTGAGTTCTGGGAGGTCACAAGCAATATCGTCCAAGTAAATAGGGCGTCCAACTGAGCGACAAGGATGTTCTTTCGCGTAAATCAGTGATTGGCCTACCTGCATTTGGACCGGGATACCGAGCTCGATACATTTGGAGTAGAAGGGGTAGTACTTAGCATTATTCGGCGGCAACTCGAACCAGTGCGGATATAAGTGTGCGCCCACAAAGCCAAACTCTTTGACCGCAGTCTCTAACTGTCGCACGCCGTTCATACCCATATAAGGGTCGAGTCCGAGCATGCCCCTAAAACGGTCGGGGTACTGCTCTACTGCCCGCGACACCACCTCAAGTGGCATGTGGTAGCAGCCCGGTAAACCCACGCGACCCGCTTTGGCCGCGACGAGAAAAGCGATGTCGATACCCGCTTCATCCATCCCTTCGATCATTGCCTCGAGCGTGATGCCCGCAGAGTCATGCTTGCCCTTTACCTTCCCGACAAAGAACTCATCAGTCCAGCCGGGGCGGTGCGATAGCGCCTCGGGTGTCCAAATGTTGCAAACGGCATCAATGGTTTGGTAGTCACTCATCCTTATAATCCCATCCATCCAATCGCGATACCGCACCCTAGCATGGTGGCGCCGGCGGTAGAGTGACCGAAGCGCGCGAGTGCCGGCACGCGTAATCTCTCGAGTCCCAGTTGTCCGATGGCGACCGCTCCTAGCATGGTGAGCACAGTCACGATGGCAAAGACACCGGTCACCCAAAAGATGCCGGCAACGCTTTGTGTGGCGGCTGGAAACATCAGCAGTGGGATCAGTGGTTCGCAGGGTCCGAGGACAAAAATAATGAAGATAGCCCATGGCGTCAGTGAGCCTGACGGCGGCGCTTCGATATTGTGGCTTCGGGCTTTGTGGGCGTGAAGATGCGCATGGTAATGGCTCACGTGGCCGTGAGAATGCCACCCGGACCGGTGTTCTGGGCGTTGCCGATAGGCATGCCGAAGCCCCCAAACAAGGTACAGTGCTCCGACACCGCATAAGCTCCAGGCTGCAATATCCCCACGGAGTGTTTCGACCCATTCGAGGCGAGTGAGCTCAAGTCCGACACCAATCCCGATGGCACCCAGTACCACCGAACCCACAAGGTGTCCCGAGCCGCAGAGCAGAACAACCCGCAAGGTTTTAGACAAAGACCATCCGCGTGCGCGGGCCATTGCAATAAAGGGCAGGTAGTGATCAGGCCCCAATAAGGTATGCAGAAACGCAATGGATGCAGCCGATACAATCAAGACTATTAATTCAGGAGCCATACCACCTTACACCGATGCCAACGATACCTGCCGCTCGGTCTGACCCTCGCGCAGTTTGACTTATTGTTCAGCGTTTATACCAAATGCGGTGCCTAGCGGCTAGAGTCGTTGTCAATAAACTTTGAGGGGAGCTGTGTTGGGTCTGGGTTTGGGTTTCGTTGGCAATGGCTTGAGGCGCCTGCCGCAATGTGTTGCAGTGTAGTGCCGATTATCGCCGGGGTCACTCCCCGTCAGGACGACGCCTATGATCGACAGTCTTAAAGCGAGAGGGCTACCTTGCCCTCTTCAACACCAGTGAATAGCAGCAAGCCGGTCGGCTGGGCGGTCACTTGCGCCTACGGTTTTGGTGCGGTGGCTTATGGCATCAAAGATAACGGGTTCGCCTATTTGCTGCTGTTGTTTTACGGGACTGTCGTCGGATTGGAGCCTGCACTGGCCGGAACGGCATTATTGGTGGCGTTGATTTTTGACGCATTCAGCGATCCTGTAGTGGGCTATTGGTCAGACAATACCCGCTCTCGTTGGGGTCGCAGGCATCCTTTCATGTATGCGGCCGCCATTCCCGTTGCACTGTGTTATTCCCTGTTGTGGCAGCCTCCCGAATGGAGTGATGGTGCCTTGTTTGCCTATCTCGTCATCATGGCAATTTTGATCCGCACGTTGATCACCTTCTATGAAACGCCCAGTTCTGCCCTAATGCCGGAACTCACCGCAGACTACGATGAGCGGACCTCGATACAGGCGTGGCGCTCTTTTTTTGGCTGGGCTGGCGGCGCGGGTATGGCGGTCTTCACGTATGGATTCCTACTAGTGCCGACGGAGGCGTACCCCGTTGGCATACTCAACCGCGACGGATATCAAACCTACGGTCAAATATCGGCCGTCGTTATGTTGATTGCCATATTGGTGTCGGCACTCGGCACCCATCATCGGATTGGAACGCTCGCTGCGCCTGCGTCTCGCAACCAGCAGGGGCTCGTCTCTGTGTTGAGTGAAGTGTTGGAGACCCTGAGAGACAAGAGTTTTTTTGCCCTTTTTATCTCGTCAATGGCCAGCGCGGTGGCGACGGGCCTGACAGCGGCATTAACCTTTTTGATGTTGACCTACTTTTGGGCGTTCTCCTCAGAACAGATTTACTACTGGACCGCCTTGGTGGTCCTGTCTGCACTGATCGGGTTGATGATCGCACCCCGGGCATCAAAGCGTTGGGGCAAAAAAGGGGCCGCGATACGTCTCGGGTTGTTGGCATTTACAGTGCAGCCCCTACCCGTTGTATTCCGGTTAATCGGCTGGATGCCCGACAATGGTGATCCGCTGTTATTTCCCATTTTAGCGGTGGTGAACACGATTGACTTAGGCCTGATTATTGCGATGCAGGCTATCTTATATTCAATGTTGGCCGATCTTGTTGAGCGCAGTGAAGTCAGGACGGGCCGCCGAAACGAAGGGGTGTTTTTCTCAGCACTCACTTTTATCCGCAAAACCAATCAAGGTATCGGCGCATTTATCGCGGGCATCATTTTACAGTCGGTTGCACTGCCTCGTGGCGTCGCCCCAGAGCAGATTCCCGCGGCATCGCTGACACAGCTCGGTGGGTGGCTGGTTGTCTTGCAGTGGATTTTGTGGACCATCATGCTGGTGGCGCTAGCTTTTTATCGCTTAGATCGGCATCAACATCAATTGAATTTAGCGACGATTCAGGCGCGTCACAGCGATGCAAGGTGACGCGCCTTGCCCTACTAATGGCGAAGCAAAACCCTAGTGGCCTGCGAAAATATCATGGCATACTAAGTGACATAAGCATCTGAGGGCCTAGCTAGGTGGAACAATGACTCTTAAAATTGCCCCAACCTCTGATGGCCGGCGTCAGCGCAGTGAGCGCAGTCAAGTCGCGATTGTTGAGGCGGCGCTGACGCTGATCAGTGAGGAAAAGCAGGTGCCGACTGCGCAACAGATTGCTGATCGCGCCGGCGTGAGTATCCGTTCGTTTTTTCGCCATTTCGCCGACATGGACGCCCTATTTCTGTCAGCGGACGAAATGCTTGGAGCGTCCTACGAGACATTGTTTGCGGTCAGTGATCGATCTGGCACATTATCCCAGCGCATCAGTCATGCGGTTGAGCTGTATGGTAATGCCTTTGATCAACTGTGTGACTTGATTCTCTGTACCCAGGCGTTGGCGTGGCGCTTTCCTGCACTGCAAGCACGTTATGCTTATCATCAAAAAAGGCTGCGTAACGAGCTCGAACTGTGGTTACCCGAGGTCGCTACCTCACTGAGTACACAGCGCGAAGCGGTGCATGCGGTAGCATCCTTTGAGATGTGGCATCGCTTACGAGAGCATCAGCGGCTATCGCAAAAAAGCTGTCATGAAATCATTAGAGGGTTGGTGACGGACTTGCTAGCAAACCGCTGAGTAAAGGCACTTATCATGGCAAAAAAATTCGAAGACCAAGGTGGCGCGGCGACCATGGACCCGAGTCGTTTAGAGCGTTGGCTCACCTCAAAAGTCATGACGCGTCTGTCTCAAACGAGCTCAGCGAAGGCCCGCCATGCCAAGGCTGAACGGACACGGTTAAAAGTAAGTGCACCACATGAAGTGCATTATTTTCATCAAGTGGACGATGGTTATAGTCATTTAACAGCTCAGCTATTGATGCCATTGCTCGCACGTTACGACATCGAGCTACGTTGTCATCTGGTGCGCGCTGATCAGGGAAAAAATGTGCCGGAACCAGAGCTATTGGCGCGTCTGTCTCGTTACGAATCTCATTTGGTGGCACCCGGTTATGGGCTCGTCTTTCCTGATCATCTACAAGAGCCAGATGCGCATCATGTGTCATTGGCGACTCGTATTCTGGCGGCACAATCAGCCGACACGTTTCCTGAAATAGCGGCAAAAGTGGGTGACGCTCTTTGGTCGGGGGATGGTGCTCGACTGGATCATCTCGCCGAGGTGTCAGGTTGTACAGTTATTGAGCATGCTGACGCGGCGGTGGATACTGGCAATCAGTTGCGGCATGAAATGAAGCATTACTCAGGCGCGATGTTTTATTACGGTGGTGAGTGGTATTGGGGTGCTGACCGTCTTTATTTGCTTGAGCAGCGACTAGCCGCATTGGGTGTGGACCGCTACTCTGAGCGGGACTTTATAGCGCCGCGCCCCTCAATAACGCTTCCCCAAAAGCGCGATAACAAAGCCTTTACTTTGGAGTTCTACGCCTCATTGCGCAGCCCCTACACCGCAGTCGTGTTTGACCGCGTGGTTGCCTTTGCACGAGAGGCTGGGGTAACCCTCGCATTGCGACCTGTTTTACCGATGGTCATGCGGGGTGTGCCGGCAACGCGAGCGAAGGGCATGTATATTTTTATGGATGCCGCTCGAGAAGCGCACAAAGCAGGTGTGCCTTACGGCAACTTTTACGATCCCATCGGTGACCCTGTCCGCAAGTGTTATGCCCTGTACCCCTGGGCCGCATCGCAAGGTAAAGGAGTTGAACTGTTATCAAGCTTTTTACGGCATGCCTTTGCGTTGGGCGTCAACACCAGTACCGAGAGCGGATTAAAGAAAGTAGTGGAGGCGGCGGGTTTGGATTGGGTTGCTGCTCAGGCGCATCGACAGGACACCACTTGGGAGGCACTGCTCGAGGAAAACCGCCTCGCTATGTACCAAGCGGGCCTTTGGGGCGTGCCCAGTTTTCGTTTGATCGATCCGAAAGGTGAAACCGTATTGGCGGTGTGGGGTCAGGACCGCTTGTGGCTGCTGGCCCAAAAGTTGTGTGAGAGGGTGAATCAGGAGTTGTAGGGATCAAAAGCCTGAGTGACGGCCGCGCTTAATTGGTGGGTCCGTATCTTTCGGCTACCCCGTGTGCTCATTCAGAGGAGGCGTGAAAAGGCGCATGCAAGCACTGAAAACGAGGCTGTCTGGGTTGCTCGCCTGGTGGGCGTTTCTGCACGCTGGCTTACTCCTCGACCTCACAATTTTGTGGGCGCTGGGCATAACACCGTCTACGATTGCGTGGTTCGGCGCCTTTGTCGACGCCTATTCGGGTTTCTTCTTGATGAATGGCGTCTTATTCTTGAGCTTCGCGCCGGCTGTCTGGATCACGCTCCGGCTTGTGACCGGCCGCTCGAGGATTCTCCCCTGGCGGGCATAGAACGAGGAGCCTGACGGTAATGGATTACAGCGAGTTCAAAGGGCTTCAAGTCCTGCTGTTCTTTGGTCTTCCGTTGGCTTTTGCCGTTTGGCAGCTCATTGTGACTCAGCGCGCCCAGAGAGCGGCAGACGAAGCCAACGACTCACCGACCAAGCGAGACGACTGAGACAGCTGGACAGGCAGTTGGCGCCCTCATTACCCAGGGTGCCGTCAGTGCGTCTGCGCTGGGGTGAGTTGCATTGACGCGATTGGCATGGCTCACGGTTGCGAAGAGTACGACAGCTATGGTGACGATCCAAAGCATCCTCATTCTGGAACCTCCTTCAGCGATCGCCGCTGCGAGGTCGACGATCGGTTGGTTACCGGCCCGGTTCTGCGGTGACTGCCTTTATAGCGGCTCGGGGAAGCGGGTATCTGCTTACGTCGTGGCGTAGGCAGTGCATTTTTTTCTATCCATAGAAATCGCATGGTCAATCTCCCATCAGTGATGCCTTCCGTGGCGCTTTGTCATCCTTGATCGCCACTAGTTTGCCGCGTAACGGACGTGGTGGATTGACCAACTGCGCCAAAGTGTTAACAAAAGGTGTCACGCGTGCCGGGTCGGCGCTCGGCAAGGAGGAGCCGTCGTTAGCGAGGTCCTTTTTGTTTCGCTGAGGGTGACTGCTCGACAGAGTGTTACGGGCTTAAGGTACTGAATACCTCCCTCAACAGCATGGTGGCTAAAGCAGCCCAACTGAGTATGAACAGCGTGAAACGGAGCCAAACATGGTTAATCGTCACTTGCACAAGCGAGTGGGTAAACCGAAGCCCGCAGTATGCCCAAGCCGAATACAGGTGCATCGGATCGGTGTGGTCGAGCGCCCATATCACCATCACAACGGCATAAAAAAGGGTGGGCTGCTCCCAAAGATGATTGTAGTTATCCGCAACACGCTCAACGTGGCTAGGAAATACGCCCCCTAGCTGCGACGGATGTGATAACTCTTGCAGCACGACACCCTCGGTCTCAAGTTGTTTCGCTGCAGGGATACGTGTGAGATACATCAGGAGCATCATTAACAAGCTCAATACACCCATAAACAGAATCGGTTGAAGTATCAGGTCATTCATTCGGTTAAATCCAAACAGTGTGCGACGTTCTAGTTTACGCGGGAACTGCTTATGAGACGAAGATCGCCTCACGACGAGCTACTCGATTAGGACTCATCGAGCGTCATGAGCTGCGTGTGACGCAGATCAATCGGATGATAGCGTTGAATGGCGTGGATGCGTGCTGGCGGTCTCGGAGACGATGCAGATAGCCGGTCACTGGATTTGAAAAGAAAAGGTGGTGACGTTAGGGTCTGTAGCGAATACTCATTATGACAAGCGAGAACCGCCGCATGAGAACAGTTTTATTAGGTTTTATTGGTGTTGGTTTGGCGGCCTGCGCCGTCGCGCTCTGGCTGCTTGTCTTCCGCCTGCCAGAGGAGGCACCGGTGGTGACGCCTTCTGAGCCGACGCTGATTGGTGACTTAACGATTGAGGCCTTTTCTGAGGTCGTGCGAGGGACTGTTCTGCAGACCTTATCCGACTGCTCAGTCGAGGGTAAAATGCAGGGCAAAGCGAAGATCAATTTTGATGTGGCTGGTTACGTGACGGCGCAATTCACCTGCAATGTCGAGCCAGACGACTAGGCGTGTCAAATCAGGGTCAGCAGAGAGACAGCATTCTCTCAAGCACTGCTGAATGCAATGTAGCAATAAGCAATGCAAAAATGGTGCAGGTACTACAGGCGGCCGTAATCGTTCCATCGGTAAGCGGTCATGTGCGACACACCGATCAGGCGCGCGGCCTCGCTCAGTGTGGCGCCCCGCTCGAGATGAGTGTGTAGCGCCTTTAATCTTCGGTGATGCTCTAAATCGTATATTTGTGCATCAGACAGTTGGCGATCGCAATCCGTCGATCCAATAGCCATGTTTTCCGCGAAGCTCTCGTTCACGCTGGGTTTTTTAAGCGCTGGTTTTCGCTCGTCACGGAACTCACTCAAATTAACTATCACGGTCATCGCACTTTTTTTTGGTAGGGCTTGTAGGTACGACACCCCGGCGTTTTGGATCAACTACCGTTAAATGGGGTCATTTGTGGCCGGATTAACGAGGCCATTTGCTGCGAGATGACTGTTTTGTCGAGTGAAGTAGGCGCCGAAACCGCAAAAAAAGACCAACGTCGGCTGATTCGCGTTACCTAAAGTCCGGTGCTGGTCTGAATGATCTCCGCCGAGTTCGCAGGCAGGCTAAAGGAGACGCCGTCGTAGCCTACCGTGTAGTCAGGAAAAATAGCCTCCGCCCCGTTGAGCCATAGCGCCTCTTGTCCGGGTAGAACGATGGGCGGTACCACGTGGTAATACAGCAGGTGCCCAACGCCCGCATCGCGGGCGGTTTCCGCCGCCTCGACGGGGCTTGCGTGATAATCCAGTACGTCGAAAAATATCTTAGAGAGAATCTGATTGCCGAGGCTGTCTGCCGTGTCACGCATCATAGTCATGAGGTTCGGCGCCAGCGCCTCGTGCACCAGCAAATCGACGCCTTGTGCAAAGCGTTTCACGTTCTCTGATTGTGCCGTGTCCCCGGTAATGAGCGCGGTACGTTGCCCGTAACTAAAGAGGTAGCCCACCGCAGGTGAGACCGGAGCATGATCGACTTGAAGGGCTTGAACGACTAGGCCGGCGTCATCGAAGACCGTGGTTATGACGCCCTCTGGCGGCGCTTTAAAAGGCATTGCCGTGATACCGGCTGCAGAAAGCGGCGCAACTTGATCGCCATGGTGATCATGCCGGTAGGTAAAATCTTGAGCATAGGCAGCGTTAAAGCCGTCGACCACCCTCGCTACGCCCTCAGGGCCGTACACCGGCAGCGGCAGCGTGTGGTTGCTAGTAGCCCAGCGCGCAGTGGCCAGCTCTCCCAGGCCATCAATGTGATCTGAGTGGAAATGAGTGAGAAACACCGCGGCGACCTGGCTAGCGGGATACCCCATTCGTCCTAAATTGCGGGCTCCATCGGTGCCGGTATCGACAATAAAAAGCTGGTCGCCTGCCACGACCGCCACGCAGGGGCCTGAAGCGCGGGGTGCGGGGAAGGGTCCACCAGCGCCGCAAAGCGCGATATGCAGCCCATCTTCAAGCGCTGCAACGCGGTTTGCGCCTAACTGATTGGGTAGCGCGACTTTGAGCAGCGCTTCTGTTATCGACGCCCTCTGCGAATAACCGGCGAGCAGAAGAATACCCAAGATAGTGGCAGCAATGGTGACTTTTTTCATGCCGGAATTCCTTTTTCGGGGAGTATTGCGCTCTCTGTAGTATCTGCTATGGTAATCAGCTCCAAATTGGCAGTAACACTGCCACATGTTAAGTTTTTAAGTCAAATGGCAACAGCACAACACCAATAATTCACTATAAAGATGCAATGAGTTGAAGCAGAGTCTAAAAATCACCCTTTGTTTTTAGCCGAAGCGAAAATAAAAATGAACAGGTTTTAAAAAGGATCCCACAATGATGAAAACATTTGCAAAAGTAGCCCTCAGCGCAGCAATCGCTAGTGTGTCGGTGACGGCAGCCGGTCAGGCGCTAGAAGAAGTGGTTGTGACCGCACAGAAGCGGGTCGAAAGCCTTCAAGACGTGCCAATTTCAGTGACCGCAATTAGCGGGGAGCAAATTCAGGACGCGTCGATACGCAGTCTTCAGGAACTGGGAACGTATGTTCCTAACTTCTCGGTAGCAGAGAACCCGGTCAATACTATTATCACGATGCGCGGCATCTCCATTGGTTCAAACCAGTCTTTTGAGCAATCTGTTGGTTTGTTTCTGGACGGCGTGTATCTAGGCCGGAGTCGCCAATCGCGGCTTGGCTTGTTTGATTTAGAGCAGGTGGAGGTGCTGCGTGGACCTCAAGGCATTTTGTTCGGGAAGAATACGCTGGCGGGCGCGATTAACGTTCGATCTGCGGCGCCAAAAGTTGGCGAAGGCCTATCTGGCCGCGTTGCCGCCAGTTTCGAAAGTGATAACGGTGAATATTTTGAAGGGCATATCAGTGGTAGTTTGACTGACACCGTCGCGATGAGACTTTCAGTGATGGATCGAACTATCGACGGCTACCTGAAAAACGCCGCCCCGAATGCAGCCTACAGTGCGCAGCCATCAACTGATGAGACCATTGCTCGGATTGGTTTCCAGTGGGAGCCCTCCGAGGCGACCTCTGTGGGTGTGCGGTATACCTACGGCGACTATAAAAGAATTGGCACTAACTCTGCGGTGACGACTTTTTCCCCCACTTTGGTTGATGCCAATGGTGATGGAACCCGCGAGACGCCCTTTGTGCCGGCTTCTAACGGTGCAATGTACGCGGTAATGGGCATAGCCTACCCCGGTTTTAATGCATCAACCTATGCGAATAATAGCTCCCGCGATACTTACTACGATGGGCTATCTATCGGCGGAACAGCGGCGCTCAACGGGGGCAATGGCCCGGAGCGACTCGCAGGCACCGATACCGAGAACCATGAATTTTCGCTGAATATTGAGCACGAGTATGGCAACGGCATGACGCTGAGCTCGGTGACCGGCTGGTCGCAATATGAATACGCCGACGGTATCGAAGCAGACTTTTTGCCCGTCGAATTCATTGGACGCAGCGACGATTCAGAGTTTGATCAGTTCAGCCAAGAATTCCGTCTCGCATCGGACCTCGATGGCGCATTCAGCTGGGTTGCCGGCGCTAACTACATTGAGTCCTCGCAGGAAATCGATCGGATGGTGTCTGTCGATGGCACCTTTGGACAGCCAGGAGTTGTGGCTGCTATTGCGGGACTACCCACTATTTTGGCTTACAGCCCCGCTCAGCTAGCAGGTATCGCAGGGGCTTTCGGTTTGCCGCCGCAGGCGCTGCCACCGGGCGCAGAGGGTCTTTCAATGTGGTCTCGGATCGGCAGACTGTCCACCTGGACTCAGGATACCGAGTCTTGGGCCGTGTTTTTGCAAGGTACCTTTAACATCACTGATAACCTCAGTATCACTGCAGGCATACGCTATACCGAAGAAACTAAAGAGGCGGTAGCACAAACGTGGCTGAACGATACAACGCAAGGGCTAGCCACAAAAACTGCAGACCCGTCTTTGAACCCTGCGGAGATCGGTAACCTCTTGCAACAGGAGCTCCAGGGGTCGTTCTTCGATAGCTGGGCGCATGCTTTTGATGAGGACCGCAAAACGGATCAAACCATCCCCGCGGTGACGATTAATTGGACACGATCAGATGACAGCATGTTCTACCTAAGCTATTCAGAAGGCTTTAAGAGTGGTGGCTTCAACGCTGTGGACGACCAGAATCCGATACTCGTATCGTCACCAGCATGCCCGCTTCAGAACTTGCCGGGTTGTATAGACAGGAACACACCCGCCACAGGCTTTGAGTACGACGATGAAACAGCCTGGTCATTTGAAGTGGGTGGTAAGCACACTTTCCTTGACGGCCGCATGAGGTTGAATTGGGCGTACTTTAACAGCGAGTACGACGACCAGCAGGTATCGACTTTCGTCGGTTTGGGATTCGTGGTGACCAACGCCGCCAGTACAGAAATCTCTGGTTTCGAACTCGATGGCGCGTTCCAAGTAACCGATAAACTGCGTTTGAACATGTCTGTGGGCACGGTGGACGGCGAGTATGGCTCCTTTCCCGGTGCCGCGTGTACGGCGTTGCAGACTTCTGATATTGAGTTCCTTAACTTTGCGACGGGTGGCCTGACACCCAACTCACCCAACGTGTCATCTGTAGATGGACGATGCTCAATGGGCTTCAATTCGGCCGGTGGGCAAACAGGCGTTTCACAGGATCTATCGGGGCGAGAACTCGGTACCTCTAAATACAGTGGCTCATTTGGTGCTGAATACAATCAGCCGGTAGGCTCAATGATCTGGTTCACTCAGTTGGACGTGAACTTTTTCGACGATTTCATTTTCACCGGCGATCTTGATGAGGTTGATTTTCAAGAGGGCACTGAGCTGATTAATATTCGCACGGGCCTTCGTGGCGAAAATTGGATGTTGATGCTCTATGGACGTAATGTCACTGATGAGAGCGTCGCGAACGGTGGTGCTGACGTGCCGTTAGCGCGCGGATCGCATATGCGATATCTCAATCGAGGCGAAGTGTTCGGTATTCAGGCGGCCTGGGAGTTTTAACTCCAGGTAGTGTGATTGATAAAAAAGGGCGGCTTAGGCGGCCCTTTTTTTTGCTTCGAGTTTTTACTTTGAGCAAGACGCGCGGGCTGTGACGGATTGCAAAGCGTTGCGTGTGCTGACCGTTTGTAAGGCTCAGTCGCGTTGCGCGTATCTGATGGGTAGTGATTCAATCGCCTTATGCAATGACGAGTCGACTTAAATCAAGAGTAAGATAGTGAACAGCGGTTCGCTGGTCCTCGCTGTTCTGTTGGCGTGGTTGATTCCACTCGCGTGTTGATGGAGTCGGGCGATGGCAGGCAACGTTGAACAGAAAACGGGAGTTAAAATGGCACTGACCGAGATTTGGGTCGACCGCAGCGATTATCGTTGTACTAAAACGATCCACGGCGAAATACCGCAAGCGGGCGACGGGCAGATTGCGGTGGCCATTGATAAATTCGCGCTTACGGCGAATAACGTGACCTATGCCGCCTCTGGAGATCTACTCGGTTATTGGCAGTTCTACCCTACCGCTGAGGAGCCTTGGGGCAAAGTCACGGTCTGGGGGATTGCCGAGGTGATCGACAGTCAGGTATCCGATATTCGCGTTGGGGAGCGCCTGTACGGCTTTTTCCCGATGAGTAGCCATTTGCTCATGGCCCCCGGCGAGATATCCGACAGTGGTTTTGTCGATACACTGGTGCATCGGCAGGGACTGCCGAGTCTTTATAACCAGTATGCACGCACGCAGTCCGAATCGCGTGAGCTTCGAGAGATAGAAGATCAGCGTTGTATTTTCTTCCCGCTATTCATGACGGGCTTCGTGATCGCCGATTTGCTCTCGGATAACCACTGGTTCGATGCAGAGCAGATTGTGGTCGGCTCGGCGTCCTCTAAGACGGGTTTTAGTGCTGCCGAATTTATCAAACGGGCAGGCTTTGAGGGCAGCCTGGTGGGCTTGACGGGTCCGCAGAACGTGTCGTTTGTCGAGACGCTGGATTGCTACGACAGCGTGCTCGCCTATACGGACATCGATGCACTCGAGAACAAAGCAACGGTCTATATCGATATTGCGGGCGATGTGGCGGTGCGATCTCGTCTTCACCATTACCTCGCGGATAACGCGCAACAAACCTTGATGGTCGGCGCAACCCACTGGGATCAATTTGGCAAATCCGTTGAGGGCGGCGCATTGCCCGGCGCCCAGCCCGAAATGTTCTTTGCGCCTGCCCAGATTGAAAAACGAGATGCTGAATGGGGGCGCGGTGTCATCATGCGTCAGGCTTACGCAGCCAGTATGCAGCTGCTGCAACGACTATCACCCTTGCTCACCATAGAGCATCATGCAGGTGCAGAGGCCTGTGTGGAGCTGTGGCAGGCGCTGTTGGATAATCAGGTGTCCGGTCAACGCGGTGTAATGATGACATTGAGGTAAGATCACGCTGTCTCATTCGTCGTGCAGCAAGGAGCTAGTGCGTGCGTTCCGGTAAACCGTCATGAAACCACTCATTGTTATCGTTCTTGCCGTGATGTTGCCATGCTCCATCGCCGCACTCGCTAATCCATCGGGCGTCATGCTTTTGGGATGGCCGGCACTACTCGTATTGGCAGTGGGCGCCTACTGTTTGCAGTGGATAGCTTTTATACCGGCGCGAATAGGGGAGACCGAGCGATTTTATGATCTGACAGGGTCCCTCACTTATGTGGTGGTCACGCTGTTAGCTGTAGTGGTATCGCCTTCAACAACCTGGCCCCAGTGGGTGGTGGCAGCACTGGTGATTATTTGGGCGGGGCGATTAGGTCGCTTTTTATTCGAACGGATTCATCAGGCTGGTGGCGATCAGCGCTTCGATCACATCAAGGGGTCGTCTTCTCGTTTTTTGGTGGCGTGGACGCTACAGGGCGCTTGGGTAGTGATGACGAGTTGCGCCGCTGTCACCGTTATTTTGAGCTCGGCTCAACCGCCAGTAGGGGTGATCTATGCAGTGGGTGCGATGTGTTGGTTGGTTGGCTTTACGGTGGAAGTGGTAGCCGATCGTCAGAAATCACAGTTTCGTGCTGATCCGCGCAACGAGGGATCTTTTATTAACACGGGGTTGTGGGCGCGTTCGCGTCACCCCAACTATTTTGGCGAAATTTTGCTGTGGAGCGGTATCGCTGTGATGGCGGTGCCGTACCTGTCGGGTGCGCAGTGGGTGGTCTTATTATCACCCCTATTCGTGTATGGACTGTTAACGCGGGTGAGCGGTATCCCAACGCTTGCACGCCGTGGCCAGCAATTGTGGGGGGACGACCCTAGCTATCAATCCTACTTGGCGCAAACGCCAAGACTGATACCACGGCTTTAGAACGATATGGCAGCGGCTTTTTAAAGGGAACCGCGTGAGTTGTGCTCACGCTATCCCGCGCAGCGCACTTGCCATTGTTGACGGTATAGCAGCGCGAAGCTGGTGACGTGTTGCACAATAGGATGATCAAAATAAGGGTAAACGGAGCACTTAATATGAACCCCATCATCGTGACAACGCGCAAGGTCATGAAGGCTATAGGCATCACCTTAATGCTGTGTCTGCCCGTGGAGTTTGCTCAGGCGGAAGATGCTTTGGCAGGATTTTGGCAGCATGAATCGAATCCGGTCTGGCTAGCAATGCAGCCCAATGAAGGGGTAGCAATCATGGTGCGTAATGATGATCGTCCGGATAGGGTGGGGTTTAAGGTGGTGACGGATCTCGTCGAGACTGGCAAGGCCAACCAATGGTCAGGCCAGGTATTTGCGGCGCAGCTTGGCGAGTATCGCGACGCGACCATTACGCTGAAAAACGAGAACCGTATGGCGTTGACCGTTAAAGTGGGGTTTGTGCGCCGCACGGTAGAATGGCAGCGTGTCGACGCGGTGCCTGATGGGTCAACCGCCGAGTAAGCACTGCGCAACAAGATCACAAAATCAACAGACTGGCAGTTATGCTGTCATACAGAGAGGCATCATGATGAAACAGCTAGCTGCTTGGTGTTCACTTTGCTGGCTTTGACCACCGCCTGCACTGAAGAGGTGGGGTTGATTGATGAGGATTCTAATTTTGGCGGTCGAGGCGGTGGCCGCAACACCGCGCTTGACCCGGTCATGGATATTGTCGATTTGACGCCGCCGCCGGCGAACCCATTGCGCAATGCCTATTTCGGCGATCTGCACGTCCACACCGAATACTCGTTCGACGCCTATAACTTCGGGACGACAGCAACGCCCTACGATGCCTATCGATTTGCACAAGGCGCATCGATCGAGCACCCCGGGGGATATCAAATTCAGATGGCCACACCGCTGGATTTCTATGCGGTCACAGATCACGCCATGTTTTTGGGTTTGGCGCTGGAGGCAGGGGATACCACCACGCCTTTTTCGCAGTACCCGGTCTCCCAGAATCTGCATAACCTCAATGCCGACGATAATAAAGGCGTGTGGAGCCTACTGAGTCGTATTACTAACTTTGCTGCTTTTATTCCCGATACATTAGCCGGGATTCTCGCCGGTGAGATCTCGGAGGAGATGGCAACCGGTGTGACGCGACGAGCCTGGGCAGATATCATCAATGCGGCCGAGCAATACAACGACCCCGGCCACTTCACCACGTTTGTCGCCTACGAATATACGTCCTCTACCGATGATGTCGGTAACCTACATCGTAATGTCATTTTTAGAGGATCGGATAAATTACCCGCGGTGCCCTTTTCCCGGCTGAACTCACAAAACCCGGAAGGTTTGTGGGATTGGATGGATACCTTGCGCGCTCAAGGTATCGAGAGCCTTGCGATCCCCCATAATTCAAATGGCTCTAATGGGCAGATGTTCAAGCTGGTGGATTGGGCGGGTAATCCAATGGACGATGCCTACGCCGATCAGCGCATGCGCAATGAGCCGATCGTAGAAATCACTCAGAGTCAAAGGCACCTCGGATACGCATCCTTTGCTCTCACCCAATGATGAATGGGCGGATTTTGAAATCTACAATCTGCGGGTAGGGACGAGTTTGCCAAGCCAGCCGCAGGGTAGCTATGTGAGAGAGGCGCTGCGCCACGGTTTGAAGATGGACAAGGTTTTAACCCTTTTAAATTTGGTGTTATTGGCTCCAGCGACACGCATAACGCTACCTATGCAGGCGATGAAGACGACTATTGGAGTAAAGTAGGGCTGCGCGATTCAAGCCCTTTACTTCGCGGTTCCGTGCCGCTCGAGACGCCGAATGAAGATGGCAGCGAATACGCTCTTAGTGCACAAAATACCTGGGGAGCCTCAGGCTTGGCAGGCGTGTGGGCCGAAGAAAATACGCGCGGGGCAATTTACGATGCCTTCCGCCGTAAAGAAACCTTTGGCACTACAGGCCCGCGCATGAAGGTACGCTTCTTCGCCGGCTACAATCTGCCTTCATTAGATGACCCCGCCCTGGTTAGCAAAGCCTACGAAGGCGGCGTCACCATGGGTGCAGATCTTATCGCCGAACAGGGCAATTCGCCGGAGTTTATTGCGTGGGTTGCCCGTGATGCGATGAGCGCGCCATTGCGGCTGCAAATCGTCAAAGGATGGGAGAAAAACGGCGAGACCTACGAAGCGGTCTACGATGTGGCCTGCTCTGATGGTTTGCTGCCCGACCCTGAGACGCACCGGTGCCCCGATAACGGCGCGAAAGTGAACCTCGCTGACTGCAGTATCACCCAGGGTGTCGGCGCCACGGAATTGAAGGCCCTTTGGCAGGACCCGGATTATGATTCAGACAGTCGTGCTTTTTATTATTTGCGCGCCTTAGAAAATCCAACCTGTCGTTGGTCGACTTGGGATGCGCTGCGCGCCGGCGTGGAACCCAGGCCAGATTTGCACACGACGCTTCAGGAGCGTGTATGGAGTTCGCCCATTTGGGTGCGATGAGCTAGCGGTCAGCAGCGCTCTAATAACAGCGCGCTGCCGCTACCGGCAGCACCACTCGCTGCGACACACCACTGGTTAACTGTTGCCGGTGCAACTCATCGATCAGCGTGCCTGCCATGATAGCGCCAGTCGCGCCCATAGGGTGTCCCAGGGCGATAACACCGCCATTCACGTTCTGCTTGTCGGGTTCAATTTCTAGCGTGTGGCGCGCCTTTACGCAGGTCGCTGCAAACGCTTCGTGAACCTCGAAGAGATCGATACTGTGCGTTGAGCGCCGCTGCTCCTGCAGTAGTTTTTGCGCGGCCGTGACGCAGCCACTGACGACCTCCAGCGGTTCGGCACACGCAGTGGTACTGCTGACCAATCGCGCTTTGGGTTCAATGCCCAGCGTTTTCCCCAACTGTTTATCTCCCATTAAGACCAGCGCGGCGGCGTCACACATGGCCGGGGAGTTGCCCGCCGTGTGCACATGCTGAATGGCGGTCAGTTCTGGAAACTTCTCAAGCTGCATGTGATCGGCGCCGGCTGCGCCGAGGGCAGCAAACGCGGGTGGCAGTGCGGCGAGCTGGTCAAGAGTGAGTGTTCCACGGACACACTCGTCTTGATCGATCCAGCCGTGTGAGGTTTCTATCGCAATGATTGACCTAAAGCGTCCTTCACGTTGTGCCTGTGCAGCGCGCTGCTGGCTTCGATGGGCTACTGCGTCACAGGCTTCACGAGACACACCGAGGCGAGTGGCTATTAAATCGGCACCACTGCCCATCAGCAGTATTTGGTGGGCGAGTGCGTAATCTGGATCGTTAAAGACCCGGGCGTGGTCTGACAGCATGGGCACGCGAGACATCATTTCGATGCCACCTGCCACCATTGCAGTGCTTTGCCCCGCAGCGATTTTCAAACCTGCCAGGGCAATGGCATCGACGCTTGATGAGCAGAATCGGTGCACCGTGAGACCTGCCACGCCCTCAGGCCAACCCGCATAAAGCGCTGACGTCTTAGCGATATTGGCCGCTTGTTCTCCATGCTGGGTGACACATCCGAGGATGATTTCTGCGATACGATTGGGGTCTAGCTGATTGCGCGACGCTAGGGCGCCATAGAGCGGCTTTAACAGTTCAGGAGGGGTTAGTTCATGCAGGCCTCCACTCGGCTTGGCTTTGGTCCGGGCACTGCGAATCGCGTCGTAAATAAAGACCTCTTTCACTGACCGACGCCGACGACAAAGCTGGCGCAGGTCGTGGTGCTGCCGCCCACATTAAACGTCATCATATTCTCGGCCTTGGGCAGCTGATACGCCCCTGCTTGACCGGTGACCTGGCGGGCACAGTCCAACAGCATACGAACGCCAGTGGCCCCCACCGGATGACCCAACCCAATCAAACCGCCACTCGGATTGATCGGAAAATCGCCATCGCGGGTAATACGACCCTCATCTACGGCTTTCCAACTGTCGCCAGGAGCGGTTAGACCGCTATGGTCAATCGCCATATATTCTGTAATCGTAAAACAGTCATGGGTTTCTAAACCGTCAAGGTCGGAAATGCGGTGCATACCGGCCCGGGTTCGCGCATCCGTCAAGGTTTGCGCCGCATGCGGAAAGATGAGCGGCTGGTCCTTCGACGCTGCGAGCTTGGTCTCTAGCAAAATGGGTGCAGATCGGTGCCCCCATCCTTTAATTCTTGAGACATCATTCAGCTGCCTGCCTCGAGTCTGGCTGTGGGCCTTTGCGAAGCGTTCGCTGGCGAGAAGGACACAAGCCGCGCCGTCGGTGATTTGACCGCAATCGAGTTTGCGCACACGGCCCTCGATAGCCGGATTGAGCGCCGGATCATGACCAAAGCTTCCCTCGGCAAACGCCCACTCTCGTGTCTGCGCACGAGGATTGTGACGGGCATTGCCAAAATTAATTTCTGCAATGCGGGTCAGAGGGTCATCAGAAATGCCATAACGTGCGTCATATTCTTGAGTGAGACGATCAAACAGAAAGGGCCACGGAAAATCACAATCGGTGGCCTCATGGCCTTGCCAAGCCGCTGCACCGAGATAATCCGCGCCAGTGCGGCCATCTACGTTGCGCATTAATTCGAGCCCTACCACGCAGGCGACGTCGTAATGACCCGCCTCAATGTCGCGCATCGCAGCGAGAATCGCCATTGAGCCCGATGCGCAAGCGGCTTCATGGCGAGCGGTTGGTAAGTGCCCTAGCTCGGGATAAACCTGTCCAAAGAAGCCGCCTAGGAGCCCTTGGCGAGTGAAAAGATCGCCCACAAAATTGCCAACATGCCCGACCTCGATCTGTGACGGTTCAATGCCGGCATCTTGCACGGCTGTTTGGAGCGTTTCAGAGAACAGATCGTAAATTTCATATCCTTCACGGGTCCAGTTTCGGGCAAAGTCCGTTTGGCTTCCGCCAAGGATATAAATGGGCTGATGCATCAGAGGTTCTCCTTATCACTATTGCCCAACGCGGGTAGTTCGGTGCGGATGACTGCGCTTATGGGATCATGAGCTTGTGCCGTGACAAATTGGGTTCGCCGTAACGACGGCCGTCGATGTCCTCTTTTACAGAACGGCACCTTAATCAGCGCAGGGGGCGGCTCAAGCGCACTCATCATGCCCGCTCTGTTCCTGGAAAAAATAGTAACTGGATGCGATGGAGGCAATCTCGGTTCGGCAGCCCCAGCGCACCATACAGAGGCATCTGGGATAGCAGTAAGTTCAAAGGGATTCGTACAGTCGACATGTGTAAGCCATCCAAGGTCATGTTGTGATCCTAGGATGCACATTGGTGGAGCGCAAGCGCTGGAATGCTTTCCACACGGTGGAATGTTCAAAGGACTCGCGAAAGAGTGACGTAGGCCATGTTAGGGCGTTGCGGAGACTTATTTTTTCTTGTTACTCTGATTTTCTATTAACCGCTAGCGAGCATCGCGCGGAGACCTCACTATGAATCAAGCGTTGCGCTTATCGACGTTTCCAGTGACTGAGGAGTGTATTGGCGGCGTAGCCGATTTCGAGCACACTCAGCCTTGGATTTATGGCATTGATAATCCGTATCTTCACGGAGCTTATGCGCCGACGACGCTAGAACTCTCTGAGACCGGTCTGTCCATCGAAGGTGAAATACCCACTGACCTCGTAGGAACCTATTTCCGCAACGGACCGAACCCCATTCACCAGCCGGGTAATCGATATCATCCCTTTGATGGCGATGGCATGGTCCATGCGGTGTCCTTTTGTGAGGGCGCAGCCAGTTATCGCAATCGATACATTGATACCTTAGCGCTGACCGCCGAGCGCGCTATGGGGCAGTCAACGTCTAATGGTGTCATGGGTCCCTTTGACTTTGCGACGTCTGAATTCGGTATCAAAGATACGTCCAATACAGATCTGTTCTATTACGCAGGGAGTTTGATGACGTTGTGGTACAACGCGGGGCATCCTTACCGGCTGGATCCCCATACGCTCGAAACAACGGGCTATTTTGAGCTGGAAGGGCGTCCTCAACGCAGGCTGTCGGCGCACTCAAAAGTCGATTGGGCTACCGGTGAACTGTTATTTTTTGATTATGGCGATGAACCGCCCTATATGACTTACGGCGTGGCTGACCCGTCGGGACAGTTGCGGCATGAGGTGGCCATCGATTTACCCGGCCCGCGTCTACCCCACGACATTGGTTTCACACCTAATTACACTATTTTGCATGACCTGCCTTTTTTTCATGATCCCAAAGTACTGCAGCGACATCATTTACGGGTCCTCACGTTCCACCGCGATATTCCCACCCGTTTCGGGTTAATTCCGCGGCACGGTCGTGGCGAAGACATTCGCTGGTTCGAATGCGAACCTTGTTACATTTTGCACGTGAGTAATAGTTGGGAAGAGGGCGATTGGGTCGTGATGGATGGGTGTCGGTCTAGAAACCCCATGCCGGCCGCCACTAGTGGTGAGGGCGAACTGTCCCACATGCTCGCCTATATGCGGCTTGAGGCGAATAATTATCGTTGGCGCTTCAATCTCAGAACGGGAGAGGTCCGCGAGGGCGACATTGATGATCTCAATACCGAATTCAATAAAGCGAATCCACTCTATGCAGGCATCAAGGGCCGCTATGCCTACCATCAGCGCATTCCTCTGCTGGAAGAGGGTGGACATACTTTACGGTTTACCGGTTTAGTCAAATATGACAATGAGACCGGCTCGCGGCAGCAATGGGATTACGGGTCAGGCGTTTTTGGCAGTGAGGCGGTCTTTGCCCCAAGACAGGGGGCAACAAGAGAGGACGCCGAGGATGATGGCTATGTCATTACCCTCGTCACTGACTCACAAGACTGGACCTCCCATTGCCTCGTATTTGACGCCGCCGATGTGAGCGCCGGTCCAGTGGCCCGCATTGGCTTGCCGCAGCGGGTGCCGTCTGGATTCCATGCCAGTTGGGCACCAGGTATCTGACTACCGATGAGTATTGTGACGGTTAGATTTTGATCAATACCAGCATTGCGACCAGCACCATCAAACCCGCCGCGACTTTGTTCAGCATCGCCAAGTGTTTTTCGCTACTTAAAAGTCGACGTAGGCCACTCCCGCCGCTTGCGTAAAGACTCATTGATAAAAACTCTGAGGGCAGGATCACACCGAGAAAGACCATTAATTGCTGAGGCACTGCAGTGTCAGATGACATGAACCCGGGAAGGAGTGCGATCATAAATCCCCAGCCTTTTGGATTCATCACCGCGGTGGTATACCCCAGTGCCAGCAGTGCGGCTGGTGTCACTCGGGGCCGCCCTTCGCCTTGCTCAAAGCGCGCCGGTGCCGTCCAGAGACGATACGCCACCCACAATAGATAGGTTCCGCCGATCAGCGCTAGCAGGGTGAAATAGGCCTTAGGCAGCGCTTGGATCCAGGCGAGTAACAGAACGCAAATGACGACGACGGTAGCTACGCCGGCGAGTTCTCCCCACATCATCCAGAGCGTGTGGCGGTAGCCCTGCGACAAACCGACCGTAAAGGCCAATGTCATACACATGCCGGGTGTTAGTGAAATAGCGGCAATCGTCGGGATAAAAATCCAGAGCAGGTCAGTACTCATGCTTTAGTGCTCGTTATCGAGTTGTCGCGGAGACTCAGTGTCGAGTCGCGTCTACGAGCTGACGATACCCTGCGCCCATCGGTTCGATGACCGACAGGTCTCGCTCTCGCAACCGCGGTGCAATGGGGTACATACAGGTACACCCTAAAACCACCGCGCTATCGGAGTGGCGTGCGTTGACGCGTTGAATGGCATCGGTGATCTTATCCAGCGTCGTGATCCCGCAGGCTTGTACCGTCGCCATCGCCTCAAGCGGGCCGGATGAGGTGGCTAGTAGCGTATCGTCAGACAAGTGCACGATCTCATCGCAGTATTGCGCCAGGTTGCTGTCGGCGAGCATTGCGTCATAAATGAAGCGCATTGCAGGTGGCCACAGCGTTACGATGCTAAAACGACTCGCGGATGTTAATGCGTATTGGAGGGCACCTGATCCCGCTCCCATCGCGGGGATCGATAGCACTTGATTGAGTGCATTCAGGCCATAGTCTCCAACGGTATTAATGTAGACCGCATCGGCGCCCGCATCAGCCGCCTCAATGCCGGCTGCCAAATAAGCTTGCTCACATATCAGCCGATCATCTGGTGTGAGAGGAAAAGAGGCTCCCGGTACTGGCAATAAAGTCGTGTCGATGCCACTCACTTGCAGCGGGACTGGCACAGTGGTGTCATCGAGTATTGGGGTTGCATCGCCAGAACCCAGTACCGCAATTCGGGTTGCGCTCATGCCGCATTTCTCCTCGTGGACACATCTCTGATTGAAAAAGGGCGATGGCCGCTCCTTATCACCACTTAGAGTCGCACTAGTTGATGAGCAGCCGTTGCTGCCCTTAGCGGCAACGGTATCACAGGGCCATCTAGCACTTGAAACAGAATGTCCTGAGTACCATGGGGAGTTGTGAGGGGCCGGAGACGCTTGTTGTGACAGCGTTTGAAAACGCGTTTCATGTGACTGGGCAAGCGCAAAGATTTGGGGCGAACGGTTCGTTCGGATCAGCGTTTTAGTGCCTGAAGAGGAGGATCAGCAGTGCCAGCAATTGAACCATATTGATACCGACCGACCATCGATGCAGGCGAGCAAACTGCTGTCCGGCGTCGGCATCTCCATTGAGTTCAGCGTCGCGGAATTGGTTAATGCGCGGCACCAAAACTTGCCGCACCCAACCAGTAGAGCCGGCGATAATGAAACAGATCGCGGCAGCCAGTGGCGAAGTCATGGCAAAGCAGAGCCCTGCGACCCCTGCCCCCAGGATGAGTGCTAGGTAGTAACGAGGAAACAAGCGCCGTAAAAACTGGCCCGCCTCGGCTTCTGGAAGGCTCTGGAACACGGTGGGCGCAATGCCTGCTGCAAAAAACACCATGCTGCCTAAGGTGGCTGCCACAACGTATAACGCAATTGTTTCCACTCACCGCTCCTTACTTTGATCGTTGCTTGTACTGGGTCGGGCAATAGCCTCGTAACACCGTTGGGTCGCGTCGCTGGGCGTGTTTAGTGCTGCGACCTGAGACGCGTTGTCGCCAATTACGAAAGGCGCGGGGCTTTAGCTCGGAGCGCATCAAGGTGATCACGGCCGCTTCTGTCAGGCCATAAAGCGTTTCGATGGCCTCGAAGGGAGTACGGTCCTCCCACGCCATCTCAATAATACGAGAGACGTCAGGTGTGGCTATCTGTGGCGAAGGTGCATTCATGATGCCTTATCAGAACATAATGGCAGAGCCGGTACTCTAGCGAATCTGTCTGCGGAAAGAAGGTGATAAACGGATCGACCTCCTGCCACCGGAATAACCCTCTCTGTACCATTGACGAATACCATTGCCGCGCCTACGGTGAAATCACGGGCGGTGAGGCAAAACGATGCGGGTTTTAGTGGCAGGTGCTACGGGTTACATGGGAGCAGCGGTTCTGCGAGAACTGGTGGCGCGTCGTGTCGATGTTGTGGCGCTGGTTCGGCCAGGGCGTTTGCTACCCGAAGCACTGCGAAGCGTGGTGACAGTTGTCGAAGCCGATGTTGTCGAGGACGCTGATTGGAGCGAGCACATACCCGCGTTTGATGTCGTGATTTCGTGTCTCGCTAGCCGCAGTGGTGCGCCTGATGATGCGCAAAAAGTCGACTATGAGGCGAACAGACGGCTGCTTGCCTGCGCTGAGCGCCATCACATACGGCACTTTGTTTTACTGTCAGCAATCTGCGTCCAAAGACCACGGCTGGCATTTCAAAGAGAAAAATTGCGGTTCGAGCGCCTGCTCCATGATTCAGCGGTGCCAAGTACCATCGTCCGTGCGACCGCTTTCTTCAGATCCTTGGTCGGTCAGATTGACCGGGTCAAGGCGGGTAAGCCTTTTCTGCTGTTTGGGAACGGCGAGCTGACTGCTTGTAAACCGATTTCGGATAGTGACTTAGCTCGCTTTATCGTTAACCAGCTCGATGAACACCGCGAGGGTACGGTGGTGCGCCCCATTGGGGGTCCGGGGCCTGCAATAGCGCCGGCGGCGCAAGCGGTCATGCTTTGCAATGCTGCCAACGTACCCCTGAAGACCCGATCGCTCCCCCCGCAAATGTTTGACTGGTTTCGTTGGCTGCTGATGCCCCTGGCGTTAGTGTCTCCCGGTTTTGCAAAGCGGGTAGAGTTTCTTCGTATTGCTAAGTTTTATGCGACCGAGTCAATGCTGTGTTGGGATCACGATAATCAGCGCTACGATGCTGACGGCACGCCAGAGTTTGGCACCGATACGCTTGCCGCTTTTTATCGAAGGGTATTATCTGGAAGTGAGTCCGCCCCCGAGCGAGGCGAACACCGTTTATTTTAGGTGTCGATCGCGTCAGTCGCTCAGATCTTCCCCTAAATTAATCGTCGAAGTGCGCTGCGATGCCCAGCTCAAAATCGCCAATGACAGTGCCAATAGCAGTACCGCACCTGCCTCAAAAAGCAGTTTGCTGGGCTCTGCTTCTTTGCCCTGCAAAATAATAAGACGGGTAATACCAGTAATAGCGATCAATACAGGCAGTGTGACGGGAACGCTATGGGTCGCGTAATAAGCGTAGACCATACCAATGACTTCGAGATAGATGAAAAGCAGTAGGAGATCTGCGAGTCGAACACGACCTGCTTCTGCAAAATGGATCAGCTCTAGCGCCACTGCCAACATGGTCAATAAACTGATAATGACCAGCAAGATGCGCTCTGTAATACTGAAAAATCCCAGCACGGAGCGATCAATTTTCCGCGTTGCTTCAGGGTAATTGTTACCGATTTGCTGTTTGGACATCACCGCTCTCCTTGCTTTGCCAGCATAGTCTTTACGAGTCAGTATACGACGTCATTCATTCTTCGCGATGCTTTAGTGCAGGGGGTCGCGCTAAATGAGATGTCCTCACGAAAAGCGGGGGATGACTTTCTCGGCGGGTATCCACGGCAGAGCCGTAATCTCCGCCTCTCGCCAGCCATTCCCTGCGTCTAACCAGACACGGGTTCCAGGTGCGGCTAAGGCACTGGGTACGTTAACGAGCGCAATATTGTGCGCCAAGCGCGGTGAATAGACGTAGCGCGTGACGTGTCCCACCACCGTATCGTCAACCTTGACCGACATAAAGTGGGCATTCGGCTGAACCGGTTCCCCTTGGAAACTTGCGCCGACCAGCCGTCTCTCAGGCCCCGTTTTTGCAATGGCTTGCAAGGCACGCTTGCCCACATAGTCCTGCTGTTTGTCGATGTCGAGCAACCTATCCATGCCAATCGTAAAAGGATTGTCATTCAGTGTGATATCGCTGCAATAAGACAGCAGGCCACCTTCAACACTGCGCGCCAGGGAGGGGCAGGCCGGTTGAATGTCATATTCGGCGCCCGCCTCCATGCATCGATCCCACAGTTCCGTGCCGCGGTGACGATCAAGTAGGATAATCTCGTAACCTAATTCGCCGCTCCACCCAGTGCGGCTCAGTACCACCGGAATATCGCCGACGGACGTGTGGGTAAAGTGGTAGTAACCCATTTCGATCGCGAGATCACCAAACAACTTGTGGGCGACCCGAGGCGCCAATGGCCCTTGTAGCTGCAGGGGAGACGCGTCGGGTTCTCTGACGGTCACATTAAGCCCACTTTGCGCAGCAACGCCTTTTGCCCACAGCAGCACATCACCGTCTCCCGGTGATAGCCAAAAATGATTCTCTGCGTGACGGTACAGCACCGCATCGTTGATGATCCCACCGTTTTCGTCTACAAAAACCACATAGCGTGCGCGATGAATAGGGCATTTCTCAACATCTCGGGGCGTTAAAATCTGTGTGAGAGCGAGTGCGTCTGGGCCGATGACTTCTATCTGTCTTTCTGCAGAAACGTCCCATAAGGAAACGCCTTGAACGATAGCCCAATACTCCGCATCCGTGTCGCCGTAGCTGGTTGGCATGAACATGTGGTTATAAATCGTAAAGGCCTTGGCACCTGCGTTGATCGTGGCATCGTAAAACGGCGATTTACGAACTCTGGGCCCAATGGTGATCGCGGGGTGGGTCATGATATTTGCTCCAGTTGCGGCGGCTTTTGTGCTGCTATTCATACCGCCAGTCGCAATAACGAGTGGTATGGATAGAAAAGTAGTTTTAGGCTGATTGTGCGGTCGAAAAGCTCAGAAGCAAAGCGAAATTCGGTGGTGTATTCACGTTGCTTGTCGGTTCTCGCATCTGTCTTACGCGCGCCGGCGAGATGGCGTTAAGGCAGGGTGACTCCCCCTGACCGATCGCAGCCGCTCTATCAAAAAGTCACCGCCCAAGACGCTAAGCGGTTGCTTCGTTGAGAACCAGTTCGGACGAGGGGTCGTAGTCTGGTTCAGCGATCGGTTCGACCGTTGACTCGGGCTCATCGCCGGAACGTGGGTCTTGCTCAAAGGCAGCAGGTGCCATCGCAGAGGTTGAGGGAATAAAGGCGCTCTGATCGTCGATGCCAACCGAGGTTTTCCCTGGTGGCTGAAACGCAATGAAAATACCGGTGGCAACACTGGCGCATCCCAGCAAGCCGAAAAGAGCCTCGTTACCCATGAGCCGCATAGCCCAGCCAATGATGAGCGAGCCCCCTGCGGAGCCCAGTGCACAGAGCAGCAATACCGAGGAGCCAAGTGTGACGAACTCGTCTCGTTTCGAATTGTCCGCCGCCTTCGCGAGGGAGATCGCGTACAGAGAGTTCGCGGCGGCTCCAAAAGTAAAAGCACCCAACAGTAACTCCTGCTGTGTTTCGGCATACAGGAGTCCAAAGGCCGACAAGCCACTGGCGGCACACAGCGCCGACAGCACGAAACGTCGGTCAATTCTGTCGGACGCCATTCCAATGGGGTACTGCGCGAGTGCGCCGCCGATGATATTGGCGGCGATAAAGGCGGGAACAAAAGACGGGTCATTGGTTTGCGCGAGTACATAAATAGCACCCAGCGCCCAAAAGCTACCGGTAATCACCCCTGATCCTAATCCGCCGGCGAAGGCCGTGTGAGAACGCCGATAGAGCTTAGAAAAGCTAAAGCGCGTGGCGGGGACGGGGACCGGCGCTAATGATCGTGTCAGGCTGACGGGTACGATGGCACAACCGACCAGCAAAGAGACCAAAATAAAGGGGTAAAGCGGGTTCGTTTCTGCTAATCCGAGCAGATACTGACCTACCGCCATTGAGGTCAGAACGATAGCCGTGTAGATCGCCAAGATCCGACCGTGCCGACTGGCATCGGTTTGCTCGGTCAGCCAACTTTCGATGACGGTATAAGCGCCACACATTACCGCCCCAAGGACAAAGCGGATGGCGATCCAGAAAAAACCATGATCGACCAGGCTCAGGAAAAGAAAGCTACTTAAGAAAATCGCCATGAGTGCGGTAAAGCTACGAATGTGCCCCACCCTTGCAATAACGGGTGGTATGAGCAGCGCACCGGTCATAAAACCGGCAAAGTAAGCTGAGCCACTCAACCCAATCAGGGTCTGTGACATTCCTAACTCGCTTGCCCGCAGCGGCAAAAAAGTCATATGCAGGCCGTGTCCCGTCAGCAAGAAGGCTGTCGTGAAAAGGAGTGAAGATACCGGTCGAAGCGTGCTCATGGGACTGATTTCAGAGTGGGAGAAAGGCGCGCATTTTGCCTTAAAATTGATGGCCTGCAAGCCACAAATTTGTGAATTTTTGGCGGCGACGCTGGGGGCAGTAAAAGTATCTAAACTGACGTCGATGTTACGTGCTGGGTGGGCGGATAAAAACGAGTCTTCATTGCGATCAGTAAGGCCTCCGCGTCGCTTTGCTATCGGGAGGCCGCCGGGAGATGAGCCGGTTTTTATCCTGAGGTGAGTGCTTGCCAGCCCGCGCTGTTGAGACCACGATCACTAACTAGGCGATGCATGGCAGCGATGTGTGCCGGACCCACTTCGCAACAGCCCCCGATAATCGTGGCACCCAACTCGAGCCACTGTGCTACGAACAGTGCGTATTGATCGGGGTTGAGGTCATTTCTCGCTTCTAGCACATCCACTACGCCGCCAGGTTCTAACGCATCAATGGCGGTAAACCCATTGGCATAGGCGCCGAACGGCCATCCCGACTCCGCCAAAACGGGGAGCGCTTGTGAGACCGCTTCAGGCTTTGAGCAATTGATGACCACCGCTAAGGGATCCCAAGGCGCGATCGCCTCGAGCGTATCCGAGAGGGACTCCCCCGAGCGAAGGAGCAGGCCATTATCGTCGGAGACCGTCAATCCAAGCACAATACGGGTGTTTGCTTGAGCCGCTGCTGTTAGCACGCCCTTGGCTTCTGTGATCGAGGGAATGGTCTCGGCAATAAAACCGTCGACAGCCGCGACTTGCAGTTCAATCAGCTCGCAGTACTCATCCACCATCTGTTCAAACGGCAGCTGTGTGTCGGCGCGATAGCTTGCCACCAGTGGCGGTAGAGAGCTAATGAGCGCTGTATCGGGAGCGTTCGCCGCTTCAATGCCCTTCTGCGCTAATTCCCGAGCTCGATCAAGGTGCGTTGCTAATGGCGCTAACCCCTCGCCACGTGCTAAACGCGCTCGGGTTACCGCATAGGTATTGAGGCAAGCAATTTGCGCACCAGCAAGACAGAAATCGCGATGGACCTCAGATACTAAATCGGGTGCTTCTAGCATGACCTGTAAAGACCAATGATGATGGGCGGGATCGGCGCTGCGGCGGATAAGTTCTTGCCCTAAGCCGCCGTCAAGGAGTAGTACATTTTGTGCCATGCTCGGAGTGCTCTGTTAGGTGGGTCGGAAGTGACAGTGGGGCGATGGTGCACGTTAGATCTGTATACTGACCTGCCTGACCGATAGCAACAACCCCTAAAGTGCGCGTCTAACCTGGCGACGCCATATCACTTGTTGCATGGCAGTAAGTTGCTGCGGCAAGAGCAGCCCAAGTCGACCGAGGCAGGTTTACGTGATGTCAGTGGGGATGCACTGCCGAGTGAGATTGCTAGGAGACGGACCGGTGCGTACCCTGCCTACATGCCGATACTGTCGCCGCTTTGATGACTCCCTTTGATCTGTTGATGACCGTTGTCAGCTGTGTCAGCTTCATGTCGCTTGTCGCCGTGGTTTCCTGGTTAAAAACGCGCGGTACGGTCGATACCGGCACAGGCTACTTTTTGGCGGGACGTGGGCTGGGTGCAACCTTTATTGCCGGGTCATTGCTACTGACCAATTTGTCGGCTGAACAGCTGATTGGGCTCAATGGGTCTGCCTATGGCTACAATCTGAGTAGCATGGGTTGGGAGGTGACGGCAGCCATCGCTACTGTGCTGATGGCCTTTATTTTTCTACCTCGTTATCTAGCAGGCGCTTTTACAACGCTGCCTGAATTTCTTGGCACCCGATTTGATGGGGGCGTTAGACGGATGACGGTCATACTGTTCATGCTGGGCTATGGTTTGGTGACCATCCCAAGTGTGCTGTACGCCGGATCGATCGCCGTCATTAAGTTATTTGATATTCCTGCCTTACTGAATCTGAGTTATTCGACGTCACTGGTCATGACCATCGTGGTTATTGGTTTGTTAGGCGCGTCATACGCCATCCTCGGTGGCCTCAGGGCCGTGGCCGTATCAGACACCTTGAATGGGATGGGATTGCTACTCGTGGGGGTAGCAGTCCCCTACCTTGGCTTACAAGCCTTGGGGGAGGGCAGTGTGGGTCAGGGGTTGAACACGGTGCTAACGACCGAGACCCATAAACTCAATGCGATCGGTGGGCCATCCGATCCAACACCCTTTGCCACGCTGTTCACGGGGATGATTCTGGCCAATTTGTTTTACTGGTGCACTAACCAATACGTGATTCAGCGCACGCTCGCCGCGCGCAGTCTCGCTGAGGGGCAGAAAGGGGTACTGCTCTCTGGCTTTTTTAAAGTGTTGGTGCCCCTGCTCATGATGATACCCGGTGTGATTGCCTACCATTTATACGGGCCGGAGTTGCACCCCATTGACCTCGCCTACCCACAATTAGTGCGGGATGTACTGCCCGTATATGCGACAGGATTTTTCTTGGCGGTGTTATTGGGAGCCGTGCTCAGCTCCTTTAACTCGCTGATTAATAGCGCCGCCACGCTATTTTGTATCGACGTGTATCAACCTTGGGTGGGCAAGCACGTCACCGACGAGGCGTTGTTGAGGACGGCAAAGCGAGTGGGATTGACGATCACCGTTTTCTCCTTGATCGTCGCCCCGCTGTTGCAATTTGCCCCCGATGGCCTTTGGCAACTCATTCGCATCTTCACCGGCTTCTACAATATCCCGATGATTGCCATTGTGATTGTGGGGCTCTTTACCCAACGCGTTCCCGCGAGCGCCGCCAAGTTGGTAATCGTGTTTCATATCGTGGCTTATGGCCTGTTCCAATTTTTGTTCAAAGAGTTACTGCCGATACATTTTCTGCATCTGTACGCCATCCTATTTGTTATTGAAGTGATCATGATGCTGGGTATGGGGCTATGGCGACCGCGATTGAGGCCGGCTCAATTGCCGCTGGAAGCCATGGTAGACCTCACCCCTTGGGCGTATGGGAAGCCCTGCGCGGTGACGCTACTGTCCTGTGTTATTGGCCTTTACGTCATCTTCTCGCCAATGGGTTTAGTCGCAGGGGGCTCTGTTTATTTCGGCGACATCTTACTGAGTTTGGCAGCGCTCAACGTTTTGCTTTGGGTCTGGTGGTATCGTCGCCTGCAGCGTGAACCGGAGGCGACTGATGGGCGATTCTGAAACGCCCGTATGGGGCTGTGTGGCGGATAACGTTGCCTCACTCATTCCCGAAAACCCCTACCGTGCTCAAGCGGGCAAGCCCAGGCTCCTCATCGTTGGTGCGGGAATGATGGGCCGAGAACATCTGCGGGTCACCCAGCGGCTCGGGTGGGCTGAGGTACAAGGCATCGTCGACCCCTTCAATGGCAGCATTGAATGGGCTCAGTCTGACTGGGCCCTACTGTCGAGCCAGCCGCTACAGGTTTACGCTGATCTGCGCGACGCCTGTTTGGACAGTGCCGTCGATGCGATCGTGATTTGCTCACCGAACCATACGCATTACAACGTTCTACAAATTGTGTGTGAGTCAGGCAAGCCCATTCTGCTGGAAAAACCCATGGCGACGACACTCGCGGATGCGATGGAGATCCTTCGCTTGGCCCGCGAGTACCCGAGTGTGATTCAGTTAGGCATGCAATATCGTTTCAAGGCGCAGTATGCAGAGGCACTATCCGAAATTCACTCTAGGGCGTCCCTCGGTCCGGTGAAGACCATCGCGATGTCCGAGTACCGACCACCCTTTCTCGACAAGGTGAATCAGTGGAACAAGTTTAATCGACACTCTGGGGGGACGCTGGTTGAGAAATGTTGCCATTACTTTGACCTCATGAATGTCATAGCGGCATCACGCCCCAAAAAGATTTATGCCAGCGGTGGCCGAGGTGTGAATTTCCTCGATTTTGAGTGGCAGGGTGTGCCGTCTGATATTGATGATCATGCGATGGTCATCATTGATTACGACAACAGTATCCGCGCCAGCTTTACCCTCAATATGTTTTGCCAGGAGCTGTACGAAGAGTTGGTGGTTGTAGGCGAGTGCGGTCGGTTAGTGGCTAGCGAACAAGCCAGCTTTCATCCTGATACGCCCTCCGAGGCAAGACTACAGATAGAGGTACCGGGACACCCAGCGTATCGACCTCAACCCGTGGGTTATCCGGCTTGGATCGAGGAGACGGGGCATTACGGCGCCACATTTTTTGAGCACATTGCATTTCATCGACAGTTGGCGGGAGAAAGAGTGGACGCTGCGACACCCCAGCAGGCACTCTGGTCCCTCATTGTGGCCAGTGCGGCCCAACACTCCATGGCGATTGGGCAAGCGGTAGATATTGCGAGCTTCTGTGCGGAAGAAGGGGCGGGAGCTTTTTTTGAGGACAATGGGGTTGGATAGTCGTGTTTTGATCGACGGTCGATGATTCAGTGTGTTTGACAGCAATGTGGTTTAAAGGGAGAGGCATGTGGTAGCGAAGATACAGGTGGGCAAAGGAGCAATGCCTGCAGTCGGCTTGGGCTTGTGGAAAATTGCGCGCGAGGAGACGCCTGAAATGGTCCGAGGCGCGATCGCAGAGGGCTATTGTCACCTCGACAGTGCCGCCGATTATGGCAATGAAGCAGAGGTCGGCGAGGGGATCCGTTTGGCGTTACAGCAAGGATTGGTCGATCGCGAGTCCCTGTGGGTGACGTCTAAGCTGTGGAACACGTATCACCGACCAGAGCACGTTCGATCCGCCTGTGAACGCACGTTGAAAGATTTGAAGCTGAGCGAGCTAGATTTATATCTGATTCATTTTCCGATTGCCCTCGAATATGTCGACTTCGAGACGCGCTACCCGCCCTACTTACTACTTACCCGATGCGGAGACACCCAAAATGCAGCCAGATGCGGTGCCACTTGCGGATACGTGGGGGGCGATGGAAGGGTTGGTCGAGGCGGGCCTCGTCAAGGAAATTGGCGTTTGCAATTATAATTCGGGGTTGCTTCACGATTTGATGGCTTACGCGAGTATCAAACCAGCGATGTTACAGATCGAATCACACCCTTATCTCACTCAGGAGCGGTTACTGCGCGCCGCGGCGCAGTATGAGTTGGCCGTGACCGCATTCTCGCCGTTGGGTGCACTGTCGTATGTGGAGCTAAATATGGCAGATAATGGTGAATCGGTGTTGAAGCAAGCGGTGGTTCAAGCCGCTGCAGACAGGCTAGATCGGACGCCTGCGCAAGTCGTTCTCCGCTGGGGGATTCAACGCGGGACAGCGGTGATCCCGAAAACCAGTCAGCCAGAGCGGTTAAAGGAAAACAAAGCTTTGTTCGACTTTGACTTAACCGACGAGGAAATGTCATCCATCTCTGCGCTGAACTGTCACAGACGGTTTAACGATCCCGGCCATTTTTGTGAGGAGGCATTCGACTGTTTTTATCCAATCTATGACTGATTCACGATAAAGCAGCACGATAAAGTGAGTATGTCCTTATTTAACCAACAACCCATTGCATTGCAGCAGCGCCATGCTGATACAGCGTTTCCCCTGGTGCTGATGCCCTCCCACCAGATGGCCAATTTCGACGAGGTCGCTCAGCAGCGTGAGGCGCTGATGGCTGAGCTCGCAATCCATGGCGCTATTGTCTTTCGTGGCTGCGGCATTACCGACGATCAACGCTTCGATCGTTTTGTCACGGCTTTCGGTCTTGAGAATTTTCCTTATGACGAGTCCCTGTCTAATGCGGTAAGACGTAATCGAACACCGCGAATTTTCACAGCTAACGAAGCGCCATGCGACGTGGAGATTTTTCTTCATCATGAGATGGCGCAGACACCGCTTTTCCCCCGCTATTTATATTTTTGCTGTGAACAGGCGGCTGCGGTGGGCGGCGCTACCCCGTTATGTCGGTCTGACGTGCTGCTGCAAAGATTGCAGGCCAGACTACCGCGGTTTATTGAACGGTGTCGGCAAAAAGGCGCTCGCTACTCTCTCATCATGCCGGGCGTTGCAGACCAAGCCTCGGGTCAGGGTAGAAGTTGGCGAGACACGCTGGGTGTTGAATCGAAGGAGGCTGCCGAGGCGAGATTGGCGTCGCTTGATTATCAATGGCGGTGGCTGCCTGAGGAGTGTCTCGCGGTCACCACGCCGGCATTGCCTTTGATTCGCCAAACCTCAGCGGGTCAGGAGGTATTTTTTAACCAACTGATTGCTGCTTTTTGTGGTTGGCGGGATCAACGTAATGAACAGAGCCGATCCGTAACATATGGCGATGGATCAACGATCGATGAGGAAGATCTCAAAGCGGCAACCGACATTGCCTATGACCTGTCTTTTGATCTGAACTGGCAGACGGGGGACGTAGCGCTAATCGACAATGATCGGGTGATGCATGGTCGGAGGCCCTTTCAAGGGCGTCGTAGTGTGTTGGCGTCACTCTGCGCTAACCCAGTGAGCCTCTGACTATGCGACCGGCAGATATAAGCGTTTCAAAGTTGTGGTGAGCCGAATCTGACGCGGTGTCAAAGGGCGGCAGCACAAATCTTCTCTTCTTAGTGACGTTTGCCTGCTATCTGAAACGATAGACGGCCCCGCGCATGACAATAAAGTCAGGTCATTTACCGTTGGAGGTGCTACTGTCATTTCACGCTGATTGGACGCCGATGCAATGGGTCGTGTTTTGTTATGATCAGATTTATTTTCCAATGTCATTAGTAGAAGAGAGTTAGGTTTTTGTCGCAACAAGTCGATCGAGTCAATTTCTCCATTACCGTTATCGTGCTGTTGAGTATGTCGATACCGTTGTTGGTTTTTCCTGAACAAAGCGCCGCTGTGCTCAAAACCGCCTATGCGTGGATCGCTGAAACGTTCGGCTGGTTCTATATTCTGACCGGTGCGGCGGCCCTCGCAATCGTTTTATATATTGGTATGAGCCGTTTTGGCAAAATTAGGCTGGGTGACGGTGAGCCAGAATTCAGCACGGTCAGTTGGATTTCGATGCTCTTTGCTGCAGGCATTGGCGCTGGCCTGATGTACTGGAGTGGGATTGAGTGGGCCTATTACGTGCAGGCGCCACCCTTTAAAGCGGAGCCGTTTTCTCATGAGGCTTATTTGTGGTCATCATCCTATGGGCTCCATCATTGGGGCTTTGTGGCGTGGGCACTCTATTGCTTGCCGACACTGGCCATTGCCTACCCGTTTTATGTGCGGCGAATCCCACAGTTGAAATACAGTCTGTCGGCACACTATTGGCTTAAAGGCCGAGAAAGCTCTGCGCTGGCCCGGCTGATGGACAGTTTTTTTATGGTCGCTTTGATTGGGGGGGCGGGGAGCTCACTGGGGTTTTCTACGCCTTTGATTGCCGCGTTTATCGAACGACTCACAGGAATACCGGCTAATTTCGCGCTGGAGTTAGTGGTGGTTGCCGTCTGTGTTGTGGTGTTTGCAGGCAGCGTGTGGCTGGGTCTTCAAGAAGGTATCCGGCGGCTTAGCAACTTTAATATCGTGTTGGCATTGTTGTTTCTGGTGGCGGTATTACTGGCCAGCGACACCCTGTTTTTATTAAAGATGGCGGTGAATTCCTTAGGGTTTTTATTTCAGAACACCCTCGCCATGACTTTCTGGACCGATCCGATTGATAACACCGGATTTGTGGGTGATTGGACAGTCTTTTACTGGGCTTGGTGGATTGCTTATGGGCCCTTCGTGGGTCTGTTTGTCACGCGCATTTCGCGTGGCCGGACGATCAGAGAGGTTGTCGTTGGCATGCTGCTGCTGGGCTCAATGGGAGTGTGGTTATTCTTCCTTGTTCTGGGTAATCATAGTCTGGGTTTGCAACTGAGCGGGGAGTTGGATGTTGTGGGCATCATGCAATCGTCCGGGGGAAATGCCGCGGTGGTTGCCGGCCTGAATACGTTGCCCATGGCGGCGCTCATTATTGGTGTGTTTGCCGTTGTCGCCGTCATTTTTGTTGCGACAACCTATGACAGCGCGTCTTACACCTTGGCAGCCACTGCGACGCAATCATTGGACGCCTCAGAAGATCCCCCGCGATGGCACCGCGTTTTCTGGGCAGTTGCCATTGCGATATTACCGATCGGACTCATGTATGCGGGCGGTATTAAAGAAGCTCAAACTGCAACCCTAGTGGTGTCCTTGCCGTTGACCTTTACCTTTTGGCTGTCAGGATGGGCGTTGTTAAAATCATTACATGAAGATCATCCTGCCCGATAATCATCGGTGACGCGACGTGGTCTATTGCCTGCGTGATCGAACGTGAGCACGGCTCCTGATCACTACCCAGCGGGTAAGCAGCGATCAATATCAAAAGGGGGGGATGATGGCAGATCAAGCGGTTGCGCTCATTACGGCTGGCGCCTCAGGCATCGGACTAACGTGCGCGCGTGCACTCTCCGCGGAAGGGCACGCCGTCTTGACCATGGATATAGACGCCACGGCCGTGGCAGCATTTCAGGCCGAATTTGGTGAGCAGACAGCGGTGGTGTGTGATGTATCGGACGCCGAGCAGGTAGTCGCTGCCTGGGGACAGCTGATCGAATCCCGGGGACGTATCGACGTATTGATCAATAACGCCGGCATTGCCGGTCCTCAGCAGCCGGTTGAAGAGATTGATGTCGCGAGCTGGCAGCAGACCATCAATACCGACCTGAACAGTGCCTTTTATGTCACCCGTTTGGTGATTCCGTTGATGAAAGTGCAGCGCAGTGGCGTCATTCTGAATATGTCCTCCAGTGCGGGTCGATACGGGTGTCCACTGCGGTCGCCTTATGTGGCGGCCAAGTGGGCGGCGATTGGCCTTGCTCAAACGTGGGCCATGGAGTTAGGTCCGTGGAATATCCGAGTGAACGCACTGTGCCCGGGGAGTGTTGGCGGCGAGAGGATTGATCGCGTTATTGAGCGCGATGCGACAGAACGCGGCGTTGATCCTGAGGCGATACGGAACCTCTATCTGCGCCAGAGCTCCTTGCGGGCGCGTGCGAGTGCTGAGGATATTGCGGCTATGGTTTGCTTCTTGGTGGGGCCAGGTGGCCAAATGATCTCAGGTCAGACGCTCGGCATTGATGGGCACACAGAGAGCCTGGCCAATTGGTTAGATGCCTAACTGTGAGGGGTGCGTTTTGCACTGCTGGGTGGCGGATAGCAGTTGTTTCTGTGATGGCGACGCGCCGCTCACCTCAGTCATCACTGCCGCCATTACCCATGATCTATTGGTGAAGACAGTCACCCAATTCGGAAGGAGTGTGATGGAATGAAAGCGATTTCGTTCGCGGAGTTCGGTCCGGCAAATCAGGTACTCAAGGTGAGTGAATGGGCCACGCCTGACCCGGGGCCTGGCGAGGTCTTAGTTAAACTGCGCACCACCGGGGTGAACCCGTCTGATGTCAAAAAGCGTGCCGGCGGTTTCCCCAATCTGCTCGATAATGGAGCGGTTATTCCCCACAGTGACGGCGCCGGCGTGATCGAGGGTGTCGGGAGTGGGGTGCCCACTTCACGGATAGGAGAGCGTGTTTTTGTCTATCAAGCGCAGTACGCGCGCCTGCATGGCACGGCAGCAGAATACGTGGCGATCGATACCTTACGCGCACCTGGGTTACCTGATAATACGGCCTTCGATGTGGGTGCGTGCGTGGGCATTCCTATTTTGACAGCGCACCGTTGTGTCTTCGCCGACGGCGATGTTGCTGATCAGTGGGTACTCGTGACGGGCGGTGCTGGTCGTGTTGGGTACTATGCCATTCAGTGGGCGCAGCGTGCCGGGGCGCGCGTTATCGCGACAGCCAGTAATGAGACTGACGCGCTGGCTTGCCGTGAGGCTGGGGCAGAGCAAATCGTTAATCATCGCGAGCCTGGCTGGGGACGGCAGGTAGTTGAGCAGTTGGGTGGTTCTCAAATAGATCGTGCGATCGACGTCGAGTTCGGCGCTAATTTACCGGAACTATTGGACTGTCTCCGCACCGGTGCAACGATCGCCACCTATTCCAGCACGGTGGTGCCAGAGCCGAGTTTACCGTTTCGCACTATGATGTTTATGGATCTGACGGTACGGATGGTCATTGTCTATGCCATGCCTGAAAAGGCAAAAGCACAGGCCGTCGCTGATACACAGGCGCTGCTGGTAGAGGGAGGGCTGCGACACCGTATTGCACAGACACTCCCCTTTGCAGAAATGGCGCGAGCTCATGAAATAATCGAAGAGGGGAGTGTGCGGGGATGCGTTGTCGTAACACTATGATGAGGTCGGCCCTGACAGCACTGATAACGCTAGTGTGTTTGGCCACCAGTGTGGTGGGCAGCGCAGATACCGTGAACAATTGGTTATCCAGTCACCACGAAGGCGTATTTCATATCGCTGATTTAGATGCCTGTCATTTGGAAAATGGCGGCATCATTCGTGATTGTCAGCTCACTTTTCGCACCTACGGCCGCCTAGCCAATGACCTCAGTAATATCGTGTTGATGCCTACTTGGCTCAACGGCAATGCGGAAGGTCTGGCATCCTCTAATTACCTGGGGCCAAACGGTATCGTCGATACCGATGATTACTTTGTGATCGCGGTCAACGCCCTCGGTAATGGCGTGTCTTCATCGCCGTCAAACAGCACACAAGCGCCTTTCCCTCATTTCACCATTCGTGATCAGGTGAGTTTGCAGTATCGATTATTGACAGAGTGGCTGGGTATCGAGCGCCTTCATGCCGTTGTTGGGGCATCGATGGGCGCTTATCAGACCTATGAGTGGCTCATGATGTACCCGCAGTTTGCGACGTATTTTGTGCCCATTGAGGGCACCCCTTGGTATACCTTTTATGATCGGTTGAAAGGGCGGGCTTGGCAGGAGGTATTGGCGTTACCGAATGATTCGCCCGAAGCCATCCGCCGAAAGGCGACGCTCTTGGCAACGATTGACGGCATGATTTTTTGGACGCCCGAATACCTTAATCGCGAGCAATCGCTGGAGCACTTTGACGCCTGGCTTGACGGGATGGCGCGTTTTGATAACGAGGCGGCGCTCTTGGATCGCGCGAGTCAAAATAGCTCAACCGCAGAGCATGATATTCGTCGTGACCGCCCGGATTATGCGGACCAATTGAAAGCACTGCCTCGCTCTAAGGTGCTCGCCATCGTGTTTGAGCGCGATATGACCGTCAATCCTGAGCCTAATAAACGGCTGGCTCAGGAGGTTGGGTTTGACATCGTGGAAATCCCTGGTGACTGTGGTCACTTCGGCCCCAATCCTGAATGCTATCAAGAGCAAGTGATAGAACGTGTCGCTAATTTTCTCGGTGCCCCACCAAAGAAGGCACTGCAGCGTAGAACGATGCAAATTGACGGCGAGGCGAGGCCCTTTTTTGTTTACCTGCCGGATGCTTATGGCAGTCGCCCTTTGCCCGTTGTCCTAGCGCTGCATGGATATGGTTCGACCGCGACGGGATTCGCATCAGCCCATGCGCTGAATCAGCACGCTGATGCGAATGATTACATCATTGCTTACCCGCAGGGAGCGGGGTTTTACACTAAACCCGCTTGGCAAAAGGAAGAAGCCCTCGTCAGCTCTTGGAACGATTTGGCTAGCAATGACTCCTTAGAGGCCACACCTCACTGCCTGGCGGATCGGTTTGAGTATCCCTGCTATGCCAATTGTGGGGAATGTAAGGCCTGCGATTGGACCTCGTGTGAAGATGATGTCAGTTTCTTACTGAGCATTGTTGACAACCTTCAGCAGACGCTAATGACAGACCGAGATCGCTTTTATTTGCTCGGCAACAGCAATGGTGGAAGCATGGCACAGCGGCTCGGATGCGATTATTCGGATCGGTTTGCAGCCGTGGCGATAATGATTTATCAGATGCCACCAGGACATGCTTGCGGGCCGCATCAGGCACTGCCAATGATGCATTATTACGGTGACCTAGACACAGGAGTCCCCTCCGATGGTGAGCCGTCACCCGACGGGTGGATTTATACCTCTGCGGCCGAAAATACGCGCGTATGGGCAGCGGCGATGGGGTGCGAGACACCAACAGTGCCCTGGCAGACGCCGCTAACCAAAGTACACAATCTTCGCTGTGAGGCCCATACGCAGTGTGAAAAGAAGCATGCCGAAGTCGTCAGCTGTGGCGACCCCGCCGCGGGTCATGAGTGGCAGGCCCAGCGTATTCCAGCCATCCCTGCTGACTGTGTGGCGCCAGCCCAGCAGCGGGATTTGCCAAAGCAGGTTCTGTGTCCCCAAGTAGTGTCATCCCAAAAGCGCTGGGGTATGGAGATGGTGTGGCAATTTTTCAGTCGGTATAGTCTGCTTGTTCCCAATGACACAGATAACCCAACGTAACCCCCTCTGAGCACCGCGGTTGATGCGCGCAGTGTAAGACTCAGTTTAGGTTGAGATCAGCTGCGACGGATACTAGGGGTTGCCGTTTTGATGCTCAGTGAGTGCTTCTGTGTCTCAGTGAGTGCTTCTATGTATTGGGGCTGGACGGAGTAGCTCCTAATCCTAAAGTGGTGAGACAGCGCATTACTTTTTAGGATCACCCGCCAGTTCATCGATCATCGCTTTCCAAAAGCGCAGAGATTCTTTCACCGCCGCTTTGGGCACTCGTTCATTGAGCCCATGCGCAAAGCTGTCTTTGGGGTTTATAAAAATACCGGTAAGGCTGTAACTGGGGATCCCAGCCGCACGAAAATAAGCGCCATCGGTCGTACCTGATCCCATTTTGGGCACAATCGGTAGTCCCGGGTGTAGGGGGTCTAATGCGGTTGCGATGGCATCCATGATCTCAGTGTTAAAGCTCGATGCGGGGCTGGTGACTGGAACGCCGATCACATGCCACTCAAGACTAGGGTTATCTGCGATCAGCTGCAGGTCACGAAGAATATCATTGGGCGTATGACCCGGGAAAATGCGGCAATTGACGGTTGCAGTGACGGCTCGCGGCAGCGCATTTTCAGCGTGCCCTCCAGAGAGCATGGTGGGAATGCAGGTCGTGCCAAGCGTACCGATGTACTCCGGTTGTGCTCTGAGGATAGCGATGGCGCCGGCATCATTGGGATCCATCACGAGGCGTGCCATAGCATCTCCAACCTCATTTTTGAGCAAGGGTGCTGTGCGCTCAAAATAAGTGAGCGTGATTTCGTTAGCTTCAAAGGGAAATTGATGGGCTTGCAGTTGCTGAATAGCCCGAGCTAAATCGTAGATGGCGTTGTCTGCACGGGGCATAGAGCTGTGTCCGCCCGGATTTTTAGCCGTCATCGAAAATGTCGCGTAAGTCTTTTCAGCAAAGCCAACTTGGAACTGAATAGCCTCACCGGCGTCGTTTAGAACACCGCCGCCGCCGTCTACGATCAGCGCATACTCGGCATCGATGAGGTCACGATGCTCGCTTGTCAGCTGCTGTACCGTCTCCTGAAAAGATTCTTCATCCCCGGTAAACGCAATGATTAAGTCTCTATGGGGGATAAACCCCGATTCCTTAAGCCAAACAAAGAGGGTTGTCAGAATAGAGACATCAAACTTGTTATCGAGCACACCCCGGCCATAAAAAAAGGTGTCGTCCTCCTGTAATTCAAAAGGGTGACGCAACCAGTCATCGGTTTTAGCGGGCACGACGTCCATATGTGAAGACAATAGAATGGGTTGGCGGCCACTACTGCCATCCCCCGCGTAGCGCACGATGAGCGAGGCGGTTTCACCATACGGAATGACGCTGATTGACTCAGGTGGAAAGCCGCCGGCTAAGAAAATCGCCCTCAGCGACTCAGCGTAAGCCGGCACATTGCCCTCGCCGTGAACCGTTTCACGGCTGATGCCATCTTCTAATAGCGCAATAGCTTTGTCAGCATAGCGAGTAGCGGCATCAGGTTCGGCGGCTGAAAGAGGAATCCAAAGTAGAAAGAGCCAAAGGAACAATGCCGGCAATCTGTTGTGGCCATTCATAAGAACCCTCTTTCTATCGGTAGGTAGGCATCGCTATTAAAGACTTAGGCTGATGATACAAGCAGTGTGGCGTCGCAGGCGTCAACGGCGTTCGGCGCAGAGCGCTCAGTTTGCCATGCGTTGGTGCAATATAGCATTGTCTATTTCTGCCCCTTTCTGTCCTCGTGATACGGTCTAAAACTACTGATTTTTTGCATGCGAATTCGCTGTCGCATCACACCGTCTTCTAGTACATTCTGCGCAAAACGGGCGAATTGAGCTGGTTACGCCAGTGATTGATTGACGCCTGATAAAAAAACGGTTGTTGACACGTGGAGGGCAGACGCAATGCGCAAACAGGATGTTGTGATGGAGCCACCTGTCCCTGATTTCTATCGTTACGGCCCTGAGCCTATTGCATTTGCGGATTGGTCTGGCGACACCGTTGTGTTGCATTGGCACGACGGCAAGCGCTTGAGTTGTCATCGCTTCTGGCTTCGGGAAAATACGTTCGGTTATGGCGGTATTGATCCGGCGACCCGAGAGGGGCTGATGGATCCTGCGGAGCTGTCTGACGCCATGCAAATGACCTCTGTGTCAGTGACCCCTGCGGGACACTTGCGTATTGTCTGGCAGCCAGATAAACAGGAGACGCGCTACCACTCGGGTTGGCTTAAACACATCGCCGAAGGTCAGCACTACCCCCATAGTTGGCTCCCCAAGCCTCAAGTTTGGACCGCCGACTCGTTACCTAGTCCACCTCGCCGCGCTGCCGCGCCGATACTGAACGACGATAACGCGCTCGCGGACATGCTCAATGACCTGCTTTGCTACGGGGTTTGTGTAGTGGAGCAGGCGCCGACCGAGGCCGGTTTTCTGAATCAACTGGCGGGCCGTATCGGCCCAGTTCGTGACAGTAATTTTGGGGCTTTGTGGGATGTCAAAGCGGATGTTGATTTGGCCGGAGATGCCAAGACGAATACCACCGCGAATACCGGGTTTCGCCTCGGCCCGCACACCGATTTGCCGACTCGAGAGGTGCCTCCCGGGTTTCAGTTTTTACATTGTCTCGTCAATGAGGCGGACGGCGGCGAGTCGACGCTGACTGATGGCGCGGCACTCGTGCAAGCGCTGAAAGCCAGTCAGCCTGAGGACTATGAAATTCTCAGCACGCGTCGCTGGATATTTTTTAATCGTGGTCCGGGTATCGATCACCGATTTTCCGCGCCTATTATCGATACGCTGGGCCGAGAAGATATTCCAACGATACGAGCCTTTTATCCGGTTCGAGCATTTCCAGACATGCCCGATAACGAGGTGGCCGGTGCCTATTCGGCGCTGCGACGCTTCCACCAATTGGCTGACGACGCACGCTTCGAACTGACTTTCCGATTGGGTCCTGGCGATATCATGTGCTTTGACAACCGCCGAATACTGCATGGCCGCAAGGCATTTTCCGGGTCGGGGAAACGTCACTTGCAAGGCATTTATATTGATCGCGACGAGATTCAGTCAACTGCTCGTGCCGTCAATCGTGGGCAAGCAGCAATTTGAGATTGAAACTGTGGTGCGCTCGATGGGCTGATACTGTCGCCATTGGATTGGGCCTTAAGTGTGCGCCTCCGATGTCGAAAAATCTGGCCATCACGCCATTGAATACTGTGAGAGGGAAAAACGTATGCCATTGGCAATGAGAAAGAAGGTCTTTATTACGGCTGCGGTCACAGGATCTGGAAGCACTCAAGAGCGCAGCGATAAAGTGCCTCGTAGCCCCGAGCAGATTGCTCACTCGGCCATTGAGGCAGCTAAAGCGGGTGCTGCAGTGGTTCATTGCCATGTTCGAGATCCTGAGACAGGTGCGCCCGACAGGGCCGTTCACCTCTATCGAGAAGTGGTCGAGCGCATTCGCGAATCGGCAACGGATGTGGTGATTAATCTGACGGCTGGAATGGGAGGGGATATTGTTTTTGGCCCCACCGATGCGCCGCTCCCGTTGAGTGAGCAGGGCACCGACATGATTTCGGCGGCGGAGCGAGTGTCGCACCTTGAAGCCTGCTTACCGGAGATTGCGACGCTGGATTGCGGCACGATGAACTTTGCCGAAGCGGACTACGTCATGACAAATACGCCGGGCATGTTGCGCGACATGTCAAAGCGAATGGCAGATCTAGGCATTCGCATTGAAATTGAAGCGTTTGATACCGGACACCTTTGGTTGGCTGAGCAACTGGTGAGCGAGGGTTTGATCCCCGCACCCGTGATGGTGCAACTGTGTATGGGAATTCCGTGGGGGGCGCCCAATGATCTGAATACCTTTATGGCGATGATCAATAATGTCCCCAGCGATTGGGTCTCTTCCGCATTTTCAATTGGGCGTCATCAAATGCCCTATGTTGCAGCAGCCGTGTTGGCAGGCGCTAATGTGCGAGTCGGTTTGGAAGACAACCTCTGGCTTGGTAAGGGGCATTTGGCCACCAATGCGGAACTGGTTGCGCGAGCGGCATCGATTATCGACGCGATGGGGGTTGAGATCATGACGCCGGATGAGGTCCGCGCTGAGCTCAATCTCACCAAGCGGGAACTTCCCTAATGCCAGTCGTGGCCATCATCGGCGGTGGTGTGATTGGATCAGCATGGGCTGCCCGATTTTTGTTGCACGGCTGGCAAGTCAATTTTTATGACCCTGCGCCTGACGCCGAGTCGGTGCTCAACGCAGTATTAGAGAAGGCACGCCGGTGGGTGCCCGAAGTGTATGATCATTTGCCAGCTGAGGGAGCGTTGACGCTGTGTCAGCGGCTCGAGGACGCCGTCGCCGATGCGCAATGGATACAGGAGTCCACGCCAGAGCGCATTGAAGTGAAGCAAGCGGTGTTGCGTGATATCCAGGTGGCCTGCACGACTGACGCCATCATCGCCTCCTCCACTTCGGGCTTTATGCCCTCTGAGTTGCAGGCTGACGCCACCCGCCCGGAACAGATCATAGTGGCGCATCCGTACAACCCCGTTTATTTATTGCCGATCGTGGAGTGTGTGCCATCGGCATCGGTGCCTCAGGAGACCGTGAACCGAGCGGAATCGATTTTGCGACACATTGGTATGAAGCCGATCACGTTGCAGGCCGAAATCCCTGCTCATGTGGGTGATCGTTTATTGGAGGCTGTCTGGCGAGAGGCGCTTTGGTTGGTGAAAGATGGGGTTGCTACCACTGAGCAGATCGACGACATCATGACCCACGGATTTGGACTGCGTTGGGCACAGAAGGGCCTATTCGAGACCTATCGGACGGCTGGGGGTAAAGCCGGTATGCGCCATTTTCTAGAACAGTTTGGACCCTGCCTGCAGTGGCCCTGGAGCAAGCTCACGGATGTTCCTGATCTCGATGACGAGCTGATTAATCGCATTGTTACTCAGTCTGATGAGCAAGCGGCCGGACGGACGGTCAGCGAACTCGAAGATGAACGTGATGCTAATTTGGTCGCCATGCTCAAGAGCCTCAGAGCTCAGGACAGTGCTGCAGGTGCCTTCCTGAATAACCTCAGTTCGGTGCATCTTTCATGATGGCTTGCCTTTTACGTTGTGACTGACGCTCCCCTGAAAACTTGGCGCGCCGAGCAGATCTGTGCGCATCGAGGTGCCAGTGCTCATTACCCTGAAAATACGGCCATCGCCTTTAACGCGGCGGCGCATTCAGGCGTCGGCTGGATAGAAACGGATGTGCAGTTATTGAGCGATGGTGAGTTACTGATTTTTCACGACGAGACATTGGGCAGGACGGCGGCAGGTTCGTCATCGATTCCGAGCCTCAGTTGGTCCGATGTGGCCTCCCTCGATATCGGTAGCTGGAAGCATCAACGCTTCTTCGGTGAACGGCCGCTGACCTGTAAGCAATTGATTCAATGGCAACTGGATGAGCAGGATCGACCGGGTATTATTTGGGAAGCAAAGTGTCCATCGGATGACGTTGCCGCCACGGCGACTGCGGCGGCGCTCGCCGAGAGGATTAGTGCTTACCCAACCCATCGTTGCATCGTATCGAGTTTCGATCGCAGCTTTTTGCAGGCGATGAGAACGTTGCTGCCGCAGCAGCCTCTAGCACTCATTGCTGAGATTTTACCCGCTGATGGGCTCGAGTTTTGTGAGCAGTACGATATTGCGGGGGTGCATCTTGACGGAGAGCAGCTCGACGAGCGCACGGCGCAATCAGTCATAGAGCGCCATCGACAGCTCCGGTGTTACACCATTAACACGGTAACGCTTGCAAAAAAATTGGTGCAGATGGGCGTGGAGATGGTGATGACAGATAGGCCTGATGATTTCGCCGTCAATAGGGAGCACTGATAGCGGCTGAGCTTCATTATTGGCCACGGATCGTCAGCGGCTTACGGCGTAGTTTGCCAAGGTGTTTTGAAATTGCCGGTATCTACCCTTCTATCGAGCCTCAGTTGAGGCTTACTATGCCCGAGCAGGTGGGCCACCACCTTGAAGAAGCGGCCTTGATTAACTCAAAGGGAGAGAAGCGATGAATCGAGATCGAATAGCGGCTTACGCTCAGGTCATGATTCTTGCGCTCGCGGCGTCGGTGATTTATAGCGCGCCTTACTTGCGTCAGCTCTTTAAAACATCGCTATTAGACGCCTTTTCACTAACGGAGGCGCAACTGGGTAATTTGAGCAGCACCTACGCATTGGCGTGCCTGATCTGCTACGTGCCGGGGGGCTGGCTGGCAGATCGTGTTGAGGCGCGAAAGCTCGTGATCATTGCGCTGTTTGCCAGTGCGGGCAGTTACGCTTGGTACGCCACTATTCCCAGTTATGAAGCATTACTGGTGATCTATGCCGCTTGGGGGGTCATTGGCGTCGGGATCCTATGGGCAGCCATGTTTAAGCAAGTGAGCCTGCTCGGTAACGGTGAGGAACAGGGTCGGCTGTTTGGCGCGCTGGAGGGGACGCGCGGTTTGTTCGAGGCAATTTTGTTAACGGTCGGCACGTTTATTTTTGGGCTGTTTGCGACGCGCCAGTTAGGAATGATCAACGTGATCATTCTTTATACCGTGAGCTCAGCGGTGCTGGGTGTAATTTTGATGTTCTGGAAATCCACGCCGGGTGCGGTAGCCCCTGCCAAAACGGAAAAAATCCGTTGGGCGGATTTGCTCATCATCGTGCGTCAGCCCAGTATTTGGTTGCTGTGTATTATTTTGTCGGCGCTGTATCACGTCTTTTGGGCCACGATCGAGTTCCCCAGCTTTGCCGAGACAGGAGGGTTTGAGATAACGTTGGCCGCTGCGACCGCACTCGGCGCTGCCAAGTTATGGATGCGCTTTCCAGGCGGTATTGTGGCAGGCGTAGTGGGTGATCGCGTTGGGAATCCGCTGCTGATGGTTTGGTTATTTCTCTTGTCCATGCTGGCCTGTCTTTACCTGGCACTCATGCCCACCACACCGGGCTGGGCGTGGACCCTGTGGGTCTTTATTTTTCCCTTCGCGCTGTTGGCGTATGGTTTACGAGGTGTCTTTTGGGCGCTCTTATATAATTGTCCTGTGCCCACGCGGGTGCTGGGCACAGCCATTGGTGTCGTGTCGATCGTTGGTTATAGCCCCGATGCGTACGTGCCGCAGGTGGCGGCTTGGCTACATACTCACTATGACACCAAAACCGCTTACCAGGGTTTTTTCGCTTATGTCGCCGCTGCTGCAGGCATTGGTATGCTCGCTTCATGGCTACTGTATCGCTTGACCCGACAACAGGGAGCAACTGAATCAACGTGACAGAATTTGATTACATCATTGTCGGTGCGGGCTCTGCTGGATGTGTTTTGGCGCATCGACTGAGCGAAGATCCTGATTGCTCCGTGTTATTACTCGAAGCGGGCGCTGATGACCGTAGTGTGTTTATCCGTATGCCCACGGCTTTATCGATTCCGATGAATACGCCGCGCTTTAACTGGGGCTTTTGGGGTCAACCCGAGCCGCATCTCAATGGCCGTCGTATGGATTGTGCCCGGGGTAAAGTGCTGGGGGGATCCTCGGCGATCAATGGCATGGTGTACGTGCGTGGTCACGCGAGTGACTTCGATCAATGGGAGGCGGCAGGTGCCGAGGGTTGGAGTTATGCGGATTGCCTGCCTTATTTTCAACGAGCGGAGCGTTGGATGGGAGGGGGTGATCAGTATCGTGGGGGCGCTGGTCCTGTTGATACCTGTAACGGCAATAACATGCGCAATCCGCTTTACGCCGCATTTGTCGCCGCGGGAGACGAAGCAGGATATGGCACCACGCCGGACTACAACGGTTTCCGTCAAGAGGGGTTTGGCCCCATGCACATGACCGTGCGCCGGGGTGAGCGGTGCTCAACTGACCTCGCGTATCTCACTCCAGTGCGCAAGCGGTCTAATCTGACCCTAGTGACGCAGGCAGAAGTCGAGACGCTGACCTTAGAGGGTAAAACCGTAACCGGATTAACGTATCGTCGCAAAGGTGCCCTTAGATCGATTCAAGCGCAGCGAGAGGTGATTCTGAGCGCGGGCTCAATTGGGTCTCCAACGATATTACAGCGGTCCGGTATCGGCCCCGCTGCGGTGCTGTCTGCCGCAGGCGTGACTCAGCAGCATGAGTTGCCCGGAGTAGGTGAGAATCTACAGGACCACTTAGAGGTCTATTTTCAACATCGATGCAAAGCGCCGATTACCGTCAACGGGCATCTCACCTGGTGGGCAAAACTGCGTATCGGTGTGCAGTGGATATTGACCAAAACGGGCTTGGGTGCGACCAACCACTTTGAATCTTGCGGCTTCATTCGTTCCCGCGCTGGTTTGGCATGGCCGGATATTCAGTATCACTTCTTACCTGCCGCGATTCGTTACGATGGTCGAGCCGCCTTTACGGGTCATGGTTTTCAGGTGCACGTGGGGCCCAACAGACCTGAGAGTCGCGGCCATGTTCGGATATCCGGGCCTGAGCCAGGTGATGAGCCACAGATTCTGTTTAACTATCTGGCAACAGATCAAGATCGTGCAGACTGGCGGGCTTGCCTCCGCCTGACGAGAGAGATTTTGCAACAACCTGCGTTGGATCTATACCGCGCCGAAGAGATTCAGCCCGCCGTCGACTTATCGGATGATGCCGCGATCGATGCGTGGGTTAAAGACAATGTCGAGACGGCTTACCACCCCTCATGTTCTTGTCGAATGGGCGCCGTCGACGATGCGATGGCGGTGGTGGATCCGACGTGTCGGGTGCGCGGCTTGGCAGGACTGAGGGTCGTCGACTCGTCGATTTTCCCGACGATTCCCAACGGCAATCTCAACGCACC
>CAJJBO010000008.1 GCA_905182485.1 uncultured Luminiphilus sp.
ATGAAGTCATCCATGGGGCCGTGGTCGTCTGCGAATGTCCGACGTATCCGCTGGCTACAGTCCAGAGAATAGCCTAGCACTTAGGTGACAACGCGGTAGCCAGCAGACGCGGCGCTTATTAGCAACCCTACTTTCGCGCAAATACGAGAAGATCGCGGCAAGCCTTGATCCTCAATGTGCACTCTGCCATTTTGTCCTTCGCGCTGTCTGAGCTGCGATCGGGTGGCGGTGGTCGAGCATCGACCCCGAAGCGCTGGACCGCTATCGTGACGAACCTAGATCGTGAGTTGGCAATTGTTAGCGGCTGATGCGGTGGGTACTGGACGCGAGTTAGCGCGGGTCCACTTTGGCGGAGGGTCGCCGAACCACTTGTCAGAATTGGCCATCGCGACGATCTTTTCGTCGGTGAGTCGACATTTCTTAGTGGGGAACGATACGCAGATCGCCATGGAATTGAATCCTCGCCGGACGTCGCGCGCGCAGCTTAATTTTTGAAAGGGCTCGGTATCGGCCACGTCAAGCTAGAAGTGCGTGATGTGGATGCCACCGTGCAGCGGGAAATTGGCCGTGTGCAGTCCTTAGAGCTGCTCGAGGATGTGATTTCGATGCCCACGGGGTGAACTTCGATTCCATTAGCATGGATTATCTCATTGGGTTGCCCGGGCAGACAGTAGAGTCCAGTGAGCAAAGTATCCAAGCGATGATTTCCTTGGATCCGGATAGCTTAGTTTGTCTGCCGTTTCATCGACGAGAATCCGCTTTTCCGCATCAGATTGCGGTCGATACACAACAGCTCCCTCCTCGCAGATCGACTCGCGATGTTTAATACGGTCTCCGAGGGTCTTACGTCGATCAGGTTACGAATGGGTGGGACTCAATTTGTTTGCGAAGCCCGACAACGAGCTGGCGGTGGCGCATCGCGAAGGAGATCTCTGCGCTGAATGTGTTGGGTTACGGCACAGAGGCTGAAGCGTCAGTTATTGGTATCGGTTTGGGGGCGCTCAGTGAGGTGTCTGGTTTGATAGTGCAAAATCAGGTCGATCCGGCGCTATGGCATCGCGCTGTCGAGTCGGTGCTGGTGTCAGCCGCCTCAGCGGTGTTCTCAGACGATAATGAGATATTGCGTCGAAAGGTCTTGAGGGGCTCTTATTGCCGACAACGGATACCGGCGGCCCAGCTCACCGCGGCGCAGCGCAAAGACTGGCTTACCCCGCTAGTGGGTCAGGGTTTTGCAGAGGAGACGGATGGCGAGTACTTTTTGACGGAGACAGGACGATCGGTCTTGCCCCATATTTGGACCGATTCCTCACCTGATTTAGGGCCGTCTGACGGGCTTAGTCACCCGCGCCGAGGCATTCTGAAAGGCAATAGTAACTGCACCCACGGGCGACAAAAGCGCGTGAGGTCAATGCTTTCATGCATAAATTGCCCTTCGGGTCCTGCTTAGCTGGGAGCGCGTATAAAATGGCGTATCTTCCAGCGTCTTAGCGATCGGCTGCGGTCGAGATCGGTAGGCGAGCGGGACGGGATACGCGCCAGACAGGTGCTTTCGGTAAGTGTTGCAACGGCGGTGTTGGAGTGCGTTGTATGATGCCGTTTCGATTGATAGTAGAGACACCTGCTTTTCACCGCCACTGCGTAACTGCACATCGTAATGAATCTCACAATCCCCCTCTGCCGAATGTGCCTCGACACCAATTCCAAGTGTTGAAACCGTGCTCTATAGGCGCAGTTCCTAAGTTCGAATCAACATAGGCAGCGCCTCGCCAAGACAAGCGCCGGTCGATCCATTGTCACCTCAATATTGGCTATTGGGGCAACGGGCCACCACCAATGATGCGCTTCCATGGTCAAGTTGAAAGCACTCTTTTGAGGTGTGATTGAACGCGACCGTTGATCTCCCCACTGACGCGCTGCCCCCAGGGGCTGGCCGTTCTGTCGAACGGTGATCGTCAGTCCCTCTTCGGTGGCCGCTAATCTGACTGGGTCCAATCGTTAAGTGCATCCGAGCGCTGGGTCAGCGCCTGCTGACCTCGCTCGGTCATACACCACCGCGACTTTCTCGGCCCATAAAGAATCACATTGAGGCTGACATGGTTGGTTGGGGTGGTATCACCCCGCTGTCGAGCGCGAAAGTAGTAAGGGGAAAAAACGCTGCCGATGAACGCAATCACAGTGACTCCGAAGTGGCCGCAGTCACTGAAACCATCGACATACCACCACCGGTAGCCCGAATCTGGGACGTGGTTGCGCAAAGCCCAGTTTGAGACTGCCATGCCCGCTTCATGGGGCGTGGCAGAGCGCATGGTTGTCGCATCATTCATAGGGGTTGCACCGAGCCACTGAGTGGCGTAGTTTGTAACATAAATATAACACTAACAACTGTCATAATAATATGACGGTTCTGGGAGAAAGGTTCATGCAGGATCCATTACTCGACTGCGAAGACGATATCCGCGAACACCTCGCCGAACATATTACTCAGCAGTGTCCGCCCCTGCTGGGTCAGGCAATGGAATATGCGGTCTTTCCGGGTGGTGCTCGGGTGAGGCCGCAGCTTTGTATGGCGGTTGCACTCGCAAACAATAGCAGTGACCGTGCACTGGCTGCCGCCGCTGCGACTGCCGTCGAATTTCTGCACTGTGCATCACTGGTCCACGACGATCTGCCCTGTTTCGACGACGCCACACAGCGCCGCGGTAAGCCATCGCTGCACGCTAAATTCGGAGAGAGAATTGCCGTTTTGACGGGTGATGCGCTGATCGTTGCTGCGTTCCAAACATTGGCGGTACACGCTATTCATCATGTCAGAGCAGAACGCGTGCCGCTGGTGCTATCGATTCTCGCTCGAGGCGTGGGCGCGCCACATGGCATTGCGGCGGGCCAGGCTTGGGAGTGTGAGCCCGCAGTCGATGTCTCTCGATATCATCGCGCTAAAACAGGTGCGCTGTTTATCGCCGCGACGTGCGCAGGCGCCGCATCAGCCGGTGTAGATCCCGGTCCGTGGGTCAATTTAGGTGCTTGTATAGGTGAAGCGTTTCAGGTGGCAGATGACATTAAGGACGCGGTGGGCAACCCCGAGATACTGGGTAAAGCGGTTGGTATCGATGCCAAGCTGGGAAGGCCCAGCGCCGTCGGTGAGCTGGGTTTAGATGGCGCAACGGCACGGCTTGAAAAATTTGCTGGAGGAGGGCTTGGATAGCGTTCCTCACTGCGCGGGCAGAGAGAGTCTCGTCAGGCTCGTTCGCGCTCAGTCGTCGCGCTTTGTGCCTGAAAAGCTTGGCCGGTCAGCGGCCTGATCGATGTTTGCCGATCACGATACTTGGTCACAGCAGCAACCTGCGCCCTCCGACTGGCGTTGTCGGTGGCGGCTGTTTAGAAATCGCTTACTCGCTGATCCGAAGTTTCAGCGATGGGCGGCTAGAACGCCGCTGGTAAAACGTATGCGAGCAAAAAAGCGACTGACCTACATCACTTAACGGCCGGCTTTGTTTATACCCAAACCTTAACGGCCGTCGTGCAGTGCAACTTGCTCGCTGTCCTGCAGGGCCGGATTGAATCCACCAAGTCGGTGGCTGCGATGTGTGGCTTATCCACCGCCGCTGCACAGACGCTGCTGACTGCCGCCGCCGCTCTGAAGCTGACCGAAGAAGTGTCACGTGGTTTTTGGATGGTGGGTGAGCTGGGTGCCTCAGTGCTGGGTAATCCCGCTGTCGCCGACATGGTGAAGCACCATTCGGTGCTCTATCGAGACTTAGCAGATCCCTTAGGCGTACTCCGTCATCGCAGCAAAACGGGCTTGCGAGACTACTGGAGCTATGTGCCCGGTAGCAGCAGTCCTGCTGAGGGGCATCGGGAATACAGTCAATTGATGAGTAGTTCGCTAGCCCTCATTGGCGATCACATTCTCAATAGTTACCCCTTAGACAGTTATGGCAGTTTGGTTGATGTTGCCGGTGGCACCGGAAACTTTGCCCGGGCAGTTAAAAAACGCTACCCCCATCTGAGTGCGACGGTTCTGGACTTGCCGGAAGTGGTCACTGAAGCCAAGGATCAAGGGCTGAATAGTCCTATTCGGTTCGTCGCGACCGATATGTTTCGCTCCTCTCTTCCCCCTGATACAGAGCTTTTCTCCTTGGTCAGGGTGCTGCATGACCACGACGACGAGCCGGTGGGTCGGTTACTAGCGCGTCTGCACTCAGCGTTACGGCCCGGCGGGCACTTACTCATTGCCGAGCCCATGGCGGGTACGGCGGGCGCGGACCCCATTGGAGACACTTATTTTGGCTTTTATTTGTGGGCGATGGGCAGCGGAAGGCCCCGTACCGCCGAAGAATTAAGGGCAATGTGCTTGGCTGCCGGTTTTACGGGTGTGCGCGAGTTCAAGACGCCAATCCCTGCTTTAACGCGATTATTGGTGGCCGAAAAGGCGGTAAACAGCGAATGATAAGAAATTTGTATTTTTTATTTGACACTGTGAATGTTAATTTAGAATGACACATAAGCTACAGTGCCATGACGCCTCGAAGCAGAGATTGTTAATGGCCGATAAAGCCAATAAAAAAAGGATGAAATAGCGCGACCATGGTAACGACGTCAACTGCAGTGGTTTTTGAGCAACCTGGAGAAATGTCGGTTCGCCGCGTCCAGTTGCCAGAACCCCACGCTACAGATTGCGTTGTGAAGGTCCACTGGACTGGAATCAGCACCGGCACCGAGAGGCTACTCTGGGATGGCCGTATGCCCCCGTTTCCTGGTTTGGCCTATCCCCTAGTCCCGGTTATGAGAGTGTTGGCAGCGTCGTTGAATGCGGTGCCGAGACAAATGTAGAAGTCGGGCAACGCGTTTTTATTCCTGGCAGCCGCGGCTTTACCGATGTTCACGGATTATTTGGTGGAGCAGCCCATTCTCTGGTGGTTCCTGCTGAGAGGCTCGTCAAATTACCAACCGAAATGGAATCGACAGGTGTTTTATTGGCGCTTGCCGGAACAGCTTGTCATGCCCTCCGTCGTATGGAGGATTTAGGTCCTCCTGATTTAATTATTGGCCATGGCGCACTCGGCAGATTGCTCGCGCGGATTACCGAAGCGGTGTATCAAAAGACCGTCACCGTTTGGGAAACGGACGCCGTTCGTCGCGAAGGGAGTCACGGCTACACCGTGCTAGATCCCTCCGAGGATACGCGCCGAGATTACCAACGGGTCTGTGACGTGAGCGGTGCGCACGACATTATTGATCAAGCGGTTCATCACTTCGCGAAACATGCCACCTTATGTCTCGCCGGCTTTTATGCCGCGCCGATTCAATTCGACTTTCCTGCGGCCTTTATGCGAGAGATCGATATCCGAATCAGCGCAGAGTGGCAGGACCAAGATATGCAGACCGCAATGGATCTCGTCGCAAGTGGAGATCTCGACCTCAGCAACATTATTACGCATGACCAGCCTTATGACAGTGCTGAAAACGCTTACGAAACAGCGTTTTCTGATCCCGCTTGTTTGAAGATGGTCCTTGACTGGAGAGATGCATGAACGCACCACAGAACCCAGAGGTGTATGACCCGGGGTTGGAATCTACCGGGGAGAGGGCCGACTTGTTGGCATCATCTGGTGAGGAAGCCCCCAAGACACAAATCATTGCGATTTATGGTAAGGGCGGCATCGGTAAAAGTTTCACGCTCGCCAATTTGTCTTACAACATGGCGCAGCAAGGCAAAAAAGTATTACTGATCGGTTGCGATCCGAAGAGTGACACCACCTCGCTGTTGTTTGGCGGTAAAGCGTGTCCCACCATTATTGAAACAGCGTCTGCAAAAAAAGCGGCCGGTGACGAGGTCTCGGTAGGCGACGTCATGTTCAAGCGCGATGGCGTTTTTGCCATGGAGCTGGGTGGACCAGAGGTCGGACGCGGCTGCGGTGGCAGAGGCATCATTCACGGCTTTGAAACGTTGGAGAAGCTCGGGTTCCATGACTGGGACTTTGACTACGTGCTCCTCGACTTTTTGGGCGACGTCGTATGCGGCGGATTCGGTTTGCCGATTGCTCGCGACATGTGCCAAAAAGTGATTGTCGTTGCGTCAAACGATCTGCAGTCACTCTACGTAGCGAACAACGTTTGCTCCGCGGTTGAATACTTCCGCAAGCTCGGTGGCAATGTCGGCGTCGCAGGCATGGTGACCAATAAAGATGATGGTTCCGGTCAAGCACAGGCCTTCTGCAAGGCGGTTGGCATACCGGAGCTCGCTTCTATTCCCGCAAATGACGACATCAGACGCAAAAGCGCCTCCTATGAAATTATCGGGGGACCGGATGGAGAGTGGGGTTCACTGTTCACTGGTTTAGCAACGAATGTTGCCGAAGCGCCACCGCATAAACCTGAGCCGCTAACGCAAGATGGATTGCTTGAACTTTTTGACAGCGACACCGTGGGTCGCGACGTCGTACTTGAGCCTGCCAAGTTAGAAGACTTGTGCAGCGTTGAGCACCTGAATAAGCCCTCGTTGGAAGTCATTTATGACGCTATCTAGCGACACTATCGCCGTAGACTCCGATACCGCTCCTCCAGCGGACGGTTGTCATGCGGGAGAAGGCGTCATGCGTGATGCCGCGCAAAGGGCAGGCAAGACCGCGCAGCTGGAGCAATACGATAAGGATTATCCTAAGGGACCTCATGATCAACCTCAGAGCATGTGCCCCGCTTTTGGCTCATTGCGGGTGGGCTTGCGCATGCGGCGCACCGCGACGATTTTGTCGGGCTCTGCCTGTTGCGTTTACGGACTGACCTTTACCTCCCATTTTTATGGCGCCAAGCGCACGGTGGGCTACGTCCCTTTCGATTCTGAGTCACTGGTGACGGGTAAATTATTTGAAGACATCCGCGAAGCGGTGCACGACATCGCTGATCCTGATCAATACGACGCGGTTGTGGTTATAAACCTTTGCGTCCCGACGGCTTCTGGCGTGCCACTCGATCTGTTACCGGATGAGATTAATGGCGTCCGGATTATTGGTATTGATGTGCCAGGTTTTGGTGTGCCAACGCATGCTGAGGCAAAAGATGTCCTCGCGGGCGCCATGTTGCGCTACGCGCGGGGTGAGGTTCAGGCGGGCCCCGTCGCTCGACCTACCGTTGTCGAGACTGATGTGCCGACTGTTGCGATGGTGGGAGAAATATTCCCCGTTGACGCTATCACCATCGGGCGCATGATCCAGCCGATGGGAGTGAAAGCAGGGCCGGTCGTGCCAACGCGCGAATGGCGAGAGCTTTATGCGGCGCTTGATTGTTCTGCTGTTGCGATGTTGCACCCCTTTTATACCGCAACTGCTCGAGAGTTTACGGCTGCAGGCAGACCGCTTCTGGGGTCGGCGCCAGTCGGTGTAGAGGGGACGCGGGACTGGCTTGCTCATCTCGGCGACGTCTTGAATTTGCCTAAAAAGCGGATAGATGCGGCGATCAATGCCCAGTTAGCCGCTATTCGTGGTGCACTGAAAGAGAATCCAATTGACGCGCGTATTACCCTCTCAGGTTATGAGGGATCGGAGCTGATCGTCGCTCGACTACTTATTGAGAGCGGCGCCAATGTTCGATACGTGGGCACGGCGTGCGCTAAATCTGATTGGTCGGCTCATGATTGTGAGTGGCTTGAATCGCATGGCGTCAAGGTGCAGTTCCGGGCTTCTCTTGAAGATGATCTTCACGCCATGGATGCTTTTGAACCCGACATCGCAATTGGCACGACACCCGTAGTGCAGCAGCGCTAAAGAGCGCTCTATACCCAGCCTTTATTTCACCAATTTGATTTCAGCAAGCCCTCTGATGGGAGTCGCCGGTGCGGGCTCTTTGGCGGAGGTGATCAATACAGCAATAGCCGGACGCGACCGCTTTAAAACGATGGAAACGTTCTTTGCGGGTGTCGGTACCGGTACGAAAACCGGGATATGGACCCCACAGATTATAAGTCGATCGGGAATGGGAGAAGCTGGCTGATGTTAGTCATGGACCATGATCGCGCGGGGGGCTATTGGGGCTCCGTGTACATGTTTACCGCGGTCAAGGGCTTGCAGGTCATCATCGATGGGCCGGTGGGGTGTGAAAACTTACCGGTGACGTCGGTGCTTCATTATACCGACGGGCTGCCGCCACATGAGCTACCGATTGTCGTCACGGGTCTTGCCGAGGAAGAGCTTGGACAGCGGGGCACCGAGGGCGCGCTGCGTCGCGCGCACGAAACGCTAGATCCTAAGAAGCCCAGCGTAGTGGTTACCGGCTCTATTGCCGAGATGATTGGTGGCGGGGTAACTCCAACAGACACGAATATTCAACGCTTCCTCCGCGCACGATCGATGAGGATCAGTGGCAAAGTGCTGACCGAGCATTAGTGTGGCTATGGGACCAATTTGGTAAGGCCAAAGCTAAAAAGCGCAAGGCTAAAAAGACTGAAAATGCGAAGAAGCTGGTCAATATCATTGGTCCGGCTTATGGCTACTTTAATACGCCTTCGGATCTCGCTGAAATACAGCGTTTGATTGAGGGCATTGGTGCAGAGATCAATCTGACTTTCCCGCTGGGCTGCCCGCTGGAGAATATTGTGACGTTGGCCGACGCCGACGCGAACGTCTGCCTCTATCGCGAGTATGGGCGCAAGCTGTGTGAGACCTTGGAGGCGCCGTATTTTCAGGCTCCGATCGGTCTGGATAGCACGACCAAGTTTCTTCGCGCGATAGGTGAAGAGTTGGGTCTCGACCCCGAACCCTTTATCGAGCAAGAAAAACACACCACGCTGAAGCCAGTCTGGGATCTATGGCGATCGGTGACCCAGGACTTTTTTGGCACGGCCAGTTTTGGGGTGGTGGCAACCGAGACTTATACACGCGGATTGCGACACTTCCTTGAGGGAGAGCTGGGCTTACCGTGTGCATTTCACTTTTCGCGCAAGCCTGGCGTCAAGCCTGATAACGAGCAAGTTCGTGAGGCCATTCGTGGATCGGGCGCGCTGCTGGTGTTTGGTGGTTACAACGAACGCATGTACATCAACGAAGCAGGAAATAAGAGCGTTTATGTTCCCGCATCCTTGCCTGGCACCATTATCCGTCGTCATACGGGCACGCCCTTTATGGGCTATGCGGGCACCTGTTATTTGGTGCAAGAAGTGTGCAATGCCCTTTTTGACGCACTCTTCAACATATTGCCGCTGGGCACGGAGCTCGACAAAGCAGAATCCACGCCAGCGCGGGCCGTAGAGGCTCTGATATGGGCCGACGCCGCACAAGGCGGTCTAAACCGCATCGTCGCAGCACAACCCATTTTGGTCCGGATCTCTGCCGCCAAGCGCCTGCGCGACGCCGCTGAGCGAGTCGCGCGCGCCGCAGGGGTCGACACAGTAGAGATTGAGCATGTTCAACACGCAAGCGAAAGCCTGCAATTTGGAGATGCGGCATGAAGTTCAACCATCAGTCAGCACAACAACTAAAAGAGGCGGTCACTATGGAGACAAACACTGTCAAGCGATCACATGAGCAAATAGATTCATTTGACCGGATCCAGTTCAAGTTTCTTTTCTTAATCGTTTTTTCGTGGTTTTTCGTGGCGTCACTAGGCAAGTTCTTGACCGCAACGCGAGGCAGTACTAACCAACATTTCTGGCAGGAGGCCGTAACGCAAACCAATAGCCTCGTTCCATACCTGTTTATGCGGGTTTAAAAAAAATCGTTCGGTTTAGCAATCGAATCGAGAGCCAGTTTTAGCAAGAAACAGACGCCGAGCGTCAACAAGGGAGATCATAAGCATGTCGATGCTGAGTTTTGAAAAAAAGTATCGCGTCAAGGGAGGCACGTTAATCGGAGGGGACTTACTCGATTTTTGGGTGGGACCTTTCTACGTAGGCTTCTTTGGTGTGACGACCGCAGTATGTGCCATCTTGGGAACAGCGCTTATTTTATATGGCGCCTCACAGGGCGACACATGGAATGTTTGGAGGATTAGCATTGAGCCACCTCCCCTTAGCTATGGTTTAAGCCTCGCCCCTATGAATGATGGCGGTCTGTGGCAGATGATCACCATTTTTGCTTGCGGTGCTTTTGGTTCCTGGATGCTGCGGCAGGTCGAAATCTCGAGAAAACTCGGCATGGGGCTTCATGTGCCGTTCGCTTTTGGATTCGCGATCTTCGCCTACGTCGTGTTGGTCGTGATCAGACCTTGGCTGCTCGGCGCATGGGGTCATGGATTTCCTTACGGAATCATGAGCCACCTCAACTGGGTGAGCATGATCGGCTACCAATTCGCGGCGTTTCACTACAACCCCGCGCATATGATCGCCGTGACTTTCTTCTTCACTACTGCCATGGCCTTGGCAATGCACGGATCGCTAATCCTCATGGCGACGGATCCGAAGCGCGGCGAGACCGTGAAAACGGGCGAACATGAGAACACATTCTTCCGCGACAACATCGGTTACTCGATCGGTGCTTTAGGCATCCATAGGCTGGGAATGTTTACCGCAATCAACGCGGCTTTTTGGAGCGGCATTTGCATGCTTATCAGTGGGCCTTTCTGGAGTGAGTCCTGGCCCTCTTGGTGGAACTGGTGGCTTGAACTGCCGATTTGGAGCTAATAGAGGGCGATAGAATGAGAGAAAATCTAAATATTTTTACAAAAGTGCAGGTCGCCGCCCCCGACTACCCGGGAGTGCCGATTGGCGAAGCTGAAGAGCAACGAGTCGGTGGTATCTACCACAGCACGTTCATGGGTCGATTCGGTGACGCTCAGATTGGGCCGATCTACTTGGGAGCGACTGGAATCGCCTCCATCATCACGTTCTTTATTGCTTTCTTCATCATGGGCATGAATATGGCGGCCTCGGTGGACTGGAGTCCGATCGAGTTTATGCGCCAATTCTTTTGGCTGACACTGGATCCCCCACCGGCCGAGTATGGATTAACCTTCCCTCCTCTATGGGATGGCGGTTGGTTTTTAATAGCAGGATTCTTCCTGACCGCCTCGATCATGCTCTGGTGGTGGAGAACCTTCAAAATCTCTCAGAACCTTGGAATGAGTAACTACCTCGCATGGGCTTTTGGCGCTGCTATTTTCCTGTATTTAGTTCTGGGATTTATTAGACCCATATTGATGGGGTCTTGGTCAGAGGCTGTGCCATACGGCATTTTCTCTCACCTCGACTGGACGCAAAACTTCTCGCTAAGATACGGGAACTTGTTCTACAACCCTTTCCATATGCTTTCGATTGCCTTTCTCTACGGATCTGCAGTGTTATTTGCCATGCACGGCGCAACCATCGTGGCGACCTCTCGATACGGCGCCGATCGCGAAATTGATCAGATCACTGATAGAGGCACGGCTGCCGAGAGAGGCGCACTGTTCTGGAGATGGTGCATGGGCTTTAACGCCTCTGTGGAATCGATTCATAGATGGGCCTGGTGGTTCGCAGTGTTAACCGTCCTCACAGGCGGAGTAGGTATTTTGCTGACCGGTACTGCGGTTGATAACTGGTACCTATGGGCGCTTGAGCGCGGAATGGTTCCATAGAGTAAGGACAAGCTGAATATGCGCAACCAAATGATTATCGCTACGAACATGTCATCGACGCGCTCGGCAAAAAAAATAAATCTGCTTAGAGGACGACATAAAAGAGAGCCCCAAGAAGGGTTCCACAGAGCCTCACTAGGGCAGGAAGAAATTTGCGGACACAGTTCGCAAATAGGGATGAGTTCGACAAAAGATACAACGGGCTCATTACGTAAAGACGTTGCAAAGGCCGCTTCACGGCCAACGCGACAGATGTTTACATATTGCAACTGGAGGTACCTGTATGAGTAGTCTAAGTGAAAGCGAAGCTAGAGAATTCCATTCGGCTTATATCACTGGATTCATTGGCTTCACAATCATTGCCATTACCGCACATGCTTTGCTCTATATGTGGAAGCCCTGGTTCTAGCGATCAGCGCATCTCACGGAGCGTGTGGAATTTATTCACGTAGAAACAATTGATGGAGACAAAGTATGCACAGATTATGGATGATGTTTGACCCACGTCAGGTCATGGTAGGAATCGCAGCATTCCTATTCACATTGGCTTTGATGATCCATTTCATTCTGTTGAGTACTGAGCGCTATGACTGGCTTGGTGACCCCAACGCTGGTGGAATGGCTACGGTCAGCACCCAACAAGAAGCTGCTCCAATTTCTAGGAGCTAAGAAATGGCGGGGCCCCGCTTGCGGGGCCCCACACTTTTACGACCCGTGGCAACGCTGAACAAGCCGAGCCAGCGGTAAAGCTAGCAGAAAAGTCGCGATCACCCTGCCCCCAGAGCTGTCGATCGCCCAAACACTTGACTGCTTTCGCTTAACCACATTCCCCCCGGGAGCGGGTCTTTTCCTTCAACAGACGATTAAGATGCTCAATCCGACCTCATCAAACACGGTGGTTTCATTTGACGATGAGCTACTGATCGCTGTCGACCCCGAAGATAACGTGCGCGGCTATCCGAGTAAAGCGGAAGCACATATGGGCTCGGGGACGCTGCATCGCGCATTTTCAATCTTTCTTTTTAACGATAACAACGAAGTTCTGCTGCAAAAAAGAAGCAAAACCAAGCTTCTCTGGCCCGAATACTGGTCCAATTCCTGCTGTAGTCACCCCAGAAAGGGTGAAGAATTGCAGCAAGCAGCGCTGCGCCGTCTGACGGAAGAGCTGGGTTGTAGGGCCTCATTGGAGTTTGTATACCGGTTCATGTATCACGCCCGGTATCTCGACATCGGTTCTGAGCACGAGCTTTGTTCGGTTTACGTAGGGACCACTTCTGACTTCATCAGACCCAACGACCAAGAGGTCGACGACCATCAGTGGATCGACTATCAAGCGCTGGACAGTTGGACTCAAGATGAACCCGACCTCTTCACGCCGTGGTTCAAATCAGAATGGCAGTTAATGCGAAGCGGTACGCTACGTAATGAGCTATCGGGGCTCGGGATCAATAGCCCCTCTCCGTGAAGAGGGCTTATATACCCCTGAACGCCGGCGAAGAATCCATCAACAACTGGGGGAGCCATTCCCGACCATACTCCGTTATACCAATCACATCCTGTTGATATTCGACCAAGCCAGACTGCACCAATACCGCCAGTCGTTGGGCTGCTAACGGTTTTTCATCGGGATTAAACATCACAGGTTGATTGCACATCAGTTGACGCAGTAAATGCCGGAACTCGATTTGCTCGTTATCGTTATCCAGGCCCATTTTCTCCGTTAGCAGACCGTCTGCTGCCGACTGCTGCCATAACTCAGCCGATCCAGAGTTCCGCAACACCATACCCGGAAGTTCGCTAATCGCTGCCAAGCCGACGCCCAACACTGCGGTCGCTTCGTGGCAGTGATAGCCGTAGGCATTAAGTGACAGATCACCATCGATAAACGCTGTCGCAAGTCGGTGTGTCGGCTGAACAAACAAATTGAGCCCAAGCGGCGTTAATTCAGCGCTGTCCATACATTCGTTCAATGTGTTGTACATCGACAGCTTGTCTGCCAGAGATGGCAGCTTTTCGTCTAACAGCGCTGCTTGATTAGGGAAATGTCTAGCCCGCTTGACAAACTGATAGCACTCCACCCAATCGGGTGCCAGTGAGATTAATGACTCGAGGCTCGAAGCAAACGTTTCTGGCGTCTGGCAAGGTAATCCAAAAATCTGATCTACACCGATAGACTCAAAGCCCAGATTGCGGCCTACTTGAATGACATCCTCTAGTAGCTCAGCTGATTGATAACGACCGATGGCGTCTTGCACTGTCGGATCCATATCTCTGACTTGAAGCTTTAATTCTGTAACGCCCAAACCCCGCAGAAATCCCAACTGAGAGCGTGAGGTCCGTCGAGGGTCTAACTCGAAACTAATCTCAGTATCTGAGGCTAAATCAAAAAGGTCCAAGATAACTGAAAAAATTTGTCCTATCGTGATGTCGGAAATGTCATTAGCGGCAGCGCCAAATACGTGGATACTTTGAAGCGATTTTTTTGGTCCAAGATGAGCAGCCAATGATCTTATTTCTGCAATGAGCCCCGAAGAATATTCTTCGATGCGCTGACCAACGATCGATGCTCGATCACAGGCCAAGTCTAACGAGGGGCAGAAAGGTAAAGATACTGCCAACGATAATCGGGCACCGGGTTGGGCCTTTATCGCATCGAAAGCTGCGATTTGAGCCTCGACCGCAATCGCCTTAGCCTGAGTTGCCAGTGCCATAGACCCCATTAGGTCGATTGCGTCGTTTAAACCAAAGGACGCTGTCGCCTCCTGTGCCTGCGTTGCTAGTTCCACGTTCCACCCCCATCTTCCGAACTCTGGTTGGATCTCATTACAATAATAGGGGTTTGCGAGCTGTTATCAGCTTCTTCCCCAAATCCAATCCACACTTTCTCTGACTGTGATTTTTCAGTTTTTCTTATATTTGGATCTGAGGGTATTTTGCTTGTGATGCCTGGTCAAGTATAAACATCTTTGACACTTTTCAGCCCGTCACTCCGATCTCACCGCCCACCGCCAAAGCGTGTTCTCCCCCAAGGGATACATCAAAAAGAAGCGCTCTAGTACCGCCAACGTTGACAACCAAGCGAGTAAATACATTGTCATTTCAGCGGTTGGACTCGTGGCATTTAACCCGGCGAAAAACGCCTGTCGCTGTCGATCGAAAAATCTGGGCAGATGAAGCGTATAGAATCGCCCGGGCTTCAGCATCTGCCCAAGGGCCGACTTTGGCGCGTTGCGCTTCCCGCCCGCATTGCTGGTCAGGTAATAGAAGGTTTGAAGACGCTAGAGGATCCCCCGTTTTATATGCGCTCCCAGATCCTGACCGAAGCGGGCAGCTTTTTGCACGAGAGTCTGGACCTGACTCGGTTTTGTCAGCCGTGGGTGCAGTTATTGTTGCCGTTTAGGATGCCCCGGATGGGGTAGCGCGGTCAGTCGTGATTAGCGGATTGCGTGTGGGTCGCCATTTCATCGCGCTGCTTCATCACCATGAACATTTCCAGCATCCATCCGGCGCTAGGTGAGAAGCGTCTCGGTTGGTTCGCGCGTTGCCATTCTTCTGTTTGGGGCACCGCGTCAATCAAAAACTGATTTTCGCGTGAGCAGGGTTCATGCAGTAATTGGGGTGCGGGCGACGGGCTACGGATCAAGCCCAGCAGGATCGAGAACTTCCGTATACCTGAGACAATTGCGCGTTGATTGATCGAATCATGGTTGTTCATGGCGACAGTCTTTCCGATCTCGGCATAAAGGCGACGCGCTGCAAAAATGCCCGGGCGGCAGCCGCGAGGGAGCTGGCGAATGCCTTCATCGGCCTGCCGATAGCGGCGGTCCGCCTCCTTCAGCATTCGGCGAAGTACAGCGGACAGCTGAGGGCTCGGTTGAGGGTTGCGCAGAAAGGCCTCCGGGTCGATACCGTGTTCGTGCATCAGATCGCGAGGCAGATATAACCGGCCCGCGCGAGCATCCTCACCGACATCACGGCAGATATTGGTCAGCTGCATGGCAACGCCTAAGTCTGCAGCGCGAGCGAGCGTCGCGTGATCTTTCACGCCCATGAGTATGGCCATCATGACACCGACAGTGCCTGCTACTCGAGCGCCGTAGTCGCAGAGATCGTCTAACGTCTCATAGCTGCGTTCGGCGGTATCCCAGTTGAACCCCTCGAGTAGCGCATCGAGTAAACCACGGGGCAACTGGTGATCCGTCACAATTTGGCTCAGCACACGATCGACACAATGGTTCTGGGGTGTGCCCGCATAAATCAGGTCGAGACGACGATATAACTCTGCAAGCGCCTGTTTGGGATTTTCCCCAAGATCAACTAAGTCATCCGCGATGCGACAAAATGCATAGAGCCCACAGGCTGATTCCCGCAACTTTGGCGGCAGAAAACGAGAGGCAATATGGAATGATCGTGAGCCGTGATAAAGCAGTCGCTGGCACTCACGCATGTCGGTATGCGGTGTGGTGATCTGGTGATCGCTACGCATGTTGGGTTACCGCTGCCGGGATCAATTGATCAATGACCTTGGCTGAAGAGATCACCGCGGGCATGCCTGCGCCAGGGTGCGTACCGGCCCCTACTAAATAGAGGCCTTTCACATCTTCGCTGCGATTGTGGGGTCTAAACCAAGCACTTTGGGTGATGCGGGGTTCGAAACTGAAGCCTGCGCCCTTGAATGAACAGAGTCGATCTTGGAAGTCTTGTGGTGTCAGCAGTCGCGACGTCACGATGCGGTCACTGAGGCCGGGTAGCATGGTGTCTTCCAGTCGTTGGCAGATACGCTGCCGAAATGTTTCGGCGTATTCTGTCCAGTCTACGTCGGCATCGAGATGAGGGACGGGCGCCAGGGCGTAAAAGGCATCACAGCCCTCGGGTGCCATAGAAGGATCCGTCTCGGTCGGTCGATGTAAGTAGAGACTAAAGTCGTCGGCCAGCACTTTTCGTTTGAAAATATCATCCAGTAATCCACGATAGCGGGGTCCTAAAATAACCGAATGGTGTGGCACGTCTTCGTACTTGCCTTGCGTACCGAAGTACCACACAAACAAGCCATTGGAATAATGAGAGCGTTCAATCTTACGATCGGTCCAGCGCTTACGATGACGGGCGTCGATAAGGTGTCGGTAGGTCCAGGCCGCATCCGCGTTGGAGACGATGAGGTCGCTGTGCAGTACCCGGCCATCGCGCAATCGCACACCTTTGGCATTGCCGTTCTCAACCAGTATTTCTTCAACCTCGGCGTTGCATTCTATTTTGCCGCCTTGGCCCTCAATGAGACCTGCCATGCCTTTGACAATGCTGCCTGTGCCACCCATCGCTGACCACACGCCCCACCGTTGTTCCAGGTAGGAGATGAGGGTGTAAACGCTAGTCACTGAGAAGGGGTTGCCACCGATGAGCAGCGGGTGAAAGCTCATGGTCATCCGCAATTGGGGATCGCGGATATAACGCGACACCAACCGGTAAACACTGCGATCACTGCGTAATTTAATGAGTTCTGGTAAAAACCGGAATAGCGCCATCAGAGAGTCAAACGGTTTATCGACTAATCCCTCGAAACCCACTTTATAGCGTTTTTCGCTGGCGCCTAGATACGCCTCATAGCCGGCCACATCATCCGCACAATAGCTTTTAATCTGCTCGAGGTTACGACGTTTGTCACCGCAGTAATCAAAAATCCTGCCGTCATCAAAGCGCAGCCGGAAGAAAGGGTCCATCGGGCGTAAATCCACATCATCCGAGAATTTTTTGCCGCAGAGCTGCCATAATTCTTCAAGCAGGAATGGGGCAGTAACGATGGTCGGACCCGCATCGAAGGTGAAGCCGTCTTGATGGTAGACGTAGGCCCGCCCGCCGGGGGCATCGAGCTTTTCGAGCATATGAACGCGATAACCCTTTGCGCCCAAACGTATCGCTGCTGCGAGGCCGCCAAATCCGGTACCAATCACGATGGCGGTCGGTCGGGAGTCCGTGGTCGTAAGGGATTCAAACGCTGACTGAGCAATATTCATATAAATAAGACACTTAAGTTGTCACTTATTCTGGACAGTGTAGCAGTCTGTCACTGTAGTTCACACCATTTTTTTGCCACAATACCCAGTCATTTGGCCGATACTGCTCCGACTCGCCCCAATTGATACCCAACTAAGAGATCGATGCCTTTTTGGCTGAGCGGTAGGGCTCCGTCTCGCTCATGGGCGCTAAGATTGGATGCTAACGATTAAAGCCTGCAACAGATTGGCGAAAGTCGCGGGAGACTCCTCGTGACCGAGGTGTCCCAATTCAGGAATAAGCAGGGTCCGACAGTGGGTCAAGTACCGTGCTGCCGATGTGCTGCGGCTCGGTGGGATGGTGCGGTCTCCCTCGCAGGCGGCCAGCCAGATAGTTTGTTGAAGCTCGCTAAGACGACTGAGTAATGGTGGTAAGTCCCAGCTGGCCATCATGCGCAGCGTCCCGGCAATATGATCGGGGTCGCTGAGCAAAGTGTCGTAACAGCGCGACATGATGGGGTCGATTGATGATCCGGTGTCGGCCAGCATTGACCCTGTGGCACGCCAGCGAAGACTCGGCGACGCGAGCGCGCGCGGCAACCATTGACTGCGAGCCAGCCATTTTGCCGCCAAACTAAAAAACGGTGCGGCCACGGAGCCAAAGGGGTTGAACGCGGGGTTGATGCATAGAATACCGCGCACCGACGCAGGGCCACTGAGCGCGAACTGTGTGGCGAGCGCAGCACCGGCTGAGTGCCCAATAACCCATTGTGGTGCGGCATCAAGCTTTTTTAGTAGGGCGCTAAGGTAGTCACTAAATGGCGCTAGCCCGACTCGCTCAGGCGGCAGTAGCGACGAAAATCCTTGGCCCGGTAGATCCGGTGAGATGACACGAAAATGTGGGGTGAGTAGCGGAGTGATACCGGCAAACGAATGGCTGGATGCTCCGGCGCCATGCAACAACAAGACATCAGGACCTTCGCCAGAGACCTGCACATGGAAATCAATTTCTGATGAACGAATAAATTGGCTGGTTTCCGCCCGCGGCCATGAATGAGCGACGGCCTCCCAAGCGGCACGAGAGGTCATGTGCTCGCGGCGCGGATGGCGCGGTTAAGTGTTTTCGCATCTGCCTTTGGCAGTGCGATATAAGCTCCACGGAGCGCATCTGCAAGTTCTTTAGCGCGTGGTTGCGGACGCTGTGCGGTGTCGATAATCAATGCATTAGCGGGACTCATTGACAGTGAGCGAGCGGCGGCAAGCGCGTCTCGGGTGCCCGCTTCGCGATTGCGCGTGCCATCTCTCGCGACATTAGCGGCACCATCAGTCAGCAGCACATATTGCATGGTTGTTCCCTGTTTCCCTGCTCGCTCGGCCATGTCGCGTGTGAGATCCAGCGCGGCGGCCATGGGTGTGGCGCCGCCGCCCGGCAGTGCGGCAAGCGTTTTCTTGGCGCGCACCAGGGAGCGGGTCGGTGGCAGCAGAAGTTCTGCGGTGTCATCGCGAAAAGCGATGAGTGCGACCTGATCCCGTCGGATATAACAGTCAGCAAGCAGTAATTCGACAGCGCCCTTTGCCTCCGCCAGCCTTTGTAAGGCTGCAGACCCCGAAGCATCTACAACAAACAGCGTTAAGGTCTCGCGGTGCTGCAGAAATCGGGTCAGGTGGATGTCTTCGCGTTTGATCTGGAGGCGGCGCGGCGCGGTTTGATCACTTTGCTCGCGCCGACGGAGCGGTTGCCAAGGGGCAGCTGCACGTAAGGTGGCTAGAATGTTGACGCGGCCCCCTCGTCGGTGATCGCCGCGAAAAGTACCCGTCGGCCGACCGCGGTTTTGGTGTCGATGTTGGGCGCCAGCGGTGCCAGTGCTGCTTTGTCGCAGACGTGCTGCTTGAGTTTGCAGCTTTTCCAACAGGCCCTCCGGTAACTGTGCCAGCGCCGCTTCGAGTAAACGCTCCTCCTCGGGCGGTGATTGCTCGGTCATCGGCGGCGGCTCGGTGTCGTCAGTTTGCTCTGGCTCACGCTCTGGCTCGGGTGGAGGTTCCGCCATCTCTGGGATTTGCTGCGCCCTAGGCAATAGACAGAGTCGCAATGCGAGCGCTACCTCCTCTTCTTCTACGGCTTGTTTTTGCTTGAGCGCCGCCGCCGCACGAGCCACTTTGACTGCAGCCAGGGTCGAGCGAGGTGAATCAATCCCTAGAGATAGAGCCAGTGATGCCAATGCTGACAAGTGCTCATCGCTCATGATGACAGAGCCTACGTTTGCAAGTGCCCGCTCTACATCGCTGCGCTTGAAGCACTCATCGTCAACGTCATGAATGCCCAGCGTTGTCATGTCTAGCGACAGGCCGAGGCGGTCGGTGAGCGCGGCATGAGCCCATTCATCCTCTGTGCCTTCGTCGGTCGCTATCAGTGTGATGCGAGCAGCCGTTTTTGTTTCGATACCGTCGCGCGCGATCGCGATGAGGCCATCATCTAGTGCAGCACAGAGATAGTGCACCGTGTTTCGTGGCAACCGCTCCGCCATGGCGGCGATGACCACCTGCTTGTCGCACTCTCCCAGCAGGCCGGTTTCAGAAATCGGTTTGCCATGCTGAAGTGTGGCGCTCAGATCGATGCCGCCAAGCAATCGCCCTTCGGTGATATTGGCAGGGATTTTGCGCAGATGCATTTGCCCAGATAGTTGCCGGACGCGATCAAGCCAATAATCTCTGACCGGGCCTGGCGGTGCACGGAGGTGCAGGCCGCCGAGTTTGGGGCCGATCAGGGAGAGGAGTGCGGCAGCCCACTCAGCGTCCGCCCAGAGTGACGTTGTTTCAGTTGGCACCATCGTCATCGTTATTAGTGAACAGCTCGGTAATGACGCGTTCGACACGGATATCTGCGCTGGACTCATCCAATGGGTCGCGTCGCAGCCGGTGGCGGAGCACGGAGGGGGCGATGATCTTTAAGTGGTCTAGGGTCACCGCGGCTTTGCCTTCGAATGCTGCCAAAGCACGTGCACTGCGGACCAGCGTTAGCTCGCCGCGCAAACCGTCGGTGCCCAGAGCTAGGCACAATTTGGCTGCAGTCTCGAGCAGGACTGCCGGTGTATCGATAGTATCCAGTGCATCCCGAGCGGTTTGAATTTTTCGTCTTAGCGCGCTCTCTTTGCGCGCCCATTTTTTGCGGAAGACACTGCGATCCTGATCGAATGCCTCTCGTGAGCGAATAATGTTGACGCGAGTGGCCACGTCCCTAGGAGTCCGGACATCAACGGACAGCCCAAACCGATCCTGAAGTTGGGGGCGCAGCTCGCCCTCTTCGGGGTTGCCGCTACCGACCAGCACGAACTGAGCCGGGTGCCGAATGCTCAGGCCTTCACGTTCGACTACGTTTTCGCCCGAAGCCGCGACATCCAGCAACGAATCGACGATATGATCCTCCAGCAGATTAACCTCGTCGACATAAAGAAATCCTCGATTGGCCTGAGCCAGCAGCCCAGGCTGAAAAACTTTCTCGCCGTTCACAAGGGCGCGCTCGATATCCAGTGCGCCTACAACGCGGTCTTCGGTTGATCCCAGCGGAAGATCTACCACAGGTATGGTGATGTATTTTGTATCAGCTATTACTTTCGAGCTAGCGCAGGCGGCACACAATTGTTCCTTGGGGGCGTTTGGATCACATTGATAAGCGCATCCGCTGACTACGGCAATTTTAGGGAGCAGCGCGGCGAGTGCGCGAATGGTGGTGGACTTGCCTGTGCCGCGTTCGCCGAGTACCAAAACGCCCCCAATGCCCGGGTCAACGGCGGCAATCGTCAGTGCCCGTTTCATATCATCTTGACTGACGATAGCGGTGAATGGATACGCGGTGCTCATGTGTGTCCTCAGTGACTGCGGCGGCGGCTGTATGTTAGGCCTCGATTCCAGAAATGTGAAAAAGAAGCTATCCGGGCGAGTGTCCCGCAATTTATACTATTTGGCTCTCAATTGTCAGTGATGGTTATATCATGGCCAAGCCGCTCATGCCTGCCTTGGATGCGGAACAATTCGCTGTCTCACTGGATGCAAACGTGACAATGCGCGGGTATCGAGGGGAGGTCTCTGAAGGCACTCCATTGGTGCTGCTGCACAGTATCAACGCGGCGCCTAGTGCGATGGAAATTCGCCCTTTATTTGAGCATTACCGCGATAAGCGTCCGGTGATGGCGCCCGATTTACCGGGTTTTGGCCTCTCTGATCGCCCCGCGGTATCGTACTCGAGCGTGCAGTATGCGCAGTGGATCGCAGAATGGCTGAAAGCGTTTCACAGTCCCCCTGATGTTGTCGCGCTCTCGCTAACGGGCGAGTTTGTGGCCCGCGCTATCTTGGATCAGGGCACCCGCATTCGCAGTCTGACATTGATTTCGCCCACAGGAATGGGAACGGCGAGTCCGCCCTCGTTACCGAGCGGTTCCCGCCTTGATCGCGTGTTGAATTCGCCTTGGGTGGGGAAGTCGCTGTTCCGGGCCTTAACCACTAAGGCGAGTATCCGCTGGTTTTTAAATAAGGCGTTTGTCGGTCCAACGCCTGAGTATCTCGTGCAGTATGCATGGGAGACAACTCGGCAACCTGGCGCTCATCTCGTACCCCTCAAGTTTTTGACTTTTAGGCTGTTCACTGAACAGGCGATGTCCCGCTTGTATAGTCGGCTAACATTGCCGTGTTTGGTGCTCTATGACGACGATCCCAATATTGGCTTTGAACGTCTATCTGAATTGGCCGATGCCAATGATCAATGGACGATTAAACGGCTTGTCCCGAGCATGGGTTTACCCCACTGGGAATTGCCCGCCGACACGATCAAAGCGCTGGATGATTTTTGGGGACTGTCGGCCCAAGACGCGGCGCTATCGGATGATGTCGCTGAGCAGAGTGCGCGCCGCGAGTCTGCCTGAGAGTGTGGCCATCGGCACGCCAGGGCCAGGGTGAACACTACCGCCCGATAGATAGAGGCCTTTCAAACGACTGCGAGCACCTGACCGAGTAAAGCTAGACCAAATACCATGCGACGCGCCGCCATAGAGCGAGCCGCCACTCCCGGGAAAGCGGCGATGCCAGTCAGTTGGCGTGGTCGCAACACAGTCATCGTCACCAAAGCTGAGCGTTAATCCGCAGCGGTCGAGTACAGCGAGGGCGTTGTCTCGGATGTGATTGACCTCATCTGTCGACCACGTCTGTTTGTCCCCATTGGCAGGCGCATTAACCAACATGAGTAGTCGCTCTGCCGCATTACGTTTTCCAGTAGGGCCACGATCTTGTGCACACACATAAACGGTGGGTTTCGTGGGAACGTTACCGTCTTCAAAAATAGTATTAAATTCGCTGGGGTAGTTCGATTCGAAAAAGACGTTGTGGTGATCGAGGTCAAAGCCAGACGACTGACCCTTGATGCACCAGGTGAAGGCAGACAGTGCGCGCTGGTTGCTTGGCCGCAGCGTGACGGCAGAGGCAGCCGATTCTCCAAGTTGACCGGTAGCAATGGCTTGCGTGTCGCCGTTAAAGATCACGGCGTCAGCTGTTAAGACAGTCCCATCGTCTAATCGCACGCCCACCGCTTTTCTATTTTTCACCAAGACTTCATTCACGTGGGTATTGAGGTGCAGGTCGACGCCCAGTTCCTGACCTAGGTCAGCCATTGCCTTGGCAAGCCGATGCATACCGCCATCCACTAACCAAACGCCGTCTAATTCGACATGCGCAATCAGCATTAAGGTGGCCGGTGTACTGAGTGGCGAGGATCCTACGTAGGTGGCGTAGCGCCCGAATAATTGTTGCAGTCGTTCGTCTGAAAAAAAGCCGCCCAGTGCGCGCCATAGATCGGGTGATGGCCGCGCTGCGAGTAACGAGCTGGGGGGGTGCTGACGCAATACGCGGCCAACCAGTGACAGTGGATTGGGTTTAGTTGCCGACATGAAAGTGGAAGACAGTGCGTTATGAATCTTTTCACTCTGCGCGTAGAAGCGATCGAAGCCGGCTGCATTATCACTGCCCGCGAACTGCGCTATTGACTGTCGCGACTGTTCGCGGTCTGGATATAGATCCAACAGACCGCCATCGGTCCAAGCGTGACGCGCAATGACAGTGCTGTCGAGTAGCGTGAGGCGCTCGCTGAGCGAGGTGCCGGCATCCTCGAAGAGCTGTTCAAACACCGACCGCATGGTGAGTACCGTGGGGCCGCCGTCAACGCTAACGTCATCGACCTCACGGGTATGCATCTTACCGCCGGGTGTGGCAGCGCGCTCGAGTAGGGTGACACGCACCCCAGCCAGCGCTACGTCGATGCTGGCTGATAAGCCCCCCGCACCGGCACCAATGATGATCACATGCCGCTGGGTCACACCATGTTCCATTTGCGAGAGGCTGGTCGCGTGACCGCTCTCTGGTGATAAATAATTAACGCTAAGCCGACGACTAATGGCACCGCCCACAGCCCGGGTTGCAGTGCGAGCTCTGGTAATAAACGAACCGCACCAAAGGCGAAGAAAGCGGTGTAGACAGAAATACCCGCCCCGACCAAGCACTTGATATGCTCTTTAATGCGGTCAGTGGGCAGCGGGTGCGGCTTATAAATAAACCATAAGTTAGTGGCAACCGTCGCAAAGCCCACCATCGAAATACCCATCATCATGGGCTCGGTTTCGGTGGCGCCGCGGACAAAACAGTTGGTAGACGCAACACTTAGTAGCACCTGTGAGAGCAGATTATGCCAGGCACGATTGGCTAAATGATTGCGTTTATTGCGAAGGCATAACCAGCCTTGCCATGCAAGGTTCACTGTTAGCGTGGCGAGATAAAGCATCATCCAGCCAAAAATATTACTGATGGCTCTTGGGTCGGCAAAGACCGGATGATTTGCAAGATGCGGATGCGTACCGATGGGGTCTGAGAGGGTCGTCAGGCTAATAGCCACTGCCGTAAAGCCCGTGACGATCATGGTTTGCACAAACAATGTACCCGCCCGGCGGTGCAGCTGCCCGCCCTTTCGGCCCGCGATGGGGATCCAAATGACAATCAGGCCAATAGCCCCGGTGAGGATGTGTAATCCAACTAGCCATTCAAACAGCGTGTGGGTCGACACCATTACACCCCCCCTCCATACTGTGCTGAGAAACTGGGATGTGTGTGATGGCAACGGATAATTTGTATATACCCCCCAAGCCCCTGTCGCTCTGGTCTGTTGTGGCGCTGGCGCGTGTGCTGTGGAAAGGGGACGGCAATTTGCTTGAGTTGCTGCCGGCTGCGGCTTACCGTTTTGATGTTGGCAACCTTGGCTACTCGCGCCGTTCCACCGTGTTGTTCAATGATCCCGATACGGTCCGCGAGATTATGCGCGATGCAGAAGGCGTTTTCCCGAAAAGTGATTTGATGGTGAGCGCGCTGGAGCACTTGATTGGCGACAGTATTTTTGTCACTGATGGAGCGCGCTGGAAGCGGCAGCGGGCGATGATCGATCCGGCCTTTTCTCATATGCGCATCAGTCACGCCTTCACGGCGATGCAGTCCGCAGTGGATGAGCACTTGATGTCGTTGCGCGACAAGGCAAACTCGGGAGAGGTGTTTTCGCTGGACTTGGCCATGAGTCATCTGACAGCGGACATTATTTGCCGGACCGTCTTCTCGACGCCATTGCAGTCGGGGGTGGCGGTTGATGTGTTCGAAGATTTTACGTTGTTCGAAAAGTCGGCGGTTCAAGTCGATGTGTTGCGCTTGATTTTCAAGCCGGCGTGGAGTGAGTTCCCCCAACCGCCCGAAGTGCTCAATGCCTGCGAGCGTATCCGACATCATCTTGGTGTATTGGTCGACTCCCATCTCGACGATCCCAGCGGTTTTGACGACATCGCCAGCAGCGTGATTGCCGCTCATGATCGTGACACGGGTGAGCCGTTTTCTCGCAAGGAATTGATTGATCAATTGGGTGTGTTTTTTTTGGCGGGTCACGAGACAACGGCCAGCGTGCTGACTTGGGCTTTTTACGTGTTGGCCGATCAACCGCAGTGGAGAGAGCGTTTGCGGGACGAAATTGGGCAGGTTGTGGGTGAGGGCCGAATGACCTTCGAGCACACCCGACAATTGCCTCTGACCAAGGCCTTTTTCAAAGAAACATTGCGGTTGTACCCGCCGATCACTTTTATGCCCCGAGTGGCCACGCGAGAGACCACCATTGGCGGCCGCCGATTGCGCAAAGGTGCGTTGGTGATGGTGGCGCCTTGGACGCTGCATCGCCATGCCAAATGGTGGGCTGACCCTCATGCCTTCCGGCCTGAACGGTTTCTGCCCGAGCATGAAAAAGAGCTGGTGCAAGGTGCTTACATCCCGTTTGGGCAAGGACCACATACCTGCGTGGGTGCTGGATTTGCACAAACTGAGAGTGTCCTGATCTTGGCCGAGTAAGGAACTGGACATTGGCGCCGGGTCGGACACGGTATTGGGCGACCTGTCCTTCGATCCAAATGGAGCTTAAGCGGTTGATGTTGGTCACCGCTCGCTGTGACACCTTGGTCTGCCTCGTCTCGTGTTTCAAACCAGTGCCACGCAATATCACGTTGACTGGCGTCCCCCAAAGAAATCCGCTCTTTAAATGAGGTCCAGATCAGCTCCCAGCTCAGTGGCGTCATCAGTAAAAAGGGGAGAGGGTCTCGCCAAGACCACACCACATCACGCGATAGAAAAAAGTCTCTGAGGCAACGGATCAGCTCGGTAATACGCAGCCGAAACAGATATTTATAGGCTTCTGTTAAAGTTGAATAGCCCCATTGAGCGCGCTTACCTGCGGCGCTGATTGCCACGGGGCCTTGCGGCAAATCCAGTGCTGCGCCCCCTATCCAAGCTTCATCCATGAAGTGAATGCCGCTACTTAATCTTGGGTTGCACTCGATACCCCAAGGAATACCCGCGCGATCGAGAATAAAGTCGAAGCTAATGAATCCGGTTGTGCTGGTATTGGCGAGGAACTGATCGATCCATTGCCGAACAGAAAAAGGGGTGGCTGCAGATTGAAAGCCGACGGCCACCGTTCCGCTATAGGTAGTGCCGCGATAGCTGGCGGTTTCGAGTGCGACGCCGTCCTTTACCCAGCTCAGGGTGCACAAGTGACTGCCCTCTACCTTGCGTTGCAGCAGCATGTCGGCTGACGCGGGGGGGAGTGCGCTGCCGCGGCGGATAAAAGAGACCTCAGTACCCGAGCAACCTCTCCGTGGTTTGAGCACACAGTCTGCTTGCCTGATCAGTGCGCGGGTATCAGGATCAGTTGCCACGTAGACCGAGGGTGCTGTGACGCCTCGGTTAATGGCATGAGCTACAAAATCCAGTTTGTCATGCCATTGATCTAACCATTGCGCTGATGGCCCGACGTAGCGGACCTTTTCGGGTAGCAGGGTCGCGAGATTACCAACGTGGCAAATTTCCTCCGAAACGGGAATGACATCGGTCACATGCTCGGTTTCGATAATCGCGAGCAACTCTGTTTGCCACGCAAGGAGATCCTCGTTGGGCGCAGTGACCCGATAGCTTTTGGCGACGGCGCGACTGACCGAGCAGATATGCCGTTTCAGAGGGTCCGCCACAATAACCCGAGCCCCTTGGCGATGCAGTCCTCGGGCGAGTGTGAGTGCCTTTGGAAAGCGTCCCAATGTCAGTAGCACTGTTCTGTCCATTGTCCTGAGTAATACCGCTAATGTGCTGTTAGTTTTACTGTATTTGTGTCTAACAAGCCATACGAAATAAGGCAGGAATCTGCAGATCCGCTTGCTAGGCGGCGCGCGCTAACAGATTAGGGCGGAAGCCGTCTGCCTTGGAGTGGCATCTCACAAGGCTGCGCGGCTGGATTGGCATAGGTAAAACCCCATCAAACTACTGTTTTCACTGCTCAGGCTGCGCTATCTTGCGCCTTCTATTCAGTTGCCACCCAAAATGAGTTGTCTTAATGAATGCCAAAATTGATTTACCCGGACACGCGCAGTACCCCCATTTGTTTTCTCCGCTAGACCTAGGGCATACCCAACTCCGCAACCGCTGCATTATGGGGTCGATGCATACGGGATTGGAGGAATTGCCCGACGGTTTTGAGCGGATGGCGGCTTTTTATGCCGAGCGAGCGGCGGGGGACGTCGGCATGATTATCACTGGTGGCATTTCGCCGAATGAAGAAGGGGGTATGGTGGTCACTGATGATCAGGGTAACCCACTGGTCTCTGCCTCAAAGCTCAATAACCAGGAGGAAGCAGCAGGCCATCGTATGGTGACCGACGCAGTCCATGAAGCCGCACCCGACTGCAAGATTTGCTTGCAGATACTCCATATGGGGGCACTGGCATACAACGAGGGCGCGGTGGCGCCTTCGCCGGTCCGATCTCGTATCGGTGCTTTTTCGCCGGCGGAGCTGGATGAAGAGGGTATCGAGAAGCAGATTGCTGACCATGCTTATTGCGCGACGCTGGCTCAGCAGTCAGGTTATGACGGCGTAGAAATTATTGGCTCGGCGGGCTATCTGCTGAGTACGTTCTTGGTTGAAAAGACCAATCAACGGGAACGACCGTTGGGGCGGCTGCTATGAAAACCGCATGCGCTTTCCAGTAGAAGTGGTGCGCCGTGTTCGCGAGGCCGTGGGCGAAGAATTTATTGTGATCTTCCGTATCGCCGCCATGGATATGCTGCAAGGCGGCATGTCATGGGACGAAGTAGTGCAATTAGGCAAAGCGATTGAAAAAGCCGGCGCCAATATTATCGACCCACTTCGTTTGGCACGAAGCGCAGGTTCCCACGATTGCGACGATGGTGCCGCGGCGCGCGTTTACTGGCGTGACTAAGCGAGTCCGAGGCGAGGTCTCGGTCCCCGTCATCACCTCAAACCGAATCAATATGCCCGATGTCGCCGAAGCGGTGCTCGCCGATGGTGACGCCGACTTAGTCTCGATGGCGCGCCCTATGTTGGCGGATGCTGAGTTAGTCAAAAAGGCTGCAGAAGGTCGCACCGAAGAAATCAACACCTGCATTGCCTGTAATCAAGCCTGCCTCGATCACGCCTTTGCTGGAAAGACCACTTCTTGTCTGGTTAACCCGCGAGCCTGTCACGAGACGGTGCTGAATTGGGGCCCCACGGAGCAACCGAAAAAAATTGCAGTAGTGGGGGCGGGACCGGCAGGCCTCGCTTATGCGACGGTTGCTGCTGAACGTGGTCATGCGGTGACGCTATATGATGCCGCCAATGAGATTGGTGGGCAGTTTAACCTAGCGAAGCAAGTACCAGGCAAAGAGGAATTTCACGAAACGATTCGCTATTACCGCGCCATGATGACTAAGCACCAAGTGACAATGCGCTTGGGCGAGAAGGTGGATGCACAAGCGCTGGCCGATGCCGGTTTTGATCATGTGGTTGTGGCAACAGGGATTAGCCCTCGCGCCCCCGATATCCCCGGTATCGATCATGAGAAGGTCGTGGGCTATATTGATGCGATTCGAGGTAACAAGCCGATTGGTCAAAAAGTGGCGGTGATTGGTGCCGGCGGGATTGGCTTTGACGTGACTGAGCTGATTACGCATCAGGGCAAATCGTCGGCACTAGATATCGAGCTGTTCGCGCAAGAGTGGGGTGTGGATTTCGACAATCACCCTCGTGGCGGTGTCACCGGCGTTGAGCCCGTTGTCATCAAGTCAGATCGTGAGGTGTGGTTGATGCAACGCAAGGACACCCCCGTCGGCCGTGGGCTGGGTAAAACAACGGGATGGACCAAACGTATCTTGCTGAGCCGTCGTGGCGTTAATATGGTCAATGCGGTCGAGTATGTGCGCATTGATGACGTTGGCCTGCATGTCTTGATCGGGGGGCAACCGAAGACGTTTGAGGTAGACACGGTTATTATCTGCGCGGGTCAAGTCCCTGAGCGCGGCTTATACGATGATTTGATGACAAAAGGGGTGTCGGCCGATCTGATTGGAGGTGCGTTTGAGGCAGTGGAATTGGATGCTAAAACAGCCATCAACCAAGCCACACACCTAGCGGCCGCGGTGTGATCAATGCGGCAATGCGAGCAGGAAACGCCGCATTTGTAAGGTAAATGTGACAATCGTGCTCGGCGCGGGATCTGCCCGCGCACCGATTGTCGAGAGACGAATAGAATAGGAAAAGCGCACATGGCTCGATGGGAATGCATCGTCTGCGGACTGATTTACGATGAGAAAGAGGGGTGGCCCGATGACGGCATCGCACCCGGTACAAAATGGCAAGACGTACCTGACGACTGGACCTGCCCTGACTGCGGTGTAGGCAAAGATGATTTCGAGCTGATTCCCGGTTCCGAAGATGACGTGTCAGAAGACACTGATGCCAGCACTGATGGTCAGAGTGAAGCGCAAGGCCGCCACGTTGTTGTCATCGGATCGGGGCTGGCGGGCTACGGCTTGGTGCGCGAGTTGCGCCGCAAAGATGAGGCGGTTGCGATTACAGTCCTGACGTCTGATGGCGGTGAGGGCTACTCAAAGCCAATGATCTCCACCGGCTACACCAAGGATCTCTCGGCAGATAAGCTTACGGCGCAAACGGCTCCCGAGCTCGCTGAGCAATTGTCGGTGACGGTGCGCACGCGAACACAAATCACCAAAATCGATACCGATGCCCAAACCGTTCAGCTCGGTAATGGTGAATCAGTGGGTTATTCGGAGCTCGTGCTGGCGCTGGGTGCTGAATTAATCCGCCCGCCCATCGGGGGCGATGCTGCGGATCAAGTCTTGGGTGTCAACGATCTTGACGACTATCGGCGTTTTCAGGATTTACTGGCGTCTCGAGGCGCTAAAAAGATTGCCATCATTGGTGCGGGTTTGATCGGTTGTGAATTTGCGAATGACCTCCTCAATGGCGGTTTTTCCGTGGAAGCTGTGGATCCCATGGGCTGGTGTTTGCCGACCTTGTTGCCCGAGCCATCAGGGCGGGCGGTGCAAGCAGCATTGGAAGAAAAGGGCGCCACGTTTCATTTTGGGCCACTGGCAACCGAAGTGAACCGGAGCGAGACAGGTTACGTCGTATCCCTCAATAATGGAGAGACGATTGAGGCGGACGCGGTGCTCTGCGCTGTTGGCGTGCGGCCTCGCACAGCATTGGCTAACGAGGCTGGCCTGCAGACTCAGCGCGGCATCGTGACAGATCGTCTGTTACAGACGAGTGCGCCACATGTTTACGCCATGGGGGATTGCGCGGAGGTGGCCGGACACGTTCTCGTCTACGTAGCACCGTTGATGGCGGCGGCGCGGGCTCTCGCGGCCACCTTGGCAGGAGAACCCACGCAGGTCAGTTACCCGGCTATGCCGGTGGCCATTAAAACGCCGGCGTGCCCGATTGTGGTGTCGCCGCCGGAGCGCGATGCCGAGGGAGAGTGGTCTTTTGAGGGTGACGCGCCCGATATCAAAGCGCTCTTTCGTTCCAGTGAGGGCGATCTGCTGGGCTTTGCGCTCACTGGCCAGGCAGTCAAACAACGAATGGCCCTCGCAAAAGAATTACCCGCCATTCTGGAGTGAGGCAGGGCACGCTGCGATGCACTGGGACGAGGCTGCGATGTGATGCGTGTGATGAGTCTCGTCACCGGCTCAATGGGCGGTCGTCACGGTGTGCTGGTGTCGTCCCACTCTTCTGATTCGAAGCCCTCATCGCAGGGCTCGGTCATTTGCCCTGCTAACCGGCCAGCAGCGCCTCAAGCTGTTCTTGATCGGCTACGAACCGTCTGATCCCATCGCTTAACTTGTCACACGCCATGGCATCTTGGCTATTGGCGAAGAGAAACGCACTGTGACTGAGTCGCTCTGGTCGCGGCAGGTGTGTACCGGTGTCCTGCAACTGACGGGGCAGCGTACCGTCGTCAGCCGCTAGCTCGCTCAGTAGAGTGGGACTGATCGTTAGCCGGTCACAGCCCGCTAGGGCTTCTACTTGACCTGTATTTCGGAAGCTGGCGCCCATCACAACGGTCTCGTAGTGGTGTGTTTTAAAGTGGTTGTAGATTCGCGTGACAGATTGTACGCCAGGGTCTTGCAGCGGATCTGCTACGACCAAGTCAGTGTGTGCGGTGTACCAATCGGTAATCCGCCCCACAAACGGTGAGATCAGAAAGACGCCCGCATCTGCACAGGCGCAGGCCTGCTCGAAACTGAAGATGAGCGTGGCGTTGCATTGAATACCTCGTTGCTCCAGCGCTTCAGCCGCTCGGATACCCTCCCAGGTTGCAGCGACTTTAATCAGTACTCGATCGGCGCTAATGTCGGCCTTGTCATAGAGTTCGATGAGTTTCTCAGCTTTGGCGATGGTCGCGTCTGTATCGAAGGAGAGTCGCGCGTCCACTTCTGTACTGATCACGCCTGGTATCAGTCGATTGATCTCTGAGCCCACCGCCACCGCAAACTGGTCGACACGATCATCGATAGGCAGAGAACCGGTTTGCAGTTGGATGATCGATTCTCTGAACTCTGCCAGTGAAGCAGCTTTTAACAACAGTGAGGGGTTCGTCGTGGCATCGGTCGGTTTGAGGTTGGCCAGTGTCGCGAAGTCGCCGGTGTCGGCAACGACGGTGGTCATGGTGCGCAGTTGTGCTAGTTTGGTCATGACTGTTCTCAGCTCGATGGCGTTATAAATTGGTCGCTCTGTGACATGATCCGGTTGTTGGTCATGGCTTGGTTGAAGGTTGTATTGGGTGTAGCTTAGCAGAGACACGGTGTCGCGCCGCTGAATAAGTGAGCGACCTATCCGCTGCGGCGATGACAGATTGCCGCGATACGCAGGATACGTCGCGATAAAGCGCGATAGTTATTTTTGATTGATATGACGAAGCAATAGGAGTGCTTATGCAAGCAATGCAGCTTTCTGCCCCGGGGGGGCTTGACCAACTAAAGCTCAATGAGATCACGCCCCGAGCGCCTGGCCTCGGCGAAGTGCAGGTCGAGGTCAAGGCCACCTCATTGAACTTCCACGATTATGCGGTGGTGATCGGAATGATTCCCGCAGCGGATGGTCGTATTCCGATGTCCGATGGCTCGGGTGTTGTAACGGCAGTGGGTGATGGCGTCTCTGATTATGCGGTGGGCGATCGGGTGCTGAGTTACTTTTTTCCTCATTGGCCATCGGGCCGCCCCAGCCTGCCTTGCTTGCTGGGTGTTCCGGGTGATCATGTTGATGGCTTCGCGGCGCAAAGCGTCACCATGCCGGCTTCTGCCTTTAGTCGAATGCCCATTCATCTCGATTTTGCGGCAGCGGCAACCCTCACCTGCGCGGGGTTAACCGCGTGGCGAGCACTGGTGGTCGAGACAGATCTCAAGCCCGGCGATTGGGTGTTAGTGCAGGGGAGTGGTGGTGTGTCGGTGGCGGCACTGCAATTTGCCCGAATGATGGGTTGCCGTGTGATTGCCACGTCGTCATCCGATGCCAAGCTTGAGCGGTTGGGCGCGCTGGGTGCGGAACACCTCATCAATTATCGAGAGCACGCCAACTGGGGTGAGCAGGCGTTTGAATTCACGGGCGGATGTGGCGTGGATTTAGTGGTCGAAGTCGGGGGCCCGGGCAACTTGCCTCAATCTATTAATGCTTTGGCGATCGATGGCTGCATCAGTCTCATTGGCGTGCTCACCGGCTGGGCCGGTGAGATGCCCACCGGCGAGTTAATGAGGAAAAATGGCCGCTTGAGCGGTATCACCGTCGGCAGTCGGGCGGACCATATCAACATGATTGCCGCTGTCGAGGCCAATAACCTGCAACCGGTCATTGATAAAACCTTTGCATTACCGGAGCTGGCAGAGGCCTTTCGTTATCAGGAATCACAGCAGCACTTTGGCAAGATTTGCGTGAGTCTGCAGTGACGCTTAATTTTGTGTCGACGCGTTTTTTCCCCTAGGCTGATTCAACTTTGACGGTTCTGCCAGGGCGTCGGTAACGGGCCGCCGCGCAGACGCAACAAAAAGACGGGTGAAAGGAGGATATTATGAAAGGTTTTATTAGTGGGGCAGTGTTGGCTGCCCTGACGCTGACGGCGCAAGCCGGTGAGCCTGCGGGGCCGCACGATGGCGCCGAATGGCAGATCTGGGCCTATTCTTCTGCAGCGCCGGCACCACTGGGCACGAATGCTGCGGTGCTGGGACTGGATGGTACGGTATTGCGTGAGGGGTCGAACGGCTGGACCTGTATGGTGGGGAATCCGCGGCCAGCCCCCAAAGGAGGTTGGAGCAGCGCGCATCAGGCAATGCCCGTCTGTACCGACGACGTGGGGTTGAAATGGATGAGTGACTTCATGGCAGGGAGAGATCCTGAGCTTGAGCGTGATGCGTTTATGTGGATGCTCCATGGTGACGTTGGGGAGGATAATACGACCGCGGGTGTGCTGGATTTTGCCGATGCCAAGGACCCCTCCCAGTGGATCGAGTCGGGCCCTCACCTCATGTTGTTACCCAAGGATCCCTCTTCCCTCGATGGCATGACGGATGATTTTAACAGCGGCGCGCCCTATGTCATGTTCCCCGGAACGCTAGGCGCACACGTTATGATCCCAACCGACGGCTATTACGAGTATCAGGACCCGCGCTAAGCAGCAGTTTGCGCTCAACGATAGAAACCCACGACTGAATAACGGAGAGATGTTATGACACTGATTAAAACCGCTACATTACTGATCGCAACCCTGTTGATACCCGGTTTCGCAAGTGCCGGTCACCATGAAAAGGGCAATCATATGATGCTTGCCGCGCAACCGGGCCAAGTAATGGTCGTGTATCACTGGCCCTGTGCAGACGCTGATGCTGGACTGTCGCTCGTGAAAGCGCTGATTGCTTATGAGCGCGATGCCTCGCCTTACCCCTACTCTGCGGCGCCCGCACTCCATGAAGACGGGGCAGTGGTGTCTGTCGATGTGCATGGTTCTACTGAGTCAATGAATGATGCTCTGGCATGGCAGGCCGCCGATAAAGAATGGCAGGCCCAGTTTGCTGTGATGGAAGCCACCTGCGGTTCTGCAGATGACCTCTCCTCACACGTGTTGACCATGCAGTAAGCCAGCGTCATGAATCAAAGTGATCGATCCGGCTCTGGCCGGATTTTTTTTGCGTTGTGTGCGGAGGCGTTAAGGCAGTGGCGGGTTGTGGCGAAGCGCCGCTGGCAGAGGCGTTTGAGGCCTGCTGGGCCTATTTAGGAGCCGGCTGAGATCGCTCAGAACCGATCCGTTTTTTCGTCGCGCTCTGCCTGCAATTGCTTGTGATGTTCCCAAAGGGCGTAGGTCGCACCGATTAACCCAAGGACCATCAGCATCAGGATTTGCAGAGCGCTAAAGCCATACAGACCGCATTCTATAAGCCTTTCGAAAAAGGAGTAGGTGCTGACCGGACAGTCCATAGGATGCTCAGTGCTAGAAGAACCCTCGAGTGTAACTGATCAGCGGTAAACGATGGCATTCAGTCTGACGGTGTGCCAATTTCCGCCTGCAGTGCGTCCAATTCATCCGAAGTGCCCAGCATGCTTGCCTCAATGTGATGCCCAAGCGCATATTGAGGGGGCACGATTTCAGGGTGTTCACCCGGTTGACCCGGGGGGGTGAAGTAACCCAGGGCGTATTGGCCCATCGAGTAACCGATTAATTCTTGAAGCGGTTGGTCCAGATCTTTAGCGATCTCTGGAGGGCACGTCAGGTATTGGTTTTCCTCCTGCCGCAGCCAACCTAACGTATAGGTAATATTGATACCGATACGATCGTGTTTGCTGCGGTTTTCGCCACCACCATGAAAAACTGATCCTGAGTAAAGGAGTACAGAGCCGGCTTTCATTTCTGCCGTCGCGATCTGATCCGGGCTGATGTGCACATCGTCAGACCACTGGGTGCTGCCCGGCACAACCTGAGTCGCACCGTTCTCAGAGGTGAAATCGGTAATCGCCCAAATGGTATTGAACTGGGGTTCGACGTGCGCAAGGTGCTTACCCCACGCCCAGCGATCGCGATGGATCGGTTGCGCAGTTTCACCAGGGCTGATGCGGATGATCTGTGTCAGATGCAGTTGCATCCTCTGGCAATAGGGCTTCAAAAACAGCTCAGATGCCGCGAGGATATCTTGGTGAGCGATCAGTTCGCGACATTTTGCTGAGCGCACCATCAGGCCACCGGTGCGCGTCGTTTTAAAACCGGCAAAATCGTCAACGCCGAGATTGGACCCCTCCATGTAAGGGTTTGTCTCCTCCCTCAGTGCGGCGATGAACTCCGTGCTGATGACGTTGTCGAGGATGATTGCGCCATCTTCTTTGATGGCATTCACAATGGTGTGTGCGTCGGCACCCATGGCAAAGTGCTTGATTTCGGGCATGTAGGTTAATCCTGTTTAGCTGAGCACGGCGATGCATTTGATTTCGATTTTTAGCGCCGGATCCACTAGCGCCCCAATTTGTACTAGGGTCTGGCTGACTTCAGGCGCCTTGCCGTAGATCATGTGTCGCTCGGTAAACAATGCTTCGACCTGAGCCATACAGTCATTGACGTCGGTTACGAACCAGGTTTCATCGACGATGTTATCCATGTCAGCCCCGAATTCTGCGAGAACAGACGCCACGTTCTGATAAGCGAGTTTCATTTGCGATAACAGGTCCTCAGGGCTTGAGCCGCTGTCATCCATGCCCACCTGACCGGCTAGATAGAGGGTGTTGCCCACTTGAACGCCCTGACTGAAGAGATCGGCATAGGGTCCGCTTCGGTGAAGTTTTTTTTGTAGGGTCATCGGGTTTAGCTCCAGTGCTTGATCTTCGTATGAGGACGGCAGGTTTTTAGATTTCTCGCAAGGCCAGTCGGGTTCTAGTCACTGCTTATGAGCTTAAGGTACCACCGGTAGTCTATTTTTTTAGCGCATAAAGCAAAAAACAAACAAAAAGAGTTAGAGCTTCAGTCAGTAGTGTGGGCCTAGGAGACAATCCTGGCGCTGAGGGCTATCGTCGTCGGCCCGGTCGCCAATTCACGCCGCTTCTCGTCGCAGCGCTAATTGCATCGCGGTATAGCGCTTTCGCGTGATGGTCGGCACGGCGTTACTCTGCTGTCCCAAGATATGCGGGTCGAGCGTCAACCATTTTGTGTCGGTGATCTTTTCTCGTTCCTCGGTGAGCGCCAATATCGTGGCTTCACGTGACTCATAAAAATGCCACGCTTCGGGCAGAGGAGCATTCCGTTCAAAGAGCATTCGGCTGCGCGCCTCGCGGTTATAGCGGTATGCCCGGATCAAGCCGCGATTATTGATGATACCCGGGCCAGATCTTTCCACGGCACGTTGTTGCAGCATTGACCAGGCGTTGGGTGTGATGCCCACAATGGGCCACCATCGAAAATGCCAGTGAGCGCTGCGCTGAATAAACGCTTCCAGAGCGAGGATTTGCGCACTCACAGCGGCGCCCATTTTTTTGCCGAGCGCAAACTGTGCTTCGTATATGGACTGAAAGTAAGTTGCTTTGTCCATTGCTACTCCTTGCATACAGCCTAACAAGGGTTAAAAAAAGCCCCGCAAGCGGGGCAAAAAGGAGTCACTTATGAAACCATCAATGAACCGTAATGGGTGCTGGGTCTGCAGAGCCTGTCAGCGCATTGCAATGCATTGATGTACAGATTATGCGCGCGATTGGCGCCAACGCATTGTCGAGACGCGCCAAAGCTTTGACCCGACGCGCCAACAAGAAGCAGAGCGTGCGGCAGCTCTCAAGTGACGCGATTTACTGAGCACAAAATGGGTGAGCGTGTACCCAGCGAAGCCACCGGCGTTAACCCGGTGCGCAGTAGGGATGCGCGAGGCAGGTCAGGGCACAGTCAGCAAGAGCACAGTCAGCAAGAGCAAAGGGAGCCAGCGTGCAGTCAAGCAGTGCACGACCAATCAGAGCGAAGACAACCAAAGTCTGCGACAGTGCACCAACACGGAGAGCGCCCACAGTGTGGGCTCAACGTGGGGGCATACCACTAGGCTGCCGAATGACCATCCAGCTCTTGGTAGTAAGCCATGAGGATTTCGGCCACTTCTGGTCGGGAAAACTCGGGAGGCGGTGCAATGCCTTGACCGAGCATCTCACGCACTTTAGTCCCTGATAACAGGACAAAATCCTCGGGGCTGTGATCGGGAGCGTCCCGCATCATCACCACCCGATCGAGTTTTTTACTGAAGGCGGTGTGGTCGGCACGGTAAATATCCAGTGCCAGAGCACCCTCGGGTACGTCCTCGTCGAAGATCGTTTGGGCGTCAAAACCCCCGTAGTAGCTACCGACACCCGCATGATCTCGTCCGACGATCAGGTGGGTGCATCCTATATTTTGACGGAATACGGCATGTAATACCGCTTCACGAGGCCCCGCATAGAGCATGTCAAAGCCATAACCGGTCACCATGACGGTATTGGCCGGAAAGTATAAGTCCACCATCTTGCGGATCGAGGCATCGCGAACGTTGCATCCGACCGGTGTACTTGCCGAGCAGCATATGGATCAAAACGCCATCTGCAGAGAGGTCCTCCATCGCCATGCGACAGAGTTCCTCATGGGCGCGGTGCATGGGGTTGCGTGTCTGGAAGGCGACCACTCGCTCCCAGCCGCGCTCCGTAATCTCCTCTCGGATGCTCATCGCCGTGCGAAAGGTCTCCGCAAAGTCCTCCTCAAAGTAAGAGAAGTTGAGGACCTCAATGGGTCCTGATATTAGCGTTCGTCCCTGTGCCGTCATGGCGGCAACGCCTGGATGCTCCGGGTCATCCGTTCTAAATACATTCTCTAAGATGACAGCCATATCGTCATCGGACAGTGTTTCAACCGCGTCGACCGTCATGATCGCCAACACCGGATGCCCTTCGCGATTGGGATCGGTTAACGCCAAGCGCTGGCCCGCTATTACCGTGGCGCCCTCGGCGAGGTTCATTACCGGAACGGGCCAAAAAAGACCCTCGGATGTGGTCATGTTTTTTGCTACTGATAGGACGTCAGCCCGATTCATGTAGCCGGTCAGGGGGGTGAAGTATCCCGCCGCCATCATCACTGCATTGGCAGCGGCAGCCGAGCTCGCCATCATCGTGGGCAGGGTCTCCGCTTCGCTTTCGAGCTTTGCGCGCCGGGCCGCATCAACGATTACCGGGCGAAGCGTGTCTGCGCCATGGGGTGAAATCAAAGCCATATCATCTCTCGTCTCATTCAGCGGTGGGGAATCAGTGGTGGGGATCAGTGGTGGGGAATGCCCAACCACTTAAAATTTATTGTGCGGTGGGGATCAATTCTCGCGTTTCGAGTAAACCCATCAGAATGTTGACTTCCTCTTCGAGCGACTGCTGATCGGTGTGCAAATGCACTTCGGGTGCCTCAGGTGCTTCGTAGGGGTCGTCGATGCCAGTGAAGTTCTTGATTTCGCCCGCACGTGCTTTTTTGTAGAGGCCTTTTGGGTCGCGCTCTTCTGCTGCGGCGAGACTGCAGTCCACAAAGACTTCGACAAAAGGCATGTCATCGGCCTCATGCATCTCGCGCACTAGCTGCCTGTCGAGTAAATATGGGCTGATAAAGCTACTGAGCACGATGGTGCCAGCATCCACAAACAACTTAGACACCTCGCCAACCCGCCGGATATTTTCAGCACGATCCTCGGCGCTGAAACCGAGGTTTTTGTTGATACCCAGCCGAATGTTATCGCCATCAAGGCGGTAGACTAGAACGCCGCGCCGATAGAGTGCTTGCTCCAGTGCGACGGCGATGGTGCTTTTACCCGAGCCGCTCAGTCCGGTAAACCACAACGTGGCACCACCATGGCCCAGTAATTGAGCACGATCGGGTCGATTGATTTCGCCATCGTGCCAGTGGACGTTAGTGGCTTTTTGCTCGCTCATGGGGAGTGGTCCTAAAAAAGAAGCCGCATTGTACGCGCTGACGCCGCTCCTATAAAGGGCGCGCTAAAATCAAAGGGCGCGCTGCAAGTCCCCCAAAGGCTCAGTAGCGTTCGCAATCGGATCGGCTGTGATCAAAGTGGCCAGACGAGGAGAATCATGGGAAGCGACGTAGCCACCACCAATAGCTCAAGTGGCAGGCCCATGCGCCAATAATCGCCAAACTGGTATCCGCCAGGCCCCATGATGAGCGTATTGTTTTTATGGCCAATGGGGGTGAGAAACGCGCAAGAGGCGGCTACCGCAACTGCCATCAGGAATGGGTCGGGGCTGACGCCTAATTGTTGGGCAACGTCCAATGCGATCGGTGCCGCAATTAAAGCGGTTGCGACATTATTGAGGACATCAGACAGCGTCATAGTGACGAGCATCAAAGCCGCGAGAATGAGCATGACAGGCCAGCCTGCCGTGCCGGCTAAAAAAAGATCCGCGAGCAATTGGGTGCCGCCACTGGCTTCGAGAGCAACGCTAATAGGAATCATCGCGCCGAGCAGAACGATCACTGGCCATTCGATTGACTCGTAGACCTGCGACAGTGGAACGATATCGAGTACCACGTAGAGCACCACAACGCAGCCAAGCGCCATCGGTAAGTACAGTAATTCGAGACTGGCCAACCCGATCGCGCCGGCGAAAATCAGGATCGCTTGCCACGCTTTATCGCGCTGGATGACGTCCAGGCCACGGGGCGCCAGTGGCAAGCAGCCGAGCCATTCGATGACGTCGTCGAGTGTGTCCTCAGGACCCAGTAGGAGTAGTAAATCTCCGGCTTCAATTTTTGTTTCACGGAGCCGGTCGCGCAGCTTACGACCACCGCGAGCGATACCGAGCAAGATGACGCCTCTGCCGTATCGGAGGCGCAGTGACGACGCCGACCGGCCTACCAGTCGAGCCGCTTCTGGCACCGCGACTTCGCGCATGACCGTCGTACCTGATAACGCTTTAGAGGGTCGATCTGAATCGGCATAGCTGAGACCCACTGCACCCGAAAAGGTATCGATGGCATCAGGGCCACCCTCGACCACAATACGATCCTCTGCCACGAGCATTTCATGTGCCGCCATACCCGGTAGGCGATTACCGCCGCGGATCAGTCCCAAAATCTGGACGCCACACTCGTCAGCTTCTTTATCCAGTTCACGCAGTCGCTGATCGACGACCTTTGCGTCAGTCGGGACTCTGAGTTCCACCAGATAGCGCTCGAGTTCCTCAGCGGCTGAGGGGCGTTGCGTGTTATTGCCCTCATGGGGAATAAGCCGCCAACCGATCAGCGCCACGTAAGCGATGCCGACCAAAGCGACCACTAAACCGACGGGCGCAAAATCAAACATCGTATAAGGTTCGCCGAGCGCTTCTTGGCGAAAGGTGGCAATCACAATATTAGGAGGAGTGCCGATTAGCGTAATCATGCCCCCCAAGATCGAAGCAAAAGACAGTGGCATGAGGGTCAGTCTCGGACTGCGCTCGGCTTTATCGGCTGCCTGCAGATCGATAGGCATCAGTAAGGCAAGTGCGGCGACGTTGTTCATGATGGCTGAGAGCGCGGCTGAGACCCCAGCCATCACGGAGATGTGCCGGCCAATACTTCGGGTACTGTCGAGTAAGGCGCTGGCCATGAATTCAATGGCGCCTGATAGATAGAGCCCCCGACTGATGATCAGTACCAGTGCAATGATAATGACCGCAGGATGGCCGAATCCCGAGAAGGCCTCGTCAACTGAAACGGCGCCCATAAGATAGGCAATTAACAAAGCACCAAAGGCCACAAGGTCGTAGCGATAGCGCCCCCAAATTAAAAAAATAAAGAGGGTGCCAATCAGTGAGAACAAGAGTCCCTGTTGTAGCGTGATAGCGTGCATGTCTCTCTTCTAGTTTTCGGAGTGACGGATGAGAGTGTCGAGGTGCTCGTGGAAATGGCTCACCCGACATTCGATTTCATTCAGCCACGGGCCTTGAAAGCCCTCTGAGTGCATCCCCTTTTGGGCGTGAGCGAGCAGCGACAGGTCCTGGTCAATGGTATCGGTCATGGTCGCTTTACCCGTGAGTACGTCGGAGTAATCAAAGCATTCTCGCTCGGGACGCCGGCTATTGCCGGTGTTCCTGCTGCGCTGGCCTTTTGGACTATCGGTGCCCTCGGTCAGGCGTTGCGCTGCGTCTCGCGGAGAGCGCTCAAAAGAGAGTTTGTCGAGATAGCACTGGTTGGGGTCGGTGGCATGGGGACGCAGCCTCAGTAGCCATAGCATCTCGGGCTGGTAGGTGAGAATGGCATTGGGAAAGACATTGGTTTGAATGACGTCGGTCAGTTCTTCGTCTGAGAAGTTGCCGTAATAGGGCTCTTTTTCTTCTAAGGCCCGTTTGGCAGCCCGGATCGCTGCTTGGATCTCATCCACCTTGCCTTGGTATTGCTTAGCGTCTAGACCGAAGGCTTGCAACTGCATCGCGAGCAGATCGGTCGGTTTATCGGGTGTTGAAAACAGAGAGTCGGTCTTGGCGCCGGGCACCCAGACCCGCGTATGGCCCCCCTCGTAGCACTCGCTTAGCGACTCGGTGCAATCGACAAAGCGTCGGTGCTGGGGGTGCAGGTAGTGCACGTGGTAAAGCTCGCTAAAGTTATCAACCACAGCCTTCCAGTTACAGTTGATGGAGACGGTTTGATCCTGCACCAGTGTCAGGTTTTCGAACTCGTAGTGTCCCATAATCGAGACCATCTCTTTTAAAAAGGCGTCTAGCGGCTCGGCGTCAGGGTCGAGGTTAATCCAGTAAAACCCCAGTGATTTGTCGCAGCGCACAGCTGGCAGGCAGAGGGTCTGAGTCGGCAATCCCTTCTGGAACCCGTCCTGATGGGGGGCATAGATCAAGTCACCGTCGGTGTCATAGCGCCAGCTGTGATAAGGGCAGCGAAAGTTCTCGGTATTGCCCGTGTGATCAGTGACCAGACGCACGCCACGGTGCTGACAGACGTTGTAAAAAGCCTGTACGTTCCCTTGAGCGTTGCAGGTAAGCAACACGCTCTCTGGGCCGAGGTCGAAGACCACGTAATCGCCGGGCTCCCTGAGGTCTGAAACATGTACGGCGGCGATCCAGCTTTTGGCCCACACCGCCTTCCACTCGAGAGTGGACCACTCGCTGCTGATGTAGCGCTCTTTAGAGAAATTCTTGATGGTGCCACTATAGGCCTTTTGGCCCTGTTGGTTGAGTGGCTGTTCGGCGTTCATATGCTGTCTCCCGACCCCACGACTTAATCTGCCTATCAGTCTACTTTTTTCCGTGCCAGTTTGCGCGGAACTAACGTGAGCAAGTGTCTAGGCGCGCTTTTGGACGGTGGGGCATTTCACCTATTAGCGGTGCGAGGTGCCCTTCGCTGGGATTCAGAGACAGTGATGTCTCGCCACCACTCACTCCAGTGCCCTCCAGTTCACGCCAGCTATGTTTCATGCCGGTGATAATGGCGACATAAAGTGCGGCAGGATTTTCTGCGGTATCTACCAATCGGTATCGGCTTATTGGTCGTCATATCAGGGTAAGTGAGATTCGAATAGAACCCTTCTCTTGAAAAATGCCGAGGGGCTTTAGCCTGTTCTTCGGTGATGGCGCATCGCGCAGTGTAGCGAAGAAGCTGGCGTCAGGCCGATTGCGACAGGGTGACCGGCAAGCATTGATGATGCGATATAGTCTCAACTCTCCTTTCTG
>CAJJBO010000009.1 GCA_905182485.1 uncultured Luminiphilus sp.
GGTATTGCGAGCCCCGTCGATGCGGTCTCGGTTGATGTGCGGGCGCCTACCTCGGCATCCGCCAAGGTGGAATTTTTATCGATTCTTGAAAATCTGGCAGTCGATCCCGCTGCGGCTTCGGCCAAAATAGTGGTGAACTCGCGCAGCGGCACCATCGTGATTGGGAGTGACGTGCGCCTTAAAGAAGCGGCTGTTGCTCACGGCAACCTAACCGTTCGGATCACAGAGGATTTTCGCGTCAGTCAACCGGGAGCCTTTGCCGGTGGTGGCCAGACCGTCGTGACGCCAGGGTCTGAGGTGGACATCGAGGAGGGAGACGCACGGATGTTTGTGCTGAGCCCGGGAGTCAGCCTGCAGGAACTGGTCGATGCGGTGAATCAGGTTGGTGCGGCGCCAGGTGACGTGATTGCTGTACTCGAGGCACTACAACAAGCGGGCGCTATGAGCGCTCGGCTGATTGTGATTTGAGTCGCCGTTATGATTGATCCGAGCACAGCGCAAACGGTTTACAACGACATGGGGGCCCTCGCGGACCTTCGCACGCGTGCGCAGTCTAACCCCAGCGATGCGGTTGATGAGGTTGCGCAGCAATTCGAGGCGCTTTTCATCCAGATGATGCTCAAATCCATGCGTGATGCGGTTGAAGAGGGTGGCCTCTTTGACAGCCATCAGCTTGAGACTTACGAGCAAATGGCTGATCAGCAGCTGGCTTTGGACATGGCATCTGACGGGGGTATCGGTCTTGCTGATGCCATGATTACCCAGTTGTCTCGGGCTCAGAGCATCGTTGACGCCTCGGAAAGCAATCAGACATCGCTTGCCTCCCAAGGCTTGCCACTGCAACCCGCTGGAACCTGCTAATCCCGGTAAAGCGCTCTCCGCGCAGGAGCGAAAGGCGTTTAGCCTTTACCGTGACGCAGCCGCTGAAACCTTGGATCAGCGTGACGCGCCTAATGGCCCGACATCAAGCAACGCGTTGCTGATCGAGCGATACTGAGATGGCTAACCCCTTAGGCATCGGTTATTCCGCGCTGGAATCCCTGCAGAAGGCAATTTCTATCACGGGCAATAACATCGCCAACGTCAACACGGAAGGCTACAGCCGGCAAATAGCCAGCTTCGATGAGCAACCGGGCTACGGCGTCAAGATCTCGAGCGTCGAGAGAAACTATGATTTTTATTTAAGCCGAGAAGTTCAAGAGCGAACGGCAGGCCGGTTTGAGGCCACCACCACCAGTGATCTGGCCTCGCGGTTGAACACATTGCTCACGGACCCCGCGACGAGCGCTGCCGGCGTGCTGGATAACTTTTTTTCTGCGGTACAAGATGTTGCTAATAACCCTTCAACGCTCCCTGAACGGCAGGTGCTGTTGGGTGAGGCGCAAACGCTGAGCGGATCGCTTTCAGTTCATCGACGGGCGCATAGGGGCGTTGAGCAGCGAGATTAACCTGCGAACGGGGACGGTTGTCGCCGAGATCAATGGACTCTCGGCACTAACATTGCGACCCTTAGCACCATGTTCAAAATTGCGACCTCTTTTCAACGCATCGCGGTGACAGGCGGCGCCGGATCTTTTGGATGAGCGAGATCGCAATCTGGCCGGCCTCTCGAAACTGGTTGGCTACACCATTCGGGAGAATGGAAACGGGGTTTTTGACGTGACGATGGGTGGTGGGCAACCGCTGGTCAGTCAATTTACCGCCCATTCACTGACGACTTTTGTATCCACCACCAACCCCAAGGCCATGGCAGTGGCGGGTAAAAGCGCTAATGCCGACATTAGTTCCCTCATAACGGGGGGTGAGTTGGGTGGACTGATTGATTTTAGGGTCAATAGCCTCGACCCTGCGCAAGCTCAGTTAGGGCTCGTGGCTGCTGAGTCAGCGCGAGTTTCAATGCGCAATGCCAGGCGCGACGCAATGGTGCGGCAGGTACCGCGCTCTTTTCGAGCACCACGCCCGCAGTCACGGCGGCATCAGCCAATACCGGCAGCGCAGTCATCACTGCCACGATCGAGGATGCGAGCGCTTTAACTGGGGACCGTTACGGACTTGCGTATGACGGCACGAACTGGGCGTTACAAAATCTCACAACATTAGCAAGCCAGGCAATTAGCCCCCCGGCAACGGTTCATGGTTTCAAAGTGACGGTTGCAAGCGGCACCGCCGCCGCTGGCGACTCTTATTTAATTGACCTAGTCGGCAACGGGGCTTCAACTTTCGATGTTGTTTTGACCGATCCAGAGAAAATTGCGGCAGCCATGCCAGTCAGAAGCAGCGAGTCCCTCACCAATAGAGGCGTATCGGCACGTTCTGCACCGAATATGACGGTGACCTCGACGACTGTTGCTCCCACATTGCCCCTCGCCAATGCCTTGGTACTCGACGTTCAACTCGGCGCACAGAATCGGTACGACGTGACCGGGGGTGCCAGCACCAACCTGGCCTATCACACCGGCGAATGACGCTTCGGCAGGAGTGAGCCGGACGATCGGCGGGCTGACCTTTACCTTGTCGGGCACACCGGTCGATGACGACGATGTCATTACGATAATTGCGAATAACACGGCAGCCTCAGGTGACAACCGCAATATGTTGTTGATGGGGGGGCTTGCGACCAGTAAGTACGTGGAGGGTGAGCGGACCTTCAGTGATGAATACAGCTCACTTGTGACCAACGTTGCCGTGAAGTCCCGAAAGGCGCAGTCCACCGCGAATGCAGAGAAGGTGTTGTTGGAGCAGGCGACAACGGCCCGGGATAATCTTCAGGGTGTGAACCTTGAGGAAGAGGCAATTCATCAACAGCGCTATCAGCAGGCGCTGCAGGCCGCGGCACAGTTGGTGTCGATTGCCGATACCGTGTTCCAGGCCATGCTGATGGCGACTCAGCGGTGAGAGAGGGTTAAGCCATGAGAATGTCTACGGTACAAATTTTTAACCAGGGCGTGAACAACCTGCTGGACAGGCAGGCAGACGTGACCAAGACACAGGAGCAGCTTGCGTCTGGTAAGCGGATTATGAACGCCAGCGAGGATCCGGCGGGTGCTGCGCGCACGCTGGATATCACGTCACAATTAGCTCGGATTGACGCTTATCAGCGTAATACTGGGACGGTGCAAAGCAATTTAGGCCTAGAGGAGGGCGCCCTCAGTGGTGTGATCAACGACTTGCAGCGAGCTCGAGAGCTCACCATTCAGGGCAATAACGCGACGATGACTGCGTCTGACAGAGGCTCGATTGCGGTGGAGCTGTCTGCGATTTTGGAGTCACTCATAGCCAGGGGAAACACTCAGGACGCCTCGGGGGAATATATTTTCGGGGGGTTTCAGTCGGGTGTGCAGCCTTTCAGCAAGACCACTGGCGGTGCGGCCTATAACGGTGATGACGGGCAGAGGTTTATGCAGGTCAGCGCCGATGTGCAAATAGCGTCGAGCAACCCAGGTAGCGAAGTCTTTATGTCTGCCACCGCAGGTAATGGCAGCTTTGATTATCGAAGCGCGGCAAACAATGCGGGCACAGCTGTCGTTACTACTACGTCCGCTGCGGCTAATTACGTGCCTGACACTTACACTCTGGCCTTCATTAAGGCCAATGCAAATGACCCAATCACTTACACAGTGACTGGTGATACCTCTGGACAGGTAGCCACCGGTAACTACACCGAAAACGGCGCGATTGCCTTCGCCAATGGCGAAATTCGGTTAAAGGGTATTCCTGTACACGGCGATAGTTTCACCGTTACCTCGGTTCCGCGTCAGGATATATTCACGACGATTAAGGACATAGAAAGTATTTTTGCGAGCGCATCTGATACGACCGCCAGCGCAACACGCGTCCACAATGAGGCATCGCGGGCTTTGAGCAACTTAGATAATGCGCTGGAGAAGGTGCTTACTGTTCAGTCGGAAGTCGGCACGCGGCTGCGGCGCACCGAGATGCAAACGGACACCAACGAGGCGTTTAACTATCAGTTGAAGGAGACGCTCTCGGGACTGCAGGACCTCGACTACGCCGAGGCCATTAGCCGGCTCAATATCCAGATGCTGGCGTTGCAGGCGGCACAGCAGACGTTTGCCAAGACCCAAACTATGAGTCTGTTTAACTACCTGTAGTTTCTGCGCAGAGTGCTGGGTCGTTAGCAGCTTGGTATTGGCCGCTGCGCTCACTGACCTTATCCACTATGTTTCGCCGCGTTTCTTGCGCCTCTTCATTCTAGACTTCTTCTTTTTCTGGGCCAACGCGCCGTCCAAGCCCTCGTCATTCCACTAGCGACCGCTGTTTCTGGCCGTACAGCTCTTTTTCGTATGCCACATCCCTCGTTTTCGATCCGTGTGGCGACAAATACGGCAGCGGCTTCGATTTCAATGGGAGGTATCCGTTGCGTCTCATTGGCTGTACTTGTCTCGGAAATGCTTTTTTGCCCCGTAACCGCAAGGGGTGGGCCGGGGTCAGTGGCCCAAATGCTGATCAATTTAATTTTTTAAGAAAAAAACTTAAATGGTAGACCAACAGGCGCTATTAAAGGTGTAACACGCCGCTTGTCCACCAGAATCTAACTGAAGATGGTCATCCGGAGCTAACTCACCATGAAGTTTGTCCATGGGAAATCTACTCAAAGGAGCTTAGTCATGGGACAGGTAATCAATACAAACATGCCATCGTTGGCCGCTCAGCGAGCGTTGAACAGCTCGCAGGGCGATGTGCAGACCGCTTTGTCGCGGCTTTCATCGGGTCTCCGTATTAACGGCGCGAAAGGATGACGCTGCCGGCCTTGCGATTTCGGAGCGTTTTAGCTCACAGATTAAGGGCCTGAACCAGGCTGTCCGTAACGCTAACGACGCGATCTCGCTGTCGCAGACCGCCGAAAGCGCGCTCGCCGGCACTACGGATCTCCTGCAGCGGGCTCGTGAGCTGGCGGTGCAGTCTGCCAACGCCACCAACAGCTCGTACCGACCGCGCCGCGCTGCAGGCTGAGGTTGACTCAGCTCGTGGCGGAAATTGACCGTATCGCTACGACGACCTCGTTCAACGGCCTCAAGCTGCTCGACGGCAACTTCAGTAACAAGCAGTTCCAGGTCGGGGCGCAGGCCAATGAGACCGTTGGTGTCACCATTGCCAGCGCGAAGTCGGACGCGTTAGGCGTGGTGCCAATGCTGGTAGCTGTTGGTGCCACCTTCGATCGCGGCCATCGTTGCGGCGGCAACGGACGGTGCTCAGTGACCGTCTCGCGGAAGTCCTGTCGTTTTTCTGTGACTCCCACCGGCGGCACATGCTCACGGCGACCTACTGTGACCGCCGTCGCCGGTGAGACTTCGGCAGGCGACTAGCCTCGCGGATTACGGCCAGACGTGAGTCGGCTTGACCGCTACTGCGACCACCACGGCGGCGCGCCTGTCTCGAAGGGCACCGCCATAGCTCCTGCTGCTGACCATCGATGCCTTTACCATTTCGGTCAATGGCACGTCGTATTGGCGCCGTTGACTGCGGGCGCTAAGCGATACCGTATTTGGCGCTGACATCTTAAGGCTCGCAGTGATCGCGTCTAAGTCGGCTCTTGCTGGCCTGTCGGTTACGTCTGACGCGAATGGAGCTACGATAACAGATTCCACTGGTGCGGACGTCGTAATCAAGATTGAAGCTCAAAGTGACAATACCGACGACTTGTTCGTCGAGGCAATGCAGGCAGACGGAACCATATCTGGGGACGGCACTTTGACGGGCAAGGAATTGAACGCAGCCAACGAGGCGACCGTTGTATCTGGTGACATCAATTTCACCACCAACGAGCCAACGACTACAGCCTTTACGGTATCATCGTCCAGCTCAGACCCTGGCGCGATGTTGGCTGATGTCGGCGCTGGCGCAGCTCAGACGGGTACGGTTGCCCAGTCGGCTGACAAGGTCTCCACGATGTCGATCAACACGGTGGCGACAGCGAACACCGCCATTCAGGTCATTGACGCGGCTATTGCGACCATTTCTAGCACCAGAGCGGACCTTGGTGCGACGCAGAACCGATTCGATTCGATCGTATCTGGTCTGCAGGTCGCGTCTGACAACCAGTCTGCAGCTCGAAGTCGGATTGTAGACGCCGACTTCGCTCAGGAAACTGCGACCTTGACACGTGGCCAGATCCTGCAGCAGGCCGGTATTGCGGTATTAGCTCAGGCCAATGCGGCTCCGCAGAATGTGCTTTCGCTGTTACAGTAACATGAAAGTCAGCGGCGGCAGTTTGCGCCGTAGCCGGGAGGGATTACCCTTCCGGCTTTTCCTCGTTTTGAGGGCAATGAAGAGCGGTATCCTTCATGTATGGAGGGTTAGGTAATGAAGTCTGATGGTTTAAGTATGTTAAGCCAGGTTAGGATGGCGGCACCTGAGACGAATCCCAGTGTCGAAATGAGAAAGGCGGCAAGTGGGGCGCCCGTGCGGCAAGACGTATCCTTCGACGGCAGAATACAGCCGCAAGATGCTGTTCAGGGCGTGGACTCGGTTATAGATGCTGAGTCAGTGGCGCAAGCGGTTCAGAAAATCGTTTCCTACGGAGAATCGCTTGGCCGTTCGCTGGCCATTAGCGTCGATGAGCGCTCGGGGGATTTTATCGTTAAGGTCCAAAACTCCACTACCGATGAGGTAGTTCGCCAAATCCCCTCGGAGGAGGTCCTTAGAATTGCTGCTGCCATTCAGGACCAATTCGCGAACCTGGAACTCATGGGCGAGGAAGGAGCCAGGGGCCTGTTGCTAGAGACCCTGGCCTAGCTCTAACTTAAGCAAGTTTTTCTGGCATGCATATTGCTTCTATTCTAGGGGTAGTGGTGTGCTTGTGCTTCAAAAATATGTCTGCCGAGTGCTCCCAACAAATAGTCTAGCTTGAAGAGGGAGCAATTTGATGGCGATATCAGCAACAGGCTTGGGCTCTGGCCTTGATATCGAGGGACTGGTCACGCAACTGGTTTCGGCGGAGCGCATGCCGATTGAGCAACGCATCTTCAGGACAGAGCGCAGTCTGACCACTGACATATCCGCTCTAGGCTCCTTGAAAAGTGCTTTATCTGACTTAAAGACAAGTGCAAGTTCAGTCAGTAGTGCCGCAACGTATTCAAAACGAAACGCAACGAGTTCTGACTCCACTAAGGTAAGCGTATCGGCCACTGATGCCGCAGCGCTAGGTTCTTACAATGTTGAGGTGAGCGGCTTGGCTACCACTCACTCCGTAGCCATTCGTAACCAATTCTCATCCCTTACCGAAACGGTTGGAACAGGAACGCTGACCTTTACCTTCGGGACAACGGGATACACGGCGCATGCCAGTGATAACACGAGCGATGCCTATGACAGTTTTGTGGCAAAAGCAGGGGTGGCTTCAAGCGCAGTAACGATTGATGGAACAAACAACACATTGGCCGGGCTCAGAGACGCCATCAATGAGGCTGACATCGGCGTCTCAGCGGCTATCGTTAATCAAGGATCTGCTTACCGACTGTTGTTATCCAGCACCGCTTCTGGTGCAGAGAGCAGCATACAGATATCCGTGACTGATTCTGGCGACAGCAACAACACTGATGGTAACGGCTTATCCAGGTTGGCATTTAACGCCTCGGCTGGAACGTCAAACGCCCACCAAACCACTGCTGGCTCTGACGCGGCATTCAAGATCAACGGGCTTTCGGTGACCAGTGCGACAAACTCAGTGACCTCTGCGATAAACGGTTTGACCATAAACCTATTGGCCACCACTACTGCTCCCGCAACGGTCTCTGTTTCGGACAATACAGCTGGCGTCAAGGCTGCGATTAACAGTTTCGTGAAGGGTTACAACGACTTTGTGACCAAAGCTGATGCCCTCACGGCTTTTGATGCGACCGCTGGTGTTAAAGGCCCGCTGCTGGGAGACTTCACTACCAGAACGATTACCGGTCAGCTTCGGACCACGCTCAGTGCCGCAGCGGAGGGATACGTTGGCGCTTACAGCCGTATGGCTGAGATCGGCGTGGCGCTATCCAGTAAGGGAAAGTTAGCAGTTAACGATAAAGTTCTCTCCAGCGCACTCAAAAATAACTTTGACGATGTCACTGCCGTCCTCGCCAGATTTGCTAAGCCTTCCGGCGGCAGTGGTTTAAGGCCGGCGAGCTTTACAGATAATGTCCCGGACGGTACTTACGCCGTGGCTGTGTCCTCCCTCGCGACAGCGGGAAAGGTCAGTGCCACTGTGGCCTCTGCTGGTTTCCCAAAGACTGTGGGTGGTTCTTCCAACGAGTTGTCCGTCAGCGTGGATGGGACTGCCAGCGGCACGATCACACTCGCGAGTGGCGCTTATGCAAATTTGTCTGCGCTGGCCACTGAGTTGCAAACGAAAATCAATGCCGATACGACCCTCCGCGCCGCTGGTAAGGCAGTCACAGTTAGCGTTTCGGGTGACGATATCGAGGTCCGCTCAAACAAGTTAGGAAGTCCACCTCTACCGTCGTGATGGCAAATGTTGGCAGTGACACCACGCTCTGGCAACAGTTGGCTTGGGTTCTCTCAACGACTAACGGTACCGACCTCGTAGGCACAATCGATGGGGTCGCGGCGTTGCCGCGGGCAACGTGTTGTCCGGCGCGGTTGGCAGTAATGCCGCTGGAATGGCAATTAATGTGTCGAGCACGGCCGGTGGCACGATTGTGTTATCCAATGGAGTGGCGAATCAGTTCTCGGAGCTACTCGAGAGCGTGGTCAAGGACGATAACGCCCTCGACTTACGCATCACGAACCTGAACTCGCGAGCCGAGGAGCTGACGACTGACAAAGCCCAGATGGAGCGCCGGTTGGAAGCGATAGAGAAGCGTTACCGAACTCCAGTTTGGTACGCTTGACGCCCTGCTCGCCGATCTCACTAACACCGGTACTTTCCTGACACAGCAAATGAAAAATATTCCCGTGCCCGGGGCAAGCAAAAAGTAATTAGATTTGGAGCGATGAAAAATGAATGCAAGCACAGCACTAGCAGCCTACAAGGCGACAAAAACTCAAGCCGCAATAATCGACGAGGCCAGCCCTCATCAGCTGGTGGCCCTGTTGTTCGACGGGGCTCTCGAGAGGATTGCTGAGGCCAGAGGCGCAATTGAGCGAATCGAGCAAGCCGGCGACGGCTTGGCAGCCGGCGAGGTTGCAACTAAGGGTGAGGCAATAGGCAAGGCAATTGCTATCCTTGATAGCCTCCGCGTGACCCTCGACCATGAGCAAGGCGGGGAGCTTGCCGGCAATCTCAGTGGACTCTATGACTACATGACGCGTAGGCTCTTGGAGGCCAACGCGACTAAGGATGTCAAAATGCTGACGGAGGTGGCTGATCTCGTGAAGGAAATCAAGGCAGCTTGGAGCCAGGTGCCGCCAGAACTTCACCGCGTCAGCGAGTGAGTTTTGGTTTCTGAAAAGGCTTTGCTATGAATACAATCATACCCGCTCTGACCATCGGCCAGACGCGCTTGCTCGCGACCGTAATCAAGACCACGCGCAATATGCTTGCGCTGGCTGAGGATGAGGCTTGGGACGCGGTGGCGGACCTTGAGGTCCTGCGCCGAGAGGATCTTAAGCGCTGCTTTGAGATTCCCGTGGGGGAGGATCAGGGAGAGTTAGTTGCCGAGGCGCTCGCTGTCATTTTACATCTCAACGAGGAGCTCATGAGTCGGTTGCAGGTGGCTCGTGACGTGGTTCGCGAAGAGGGGAGTGCTCAAGCCCGCACCCTCGAGGCAGTGGTCGAGTATCAGAGTATACATTTGGTGCGCTAAGACCCTATGAGCCAGCTCCGGCGGGAATCGCCCCCCGACAATCGGTCCGCATCTCCGTGCTGTGCCCCGCCGGCTCAGCAGTGCTTATCAACTGCGCCCGCCGTGCCGGCTGGGTCGTCAAAAAGTTGACGCATTTTATCTGACGTGCAAAGGTACGGGCGTAATGGCCGCTTGTGAGGGCGGTCCTTCACTTTTTTAACCAAAAATCCGGGACCGTTTATGTTTCAAAATTCTGAGCTAGTGACTTGGCCAGACCCGGGTGTCAGTCGCGGACTAGGCAGTTAGGTCACGTCAGCGTATGGCTCAGTTGCGAGAATTGGTAGGCCTAAGCCGCGCGATCGCGCAGGTGAGAGAGCTGGTCAAGAGCGTGGCGCCTACCGACTCATCAGTGCTGATAACCGGTGAATCGGGCACCGGTAAAGAGGTGGTCGCCCGCGGGATACATAATCAATCCGAGAGAGGGGCTGGGCCATTTGTCGCGGTGAACTGCGGCGCGATTCCAGGTGAGTTGTTAGAGTCAGAGCTGTTCGGGCATGAAAAAGGCGCCTTTACTGGCGCTGTCAGTGCCAGAGTAGGCCGGTTTGAGCAGGCTGCCGCTGGCACCCTCTTTTTGGATGAGATTGGCGATATGCCGCAAGGCATGCAGGTCAAACTCTTGCGTGTGCTGCAGGAGCGCACCTTTGAGAGGGTGGGGAGTAACAAGACACAGCGTTGCGACGTGCGGATTATTGCAGCCACCCACCAGAATCTTGAAGCGCACGCGCAGGAGGGAAAATTTCGCGCGGATCTCTATTATCGACTCAACGTATTTCCTATCGAGATACCGCCTTTAAGAGAGCGTCCCGACGATGTTCAGGTGATTGGCGAGCGGTTTTTAGAGGGTTTCAATAAGCAACGGGGCACTAGCACCCGGGTCTCGAGCGCCTGTTTTGACGTGTTACGGCAATATGCATGGCCGGGTAATGCCAGAGAGCTGTCCAATTTAATGGAGCGATTGACCATTCTGCATCCCGACGAGCAGGTGAGTGTGAGTCAGCTGCCTGATCGGTGGCGAAATGGGGCGTCACAATCAGCCATCACCGATGAGCCTCGTGTGCCCGATTTTCTGTTTAGCGACGACGAGCCCTCGGTCAATGACAGCGCAGAATTTGTGTTGCCGGGTCTGACGGAGGAAGGGATTGATCTCAAGACTTGCCTCTCCGAGATGGAGCGCGTGCTCATTGTTCAGGCTTTGGATCTTTCCGGAGGGGTGGTTGCAAAGGCTGCCAAACTCTTGAACCTGCAGCGCACGACGCTCGTCGAGAAGATGCGCAAGCAGGGCCTGGAGCGCTCTGAATAGTCCCTCTTAGGCGGTTGACGTAAATTTGACGCTCTGCGTTTATGCTAGACATAAGCTATTGATTTAAATAAAAATAAAAAATCGGCACGGTTCTTGCGAAGCTTTATCTGAATTCATCGCAGATCGGGCAAGAACCGTATGCAGACCGCTCAGCAGATATCGCAGTCAGTGCCGGAGTTAGACTCCGCGCTCGATCGCGCCACACAAGAGCTCAACACCAGTTACGTCGACTTGGCGGAGCGGGTGCAACACCTGACAACAGAGTTGCATCAGAGCCGCACCCAATTAGTTCGAGAGTTGGCGGATAAAGAGTCAATCTTTCAGCGACTATCCGCTTTAGTCCAGGCGTTGCCGGGCGGTATTCTGCTCGTGGATCGTCAGGGTGTGATTCGCGATGCGAACCCGCGCGCGATCGAATTGGTCGGTGAGCCGCTCATTGGCGAGTTGTGGCCGACAGTAGAGGAACGGTCGGTCAATCTGCGTTTTTCCTGTGCAGAGGGGGGCGGGCGCCGGCATGTTTCGGTTTCTGTTCAACCGCTCGGCAGCTCCGGTGAGCGCTTGATTCTGATTACTGACACCACGGCGCTGCATGAATCTCAGCAGCTCGAGAGCCAAAAGAAACGGCTGATGGCAATGGGCGAGATGGCAGCGCGTTTGGCGCACCAGATTCGGACCCCCATCGCCTCCACCTCACTCTATTTGGCACAGCTCGCGCGTGATGACATTGCTGCGCAGCGGCGCGAAGGCATTTGCAAAAATTTGAGCACGTCCCTCCAGCATGTCGAAGGCACCATCGACAGCATGCTGGGCTTTATCCGGGGGGAGTCGAGAGAACTCGAGCCCCTGTTTCTACAAGATGTATTGCTGGATCTAGAGGCGCTGATACGGAACGGCCATGGCCTGGACGCCCAGCAGCTGATGATCACACCAATCGATCGCAGTGTTCGCATTAGGGGTAAACGAGAAGACCTAGTGGGCGCACTGAGCAACCTCGTTTGCAATGCCATTCAGGCCTCGGGCGAGGCACCCGAGATTCAGATTTCAGTGAATGCGATTGATGCGCGCCGGATTCAGATCCGGGTCCGTGATCAGGGTCCTGGTATTGATGAGACGCACCTGCCGCATATTTTTGACCCGTTTTATACGACCCGTGCTGCGGGCACGGGCTTAGGTCTCGCGGTTGTCGCGATGACCGTGAATCAGCACGGCGGCGATATCAGCGCACGCAATCACCCCGCCGGTGGTGCGGAGTTTTTCATGAGTTTGCCGATGTTGGCACAGAGTGAGTAAGGGAGACGTTTGATGAACCAACCAGCAAAGGTTTTGGTCGTGGAAGACGATGCGACGTTGCGGCAGGCGCTTGTGTGACACGATTAAATTTGGTGGCTACGAAGCGGTGGAGGCCAGCAGTGGTGTGGATGCATTAGGCAAACTCTCCAATCACGGCGTTGATATGGTGATCAGCGATGTACAAATGGACCACATGGACGGCCGAGAATTACTGCGCAAAGTCCGGGTCACCAATCCCGAGTTGCCTTTTGTGATCATTACGGCGCACGGATCAGTTGAAGGTGCTGTCGATGCAATGCGTGAGGGGGCGACAGACTATTTGTTGAAGCCATTTGAGGCTGAAGTACTGCTTGATATGGTGTCTCGTATGGAGCCGCTCCGCAAAGCGCAGGCCAGCGATGTGATTATGGCAGACCCTGAGACGGCAAAGGTCTATGCGCTTGCGCAAAAGGTGGCGTCTAACGACGCGAGTATTCTGATATCCGGCGAGTCCGGTTGTGGAAAAGAGGTGCTGGCCCAGTATTTGCACAGCCACTCGACACGGGTCGACCAGCCGTTTGTCGCCGTGAACTGTGCCGCTATCCCCGAAAACATGCTCGAATCGATGCTCTTTGGTTACGAGAAGGGCGCCTACACCGGCGCACATCAGGCTCGTGCGGGTAAGTTTGAGCAGGCCAATGGCGGCACGATCTTGCTCGATGAAGTGTCCGAGATGCCCCTAGCATTGCAGGCGAAGTTGCTGCGTGTCTTACAGGAGCGGGAACTTGAGCGGTTGGGTGGCGATAAAGTCATTGATTTGGATGTCCGCGTGATTGCCACGACAATGTTGGACTGCGATTGAAGAGGTTGCAGAGGGTCGCTTTCGGGAGGACCTGTACTACCGTCTTAATGTGTTTCCGCTGCATTTGGCACCGCTCAGGGAGCGTCGTGCCGATATTTTGCCCCTGGCGGAGCTGTTTTTAAGTAAGTATCAGCCGGCTGACAGACCCCTGAAACTCGACATTCCTGCGGCTGAAAAAATTCGCCGCGCGACCTGGCAGGGCAACGTGCGCGAGCTCGAGAACTGTATTCAACGTGCTGTCATTCTGAGTCAACCCGATGGGTTAGTGCGAGAAGAAGACGTTGTGATTACAGAGCCGCTACTCAGTGTTGAGCCCGCTCATGCCGAGGCGCAAGTTGAGGACCCTCAAGCGAGACTCGACGGAGACTTGAAGCAGCGTGAGCACGAGCTCATTTGTGAGGCGTTAGAGGCCTCTGGTGGCAAGAAAAAAGAAGCGGCGGAGCGTCTGGGCATTAGCCCGCGCACTTTGCGTTATAAATTGGCGAGACTACGAGAGTGTGGCGTGGCGTTGCCCGCCTGAGAGGAGTTTGAATTATGAGTGATGTTGCGATTAATCAGGTGCTGGCGCAGATGCGCACCATGCAGGCGATGGCAAGCCCTCAGTCTACTGAGAAGCTGGCCGAAACCCCGGGCAATTTCTCAAATCTGATGCAGGATTCGATTCGTGAAGTGAATGCGGCAATGCAAGAATCCAGAGCGATGACAACGAGTTTTGAAATGGGTGACCCCTCTGTATCACTTGCAGAGGTTATGGTGAACTCGCAGAAAGCGGGTCTGCAATTCCAGGCTGTGGCTGAAATACGCAATCGAGTGTTGTCTGCGTATAAAGAAGTCATGAATATGCCGGTGTGAGCCAAAGGAGCTAGATCGAAATGGCAGATGAAGATCAAACATTGATGGATCGCTTTGGCGGGTTCTCCCGGCAGCCAGCGGTCCGGCAATTGGCGTTGCTCGTGGGGCTCGCGGCCAGCGTGGCGTTGGCGATAGGGCTCGTTCAATGGGCGAGTGCTCCGGGCATGAAGCCGTTGTTCAATCAGTTGAATCCAGCCGATACCAACATCGTGATTGCGACGCTGGAAAGTAATGGTATCGATTACGAGATCAATGCCGGTGGCACCATGGTGGCCGTGCCGCGGGGCGATCTGGATCGCGCGCGGTTATTGCTAGCCAGCGAGGGGCTCCCAAAGGCCGATGGAATTGGTTTTGAAAGTTTGTACGAGGAACAGGAGCTGGGCTTATCCAGCTTTATGGAACAGGCACGTTATCACCGCGCCCTCGAAGCTGAATTGGCTCGCACGATGGCGGCGCTCGACAGTGTCCGCAGTGCGAGGGTGCACTTGGCCATTTCCAAAGAGTCGCCGTTTTTGCGAAAGGGTAATGCGCCTGCCGCGTCGGTGATGCTGAATATTTATCCCGGCCGAATTCTCAGTGATCGTCAGTTGGCGGGCATCGTGCATTTGGTCTCTTCCAGTGTGCCTAATCTCGATTCTTCACAGGTATCCGTTGTAGACCAGGCGGGCAAGTTGCTGTCTGATCAGGGTCAAGATGAAGCGATGGGGTCATCAAAAGAGCACTACCGATTAACACAGCAGCTTGAGCAGAATTATAACGATCGCATCGTGATGATTCTGGAGCCTATTTTGGGGGCGGGCTCTGTGCGCGCCCAGGTTAACGCGGATATGGATTTTACGCGTATCGAACGGACCAGCGAGGTCTATGCGCCCGACACAGTGGTGCGCAGTGAGCAGCTCTCAGAGGAAATCGCCAATACGCCCAATGATGGCGGTGTGCCGGGTGAGTTGCTGAATGAGCCACCACCAAACGCCGCATTACAGGCAGATCCCGTGGAGGGGGAGCAGGTAGCGCAGCAGCCACCTGCCCGCAGCACCACGCGCACGACGCGCAATTACGAGATGGATAAAACCATCAGTCACATCCAAGAAACGCCCGGATCAGTGCGGCGGCTTTCGGTTGCTGTGCTGCTCGATTACGAGGAGAACGTGGGCGAAGATGGTCAGGTGACGCGCGCACCGCTAGAGCAGGCGCAAATTGAGGAGATTCGCACGTTGGTGTCCGAGGCGATTGGCTTCTCGACAGACCGGGGCGATACGCTGAGTATTATGAATGCAGAATTTACGCGGCCACCGGTCCCCGAGCCCTTGCCCGAGCCAGGGTTTTTGGAGCAGGACTGGGTTTGGCAGGTTGGAAAGGGCTTACTGGCATTAAGCGTGCTGCTGGCACTGGTATTTGTTGTGCTGAGACCACTGATTCGCTTCGCGGCGGTGCCTATCCCACCCGCGCGTAATTTAGGACAAAATCAGTTGGCTGGGCCTGAAGGCCAAGACGGTAACCCATTGATGTTGGCCGCTGGGGATCCCGTAGGGCTTCCGCAGAATATGAATCAGGGTGCTAATTACCTGCAGTCCCTCAGTATGGCGAGGCAGGCAGCCGGTGGCGAGCCGGCGCGGGTGGCCTCGGTGATGAAGAACTGGGTGGCCGCCGATGGCTGAAAAAGAACTTAACATCACGGGTAGCCAGCGCGCGGCCATTTTAATGCTGGGTCTGGGTGAGTCTTTGGCTGCCGAGTTGATGAAGCATATGGAGCCCTCCGAGGTGGAGCGCGTCGGCAAAGCGATGGCGTCTCTGTCGGGGGTATCGGATGAACAGGTAGCTGAGGTCCTGAGCTCTTTTCATGATGAGCTGGGTAACGTTAACCCGATTGGCGTCGGCGCATCCGGTTTTACTGAGCGCGTCATGCTGGAAGCGCTGGGCGAAGAGAAAGCGCGCAATGTCCTGTTTAAAGTCATGCCAGGAGACAAGCCGACAAAAGGTATGGATGCCCTGCGCTGGATGCCCGCAATTTCCGTAGCCAACATCATTAGGCAAGAACACCCGCAAATCGGTGCGATGATTTTGACGCTTCTGGAGGACGTGCTAGCAGGGCAGGTATTGCCGTTGCTTGACCAGGATTTACGAAAAGACATTATGTACCGAGTTGCCCGGCTCGAAAAACTGGATCCCTCGGCCATGGAAGAGCTGGATAAGGTGTTAGAACATCACATTGGAGCGGCGCCCAAAGCCATTGCCCGTGACGTCCATGGTGCAAAAACCGCGGCGGATATCCTCAACACGATTGATGCCAAGCTTGAGGGCGAAATGCTGGACGCGCTGAAGTCTGACGACGAGGCGCTCGGTGAGGAGGTGAGTGATTTGATGCTGGTCTTCGAGCATTTGTCCAATGTCGACGACCGCAGCATGCAGCGCCTGATTCGAGAGATCAGCACCGATGATCTGATGATCGCGCTGAAGGGTTCGGAGCCTGAGTTAATGGACAAGTTTTTAGACAACATGTCGAGCCGTGCGGCGGATATGCTGGTGGAGGATATGGAAGCAAAGGGACCGGTGAAATTAGCGGAAATGACCGAGGCCCAAAAGAAGATTCTAGTGGTGGCTAAACAGTTAGCGGAAGACGGCGAGATTATGCTGGGAAGGAAAAATGACGACCTCGTCAGCTGAGACTGCTGCGACAGGGTCTTGGTCTCCCCCGCATTTGGGCGAGACCGAGTTCGTAACGGCTTCCAGTATCCGGGAAACTTTGGATGCAGCGCGTCAGAAAGGTTATGACGAGGGCTTTCAAAGTGGCCACGCAGAGGGCCTTGCCGAGGCTCAGGCGATCACCGAGAGCCTAGAGCGCTTGTGGAGCGCGATGGCGGAGCCTTTTGAAAAACAAGAGGAGAGGTTGTTTCGTGAGCAATGTCTGCTCATCTCACGATTGGCCAGTGCGGTACTCGAGCGCGAGTTGCGAACCGAGCCATCGGCGATTGAAACGGCACTGTCAAAGGCTTTGGAAGTGGTGAAGGGTGCCAGCCAACCGATTGAAATAAGCGTCAATTCACAGGATTTGGCGGCCCTTGAAAAGGTCGCGCCCGACCTGATACCGAGCCAGCTATGGTCCGTAGCGGTGGACGATGACCTCATGCCGGGTGGTTGCCGCCTGCAGGTGGCAGACTCCATTATTGATGCCAGCATAGAGGGACGATTGATCGTCGCGATTCGCGAGGCGCTGGGGTTGGAATTGGCCGAGTTATCGGCGGAGCCAGAGGAGGTGTGACATGGAAGCTGCCTCATCAATGATCACGGCGCGAGATGAGCGTCTCGCCCATCGGTTAGGCGCGGCTGAGATCTCTGCCGACACGCTAAAACCAACGGTGGCCGGCAGAGTGGTCAGAATGATCGGCCTAAAAATTGAAGCGGCGGGATGTACCGGTGCGATCGGTGGCCGCTGCCTCATCAAGCTGGCCCCGCACAAAGAGATTGTGGCAGAGATCGTGGGTTTTTCCGATGGCCGTCTGGTGCTGATGCCCGAGTCCAGCGTGGATGGATTGGCGATTGGTGCGGCCGTGGTGCCGATCGAAGAAGACCACGCGGTATCGGTTGGCAAAGAGATGCTGGGCCGAGTACTCGATGGTGCGGGCCGGTTTATTGATGGCGCCGGAGATATTGTGTCGCTGAAGCGCACTGCATTGAAGGGCGAGGCACTTAACCCTCTGGAGCGCCGAGCGATCAGCGAGCCTTTGGACGTGGGGGTGCGGGCCATTAATGCCCTTACCACCTTAGGTAAAGGCCAGCGGTTGGGACTTTTTGCGGGTTCAGGTGTGGGGAAAAGCACCTTGCTCGGTATGCTCACGAGAAACACCCAAGCCGACATTATTGTCGTAGCACTCGTGGGTGAACGAGGGCGTGAGGTCAGGGATTTTGTCGATGAGACACTGGGCCCCGAGGGTTTGAAGCGAGCAATTATTGTCGCGACGCCTGCCGATCAGTCTCCACTAATGCGCGTCAACGGTGCGTGGCGGGCCACAGCCATCGCCGAATATTTTAGAGATCAGGGCATGAATGTCCTGCTGCTCATGGATTCCCTGACACGGTTCGCTCAGGCCCAGCGCGAAATTGGCTTGGCAGCCGGGGAACCGCCCGTCTCGAGAGGCTATACCCCGTCGGTATTTTCACTTCTGCCGCGCCTGGTTGAGCGGGCGGGTAATAATCAACATGGTTCTATCACTGCGATCTACACCGTGCTGGTAGAGGGAGATGATCTTGATGACCCCATCGCGGACGCCTCGCGCGCCATTCTCGATGGGCACATTGTGCTATCTCGAAAATTAGCCGATGAGGGCGTTTTCCCTGCTATTGATGTGAGCGCCTCGATCAGTCGTGCGATGGTGTCATTGGTTGACGACAGTCATTACGCCGGCCTTCAGGTCATCAAAGAGCACATAGCGACCTATCATGCTAACCGCGACCTCATCACAATAGGGGCTTACCAACGGGGTAGTGACCCCCGTATTGACGCAGCCATTGCGGCCTATCCTCAGATTATGGAATTGCTGCGTCAGCCAATTGGCTCCGCTATTTCAATGGCAGACAGCCTCTCTGCACTGCTCAGTTTGACCCATCCAGAGTCTCAGCGAGCTGATCCGCATGCGTAAACATCGTCTCGATAGCGTGGGTTTAGTGGCAAAAGGTAAAGTGGACGCCGCGGCGAATCGCCTGCGTGATGCGCGGCAGAATGAAGCCGCGGAGCAATCGCGCCTAGATCAATTGACCGAGTTTAGCCGAGAGTTCGACCAGTTTTTAGACCGGCGCGATAACGATACGCTGTCACCGCGGCAACTCGAGGAGTACCGGCGATTCATGCACCGGCTTCACGGTGCAGTCGATCAGCAATCACAGACTGCCGCCGCCACGGCGGATGCCGTCGCATCGAGTAGTGCCGATTGGCAGCAGGCCTCATTGTATGAGCGAACCCTCAAAAATTTGATTATTCAGCAAAATGCCGAGGCTGCCCGGGCCGAAGAAAAGAAGGAACAAGCAAAGATAGAGGCTGCCTGGAGGCAAAGTAGCGACTCGGAGCCCTAGGTTGGCACGCCATTTGCTGTGTACCTTGATGAAACTGAGGGAGACACAGCCATGTCAGCCACAACAGAGTTCGTCATACTGCAAGCCGCAGCCGCGCCATCCAGCGCCAAGAGCGCGTCAGAGCTAGGGTTGCCCTCGGATCAGTCCGCCGGGGGTGAGTTTGCTGATACCTTAAAGGCGGAACTGACATCGAGTCAAAGCAACGATAAAACCGGCAAATCCCTGCCGCAGGGGGGTGAAAAGCCTCCTAATGCACCGTCAGAGATCGATTCGGCCGAACCCGCGCCGTCGCCTAGAACCTCTGAGCCGATGACCTCTGACACCTCTGGAGGCGAGAAAAAAGCCGCCCTCGCGCAGGTCGAACCCGGCACAACTGACCCCAGCTACCCCAGCCCCGATGACGTCAGTGACGCTCATCACGCTGGAGACCTGAGTCAGACACAGGCGGATTCTGATGGGCATTCCGTGTCACAGACAGTGACGACGGTGAGCTTGGCAGCACATAGCGTTCAGCGCACCGTGATGGCGGCTTCAGTGTCAGAGGCGTTGGGCGTCAAAGATCAGCGCATTACCGCGCGGTTAGAAGCGCTTCAGCAGCTGGTCGGGAGCGCGAAACCCGATGCCATCGCGGGTGAAATTGACCCGGAGTTGCTTCAAAGCCTTGCGCACAGTGATATGCCGTTGGCTGATGTGGGGCATCAGCTCCGACAAATGGCCAATGCGGGTATTCGGCACTTCGATATTGCCACTTTTAATCAGGGTTTAACGGCAGGTTTGTCGAATGGGCCGACTTCGAGTCAGCCGAGCATTCCGTTGCCGACTGCAGAGCGGGGGCAGGGAGTAACCCTCGGCGTTACTCAGCCTGCCAATCTCAATCTCAATCCGGAGCCAATGGGTTGGAGGCAGTAGCATCTGATCCGGCCCGAGAAAATGCTGTCATCGATCGCGCCCAGCGGCTCGAAGCGATCCAGCGTATGGTGTCTCAGACTGGCAATTCTGAGGTCTTAGGGACGTTATCGGCAGAGCTTCAGCATGAGCTAGCCAACAGTGATGAGCCACTTAACAGCGTCCAGGCCCGGTTGCAGTCGCTCTCCAATAGCGGTGTGACGGAGCTTGATAAGGCGCAGTATGCTGCCCTCAAGGCGGACAGCGCTCTGGCGTCGCCGGTGCAGACCTCTCGGTTGGTAGGATCTCAAGCCAGTGCGGCTGTGGGGGGTAACCCAGTAGCGACATACGGTGACGACCTCATCGGTGGCGCAGGAGAATACCCTGCGGTCAGCCAGCGCCGGGACTGTGGACGCTGGGCTGGCGTCGGTTGGGGACCTGACATCGGATTCCCGTCGAACAGCTGCCTCGGTCCCGGGTCAAATTACGACCTCAGTTAATTTGCACGGTAAGCAAAGTGCCTCTGGGGTGAGCTCAGGTGCGTCTCAAAATGTTGAGGGTCAGGACAGCTTGGACGGTACCGATTTGAGCGCTCGGCAAAATACAACGCCGAGACAAATTGCTGGCGAGCAGAGCATCCTGAATCCCGGCAAAGCCTCCTCTGCAGTGCCCATGACAGCGCAGATGACGGCGCAGCTGCGATCGGCCATAGCCCAGGCGCGCAATCCGGATCAGGGCGCTGCGATGTCGGCGCTGGATCAAACACGTAATGAATCTCAGCCCGGGCAACCGTCATTGCTGGGCGCATTAGGGCCTGCCTCGGAGGCCGGCGATGCCGAGACATCGACTCAGCTGTCAGCCCATCGCGCTCGAATGGCAATGTCGGTCAATGGCCAGCAGCCAACTAATGCAAAAGCCGCAGCCTCTGACCCCTCTATATCGCTGCGGGCCATGACTCAGGAGCAGCCGACTGAGGGGCGCATGACGTCTGAAATGCAGAGTGCACGGTCGTTAAGCTTTGAATTACCGTCACAGTCAATGAATGCATCTTGAGGAAGTCTGCGTAGATGCCCGCGGCAGTGACCGCCGCGCCCAACGCAGTGACCGCCGCACCCTTGTCACGGGCGGGGAGCGAGCATGTGATGCAAACCCAGCCCGGGACGCCACAGTTTTCGGAGGAATTAGGTGGGCAGGTGCGGGTTTTCGTGAATAACGGACTGCAAGAGGCACGCCTGCAATTGACACCGGCCGACCTCGGCAAAGTGCAAATCACTATTAATATGGAAGGGGAGCACGCACGCGTGGTGTTTGTCGCTGAAACAGCTGTTGCCCGCGATTTGTTAGATCAGTCCATGCCTCGCTTGAGGGAGATGCTGCAACAGAGTGGCATTCAGCTTGCCCAGGGTGATGTGAGCGATCAGGCCGAGTCGCAACGCAGAGAGGGCAGCGCAGGCGGTGATGCAGAATCCCTCGCACAAAGTGGCTCGGAGACTGCACCAGGTTCTGAAGAGCAGCGTCTTAATCCGGCTAGAGGAGAGCTCAATGACAGTGGCAGGGTCGATACCTATATCTAATCCCTTTTTTCCCTGACCCTGAGCGTCTAAACGCCAGTGCCTGCTGAAACGCAGGCACTGGCGGTGCCATAGGTCGCCAATAAACCTCTCGTGCGGCTAGGCAAGATAGCCGCCAAAAACCGATCACGCATCCGCGCGACGATTCCCCCGACACGTTAGACTCTTTTCTGTCTCTCTGGCAGCTCCCGGTGATCCTGTGTGTTGTCGAGTGACAGCTCAATGGCACCGTCAATAAACCAACGCTTCGAAATTTAAATACGATAAGCAATTGATTTTATTGACATAAATAAATTGGCATGCCGTTTGCATTGAACACAGGGTACGCCCTGCGCAATCGGCGCATTTGGGAGGTTTTTCTGATGGCAAGACGAGACAAAGACGAAGAAAAAGAGGTGGCACAGCCCGCTGGCATCACAATGGGGAAACTCATGATCGTGATGATCCCGGTGATGTTGCTCACTATCGGCGCTTCGGCAGGGATCAGTTATTACCTGTTCTCTGGCGTGGCGGCAAATGGTGCGGCAGAAGCAGTCGCTGAAGTCGAAGTGATTGAGGATCCAACCCCTATCTATCTCCAAGTGGGGAAAATTCTTGTGAACGTCGACTACCAAGGTGACATCCGTTACATCCAGGGCGATGTCCAGCTGATGTTTCACCATCAGGAGAGTGCCGACATCGCTGAGCGGGACATGCCCGTCATTGTTAATGAGCTGAACACGCTCTTTGCGCGACAGCAGTTTGGCGAGATGAGGTCGGTTGAAGGTAAAGAAAAGTTACGCCGCTCTAGTCTGGCTGCGATCAACCGCGTACTGAAGTTCCCTGGCGAGTCAGGTGTTCAGGACGTCTACTTCACCAGCTTTAATTTGCAGTGATCGAGGCGTAGCGAACTGTGTCTGAAGAAATTCTCTCCGATAACGAAGTCGACGTGCTGATGGAAAAGTCGGGCGGCGATGAGGTGTTGTTTGCTGATGATTCAGCGCGGGAGTACCGTCTGTTCGACATTACCGATCGAGAGCAGGGCACGGTCAATCGTATGGGTGCCCTGTCGGCCATCCTTAAGCGCCACGATGAGTTAACCCACTTGGGCATGCTCAAGCGCCTTAACATCAACTTTGAAGTGCGATGTCAGGCGCCACGGGTCTTCAGCATCGCCGAGGCGGTGGCGTCATTACCTGAGGGGTTGGTACTGGTAACCCTCAATCTGCCACCCCTCTCGGGTCAGTCTTTTATGATGCTGTCTATCAACATGCTTTCGTACCTCGTCCATCGTTACTTCGGTGGCGGCAACACCAAAGCGCCAGATGTGTCAGGGAGAAGCGACGCGACATCAAGCGAGCTCCGTCTGTCGGAGCGGTTGAGCGATATTTACTTACAGTCTCTCACCGAAGCCTTTCAGGATAAGGTCAGCTTTGAGCCAGAGGTCGTCGATACCCAAACCAATTTGGATGCCCTCGAAGAGCGCGCTCACCGCGCCTGCTCATGCTCAGGCTCCGGTTCAGGCGCCGGCTCGCTTATTCGTGCCGTTCGAGTCTTTCGAAGGGCTGGAAGCTCAGTTAGCGGGGGCTCAGCGAAACCAATCAGTGTCATTAGAAGATGAATGGCAAGTTCGTCTGGCTGACCAAATGCGCGACGTACCAGTCGAGATTGCAGGTGTGTTGGCGACGATTGAGTTACCGCTGCGAAATTTACTCGGGTTAAAGGTCGATGATGTGATCGATTTGTCGCCGCCTGGCCGCGTGTCACTCGAGGTTCAGAATCAAACCGTTGGCTTTGGTCAGTACGGCGTTTTTGATGACAAGAAATCAGTCAAATATGGCATGGAGGGGCTTCTGGATTTGGGAGCCGGCGTAACGCTGTCCAGTGCCGTTGATGAAGCATTGAATGAGGATGCAGGGAATGAGTGAGAACCCAGAAATCAATTTAGATATGTTGCTTGATGTCAACGTTACGTTGTCTGTCGAATTGGGTCGCACCAAGATGACGATTAAGGAACTCATGGCCCTTAACAAGGGATCTATTATCGACATGGCTCGGGAGGTCACGGAGCCCATGGACCTCATGGTCAACGGCACCTTGATTGCACGTGGCGACGTGGTGGAGTCAGAGGGCCAGTTTGGTCTTCGTCTGCTGGATATCGTCAGCCCCGACGAACGGCTGAAGCCCCTCAAATAGGCACAGATTGATGCGACTCTTCATACTTTTATTGTTTACGATCGTACCGATGGCGTCAGCTCAGGAGACCTCGGGCCCCGAGCTGGGAAACATACCGGACTTAATATCCACCGGCTACTTAATGCAGGTAATCGGATCTCTGGCGCTTGTATTTGGCGCGGTTGTATTAATGGCGTTCGTTGTAAAACGGTTCAACAGATCGCCCTCAGTCGGGAAGACTCATCTTTCCGTATTGGGTTCCACCAGCGTCGGCACCCGCGAAAAAGTGGTGTTGCTGAGCGTGGGTAATCAACAGTTATTGGTGGGTGTGGCGCCGGGGAATGTGCGGGCACTGCATGTATTTTCCGAGACGGTTGAAGCCCAGGACAGTCATACTTCAAACTCCGCTGACTTCAGCGCAGTGTGGCAGTCGGTCAATCCGTTTGGGGGCACACGGTGATGCGCCTAATCTTGATCGTAATCGCCTCAATGCTCACTTTATTGCCAGATTGGGCGATGGCTCAGGCCTCAATCCCGTTGATTACGACGCAGCCCACCGCCAATGGCGGTAGCGATTACTCTCTCAGCTTACAGATACTCTTGCTGATGTCTTTGCTGACATTGCTGCCAGCAGCACTGATTACCATGACGTCCTTCACGCGCATCTTAATTGTCTTGGCGATCCTTCGGCAGGCGCTCGGCACAACAACGACCCCGTCTAATCAAATCATTCTGGGCCTCGCGTTATTTCTGAGCCTTTTCATCATGGCACCTGTCTTCGATGTGGCCTACAACGCGGCGTTAATGCCCTATATGGAAGAGCAAATCGGATTCGAGGATGCCTTGAATGTCGCGAAGGAGCCCTTTCGAGAATTTATGTTTTCGCAGACGCGAAAGACAGACTTGGCCCTGTTCTCCGATCTAGGGAATTACGGCAAATTTGCGACGGAGGACGACGTGCCGATGGTAGTTCTACTGCCCTCGTTTCTCACCAGCGAGCTCAAGACCGCTTTCCAAATTGGCTTTCTTCTTTTTGTGCCCTTTCTCATCATCGATCTCGTCGTTGCCGCGGTGCTGATGTCGATGGGGATGATGATGTTGTCGCCGATGCTCATTTCGCTGCCCTTCAAGCTCATGCTGTTCGTGCTGATAGATGGCTGGACTCTTATCACCGCCACATTAGTGTCGAGTTTTTAGGAGATCAGTGATGGGGCCCGAGACTGTACTAGATGTTGGACGAGATGCACTGTGGATGACGGTGCTGTTGGCCGGGCCCTTGTTGGGCGCTGCGCTTGCGGTGGGTCTTCTGATTGGTATCTTTCAAGCCGCCACGCAGATACAGGAGATGACGCTCAGCTTCATCCCCAAGTTGCTGGCCTTGGTGGTGGCGCTTTTTATTGCCGGGCCGTGGATGATTCAGGTGCTTGTGACCTTCAGTAAGCGTCTTATCACCGGCATTCCCGGCCTCATCGGGTGAGGTGGGCTACTGATGCCAATTGATCAGTTAGAAATCTTGGCGCTGAGCTATCTCTGGCCATTTCTTCGTATCTCAGCGTTGCTGATGGTTGCACCGATTTTTGGCGCGGGCACAGTCAGTGTGCGCATTAGGGTGGTTTTGGCTGCGCTGTTGAGCGCATTGATGGCGCCAATGTTGCCAGTCAACGCCGCAATCGAATTTTTTTCAGCGCCTGGCATCCTCATGGCGTTGCGCGAGATCGTTATTGGTTTGGCGATGGGTTTTGTCATGCAGATGATCTTCGGAGCAGTGGTCTTGGCGGGACAGTCGATCGCCACCGGCATGGGTCTGGGCTTCGCGATGGCGGTGGATCCGCAAAATGGTGTTCAGGTACCGATTGTGAGCCAGATTAAAGTCGTTATTGCGACGCTTTTGTTTCTCGCGATTGACGGTCACTTGATGCTGCTGTCTGCCGTGTTCCAGAGCTTTGCGTTGGTTCCCTTGACAGACCCCGGCTTCGCTGTGACGGGCTTTGAAAATGTAGTCTCGCTGGGTTCGCAGCTCTTCGCGAGCGCGCTACTGCTGGGGCTGCCGACGCTAACGGCTGTGCTCATGATCAACGTCGCCTTCGGCGTGATTACTCGAGCATCACCTCAGCTCAATATTTTTGCTGTGGGTTTCCCCGTCACTATTGTCGTCGGGTTGGTGTTTCTTTTTCTCGGGATGCCCGCATTCATTGCAGCAATGCAGCGGTTCTTTGAGACCGGGGTCAACCAAACCCTGATGATTCTAGGATAGGGGGGCACTGTGGCAGAAGAACAGACAGGTCAGGAACGCACCGAACAGCCGACAGAGCGCCGGTTACAGGAGGCGCGTAAAAAAGGTCAGGTTCCCCGGTCCAAAGAGCTCAATACAATGCTCTCTCTGTTACTGGCCTCGATATCGCTGTTGGCTTTCGGTGGTTATATCAGCCAAAACCTTATGCAGATAAGCGTTGAGGGTTTTTCGATTCCTCGTGAACTCGCTTTTGATACCGCGCAACTGCCCTTTCAGTTTATGTACATGGTGTCACAAGCCTTACTCGCGCTCTCGCCATTTATGGCGATCATGCTCGTATCGGTATTTGCGGGCCCCCTCTTGATGGGAGGGTGGTCATTCAGTCTCGAGACGATTTCTTTCAAGCTAGAAAAGCTCGATCCGATTAAAGGCCTGGCAAGAATTTTTTCGCTGAAGAGTCTGGTAGAGCTCGCTAAGGCGCTGGCTAAATTTGTTTTGCTGCTGGGCGCTGCAATCCTCGTCTTTTTTAGCATCGATCAGCAGCTGCTGTCCTTGAGCAGCATGACGCCGAAGGCGGCAGGCCTAGAGGCCGCCACTATCTTGGTGCAGGTGCTGCTGATCCTGAGCGCAACAATGATCCTGATTGTCGCACTGGACGTTCCTTTTGAGCTTTGGAATCACAGCAAGCAGCTGCGTATGACCAAGCAGGAAATCAGGGACGAAATGAAGGAGACGGATGGCAATCCACAGGTCAAGCAGCGTATCCGCACACTTCAGCGACAGCTCGCGGAGGGCCGCATGATGGAGGATGTCAAAACCGCTGACGTGGTCATCACGAACCCCACACATTACGCCGTGGCGTTGCAGTATCTGGATCGTCCAGGCAGTGCGCCAAAAGTGGTGGCAAAGGGTAAAGATCTGACGGCGCTTCGTATCCGCTCTATTGCTGGAGACTGCGACATTCCGATCTTTGAAGCGCCCCCGCTGGCTCGTGCTTTATATCGTTCGACAGAAATTGGTTACGAAATTCCGCATGTGCTGTACATGGCGGTGGCCCGTGTTTTGGCCTACGTATTCCAGTTGAAGAGTGCTACGCCGACAGATTACGTACCCAAGCCCACTGACTTTGACATTCCCGTCGAAGCGCCAGGTGAGAACGACGAAAGTGAGGTAGGTCGCGATGGCAACTGATACCGCAGCAAGCGGTTCTGTTTTCGAGGTGGGGGCCAGAACCATTCTGACCGGTCTGGGCACGCCATTGGTTATGGTCCTGCTGCTGGTGATGATTGTCTTACCGCTGCCGCCCGTTGCCTTGGATCTTTTATTCACTTTTAATATTGCTCTGGCCATTATCGTGCTGCTCGCCGCGATCTATGCCGCAAGGCCGCTGGAATTTGCAGTGTTCCCGTCCGTGCTGCTCATTTCGACCTTATTACGATTAGGGCTTAACGTGGCCTCAACGCGAGTCGTATTGCTTGAGGGTCATACGGGCACCGGAGCCGCCGGCAATGTCATCGAGGCATTTGGTGACTTCGTGGTGGGTGGAAATTATGCGGTCGGTCTGGTGCTCTTCGCCATACTGGTCGTCATTAACTTTGTGGTGGTCACCAAGGGTGCGGGGCGTATTGCTGAGGTCACGGCCCGTTTCACCCTAGATGCGATGCCCGGTAAACAAATGGCGATTGATGCGGATTTGAATGCTGGATTGATTGGCCAAGACGACGCGCTGCGACGCCGCGATGAAGTCACCCGGGAGGCCGATTTTTATGGTGCGATGGATGGCGCGAGCAAATTTGTCCGTGGCGACGCAATTGCGGGGATATTAATCTTATTGATCAATATCCTGGGTGGTTTTGCGATTGGCACCTTGCAGCACGACTTGAGTGCCGGTCAGGCAGCTCAAAACTATATTTTGCTGACAATCGGGGATGGTCTGGTCGCCCAGATTCCCTCGATGCTGCTGTCTACTGCAGCAGCGATCATCGTGACCAGAATGTCCGGAACTCAAGATATGGGTGCGGCGGTGACCAGTCAGCTCACCAATAATCCACGGGTGCTGATCGTCACCGCGGGTGTGATCGGTCTCATGGGTGTTGTCCCAGGCATGCCGAATATTGTCTTTCTCTCGGTTGCGGCGCTACTCGGAGTGTTGGCGTACTTTAGAGTGCAATCTAATGCGCAGCCGGTGGTCGAGGAGGTCGAGGAGTTCGACACCGCCAAGCCCGACACGCTGGATCTCAGCTGGGAAGATGTGAATCAGGTTGATGAGATCAGCCTCGAGGTGGGTTATCGATTGATACCCTTGGTCGACAAAGCCCAGGGTGGTGATCTACTGAGCCGTATTAAGGGCGTGCGCAAGAAGCTTTCTAAAGAGTTGGGCTTTCTGATCAATTCGGTTCATATTCGCGACGATCTGGAGCTAGCCCCGAATGAATACCATATCAGCTTGCATGATGTGGTGGCGGGTAAGGGTGAGGTCTACCCCGATCGTGAACTGGCGATCAATCCGGGGCAGGGCACCAGTGATCTGGAGGGGATTCAAACCAAGGATCCCACCTTTCGGACTCGATGCCGTATGGATTGACCCCAGCGATCGTGACGAGGCACAGAGTCGCGGTTGCATCGTGGTTGACAGCAGCACGGTTATCGCAACACACCTGAGTCAACTGTTGAAAAACGACGCCCACAAACTCATCAGTCAGGATGACGTGCAGGAGCTGCTAGACAAGCTGGCTACCTCATCACCTAAGCTGGTGGAGAACCTGGTGCCGGGGCTCATGACCTTGGCCGATGTGACTCGGGTGATGCATAACCTTCTTGAGGAGGGGATTCCGATTCGCGACATTCGCACGATTGTTGGTGCGCTGTCAGAACACCATCAGGGTAGTCGCACCCCAGATGATCTCACCCGGCAAGTGCGCATCGCATTGGGCCCAGCCATTTATCAGACGGTAAATGGCACCGAACCCGAACTCAGCGTCATGGTGCTCGATTCGCGATTAGAGCAGATGCTCATGCAAGCGGTCGCCAGTGATGGAGGGGGCATTGAGCCCACCCTGATTGACGGCATGATCGAGCAGGTGGGCTCGGTTTGCGCAACGATGGAAGCTGCTGGTACGACCCCTGTCTTGTTGGTCGCCAGCAACATCCGTTCCTTCCTGTCGCGCCTGTTAAGAGGCCGCATGGCGAATTTCTACATCCTCGCCTATGAGGAAGTACCGGCAGATAAAAAGGTCAAAGTCATTTCCACCGTGGGCGGGGCGAGCAACAACGCCGCGATCGCGGGCACTTAGTTTTTAGAAAGGGAGTAGATCGATGAGAGTCTCAACGTTCATAGCAAAAAATAGCCGTGGCGCCCTCATGCAGGTGAAAAATCAGCTTGGCGAGGACGCGATTATTTTGCGTAATCGACGAGTGGGTGATCGGATCGAGATCACCGCCACAACCGACCTTAATCAGCCAGACTGGACACCAGAGCCGGTCTCTGGCCGCGGGAGGAGGCGTAATGATATTCGCGACCAGAATCTGCAGAACGAGCTCACCAGCTTGCGGGACACGCTGGAACAATTGTTAGCCAAGCGCAGCTGGCAGGATTCTGCCAATGTGCCCGCTACAAAGGCCACCGTGGGCCAGCGCCTCGCTGCCCTGGGTCTGTCTAAGAGCCTGGGTGGCTGGATCAGCGACAATGTGCGCGACAACGGCCCGCTCGAACAGCAGTGGGACTCGTCGATTGAGCTCTTGACCAGCTGTCTGCATCTGATGGAGATGGACTCCGTCAAGAAGAGCAAACTGGTCGCCTGTGTGGGTGCGACCGGTTCTGGTAAAACCACCTGTGTGGTCAAGTTGGCCCGTCAGGCAGCTAACGAGTTCGGTGAGCAAGCGGTTGGCGTGATTGCGCTGACGAATGGGGACTCTGTCGAGGTCGGTCAGCTGGCAGATCATCGGGTGCCGGCGGGTATTGAAACCCGGACTGCTACCGATAAATCATCCTTGTCCGAGTCGATCGCAGCACTGCGTGGCAAGGAGCGTATTTTTATCGATACCTCCGGGCTGTCATTCCGTGACCCGGATATGGCACAGCAGCTAGAGTGGCTGACGGAGCAGATCCCGCCCATTCGCATCATGCTGGTCATTTCTGCCGCTGCGCAAATGGGGACCACCCGTGAGCTGTTGCGGCGTGTAGGAGCCACTCGCCTTGATGGTGCTATTATCACTAAAGTGGACGAGGCGGTCAGTTTGGGAGGCGTGATCGACACCCTGATCAAGCGACGTTTGCCGTTGAGCTTGTTGGTCGACAATCGTGACCCCGACATTGTGCCGCTTAATACGGATCCGGTAGTATTCGTAGATCGCGCGTTGGCGTTAATGAACGAGCGTCAGGTGAGCCAGTCGATCGGGCGGAGCAAATACGCCTCGGCGACCGCTTAAGTCTTTGTTTAACAAACGGTTAGCAGAATATGCCCGGTAATGTGGTCGCAGTATCAAGCGGAAAGGGAGGCGTCGGCAAAACCAGTCTGACGGTCAACCTTGCCGTGGCGTTGGCGGGCTAGAGGAAAGAAGGTTTTAGTCTGCGATGCCGATCTGGGTTTGGCCAATGTGGACATCACACTGGGACTCAAACCTCAGTACGATCTGCAACACGTATTATCGGGCGAGCGCACGCTAGATGAGATTGTTATCGAGGGCCCTCAAGGGGTAGGGGTCATCCCCGCCGCGTCTGGAATAGCGCGAATGTTAGAGCTATCTGCCGCGGAGCGCCTGGAGATGGGGCTGGCGTTTACGGCACTCAGCGAGCGATATGATCTGGTGCTGCTCGATACGGCCGCGGGAATTGGACAAGATGTGATTTCATTCCTTTCCGGGGCCAATCACGTAATAGTGGTGGTTTGCGACGAGCCGACCTCTCTGACAGACGCCTATGCCTTAATCAAGGTGAGCGCCTCTGAGCGCAAAGTCAGACGATTTCAGATCGTGGCAAACAAAGTAAAAGGCAGTGCTCACGGACTTCAGGTATACAAGAAGCTCTTAAATGCCACCGACCAGTTTCTCGATGTAAATCTCAGTTACCTTGGCGCGGTGCCCACGGATCATCGAATGCTGGAGTCGCTCAGGGAGAGAACGCCGGTAGTCAGTCTTTACCCGAGGACACAAGCCTCTGTGGCAATACGAGATATCGCAGCGAGTTTGGAGGAACGCTTCAATCTCGATTTCGAATCGGATGGTTTTGCGGCCCTCTTCCAAAAAAACGACATGAGCTAGGCCTGAGATGAATCAGCCTACTCGATATGAAGACGTTTCTCTGAGAGATCCTTCAAAAGTGGTGGAGGAATTGCTCCCGCTCGTTAAGAGCATTGCGCTGCGGATTCGTATGAAGCTGCCTGATTTTATTGAGCTGGATGACTTGATGCAGGCGGGCCTGATTGGGCTTCTCAATGCCTGTCAGTCTTACGACCCACAACAAGGCGCTACTTTTCAAACCTACGCTTCGATCCGCATCCGTGGCGGTATTTTGGATGAGCTGCGCCGGAATGACTGGCTTCCCAGATCGGTTCAAACACAACTGGGAGAGGTGTCGCGTGCGATCGCCAAGGTGGAAGCACGCGAGGGAAAGCCACCCCAGGACCACGAGGTGGCCGAAGAGATGGGGGTGTCTATCGAGGAGTATCAGCAGCTCACAGCAAAGCTTTCTTCAGCGAGATTGGTTTACTTGGACGCGGGCACGGACAGTGAAGAGTTGCCCGTATCAGCAGCAGAGCCCGAGGCACAAAACAGCGAGGAAGAGCTGCGTGATTTGCTGCGCAGTGGCATTGACAAGCTCCCGGAAAGAGAGCGACTCATGATGTCGCTCTACTACGTTGAGGAGCTGAATATCCGCGAGATCGCCGCCGTGCTTGAGGTGACAGAGGGGCGGGTGTCTCAACTGCATGGGCAGGCTTTGGCACGATTGCGCTCGCAGCTGGGGCAGGCAGTGGTTGCGTAGTATCTGCTGAAAGTATCGGCTGAGAGTATCTCCTAGGGGCTGTCTGCTGACAGCCACCGGTTAGCTATCTACTGAGCGTATCTGCGAGAGTATCAGGGCTATCGGTTGGCTGAGGGGCGCTCCCAGCACTCATAAACTGACTGGTGGCTTCACGTTGCACTCATTGCTTGGGCTTTGTCGCGCCCAAATCTGTGGCTGCACCGCGCGGTCTTATTGCCCGCCTAGATCTGCCGCGCTCTGTTCTTTTTCTTCAACCGGGGCATTGCTCTCTTCATCCGATTGGTTGATTTTGATTTCTACTCGGCGATTTCTCGCCCTTCCCGCGCGAGTCGCGTTCGTTTCCTCGGGCTGCACTTCGCCATAACCCCGTAAACTCAGCCGTTCAAGATCGATGTTGGGGTCATCCAGAAAAATGCTGGTGACTGAAAGCGCTCTCCCTGCCGACAAGGCAAAATTTGACGGATACTTGACGCTGTTAATAGGGATGTTGTCGGTGTGGCCTTCCACCACAATGTCCCCTGAAATTTCACCTAATGCGTTGCCGATCGTGGCCAACGTGGGAAGAAATCCCGGGTCTAGGTCGGCAGCGCCAGATTTGAATGACCCTTTTTCCCGGATTTTAATGATGATGGTAGGGCCGTCGGTCTCTACATCGATTTTGCCTTCATTGATTTCTTCTTCGAGCAACTCAGTGAGCACCGAGGCGTCTTTCTCTGTCTGCTGTCTTTGCTCTTGACGCTGCTCCTCTTCTTCGAGCATTTTCAGCAGTGTCTCGGGCTGCACATCAATAGGGTTATCGGGGTTGCCGATTCGCAGTGAGGGTTTGCTCGGGTCGACAGTATCCTGCTGGATGATTTTTCTAATAGTGGGTTCGGGTTACCCGCGGGATAATTCCAGGGCGATGATGCTAGTGCCTTTGGGAATATCGTAGGTCACGATGTCTTGCTGAACGCCAAAGGCATCTTTCATAGAGCCGGCTACTTTTTTGTAGCGAATGACATCAATTTCTGACATCGAAATGATCAGCACAAAGAAGCACACCAGCAGTGACATCAGGTCGGCAAAGGTGGCCATCCAAAGCGGGGCGCTGGGCTTATCCTCGTCTCCGTCTTCCTCGTCAACCAGTTGTAGGTCGATCGACACGCTTAGTCTTCCTTATCTTCAGCTGCGCGTTTCTTCGGATCAATATACGTTTTGAGCATGGATTCGAGAACGCGGGGGTTTTGTCCACCCTGAATGCCCAGTACACCGTCGATACACATGGCCATGAGCCGTCCCTCGGTGGCTTTCCTCAAAGTCAGCTTAGTCGCATAAGGTGCGGGCAATCACATTGGCAATGAGGATCCATAGAGCGTTGTCAGTAGTGCCACGGCCATGGCTGGGCCGATCGCTTTGGGGTCGCTGAGGTCCACGAGCATTTGCACGAGGCCAACCAGCGTGCCGATCATGCCCATGGCTGGAGCGACCTCACCCCAAGCCCCCCAAACCTTGGTGCCCCAAGTTTGCCTGTCGAGAAATTGCTGTCGATCTTTATAAAGCACTTCGCTGACAACTTCTCTGCTGGCGCCGTCGATGAGCATCCGCACGCCTTGCTTAAGAAATTCGTATTCGATCTCTACGTTCTCAAGCGCCAGCATGCCTTCCTTTCGCGCCTTGCCCGATAACTCGACCATTTGAGCGATCAGCTCGTCGGGATTGTCTGATTGACTGCGAAATGCGGTTCCCGCCGCTCTAAATGCGCCAAGCCACTGCCTGAAGGTAAATTTCATCATCACGACGAAGGCAGTGCCAAAGACTACAATGAGGATGCTTTGGGTGTTGAGGAATATCTCTGCGCCTTCGGCGGAGAAGATGGCATAGGCTGACAACACCAATCGCTGCGAGCATGCCTATGAGCGTTGCAAAATCCATAAATCTACCCCAAAGTCTGTACCGGAGCCTGATTTAAGGGCTCCTGAGTGTGGCGATGTTGGTTGCGCCCCAGAGACACGATGGTTTCCGAGCTACATATCTCGCGCATCGATACGCTACCGTTGTTTAACGAATAAATAAAGGGTTGCCTGTGGAAGAGCTCCAAATTTCTTTAACCCCGGCCAGGGTTGAGCAGAAGAATTTTGGACTATGGCTTCGCACGCCGCAGGTGGGTCAAGTGTTGAATGCCGTAGTCGCCGATAGGTTGCCATCAGGGGAAATGGTGTTGAAAGTCGGTGCGGAGCGAGTCACCGCCTCTACCGACATTCCGCTTCAACCCGGTGCGCGCCTTCTACTTGAAGTCAAGCAAGTGCAACCCAGCGTCACCTTTCGTCTGCTAGTCATGCGCCTCCTCCCTAATGTTGCGGCGGCGGAGGCGCTGTCTGAGGCCAACCGGGCTCATCGGCAAATCTCCGCTACCCCCTCTGGCCGCGGCGGAATCCCCCAGTTATTGGCCTTGCTAGGGGGGTTACAGAGCGGTGCGCTGAGCGCCACCGGTATCGACCGCACTATGGTCAGGCAACTTCAGGCTAACGTATTGAATGCGCCTCAGCTCACCAACCCGGAGGCCTTGAAGCGTGCGGTCCTGACCAACGGGACATTCCACGAGACATTATTGGCGAGTGGACATCCGGAACTGATGCGCATTGCGGCAAATGATCTCAAAGGGCAACTGCTTAAAATGATGGCCAAAGTGTTGTCGGCAGGAAATCAGGAGGGCGAGCAGTCGGTGGGTGAAGGGGCCGGGATAGAAGCGCTGGCATTGCTGAGATCTGCGCTGGATAAAAATCTCGAGGCTGTCTCGCAGAATCAACTGGGGTCGCTGCCGGCAGAAGACAGTCAGTTGTCACAGCAATGGCTTTTCGATATCCCATTTCGGCTGGGTGACAGTCTTCACACTTTAGATCTGGAACTCTCGAAGGATGAAGGGAGTGCGGGGCCACAGGATGAAACAGATGACACGACGTGGCGGGCTAAACTGAACCTCGACTTGCCGGGGCTGGGCGCGACAGAAATCACGCTGAAGTTACTAGCAAGCCAGTTATCTCTCCATGTGGTGTCTACTCAGCGCAGCACGCTTGAAATGTTTCTGCAGGCCAAACCCGGGCTGACTGCCGGGCTTGAATCAAGGGGACTGGAACTACACCGGCTCAGCGTCATGCATGCCCCGGATATGGCGAGTCAAAGTGTGGCGGCTAAACCCTTGGATGTGCGCGCATGACGGATCGTTTCACAAGCAAGTCGGCGGCGCTCAGTTATACCGGTGAAGGGGCGCCGCGCTTAGTGGCGAAAGGGGAGGGGGAGCTCGCCCAAAAGATCAAAGCGATCGCCGATGAGTTGGATATCCCGGTCGTTGAGCAGGCGGGCCTTGTCGAATTGTTATGCCAAATTCCGCTTGGGGACGAAATTCCCCCTGCCTTATATGTCGCGGTCGCTGAGGTTCTGGCGCACGTATTCAGGCTCAATAATCGGGTTGACGAACTGACCTAGTAGAGTGCGCGGCACTTCAGGCTTTGTGCGTAACAGGGCGCAGCAATTCAGATCCAGCGCGTTGCAGTCACTTGCTGCAGTGCTCTGGTGCTGACAAATGATAAGGCTATTGCATGACCTGATCCGGCTGTATTTCGAGCGCCGATGAATACTTTCTGATGATGTCGAAATCCCACTGGGTAAAATTGGCTCTGACTCTAAAATCGCCGTAGTTTTCATACCAACCCGCGTCTGCATTGGGGAGCCTCGCGCCAACCCGCCAGCCTGTGAAGTCGGGTGTCTCTGTACAGCGCATCTCAAACGGTTCATCGTTGATGTCCAATACGTCGGTCATAATCGACGTGCCGACGAGGCAGTTGTCATAAAAATAGACGGCCGCGAGCACAGAGCCATCTGAGTTCACTCGCGCCCGCATTGAATAATCCAGAAATAAAAATTCGCGTTGCACCCAATTGCCCGTCTCCAAAAGCTCATGCTCGCGGTCGGTTTTTTCCCAAGCGATATCGGTGTTCCACTGGTAGATCTCATCCTGCATGCCAAGCGCTTTGCTGGCTTGACCCATCCACACCGCAATCAATTCCCGCTGCTGAGAGATTCCAGCGAACAAGATGATGGCAAAAACGACCAAGAATAACTTGATAAAAGTCTGCATATATCCGTCTCCCTGGGCCAGTCTTTGGTTGCAAATTGGCGGCTTTTTTTGTTTAGTAGGCCCGCTGTCAAAACCGGCTCGATCCGGTAGTGTACCAAAAGTCGAGTCATTAGCAGTTACACCCTGCTAAGCGCTGACTTGCGCGCTGATGAGGACTGACAGCAAGCTAAGTGACCCTTATTGCGAAGGTCATGAGGTCGAGCAGTGCCACCGGCTTTGAGAGAAAGGAGAGGCGCTTCCTGTTTGGTCGTAATAACGCGCCATCAGGTCTGGTGTCACAACAATGGCAAAGTCGTCTGTGTCTTCTGAGTACCATCGGTAGTTCAGCGCCTGCTGCTCGAACTTTGTTTCCTGCTCAGACCCGCCTTGAATCCTGATCCAGCCTCGCTGTTTTTGGATGTCGCCCCTGAGTTCGAGGGTGCTGCCATTGACCCAGCGCGAGTCATCAATACAAGTAAAGCGAACGGGTTTGGCGCCTGAATGGTATTCTTTGCTCATCGCCGGCTGAATAATCAAGCACAGCGCAGCAAGCACCAGTCGTGATGTGACACGAGGGTTGTGATGCTGGCGTGTCATAACGGCTGTCCATTGCAGCTTGGCGGCAGCGGGGCTTCGCAGCGCACATCATGAGCCTTGCCTGCCTATCCAGGGTTTAGAGAGGCCGAAGTCCTGCGCAAGCGCCTCGCTGCTGCATCAGCCTCGGCCTTATCGGCATAGCCCTCCGCTCGCACGCGATACAGTGTCTTGCCATTGACGCTAACGGGCTGCACCTGAATATTTTCGGGGGAATCGGACAGGCTTTCAGCGAGTTTTGCTGCGTCTGTTTGCTTGGAAAAGGTCTGAATATTGATGAACCAAGTGCCGGCAGGGGCGGTTGAGTTCTGTGCCTTTCTGTGGGCTGGTTTCATCGGGGACTGCTGGCGTGTTGTCTTTTCTCGCCTGAAGCAAGGCGCGCTCAGTTGAAGACAGCTTGGCATTGAGCGTCTGGTTTTGGTCTTCTAGCTCAGAGATTTCACCAGCGTGGCGTTCCTGCGCAAGCGCCAACTCCCTTTGAAGTTCACCGATGCGGTCGTTATTCAGAGTGCCCTGTTCGGCAACAGGCTCGACCGGAGTCGGCTTGATTGGCCTTTTTAAGTTGAAACTCAAGCGACCGGATGGTTTTAGATTGCTCCATTGCGTGAAACCACCCGTAGCCGCCGGTGCCGATGACAGCGAGGCCTAATGTCGCTGCGACGGTCGGCCAGATCCAGCGCGTTTTGTTGGGCTTCGTGGGTGCACTCTGGGCAGCACTGCGCACAGGCGTGGCTGAGGCCGAGCCGTCGTAATCATCGTCATCATCGTCATCGTCATCCGTCTTCATGGCCATACGTCGTCTTCGTGCTGGTCCTCATGCTCCCCTTCAAGCGCTGTTATCGGCGAAGTCAGCGGTGGTGCTGGACCCGCTTGCGCGTCTGTCGGTGAGGTATTCGTCGTCTGTGCTGAGTGAGACGGTCTCATCTTCAAAATCGTCGTCTTCAAACAGCGATTGTGAATCCGTGTCGCGGCTGGCAGCGGCTGGCGGCGGCATGTCGGGTCTTCTGGGCTATTCGGCTCCAGCGCAGCGAGATTGTCCCCGGTCCATTCGGGGTCCCCACTCAGTGATTCATCATCATCTAGGGCGCCCCATTCCTCGTCGTCGCCATAGGCGTCAAACGAGGGCAGTTCCGACTCGGGCTCGCCTGCAGCATCCTCGCGCGCTGAATCGTCAGCGAGGTCCGATGAAAGGTCGTTGTATGTTGATTCTTCGGACTGATCTTTGTCACTCATAGCGCCGCTCTCTATTGTGGCATGACCTCTAGCCTATCAGAACTGATGGCTTTCGAGGCGATAATTGGCAGTGAGCCAACCGCCATCGGCTCGATGCTACACCTCTGAAGAGAGGAAAAAAGGGTTGGACTATTGAGGGCGCGGTGGTGACGTGCCACGGGGGGCGGATGTGGGTCTACTGCTTGAGAACTCACGAGCTTTTATCTTTCTCAAGTAAAGAGGGGTAATCTTGGGTGAGATCTTAGGCGGCGGATAGCGTCCCCTCAAAATAGCGATTGGAAGCATAAAAGGCGAATGAACAACTCTGCAAATTTGGGCGTGGTGCGATACGCTGAAAATCATTTGAAATTGACTGCGTCTTTTCTTGCGAGCTGTTACCTCCAGCGCTTTCTCGCTCGGAATGTTTGAGTGTTTTTCTCGCAGGCATTGCCTCGTATCCCGGAGCGACTGGGTCTGGCGTGAGCAAGGCAATGGCGTCTGCATTCTTGCCAACAACGATGCCCCTAGCTGCACTTTGTTATCAAATTAGCACCGCGTATTGGGTAAAAGAGTCGACTTGCCTTCGACATCGTGACCTTGAGCCAGCGCACGGCTTGAAAGCGTTTTGCGAAAGCGAATTTTTGGGACTGGGCGGGCAACAGTTACTTTAAGGTGAATCTATGAGAATCGGCGCTCAATTGTTAATCGTGGCAGGCTTTTTCGCAGCTGTCGGCGGACTTATCGCGAACAAAGCGACAGCGAGCACCTGGATAGCCCAAGCCTCTAGTGCTCTTGGATTCAAAGACGAAATTTATCATTGGAACCCAGCCATCGCATGGGGAGCCGCCCCTAACTGAACAGTATCAGGAAAATCTGCGACGAGAATATTCGACCAGCCTGTGCGCAATTGCCCAGTCTCAAGGGGGTATTCGAAGCCAATTGACCACAGTGTCGACATAAGACAGCTTGTCCCGCACCCGCGCATTGATTACGAAGGGATAGACATCGTCTCTGCCCACGCTCTGGTTCATTTCATTGAGTCCCACGCTAACAGCTTGCCACTGCGAGATAAGTTCAGAGAAAGCGCAGTCTGATGGCGCAACAGTAGTCAGCCCATGGGCGTGAGCCGTTTCGAGCGCATCGTGCATCAACAAATAATGACTCCAAGTTTCGGCCCAGTCCTCGAGCGGGTGCGAGCTTGCGTAAGCACTGATGTATGACCGTTCCCAATCTGCCGGCGGTCCCTGCGCGTAATGACGCTCCAGAGATGCTCGGTAACTATTGGAGGCATCTCCAAATATTCTTTGGAAAGAAGCGGTCTGCTGCTCGTCATCGGCTAAAAACATCCAAAAATAGTGTCCTGACTCATGACGAAAATGGCCAAGAAGTGTCCGGTATCGCTCACGTAACTCGATCTGCGCCGCAGTCCGCGCTGCATCATCTGCTTCTAAAGAGTTGATCGTAATCACTCCATTGGCAAAACCCGATGTAATAAAGGTATCGGGGTAAGCATCGGGCTGGGTGCGAGCATCATCGACAAAATCAAATAGCAGGCCTCGTTCAGGGTTGCGCCAACTGCTCATCAAAGGGAGACCCAATCGAAAAAGCGAATAAAATAATCTCTTTTTTGCGCGCTCTAGGGCTGCCCATCGCTGAATATTATTCGGCAGCTTAAGGTTAGGAATAGTCCGATTGAATTGGCATGCTACGCAAAGTGAGCTATCGGATTTTTTGGGTCGAAGCCAGTTACAAACGCCATGCCCCTCATTATCGCAATAAGTCAGGTGGCCGTGCTCCTCCAATGGCGCCATCGTTAGTGTTGCAGGATCAAAGCCTACACGGGCGGCACAGCTTAAACACTGCTGATTGTCGAAAAATATCGCTTCGCCACAGGAACACTGAAAACGTCTCACGCGCTTTCCCCATGAAACCACGTGGCATGGATAGCGGCATCTAGCCTGTTCAGCTGCTGCTGGAAGTTATCGACGTAATAATGGAGTTCCTCTCGCGTCACCTGCTCTACGTCGAGTCGAGCTAGTCGCCGTCGCAATCGCTCTGTCGCACGTATCGCGAAGTCATGATTCTTTAGACGCATCAATTCTTTGCGGGTTTCACGCACACAATATTTTATCGAGCGCGGAAACTCGGTACTTCGCAAAACAAAATTAAGTGTTGCAGCTTTTTCCACAATGGGGCCAACTTCACGGCGATAAGCGCCAGCCGCCGAGAGCACTTGAAGTAAAGACCCCCAGAGAAGCGGCTCAATCGTGCCGAAGCGACCCGCGCGATTCATGATATCACCTGCAGCGACGTCCATGACGCGTGTGGTCATGTCGGTACATTCGATCAGACGACCTAATTTGATGAACCCATAGGCGTGGTCTCGTGGCAAGGAGGCACCGATCAAACCATTGATCATCTGACATCGCCCAATCACCTCAGATAAAAAATGATGGCGGTGCCGGCGCCCTGAGGACCTTGCCGCCTCATTCTCCACGAAAAGGTGAAGTCCATTCACTAGCTCCCAAGCCTCTTCGGGGAGCACATCCCTGGTAGTGCGAACGTTTTCGCGCATCGCTCTCGCTGCGAAGGGGATTCCACAGGTCGCTTTATCGTCGGCAATCAGAAACTTCAGCACGTTTTGCTCACTGCCCACTTTGAACCGCGCTCGGAACATCGATTGCGCGTCGAGAATATCGATCATGATGTCCCAGGGCGGTTCCGCTCCTTTGGGAATATCCATAATCAAGTGGTTGTAAGTCTTAATAAGCCGCGCTGTATCCTCTGTCCGTTCCAAATATCTCGCCATCCAGTAAAGACGCTCGGCGACACTCGACAGCATACTCATGGCTTACCCTCAACTACCCAAGTGTCTTTACTCCCACCACCCTGAGACGAATTCACCACTAGAGAGCCCTTCTTCAGCGCAACGCGGGTGAGCCCACCCGGGGTCACCCAAACGTCTTTGCTCTGCAGAATAAAAGGTCGCAAATCCAGATGTCTGGGTTGCACCGTGTTTTCTATCAAGGTCGGTCCAGTTGAGAGACAGAGTGTTGGCTGAGCGATGTAGTTCCGTGGATCACTCTCGATGAGCCGTGCGTATCTGCGGTGTTGGGCGGGGCTACTATGTGGCCCCACCATAATCCCATAGCCGCCTGATTCATTGGCGGGTTTGATCACTAACTTTGAGATATTTTTTAACACGTACTCGCGATCCTGTTCACGCACACACAAATAAGTGGGCACATTACTGAGCAAGGGCGTCTCTTTCAGATAGTAACGGATCATTTCGGGAACGAAGGCATAGATGACCTTGTCATCGGCTACCCCTGCGCCCGGAGCGTTGGCAATGGCCACCTTGCCACTCCGCCATGCCCGCATGAGTCCGGGAACGCCTAAAACTGTGTCCGCCCGAAAGGCCTCCGGGTCAATAAAATCTTCATCGATCCTTCGATAAATCACATCCACTCGGACTGATCCATCAACGGTGAGCATGTAAACACAATCGTCATCAGTCACTGTGAGATCCGTACCTTCCACCAATTCAGCCCCCATCCCCTGCGCCAGGAAAGCATGCTCAAAATACGCTGCGTTATAAATGCCGGGTGTTAGCACGACAATGTTGGGGCGTTTTGCTGTTCTGGGCGATAGCGCGGCCAGCATCTCGTAGAGCTTCAGGGGGTAATCATCAACCGGGAGAATGCTGTAATTCCTAAACAGCTCGGGGACCACACGTTTGCTGATTTCGCGGTTTTCCAACATGTAGGAGACGCCGGAAGGAACCCGCAAATTATCTTCGAGTACAAAAAAGCGGCCACGATGATCACGGACCAGATCACTCCCACAAATATGTGCCCAAACCCCAAATCGAGGACTAAAACCTTCACATTGGGACTTATAGTTATCCGACTCCAGTACAATATCAGCGGGCACAATATCGTCGATTAAAATCCGCTGTTGGTTGTAAATATCGTCAATAAAGCAATTCAGAGCGCGGGTTCTCTGAGCCAACCCTCTGCTGAGAGTCGCCCACTCCCTCGCCGAGATAATCCGAGGAATCATGTCATAGGGCCACGCCCGGTCGATATTATCTTGTTCGGTATGGACCGTGAATGAAATGCCCATCTCTTTAATAGCGAGTTCTGCCGCCGAGCGCCGCGCCTGCAATTCATCTGCCGACAAACCCCTGAAGAAGTTAATCGCACGCCTCGGAGTGACTCTAGGGCTTCCACGATCAGTCATCAATTCATCAAAGAATGCTCCTGTCCTATAGCTGCGCCACGGTTTACTCATCGGGGGCTACCTCAGCTCGGATACAGTGACATGCTGACCCACCGCATTAAGTGTAGATGTCCTTTCTGACGACCGAAGTTTTTCACCTCGCTCACCGTAATACCTTGAACACCCATCGTGGAAAGTGCCTCAGGCACGTCATGCAACTTGAAAGGCTTTATAACTGCAGTAATCAACTTCATGACACCCTCCGAAGAAACCGTCGCTTAAGATGGCGATTGCTTAGTTGGCTTATCGCCATTCTAAAAATGGACCGACTCCTAGACGGTTTGTCTCAATAGCAGAATCAGCGATTTCTTCAACCTATTCCCTGCATAGCTTGGGCCAATTTGTAATTAATCAATACAAATCAGATTTTTATGGAGATTTTAAAGCGTAAATGCGGCGCCTTAGGCTCTGTGAGCTCGGCGAGTCGCACCATTACGGTGCGCATATCGCACCGTTTTTTGCCCAAATTGGTCTGTCTGTTTGGGGGAGGATTACGCTATTTTGATGCGAGATAAGCAACTCAGCGCCAGCACGGCGTTATCGCGGAAAACCGTGTCGACAAGCGCGGCAGTCGGTATGAGTAGGTGAGCAAAAATCAGTCAGAGACATCACGCGCCACATCGTTTTTCGACCGCATCGCCCTCGGCGGAGACAAGTATAGGAAATATCAAGGCCCTATTGAGAGTAGCCGCCTCGCTGATTCTGTCTACTGGGCTTGCTGATCCGGAGAAATCCGCGCGTATTGATCCAAAAAACTGTTCACTCTGATGGGCATACTACATATCCGTTCAATCTTGAACTAGGGCACGCAGCACATCGCGCCACTCGGCTTCCGCTGGTTTCCTCGAAAGCTGAGTGTGGTTGGACTGGAACCTGCTACCAAGCCGCCTTTCAGCGAAAAGAGGCATTGAATAGGGGGTAGGCCAGTGCGGAGGTCGAGCAGAAGCAGCATGCAGGTTTAGCCGTGTCTTCTGTCAGTTCGAGAGTAGTTCGAGCGCCTTGGGCCGTATGTGCGCATAGAGTCAAAAAGAATTCACATTTTCTCTGTCAATTCATGGCAAAATATTGGAGGTAAAAGAGGCCTTTGCATGCACCCCATGACAGTGAAAATCTCCAGATGTCTCTGCTTCGTATGGCTGAGTGGTGATGCTTGCTATCGTTGCGATCATCACGACCGACCTCGGGTCAGACCGCTGGCTCAGCAGTTTGTGGATAGGGCAATTTGTCGTCACCTGCGGCTGGGGCGCTCTTTACCTCAGGCGGGCGGGTCGTGCAGTGATGAGTGGGGTTGCTGCTAAAAAAGAGTCAATGGCTGAGTTCAAGTCCAGAGCTTGATTGTGCCGCTGGCTCTCCGGCGGCCGCAAAAAGCTGCTCCACCATCTTGATATCAATGAGCCTGATGTTCAGTCCACCTCGCAGGAAGTTTGTAACAAGCCCTCTCCGCACATACCCAGCAGTCTCAAGAGATCTTCGTCTAGGAGAATAATATTGACGGTGAGTGCGAGTAAAAAGATTACCAGCGTTATCGATTCACTGCGTGTCAGAGCCATTGCGACTCCCCTCGTCTGTCAGTTTCTAGTAAACCACCACCTACTTCCTTGCTGATACGCTAGCACGAATCGATCGCGATTAGCTTTGTCAGATGTTGGGTAATTTGTCGATTGGATCAGCGCTGATTGTCAGGGCACTCGGTGACCGCGGCAGGTTAGGAAGGGCTTGACGCGTCGGCGTTCCGCTGTGAATTAAAATAGCCACTTATAATCATAAATTGTTGGAAATAATTGAGGAAATTTCTGTGTCAAAGGGAATGCGGGCGCTAAGTACTTGCAGGGTGATAAAGTGAATCAGGGGATTGCCCGCGGCGATTGTACGGGTCGCCTTGCCCATACCAACCAGCATTTGCGTCATGACGATGTATGTGACAGAAAGGGTCCCGAGCAGAGAAGAGTCTAAAGACAGCGCTTTCTGATCAGCGTCACACTGCGCGCAAGAAAAGCGGCGGTAAAGGGGTGGGTATAGTGGTTTGCACTAATGCAGGCTTTCACTGCGTATAGGCCGGTTTCTGGCACCAGAATTGGTACATGCCTCGAAAAGTATCAGGATGATCCAGCTCAAATTGGTGCCAAGAGTGAAGGTCGTGGCAGTCAGCTTGGCCGTTATAATAGAGATCCAGCTCATGATTCAATCCGCTAGGGGTAAACCCACAAAATTGCAGCTTCAAATTCTCGAGGCACTGAACCAGTTGCGGGATAGTGAAGCGATGCTCCTGAATGTGGAAGATCGCATCTCTTAATTCACTTAGAC
>CAJJBO010000010.1 GCA_905182485.1 uncultured Luminiphilus sp.
GCATGCCGCAGGCCTGCAGCATTTGCTCCACCGATGCTTGTTCATCCAAAGGCAGGCCCGCATAAATGGCTTGCACTCGTTGTAACAGGTAAAAACGGTAAGGCGAGGCTAAAGCAGTGATCGTTTGCCCTCGCACACTGAACTCGGCCCTGCCCAGCAGAGTTGCCCAGCCGACCCACCGCGGCCGCCCCTGCTTCTGGCTGCTGTTGAGCCAGCCAGTCATTAATCACCCCAGCAGCAGCACGAGTCTCGGGCACAAAGTCTTCCGCCACTGCGCGCAGAACCGCCATCAGCGTTTCCGGTACCTCATCGTTGTTCAAAAAATCGGTGCCCGGCGTAAAAAACTCCGGCACGTCCTGGTCTGGGACGGTTCATCCGTTCAACCCACCGGTACACCCGCGGGGCACGCTGCTGCATCAATGACGCCGGATAAGGATCTCTTCCCAAATGCGCATACAGGGGTGCGAGCAATCCGTAATCGCCAACACAGGGTTTCCAGCCCAACAGGTAGGGGTACTGTTCAAAGTGTGCATTGAAGGCATCGAGGTACTCTGTATAAAGCGCCTCTACCAAAGGCTGAGATTCCTCAGTGACGCCAAACACGGCTGTGACATGACGCATTCGGTTCATCATATGCTCGGTTTTTTCGGCGCGCTCTGGTGTATCTCGCTGTGCGTGCAAAAAGTGATGCTGCACAAAATGAAGGTTGTCTTCCGGGAAATTCCAGCGATAGTGCATCGCCGGCCTCAGCAGCCCATCGTGACCAATCACGTCAAACAGCGCGCTGATAATCTGCTGGCAGGCCCCCTGTGGTTGGCTCGGCCGGCCGTTGGTCGATTCAAAGTGCTCAATGATCGCAGCGCCGTCCCGAATGACCTCTCCTGCGGGAGTGACTAGCGTCGGTATTGTCGCGAGCTTGGCCTTGGGTAACACCTCAGCCTTAAAACTTTCATGGCCGGTAGACCGTTCCTGAAAAGCAATACGCTGCTTAATGAGATAAGCGCGAGCCCGACCTGAATAGAGTGAATGGGACAGGGCATACAAACGATGCAGATCGGTCATCTCAAAACGTCCTTTTTCATTCGATACGCCACATAAAAGGGCAGCAACAACAGCAGGGTCAGTAGGAAGATAAGGATTTGCTCCCCCGACTTTTTGTGAAGCGTGTTGAGGAACAACTGCTTCATCTGTGTGTAACCATCCGGAAGCGGCAAAACACCATTCTCTTCCTGATATTGCTGATAGCGGGACAGCATGCGCTGAAAGAGGGCCGGCTGTGTAGCGGCTAAATCCACCGTTTCACCGGGGTCTTCAACAATATTGAAAAGACGCCACTGCCCATCGCCCAGCGGCGCCTGATTGACCACCACCTTGTAATCCCCTTGGAACAAAGCCCCGTGCCCCGTTAACTCATATCCTACGGCGTCGTCCTCGCCGTAGACGCGCTCAACCTCCCCCCTCAATAGCGGCGTCAGGTCACGACCAATCAGCGGCAGTACCGGTCGCCCCGCATAGCGATCGGCAGCGCAGTGCCGGATAGGGCAAGAATGGTGGGGGTAATGTCGGTGGCCCAGGCAAACGCGCGGTTCAGCTCACCCGGCTGTCGTAGGATCGCTAATATCATAGACACGCATGCCTCCCTCACCGGCATAAAATTTGTAGTGCGAGAGCGGACTGGCTGAGGCGCTGGCGAAGCTCGGGCCTATCGTATTAAAGCTGCCCTTCAGGCCCAAGCGATCATAATCTGAGTCGTAACCCAGCTGACGAGGACCCGATAGTTTGGGCAAAGGCCATCTGATCAGCAGCGCCACTCGCCTCACTGCCGTTATCCGAGGTGAAAATAAAGATGGTATTGATTTATCTGACCCTGTGACTTGAGATACGCCACCAGACGACCGATGTGAAAATCCATGGCTTCGATCATGCCCGCATAGACCGCCATACCTTTGCTCTCAAATGCTTGCGTCTGCTCATCCAGCGCATTCCAGTCATCAGTCGTCGACATATCCACCATCGCGGTATCCGGCGGCACGATGCCCAGCTGCACCGCTGCTAAGCCGCCGCTGATGACGCAGCGACGTCCCATCCCGCGTCGTACACCCCTTGATATTTATCGATATAGGCCTGCGGCGCCTGCACGGGCATATGCACCGCCTGAAAAGGCAGATAAGCAAAAAACGGTTTGCCGTCTTCACGGTTGCTATCGATGAACTCAATGGTCTTATCAACGAGAAACCGTGAAGAGTAAAAGTCCTCCGCATAGAAGTGAAGCGCTCGCCGTCGGCGAACCAGTTCGCCCGATCGTATAGCTGGGAGGATAAGTACGCTGCTCCCAGTTATCCGCCCCGGTATCCGCCATAGCAATAGTGCGGTCAAATCCCCGGCGACTGGGTCGTTTATCCCGACTCGACCCCAAATGCCATTTACCTGCCATATAGGTGTGGTAACCAGTTCCCCTCTAACAGGCTCAGCCACGGTCACTACGTTATCACCCAACTCGCCCTGATACTGAGCATGTACTCGTTGCTCGGGCGCCAGTAGCTCTGGAATGTTCGAAACACCCGCCGCGTGGCTATCCACACCAGTGAGTAGCATCGCTCGAGCTGGCGCGCAGTTGGCGGCGGTATGGTAGTTCGTGAACCGCACCCCTTGCTCAGCCAAGGCAGACAGCGCAGGGGTGCTGACCTCGCCGCCATAGGAGGCAATGTCGGTATACCCCAAGTCGTCTGCGAGAATAAAAACGATATTGGGGCGTGAAGCGACAGTCGATAGCACATCGCTAGCCCCCTCAGCTTCGTCGTTTGCCTGCACCGCGGCAGTGGACAAGCTGAACGAGATCGCAGTCGCTAGACCCCACCCACAGAGGCGAACAATGTTCACCAACTCAAGCCTCGTTGGCCAGCCGGCGCGCGGCTATGAGCAAAATGATCGACACGATCACCTCAGGCGCAATGAGGTCCAAGGCCAATGCGGCATCGTGCACCAACCAGGCGACAATCCGCCCAATGGCCGTGAACGAGAGCAACATGATCGGTGGGTAATACCAACTGCGACGCCCACTGATGAGTGCTATTAACAGGCAACTCGCCAGTGTCAAAAAGAAGGCAGACATATCACCCACCTGAGAACTCAAGCCCACACCTTGGTCCAAGGTCAGACCTATCGTAGGGGCACGCTAGGTTGCAGACAGCCATTTCGCAACTCCGTTACTTGTAATCAGGCGGTAAGACCGATCATGGCCAGGACTGTTATTGATCGCTATTCGCTTGCTTCCCTTAGATCTGGGACGCGATTCACTCGTACATGCCGCCTTAATATTCAGTGGACTTGCTGGCCACCAACTCGCAGCATGCTATGCGCCGTCTCTCAGGCCGGAGTTCTGATTCTGCCCCGTGACAAAACGCTTCTTCATCGTCAACCACAACGAGGGTCGCAAGGAAGTCCATGAACCTGGTGTTGCTTTCAAAAATAACCCCGGCTTTTCGCAGCTCTGTCTCTGGGTGCTGGGGAGTAATTTCTATTATGCCCAGCTCCTTAATCTGTTTGTCAGTTACACCGGTCATACGCCGACCGGCGATCAATGGCTTACCGTCACGGTCTTTTGCATTAATGAGGCCCAATACGCCGTGGCAAACGCCACCAATAACCGGTTCGTTGCTGGCGTAGTATGCTTCACTGACCTTCTCGGCCAATACGGGTGAATTGCGCCAGGTCATAGGCCGCACCCCAGCCACCCGAGAGGAATACGATATCGTACTGGCCGATGTCGACGCCGGCGATAGGGATAGCGTTTTTCACTTTCGCCTGCGCCAGCGTGTCGTTGAGGTAACGCTCGTCTTCCGGCGATTTGACCATAAACCGCAAAGTTTGAGGATCAATAGGAATTTCGCCGCCGCGAATACTGGCGAGATCCACGTCCATGCCGCCGTCAAGGAAGGTGTAGTAAGGGTGGGTCAGCTCAGAAGCCATCACACCAGTTGCCTCCCCCTCGGTTTCACCCGGCGCCGCCAGCACGTCGTGACTGGTCGTAATAATGAGGGCGCGCTTGCCCGCTAAGGATACCGTGGGTCCGCTGTAGGTCGGATGCAGCCCCGCCTTATGCAAAATGGTCGGGAGCGACAGGAGTACTACGCCGCCTAAGGCGACGAGGATAAACCACCAGCGAGTAATTTTTTCATGGGCTGTCTCCAGTTATCTTTCAGGGTCTGATTAATCGGCGCCAGACCGAATATTATGTCATAAATAATGCCATAATAAGCAGGATGCTTCAAGTCGCTCATCGACGGTATCCCTCGGCACGAAGCAGCTCTCCAGTCAGCGCGCCAGAAAATGGTAAAGCGCCGCGGACTTGGCACGTGAATGGGCCGCAAAACCGGTCTATGCAGTACTCGCCTAGCTCGCAAAAGCAGTGACAGGGGTGCCGCCAACGACACCGATCGGAGCTTGCAAGCCAATCTGCGAGCCAAGCAGGACACGGACTGATAGGCGATGACCGAGTCACAGGCTGCGGCTGGTTTTTATGGAGCGGTGCGTAGTCTTTATGCAGAGTCAGTGATTTTTTATGGAAAGGCGCTAAGCGATTGTGAAGCGAAGTGAATCATTGTTTCAGCCAGTATGGACGCCAAGTTGGCAGCAACGCTCATCTCTCACCGAATGTGTCACGTCGGCCTGTTGTCAATCCGCAGAGATCACGTTTTTTAGCAACGTCCTAAGGAGGTTAACACTGGCCGTCTTACTGAGCCCTTGATGGGAACGCAATCTGTCCCACATTTCGAAGGACGTGATTGCGTCGATCGACTCACGTGTCTCATCGGGCAGAGAGTGCAATTCAGGCAACAGGTTATCTAAGTCCTTGCGCAAGCCGCGCTGGTTGCGCGCATAATTGTCGCGCAATGTCTGATAACGCCACAGTTGGGCGCGAGTGCCCTGTGTAATATTCGTCACGCTCTCGAAGGCGTCGGCGCGGCGCCTCACCATGCCATCAATGCGCTCCTCCAAGTGTGCCGCTACGATCACCGCCGATGAAGAGCGCCTCATAAGAGTCACGAATATGATCGTCGATGGCCTTAAATAGCGACTCCATATCCTCGAAATGGCGAAAAAAAGAGCGAATGCCAACACCAGCACGATCAGCGATCTGTTGGGCGGTAGGAACTAAAACGCCCTCCTCCTGCAACACCAGCACAGCGTCAACGAAGGCCAGCCGACTTCGCTCGCTGCGAAGCCGGCGTCCATCGACTCTGCCCTCGCTGTCCGGCTTCAAAAAATCGCTCATACAGTGTAATGACCTGATCTAGTGTTATTCAGCATCAATTGTCATGCCTCGCTATTCTGGTGAAACGACAAGATGGTGGAGCCGTCTCAAGCCAATGGCGTCTCCCCACCATCGCGGCTTGCACCTTATTACTACGGTTCCTTTTACTAGCTGGTTTCTTCTTAATAGAGCGCCAACCAATGAAGAGCAGTCTATCAGCGTTAGCCTAGCAACGCTTCGAACGCCTCTATCTCCGGCGCACCTGCAACCGATCCGCCCAGCACGTCATTGGCCGCAAGAAAATAATCTGATTTTCGATGTGCCTCAAGCGCTTCTGAATCCGTGTACTGTTCCATCACAATGTAAAGTTGTGGGTCGGTTTGGCTGCGATTTAATGCCTAAAATATGTTCCCCGGTTCATTGGCCCTCACTTTTGCAGCAGCTCTAAAAAAGCCTTTTCAAAGGCCTCATTCTTACCCTCCTGAACCATAATTTTGGCTAGTAACCCAATCGGTCATTACTCGTTCTCCACATCATAAAATCATGGTAAGCGCGCCTACTTTTAACCCTAACAACCTATTGCTCTGAGCAGGCAACAGGCTTGTGCTAACACCGGCAGATCCGCAGGGCGCACCATGTAGTTATTACCTGAGTCAGCCTACTGAGCGGGTCCATTTTGAACAGAAGTTCCAGCAACCATCCGGTCATCCATTTGGTGACGGCGATGCTCAGTGAGTGACGTCATGTCATCGCGTTAGTAGCGGAACGCTATTCCTGCTTTGCCAAGATCTCAGCAACAGCCAATGCGCTGACATTATAAATCGCACGCGGTGTCGCTGAGTTCACCATAATATGCGCCGGTCGTTTGAGTCCGGACATATAAGGGCCAATCAGTAGACCATTCGCCGTCTGCCGGAGCAGTCCCAGCGCAATATTGGCGGCATCAAGACCGGGGAACACCAGCAGATTGGCCTTCCCTCGAAGTTGGCTGTCACCATAAATGGTGTCTCGGTAGGCCGAGTCCAACGCCGTCAACGAATGCATCTCGCCATCTATTTCCACATCAGGCAACTTAGCTCTGAGAATTTCGCTGGCTTGGCGCATTTTTCTAGCGGAGGGCGCATTAGAAGACCCAAAGTTGGAGTGTGATAACAGCGCCACACGAGGCGTGATGCCGAAATGCCTGCACTTGCTCTATGCCCAGCAGCGTTTTGGAGACAATTTGTTCAACGCTTGGGTCTAAGTCGATAAAACAATCTGTCAAAAACAGGGGGCCGTCATCAAATAGTAGGGTCGTTAATGTTGATGCACGAACGTCGTTACCCTCTGTCCCAATCACCGATCGCAAGGTCTCGAAATGATCCGCGAATCGACCCACCTTGCCGCAAATCATTCCGTCTGCATCACCATTACGCAACGCCATAGCTGCAATCATCGTGCTATCGGTTCTCAGCAGCACACTGCTGCCCTCTACCGATACACCGCCGCGTCCCGCAATGCTATGAAAGTCTCGTGAGTACTCGTCGTACTTGTCATAACTGCGCGGATTGATGACGTCGACATCTTCGCCCAGCTTGATTCTCAATCCCAAGGCGTCGATCACTTCGTTTATCGCGTCGGGACGGCCCACTAGCATGGGACGCGCAATGGCCTCATCCACTACCGTTTGCACTGCACGCAACACGATCTCGTTTTCAGCGTCTGAATAGACGAGTTTCAAACCACTGTTAGTCGCCGCATTCACAACTGGCTGCATAAACATACCCGAGCGCGTGACGTGCTTGCTGAGGCTTCGTCGATAGGCGTCAAGATCCTCGATGGGGCGGCTCGCCACACCACTTTTCATCGCCGCCTCAACGACAGCGACTGGCACCCGCTCGAAGAGGCGCGGATCAAAGGGCTTAGGAATGATGTAGTCCGGGCCAAACTTAAGTGACTGACCGTCGTAAGCCTGCGCCACCTCTTCCGAGGCCTCTTGTTGGGCGAGATCGACCAGACCATACGCACAGGCAATTTTCATTTCGTCGTTAATTGTGGTCGCACCGCAGTCGAGCGCGCCGCGAAAAAGGAAGGGGAAACACAGTACGTTGTTGACCTGATTCGGGAAATCCGATCGACCCGTGCCAATAATGGCGTCCGGACGCGCCTCGCGCGTTAGGTCGGGGTGAATCTCAGGATTGGGGTTTGCCATTGCCAGAATCAGCGGGTTGGGCGCCATCCCTCTTACCATATCCTGCGTCACACAGTCGGCAGTGGACAGGCCGAAGAAAATATCAGCACCGACCATGGCTTCTGCAAGCGTGCGCTTGTCGGTCTTCCTAGCGTAGCGCTCCTTGAACTCGTTCATACCTTCTTCACGCCCCTCATAAATGAGGCCCTTGCTATCACACATCATCACATTTTCGCGTTTGAGCCCCAGGCTCACAATCAGATCTGCGCAAGACATGCTGGCCGATCCTGCACCAGAGATCACGAGCTTAACTTCTTCCATTTTTTTCCCCGTGAGCTTTAGCCACGAGATCACAGCCGCTGTCGACACCACGGCGGTGCCATGCTGATCGTCATGAAAGACCGGGATATTCATGCGCTCACGAAGCTGACGCTCAACATAGAAGCATTCAGGTGCTTTGATGTCTTCAAGTACGATGCCGCCGAAGGTGGGTTCGAGTGCGGCGATAATATTGACCAGCTTCTCGGGGTCTCTCTCTTCGATTTCTAAATCGAACGTATCGATGTCCGAGAACTTCTTCATCAGAACGGCTTTACCTTCCATCACCGGTTTGGACGCAAGCGCTCCGATGGCCCCTAGGCCCAGAACAGCAGTGCCATTGGTGATGACAGCGACGAGATTGCCGCGGGCGGTCACCTGCGATGCGTTTAACGGATCTTCGACAATGTACTCGCAAGCGTGGGCAACACCAGGTGAATAGGCCATAGATAGATCCGCCTGCGTTTCAAGCGGCGTGGTGGCTCTTACCTCCAGCTTTCCTGGTTTCCCCTCAATATGGTACTTGAGGGATTCCTCCTTAAAGGTGGGCTTCTCCATCCGAGACTCCGAGTTGTCAGTCAGTTATCGCGTCTTCTTCATCATGATCCAATTAATCTTCTAGAAGACGTCCCCGCAGCCCGCTATGGCCGCGAATCAAAACGAGACAAGTGAAACATGAATCAGCGCGTCAAATAATGAAAGTTTTACAGTCTGTGACATTGTTATGGTTAATCTTACGTCTCAGGTACCGTATTGGTTGTCGGTTGCGGTTGGCGGTTGTCGGTTGTCGGTTGTCGGTTTTCAGTCGAGGCTTTTTACCAACCAACATTGGTAGGAATCGCATCCGGTTTTGAACGGACGGATTTCGACGATCCCGCAAACACTGTAAATGGAGTCCGCAACAAACCATTGCAGTCAATCGGTGCGCTCTAAACCAATGGACAGTAAAAAAGCGCCTCACATGAAAACCAATCGGTGGGCGAGAAGGCAGTCATCTGATGGCCCTCATGCGACTCACCACTCTATGATGGCAGTGTTCGATAGGCGGTCACCAACCATAACAGGGAGCTTTATCATGTCGACAAACACCGCGTTGAAAGACTTAGAGGCTGTGCGCGACAAAAGGGGCTATCTACTCCCACATCACGGGTTGTTAGCCCTTTCCGCACCGAATCTGCTAGCAGCACTACGATCAACTTTATTCCTCGCTCACGCTCACAGATCGATACCTCGATCGACATGATCATGAATTCGTTTGGTTGGGGGTATTAATGAGTACCCAAGAAGCCCTCGGTACACACCACGTGCAGCGCTTCCTCAACGCAGGGGGCACCGCTGATGAAGTCGGTAGCGCAGCGGCAATTACCGCCATCGCCAATGGCAGTCGCCATCATCTTTTTATCGAGGATCACTGGACGCCCCACCTGCCGGACGTCAATGCTCAACACCAGTACCTCTCGCTGTTCAACAAGATGACACCCGATATCTCAGCACCCCTTGCCCACATCACTGCCTGTGCGGTGCATACCTGCGTCGGCAATTGGCGAGCATTGGACTGGCAAATACGCGCGGCCTACGCCGCCGGCACCGAGGAGATTTTATTAGCAGAGGCGCTGTCGCTTGCGATGTTTCCAGGCAGTGTTCCACACTACGTTCGTGCGGCAGACGTGTGGCGGCAGCTGATCCTCAGCAAAGCCGTCGAGGCCTCCGAACCCTTTCAGCAATGGGCCTCACTGGGCGGTCAAGGCGGGTTCGATGAAGCATCCCTTATGAAGCAGCCTTAATGTTTGACGTTAGGGCTCACAAATACGCTCGTTATCAAGCCCTGAATAGATCGTCGAAACATGATAAAACTGCAGCTCTAATTTGAGGTAAGGAGCCGTCAGTATGTCGCGAGTCGTTGTGTCCGGGGTCGTTGAATTTCCTCCTGAAGCGCGGGAAGACGCGTTGGTCAAAGCTAAGGCGCTTATTGAAGGGGCTTACACAGAGAAAGGGTTGCCTTCACTATCACTGGACTGCAGACCTCAACCATCCCGGGCGGGTCATCGTGTTTGAGGAATGGGATTCGGGCGCGGATCTCGACGCACACCTCAAAGGTGACTGGTATCGCGACATGTTCGCGCACCTCTCTCAGTACACTATTTTGAGCGCCGATATCAGCAAATACAGAGTCACACTCAAAGAACTGGTCTATGGCGACGACGGCATTGCCAGCGGCTACTTTTCCGACGAAAAATAAACCTCTTCAGCTGGCTCCGGCAGTGCACATAAACGCAATGCCTGTAATGATGAAATGACGCTCCGCCTGCAGATCAGGCATCAGTGACCCTTGAACTAGCGTGACGCCTTCCAAGATTGAATCTTGCGATAAATGGTCGAGGGGGCAACCTGCAGGCGCTTCGCAGCACGATTAATACTGCCGTCACACTCCGCAATGGCGGCTTCAATAGCGATTTTTTCGGTGAGCCATAGAGGCTGAATACCTGAATCGTGGGCGGCCAGGTCCTCAACTCGCGGCGTATCAGACAGGCCATCCGTATCAACCGCCAGTTCAGTCCCCGAGATCATACGATCCACCATCGCCTGATCAATCTGGTGCGCCACTCCGGTGAGCACCAACTGCCTGAGTGCATTTTCGAGTTGCCGAACATTTCCCGGCCAGGAATATCCTCTCAGCGCATTGGCCGCTTCGTTACTCAATGAACTCGGCGCTTTGCCCTCTTCCTCGGTGATACGCGACAAGAACCCATCAGCCAACAACAAGATGTCATCGGCTCTTTCACGAAGCGGCGGCATTCGCAGCGGCACAACGTGAAGGCGATAATAAAGATCTTCCCGCAGACGACCCTCGCGCATTTCAAAAAGAGGATCACGATTCGTAGAAGCAATAATACGTACGTCGGCGGTTACCTCGCGGGTCGCGTCGACCGGCCGGTAAGTCCCATGCTGAATCAGTCGCAAGAGCAGCGATTGCGCTTCGAAGTTCAAACTGCACACTTCATCGAGAAAGAGTGTTCCCGCATCAGCCTGTGCCACCAGTCCATCTGGCGCAGCATCGCTTCTGCCAAATAACGCACGCTCGAGTTGATCAGCGGTTAACGCAGCGCAATCCACCACCACAAAAGCCGCTGGTGCACGCGCTGACAACTGATGAATCGCTCTTGCCGCCAGCTCCTTGCCGGTGCCGCTTTCTCCCATGAGAAAAGCCGTCGCTTTCGTACCCGACAATAACTCGACCGTGTCAAATACGGCCTGCATGGCAGAGGACTGGCCAACCAGAGACCCCAGGCGCTCTCGTTTGGCCGATAGATGCTCAACTTGCTGGCGCAGCTTGAGCTGATCGGCGGCGTTGAGCAGCGTCACGCGCAATCTTGCCGCATCGAACGGCTTGCTGAGAAAATCCGTGCCACCGCGGCCCATTGCTTGCTCGGCATATTCAGCACCGTGCCCTGTCATAACGACCACTGCTGGCTGAGGCGAGAGGCGCTTCACGTCCTCCAATAAATCGAGGCCATTTCCATCGGGCAGTTCGATATCAAGCAGGATGAGTTGCGGTGCCGAGTCGATAAGCTGCTGTTGCGCAGCACTCAGTGTCTGTACCGACGACACGTCAAGACCGCTGCCATCAAGATATCGCGCATAGATCTCGCAGAGTGTCGCACTGTCCTCAACAATGAGGGTTTTCACGTCAGGCCCGCCTCCTGCGGATACACAACGACCGGCTCGAGCCTCTCGTACAACCGAGCGCTCATCACGATCTTAGATCAGTTGGAGGTTACCAGTTTTTGGTCGCTCTGGGCGTGAATCCAGTAAAGAACCGCAGTGAGCAATAAGACCGCACCAACTTGGTGTGTCGCCGCCACCGGAATCGCCACCTGTGTCATCACAGTCCCAATCCCTAGCAACAGCTGGCCGGTGAGAACGCCCAGCATCAGCATGGCGCTCCGCCGAACCCGAGCGCTGTCGCCAGTCCGTATTGTCTGCACGCTAAAAAATACGACCAACAGCGCCACCGCATAAGCCAACATGCGGTGATTAAAATGAATGGTCGCCACGCCTTCAAAGGTCGCTTGCCAGCCCTGAGCATAATATCCGGCAGGGACGAAGGTTTCTCCCATCAACGGCCAAGTGGGGTAAGCAAAACCTGCATCAGTTCCCGCCATAAAACCGCCGGACAAGATCAGCGTGTATACCCCAACCAACAACACTCCTCCCGGCAGACCAATATGCTTTAGTGCGGGAGACAGGCCCGCTCCGACACGCAGCAACACCCACATCATCAAGGCATAAATTGCCACCGCCACGCCCAGGTGGGCAGTCAGGCGATACTGTGACACCGATGGCCGATCAACCAAGCCACTTTGCACCATGTACCACCCGAGGAGGCCCTGAGCACCGCCCAACACCAAGAGTAAAATCAGGGTCGGTAGCAGCTGCGGTGCGATCATCCGCCTCAGCGCAAAAACGACCAACGGTACGAAGTACATGAGACCGATCAAACGGCCCAGCACGCGATGTAAGTACTCAAACCAAAAAATCTGCTTAAAACCGCCAAGATCCATCCCTTGGTTATTCTTCAAGTACTCTGGGTATTGCTGGTAGGTCTCAAAGGTTTGCAGCCACTGGGCCTCTGTGAGCGGTGGGATCACCCCCATAATCGGGCGCCAATCAACCATCGACAAACCGGATTCAGTCAGCCGTGTGACACCACCCAATAAAATCATTCCCAAGATCGTGGCAGCACAGATTGCCAGCCATCCTGCTATCCAGCGCGCATTGTGTTGCGCGTCCACTGTTATCGCTGTCATCATCCCGCCCCCCTAGAGTACTCATTCTAGCGAAAACCACGCAGAAAGTGCGTGGTAGCGTAAACTCGAGGCCGTCGCAGGAGACCTTTGTGCCACTCATTAGACTCAATCAAATCGAATTCAGCATCGGTACACAGATGCTATTGGATAAAGTCAGCCTGACGCTAGAAAAGGGAGACCGACTCGGTTTGCTCGGCCGCAATGGTGCTGGAAAGTCTACGTTGCTGCGCATTTTGTCAGGTGAATTACTGCCAGAAGACGGTGAACGCTGGGTGGACCCTAATATCCAGGTCACCCGGCTTGAACAAGCGCTGCCTGAGAATCTCGACCTCACCACTTATGAGTATGTGGCGACCGGGCTGGCAGACGTGGGCGCGTTGCTCAGTCGCTTCCACTCGCTGGCCGCAGACGGTTCAGCGGAGGCACTGAAAGAACTCAGTACGATACAGGATCAACTCGAACATGCTGACGGCTGGTCTCAGCACCACCCCGCTCTCGCTGCGCGGCCTGCAGCTCGACCTCACCGCCACCGAGGCGCTATCGACCTTATCAGGCGGTTGGCGGCGGCGCGTCGCGCTGGCACGCGCACTCGTTAGCGAACCTGACGTGCTGCTGCTCGATGAGCCGACCAATCACCTCGACATTCCCTCTATCGACTGGCTAGAGCAGCAGGTCCAGCAGTTTGGTGGCGCCATTGTCTTAATCACCCACGATCGCCGTTTTTTACAAAGAGCCTGCACCCACATCGGCGAACTTGACCGAGGTCACCTCGCGTTGTGGGAGTGTGACTATGAGCGATTTCTGTTTCTACGTGATCAACAAGCCGCCGCCGAGCAGCGCGCCGACGCGCTGTTTGATAAAAAATTAGCACAAGAAGAAACCTGGATTAGGCAGGGTATTAAAGCGCGCAGAACGCGTAACGAAGGACGAGTCAGAGCGCTGGAGAGCATGCGCGAGGAACGCAGTCAGCGAAGAGCCGCACAGGGTAAGGGCCAGTTTCGCATCGAAGAAGCAGCGCGCTCCGGCAAGCGAGTCGTCGAGTTAGAGCAAGTCTCCTTTTCTTACGAGGAAGAGAAGATCGTGGATAACTTCTCAACCATTATTCAGCGGGGCGATCGGATCGGTATTGTTGGTGGCAATGGCGTCGGTAAAAGCACACTGATCAAACTGTTACTGGGCGAGCTGAGCCCCAACGAAGGCACCGTCTCGATTGGCACGAAGTTAGAGGTCGCCTACTCGGATCAACTGCGGGGAGAGCTCGACCCCGAGAAAGACCTCATTGACAACATCTGTGGCGGACAGCAGTTTATCGAAATCAATGGTCAGCGCCGCCATGCAATCAGTTATCTCAGCGATTTCCTCTTTACCCCCGAACGGATTCGCACACCAGTGAAAGCACTCTCAGGGGGAGAAGTGAATCGCGCCATTCTCGCGCGACTCTTCACTCGAGCCGCCAACCTTCTAGTGCTTGATGAGCCCACCAATGATTTGGATATCGAAACGCTCGAACTGCTCGAAGAAATCCTCCTCGATTTTAAAGGCACGGTGCTCCTGGTCAGCCACGACCGACATTTTATGGACAGCGTAGTCACCAGCCTATTGGTCATGCCTGGCAGCGGCCAAATTGAGGAACAGGCGGGCAGTTATTCTGACTGGGAGGCCCGTGGCGGTCAGATTGCGGAGTCCTCGCTGACAAAACATTCCCCGAGCCAAACGCCGTCGACCGAGCCCGACAATCCGGTAAAGCCCACCCAGACTGTGACGACAACGGCAACGAAGAAAAAACGAAAACTCAGCTATCAGGAGCAACGAGAGCTGAAGGGACTACCGGCCGAAATTGAGGCGCTGGAACAGCAGCACGCGGCATTGCTTGCCACCATCTCCGCGCCCGGTTTTTATGAGCAAACGCCAGAACAGGTGGCAACGACGTTGACCACTGTCACCGAATCAGAGCAGGCACTCGATCACGCACTAGAGCGGCTGGTCGCGCTAGAGGGTTAACATCGTCAGAGGACGGCAGACACCGCGTTCACCACGCGATCCATGTTGCCTGCATTGAGCCCGGCGATATTGATGCGGGAGGAATCTAAGACGTAGACCGATTTGTCGTTTCGCAGGCGCTGAGCCTGCTCAACACTCAGGCCCAAAAACGAAAACATGCCATGCTCTTCGCTGATAAAGGCAAAGTCTCGATCTGTCTTAGCGATCAGGGCGTCACAGAAATCGCGTCGCAGGCCATTTATACGTTGGCAAATTTGAGCCAGCTCCGCTTCCCACTGACTGAGTAAGTCTGGGGAAGACAACACCCGCCCCGCCAGCAAAGCACCATGGGCAGGCGGCATCGAATAGACACGCCTCGCAGCGGAAACCGCCTGACTCGCCATCGCCTCAGCGGCACGCGCGTCGCCGCCCAGAAACATCACTGCACCCGCTCGCTCTCGGTACAGACCAATATTCTTTGAGGAGGACACCGCGATGATCATCTCGGGGACATGATCGATCAAACAACGCAGTCCGGCAGCATCGTCACTGAGCCCCGCTCCCATCCCTTGATAGGCAAAATCAACCATCGGCACCAATGCTCGTTCCGCCATAAAAGTGGCCAACGCCTGCCATTGCTCTGCGTTGGGATCGACCCCACTGGGATTGTGACAACAGCCATGCAATAACACGATGTCTCCCGGCGAGGCGGCCTCGAGATCTTCCAGCATGGCGGTAAAATCGAGTCCTCTGATTGCGGCCGAATAGTAGCGATAGCTTTTGAACTGCAGCCCTACCGAGCCCATCAGCGGAATATGGACAGGCCAAGTGGGATCGCTGACCCAGACCGTCGCAGTGGGCGCCGCAGCAAAGATCACCTCAGCACCCAGACGCACAGCGCCGCACCCCCCTGGGGTTTGCACTGCTGTCAGACGATCGCGCAATAGCGCACGGCGCTCCTCTCCCAGCACCAGAGTTTGCACGCCCTCAAGATAGGCCGCATCACCCTGAGGCGGCATGTAGACCTTGGTCATCTCTTCTTGTACGAGGTCTCGCTGTGCCTGCTGCACTGCCTCGAACACAGGACATAGGCCCGTCTCATCCATGTAGACGCCCAGAGTAAGGTCGACTTTATCGGGGTTACTGTCCGCGCGGCACGCGGCAGCCAAGCCGAGAATAGAATCGGGGGGAAGCACAGCAAGAGAATCGAACATAGGCAAGGCTCAGCATAGAAGGCAATAAGACGACGCGAATTATGCGGGACTAGCCGACAACGCGACAAGCCCTGTTATCCTTTACCGTCTCAACCATCAGCCCCCCGCTACGCTATGAGCAAATCTCCTGACCCTACTCGTGATGAGTTGTTCGCGGAACCGCTAACGCAACCTGAACTGTTCACCTTTAGTGAGTCGGTCGCAGGCGTCTTTCCCGACATGATTAACCGATCGGTACCGGGGTATGCGACGGTCGTGGCAATGACGGGCGTACTAGCGGCGCAACATGCTCGCCCCGACTCAACGATTTACGACCTCGGGTGCTCGTGGGGCGCGTCATTATTATCCGCGGCACGCAAAATCGACTACCCCTCCTGTCAACTCATTGGGATCGACAATTCCGAGGCCATGCTCAAGCGGGCCCGCCTGAATTTTCAGGAGCAACTCAGCGATCAGCGGGTGGTGCTGCAGGAAGCGATATCATGGACACTCAACTGGAAAACGCCAGTGTGGTTATTTTGAACTACACCTTGCAGTTCGTCCCGATCAAGCATCGCGAGACACTCCTCAAGCGAATTTATAATAGTTTGACGCCGGGAGGCGTTTTGATTTTATCTGAAAAGCTTACGTTACCCGATCCACAGATGAACGATTACCTCATCGAACTGCATCACAATTTCAAACGGCAACAGGGCTACAGCGATCTCGAAATAGCGCAAAAAAGACAAGCGCTAGAGGATGTCCTGATCCCAGAGACACGTCACCAGCATGTTGAGCGGTTACACCAAGTGGGCTTTAGCCGCTGCGATATCTGGTTTCAGTGCCTCAATTTTGCCTCGCTCATTGCCATCGCATGACGATACCTGCCGAATTGGTTGCTGACTGGGAGCAACTCAACGCTCGCTGGCAAACCACGACACTGCAGCCGTGGCTAACGATATTGCCCGACCAACTCGCATCGGGGCTGTCGCCGGAACGCTTTGGTGATTTACCGAGATGGCGCGACGCCCTTGCTAACCTGCCGGCACTCCCAACAGGGTCGCCGCAACTCACTTCAGCACGCGTCGGGCTATCAGGTGAAGCGAGCCCGTCAACGCTGAGTATGCTGAGGTCCGCATTGATGGGGCTGCACCCTTGGCGAAAAGGCCCTTTTGAGCTGTGTGGACTGCATGTCGACACAGAATGGCGATCTGACTGGAAATGGGAATCGCCTTGAACCTGCACTAGAATCTCTCGCCGGCAAGCGAGTGCTTGATGTCGGCTGCGGTAATGGCTATCACTGTTGGCGCATGCTCGGCGCAGGGGCCGCGGAAGTCATTGGCATCGACCCAACGCCGCTCTTTATTCTCCAGTTCAAGGCCCTACAACGCTATTTGAATCAAGACCATATTCACGTCCTGTATTAGGCATTATCTGCCAAAAGACTTGCCGGCCTTTGATACCGTCTTTTCAATGGGAGTGCTCTATCACCGGCGAGACCCGCTCGCCCATCTGAAAAGCCTCAAGGGCAAACTCGTGCCCGGGGGACAACTGCTGCTTGAAACGTTGGTCGTAGAGGGTGATCAGGACACGGTGTTGGAGCCCAACGGGCGCTACGCCCGCATGGGTAACGTATGGCACCTCCCCAGCCCAGACCTGGCGCGTCGTTGGATGAGCGAGGTCGGCCTGATCGACGCCACAGTGGTCGATGTCGGCCCGACTTCAGTAGCGGAACAACGCAGCACAGAGTGGATGACCTTTCACTCGCTGTCTGACTTTTTAGATCCGCAAGACCCTCGACTGACGGTAGAGGGCTATCCTGCTCCAAGGCGGGCAATCTTAACCGCGAGAGCGCCGGGGTAAGTGGACCTAATGCAGTTGCCGACCGTCTGCTGAGGCATCAAAAACAATATCGAACACATCCCTAAAGTGGCGCACAAAATGCACCTTAATGCCCTCAGATAAGTAAGCCGGTAACGCCTCATAATCGCCCTTATTGCCAAAGGGCAAAATGACTTCGGCCATGCGGGCTCGGCGCGCCGCGATGACTTTCTCTCGGATCCCCCCTACGGGCAGAACCTGACCAGTCAGTGTCAGTTCACCCGTCATGGCGAGTGGGCGTCGAATACGGTCGCCCCGCGCCAGTGAGACCAGCGCTGTCGCCATCGTGACACCAGCACTGGGCCCGTCTTTTGGCGTTGCGCCCTCAGGGACATGAAGTGCACCATCGAGAGATCAAAAAAATCAGGCTCGCAAGCCAGTTCGCGCAGATGGGCCACCACGTAGCTATACGCAATTTCTGCACTCTCTTTCATCACGTCACCCAGCTGCCCAGTCAGCTTGAAGCCACGATTCAGCGTATGGATTTTAGATGACTCGATACTGAGCGTCGTACCCCCCATCGCGGTCCAAGCGAGACCGGTGACGACCCCTTTCCCTCGAAGCGCGCGCTCAGGTTTAAACGTCGGCTGGCCCAACATTTGCTCTACTTCTCGCTTACCGATGCGAATACGAGTGTGATCGCCCTCAACGAGTTGCATGATGGCGGCACGCATTAACGAACTTAACCGTTTCTCTAGGCCACGCACCCCCGCTTCACGACTGTAGGCGTCAATCACCAGTTTTAACGCCGCATCGTTAATCCGGATTTGACGGGGCTGAGCACCATGCCGCTCCAGTAATTTTGGCCAAAGATGGTTTTTGGCAATCAACAATTTTTCTTCAGCGATGTAACCGGACAATCGAATCTCTTCCATACGATCCAGCAGCGGAGTGGGAATCGTATCGAGCTGATTGGCCGTGCACACGAAAAGCACCTTTGACAAGTCGACCCGCAGGTCGAGGTAATGATCTAGAAAGTCACTGTTTTGTTCCGGGTCGAGCACTTCCAGCAGAGCGGAAGCCGGGTCGCCCTGAAAACTGGCGCCAATTTTATCAATCTCATCCAGCATGATGACAGGATTCGCTACCTCTACCTCTTTCAGCGCCTGCACCAGTTTGCCTGGCATCGCCCCCACATAGGTGCGGCGATGGCCTTTGATTTCGGCTTCATCTCGCATACCACCCAAACTGAAACGATAAAATTGTCTCCCCAGAGCGGCAGCAATCGATTTGCCAATACTCGTTTTACCCACACCCGGCGGCCCCACGAGCAATAAAATAGAACCGTTAATACTGCCCTTAAACGCGCCCACTGCCATAAATTCGATAATGCGCTTCTTCACGTCTTCCAGCCCATCATGGTGGGTCTCTAGGGCTTTGCGGGCATGCGACAGATCGAAATTATCCTCAGAACAAACCCCCCACGGCACTGATGTGGCCCAGTCGAGGTAATTGCGGGTCACGCCATACTCGGGCGAACCCGATTCCAACACCTGTAATTTACTGAATTCCTCCTCCAGTCGATCCAACACCTTCTGTGGCGGCGAGAGTCCCTCTAAGCGCAGTCGAAACCTGTCTACGTCCGAGGTGTTGTCGTCCTTGGAGAGCCCCAACTCTTTCTCAATCACTTTCATCTGCTCGCGCAGAAAAAATTCACGCTGATGGGTCGAGACTTTGTCATTGACCTGAGACGTAATCTGCCCCTGTAACGTTGCGACCTCTTTCTCTCGCTTAAGCAACTCGAGCACTTTTGTCATCCGGGCAGTCAGCGGCAGAGTGTCGAGTACGGCTTGAAGATCCATCACCACTCGCCGTCGTCAGCGCCGCAGCAAAATCTGCCAGCAAGGAGGGTTGACTGGGATTGAACTGGCCGATGTGCTGCTTGAGTTCTTCGCTGTAAAGCGGATTCAAGGGCAACAGTTTTTAATGGCTGCAATAATTGCTATCTCTATTAAAATGGTCGCTATCGCGATGGCCCTCCGACTGGGGATACTCGACTTGTGCAATAAATGGGCTCTGGTCGCTGAGCCAGCGAACGATGCGGAATCTCCGGAGACCTTGCGCCAAAAATTGGCCCGAGTTATCTGAGGCCCCCGGTGGGCGATGCAGTCGGACTGCACAACCCATGGTAGGCAATTGCTCCGCCTTGACGCCTGCTGGGTCGGCTTTGTCGACAAAGGCCAGCCCGAGTAATCCTGATCCCTGCTCCGCGATCGCATCTAGCGTGGCTTGCCAGTTATCTGGATTAAACGCGACCGGCTGTACTTGGCCGGGAAAAAACGGCCGACCGGGCAGCGGCAGTAACACCAGCGTATCGGGCAATACCTCGTCTGCTACCGCAGGGGCTGGATGATCGCCTGCCGTGCCCTCCTCTGCCTCGGGTGGCAAAATTTCGCCTTCTTGCTGTATCTCGTCTGCGTGATCCACCTTGACCTCTGCGCCTCATTACGGCTGTCATCTTCAATCAGAGAAGAAATAGGGTCGAGGCAGGGGTTTTTCAAGCCATCCGGGGGCAATGGATGCCCGACAACGAGACAGTGAGGGTTACGTTAGGCGCGATCAATCGTCGCTGTGAGAGGGCGCCATCGGTTGTGCCGAGAGAGGAAACGGAGCAATTTTAGCGCTAGTGGCTTCAGAGATTCGCGCGGCACCCTCTTTCTCCACCTCATCGATTCGAACAATACATTGCATAGGGATGTAACTTCTTTTGACACCTGAAAACTCATTTTTGAGTTTTTCTTCGCTGGGATCGACGACGATTTGTGACTTCTCGCCAAAAACCAGCTCCTCGATCTCTACAAACCCCCACATATCACTTTGGTAAATTTGACGAGCAAAAACCTCATACACCTGTCCGCCGTTATGAAAGATCACTTTATAAATGGGCTGAGACGGCATTATTGCTCCGAGGTTTTCGAGTGTTGGCAGGCAAAAAGGGGCGAAATGGTAACACTTTGCGCGCAAAGCTCCAGCAACAGGAGGGATTTTTAACGAGCAGAGGCTATACTCCGCGCCCTGACTGGCTGTAAAGGGCGCGCACCCTAGGCACTTATGACCACCATAGTAGTAAAAAACTCCATATCGTCACTCACGGATGTCAAATGAACGAATATGATTCTTCTAGAATGCGTGATCTGCTTGGAGAAAGTCACCAGATGGTAGCAACTGATTGTGCGGAGGACGCTGACGTCATCCTGCTCAATACCTGCTCCATCCGCGAAAAAGCCCAAGAAAAAGTCTTTCACCAATTAGGACGCTGGAAACAGCTGAAACAAAAAAATCCGGACCTCATTATCGGTGTGGGCGGCTGTGTGGCCAGTCAGGAAGGGGGCGAAATCGGCAAACGGGCTCCCTTTGTGGATCTCATTTTTGGTCCGCAGACACTGCACCGCTTGCCAGAAATGATCGAAGATCGGCGACGCGGTAAAGAGGTCGTGATCGATATTAGCTTTCCCGAAATCGAAAAATTCGACCGCCTCCCCGAACCCAGCGTGGAAGGACCCAATGCGCGTGGGTGAATGTGATCTACGGCTGCAACGAGCGCTGCACCTTCTGCGTCGTGCCCTACACCCGCGGAGAGGAAGTCTCTCGGCCCGTTGATGATGTCATTGCAGAAGTGGCCAGTTTGGCGAGTCGCGGGGTTAGAGAAGTCAATTTGCTGGGCCAAAATGTGAACGCCTTTAGGGGTCTGAATCACTTGGGCGACATCGTGGATTTTGCGGAGTTGCTCCATTTGGTGAATCTCGTCCCAGGGATTGACCGCATTCGCTACACCACCTCTCACCCCATGGAATTTTCTGAGGCAATTGTGGCCTGTTACGCAGAGATCCCTGCCTTAGTGGATCATTTGCATTTACCCGTGCAAACAGGCTCTGACCGTATTTTGATGGCCATGAAGCGCGGCCATACGGCACTCGAATACAAGGCTATTATTCGTGCGTTGCGCAAAATACGGCCCAATATTTCTCTCTCGTCAGATTTCATCATCGGGTTCCCCGGTGAAACAGAAGAAGACTTCGCCGCCACCATGCGGTTAATCGAGGAAGTGGGCTTCGATAGTTCTTTCAGTTTTATCTATAGCGCTCGACCCGGCACACCGGCGGCGGAGTTACCTGATAACACGTCTGAAGAAGAGAAGAAAAAGCGCCTGCATATTTTACAGGCACGCATTGCACAACAAGCGCAACGCATTGCGGACAACATGGTGGGCACTCGTCAAAAAATATTAATCACTGGCCACGCCAAACGCGATCCGGGGCAACTTTCCGGGCGCACAGAAAATAATCGGGTGGTCAACTTTTCCTCTGACGATACGACGCTGATTGGCGACTTTATCGAAGTGGACATCACTGCGGCCTACCGCAATTCGTTGCTTGGCCAGCTGCCCGCAGCCATTTAAAGGTCGCAGAGGGAGTTGACTCCGCCCACAGGGCGAGTATCGTTCATTTCCCATAGTGACTAAGGCGGCTTGAAAACCGTTGGACACCCACCTTTTGTCAGCCGAGGACGCGTCTTCGGATGTGACGCCACCGACTATTTTTTCCCTCGAACCCAATGATGCGCGTCATCTAGCGGCGCTGTGTGGGCAACTGGATACCCATTTGCGGCAAATCGAAAACCGTTTGGGGATCACGATTCACAACCGCGGTAACACCTTTGAGCTCCGGGGCAGCGAATCTCGCTGCAACATGGGCGCTGCGTTGCTCACATCACTCTACGCTGACATCACCAATGGCATACGGCCAAGCCCCGATAGTATTCACCTTCGATTACAGGACGCCGACTTGGAAATGCTCAACGAGACTGAGACGCCGGATGCCAATATTGAGACGACCAGTCTCATCCGCACGAAACGTCTCTCCGTGCGACCGAGAGGCCAGAATCAGCGCAGTTACGTGGCGGCAATTAACCATCACGACATTAACTTTGGCATCGGTCCAGCGGGTACGGGTAAAACCTACCTTGCGGTCGCTTGCGCTGTGCGAGCGCTTCTCAACGAAGAGGTGAAACGCATTTTACTCGTCCGCCCCGCCGTCGAAGCGGGAGAACGTCTTGGTTTTTTGCCCGGGGACCTGTCACAAAAAGTCGACCCTTACCTCAGGCCACTCTACGATGCGCTCTATGAAATGCTCGGATTCGAGACAGTCAGCAAATACATTGAACGCCATATTATCGAGATCGCACCGCTGGCATTTATGCGAGGCCGAACCCTGAATCACGCCTTCATCATTCTCGACGAGGCCCAGAACACGACGCGCGAACAAATGAAAATGTTTTTGACGCGCATTGGATTCGGATCAACGGCAGTCGTCACGGGCGATACCAGCCAGGTTGACCTTCCTCGAGGCACGCAAAGCGGGCTAACGCATGCGGCGCAGGTGCTGGAAGACGTTGAGGGCATCGCCTTCACCCAATTTGGGATCAAAGATGTCGTCCGTCATCCCGTCGTGCAGCGCGTGGTCAGTGCGTATGAAGCCTACGAACGGGCAGCCGACCACGCGAAAGGGAATCCAACATGAATCTCGTGATGGCGGTAGAGCGCGCCACGCTCGTCCCAACTCCAGAGGATGACGCGATAGAGCTCTGGGTGACACAAGCGCTCGAAACCGCTAACCGGAGCTTGTCACCCTCGCCGGAACTCTCCATCCGGATTACCGATACTGACGAGGCCGCCCAGTTTAATGAGACCTATCGTGCCAAGGCGGGGGCGACCAATGTGTTGTCGTTTCCCGCTACCCCACCGCCCGAGACCCACTCTGGGTTATTGGGTGATCTGGTGATCTGTGCACCACTGGTTATCGAGGAAGCTCAAACACAAGATAAGCAAGCGACTGCCCATTGGGCCCACCTGGTGATGCATGGCGTTTTACATCTGCTGGGGTATGACCATCAAACATCCGCTGAGGCAGAGGCGATGGAGCTGTTAGAAATCAGCGCACTGGCCCGTCTCGGTTATGCCAATCCCTATGACATGAAAACACCGTTAGGGAGTCCCTAAGCGTGAACGATGATCGAAAATCCGAAGCGGAAGAGCGATCTTGGCTGGATCGACTTTCCCATTTTATCAGCGGGGAACCGCAGACAAAGTCAGACCTGGAGGACGTCCTCTCTCTAGCAGAAGAGCACGAGATCATCGATCAAGATGCGCGCAAAATCATGGAAGGCGCACTGCTTGTCACCAACATGCAAGTGCGAGACATCATGATCCCAAGAGCGCAAATGATTGTCATCGATTCGGACGAAAGCGTACAAGAGGCACTGCCGAAAATCATTGACGCCGGACACTCTCGGTTTCCCGTCATTGGGGAGGGCATGGATGATGTGATTGGGATTTTACTCGCGAAGGACCTGTTACCGCTGGTTGAAAGCGATAGCGCGCCACCCGCCCTGCGTCAATTAATGCGCCCAGTGATCGCCGTACCCGAGAGTAAACGACTGAACGTTTTACTGAGAGAGTTTCGGCAAAATCGAAACCACATGGCTATTGTCATCGACGAATACGGCGGCATCGCAGGGTTGATCACGATCGAAGATGTACTGGAAGAGATCGTCGGAGAAATCGAAGACGAGACAGACGTGGCGGAGAAAAAGCCCATACGACCGATGAGCGACGGCACGTTTTTTGTCGAAGCCCTCACGGCTATTGATGACTTTAATGCCTTTTTTGATACCGAGTTCAGCGATGACGAGTTCGATACCATCGGCGGCGTTGTCGTCAATGCATTCGGTCAGCTACCCAGTCGAAATCAGTCAATACAGCTCAATAATTTTGAGTTCAGCGTCATCCGTGCGGACGAGCGTCGCCTTTCCAGTCTTCGGGTGAGGCCTGTTGCTGATATCGATTCCGGCGAGTAGTGATTTCTCTGCGAAGGCTCATCCCCGGCTGTGCTCTGTTAGCGGGCGTGCTGTTTCCGCTTGGGCTGTCACCGACCGCGCTTTGGCCTCTGGTCCCGCTGAGCGCAGGAGTGCTTTTCGCGCTACTTGAATGGCAGCGGTCTCAACCGGCCTTTCGTATTGGTTATCTCTATGGCCTGGGTTTCTTTGGCACTGCCGTGTCCTGGGTTTATGTCAGCATCCATACCTACGGCGCAACACCCGCTTGGTTGGCGGTTTCCTTCACCCTTTTATTCTGCGGTGGGCTCGCACTATTTTTTGGTGCACAACTGTGGGGCTTCAAGCGCCTATCAAGCCAGCATGTTTACTGGCGAGTGATTCAGTTTGCCTCTTTGTGGGTGTTATTCGAATGGCTCAGGAGCTGGATATTGACGGGATTTCCCTGGGGTTATGCCGGTTACGGTGCCCTAGCCTCTCCGGTGAGCGGATGGGCTCCGTTGGTGGGTGTTTATGGCTGCTCCTGGCTGTTGGTCGCAATGGGTTGCTCGTGGGCCATCCTGTTGCGGCGCCATCGCATGACCTCACACTGGGCGATCAGTCTCGGCGTGACGGGCACCATCCTATTATCAGGTCAACTGCTTACCACCGTGACCTGGACAAAACCACTGGGCGACCCGATAAGGGTCGCGATTGTGCAACCCGCAGTGCCACTAGCAAAGAAATGGACCCGGCGACACCGAGAGGACATTCTGAACGACCTAGCAGCCACCACCGACCCACTCTATGGGACGCATGAACTGATTGTCTGGCCAGAATCTGCGTTGCCGGGCTATCGCGATCAGATGCAACGGTTTTTGACCTCAATTGATACCCAAGCGGCAGCACACGGCGCCACCGTCATTACCGGCATACCCAGCCGTGATAACCAAGGGCGTTACAACAGCATCGAGGCGTTGGGCGCTGGATCGGGGATCTATCACAAACAAAAACTGGTCCCCTTTGGTGAATATATCCCCTTCGAATCCTGGCTGAGAGGGGTCATTGGTTTTTTCGACCTACCCATGTCGCAATTCACCCCCGGACCCGCTAACCAAGCACCCCTCGTTATGGGCAATATAGCGATAGCGCCCTTCATCTGTTATGAGATGGTCTATCCCGATTTTGTTGCGGCAGGTAGCAAAGGCTCGCAGTTACTGGTCACGATCAGTAATGACACCTGGTTCGGCGAGTAGCATTGGACCTTGGCAACATTTTCAGATGGCGCGCTTCCGCGGTGTGGAGCTCGGTCGTGACATCATTCGAGGCACCAACGATGGTGTGTCGGCCATCATCGGTGCCAACGGTCATATCGTCTCCACCGCGCCTCAGTTCACTCAGGCGGTCATCAGCGGGCAGGTTCAACCTCGATCGGGTGCTACCCCTTACGCTATTTCTGGGAGCCTTCCCATTCTAATTTTCTCGTTGATCAGCTTGTTACTGGGACGAGATCCGCAGTAATACTGGTAAACTTCAGGCGCCATCTGGCGGACAGACGGCGCTGGCGCGCGCGCGGGCACCGTCATGATCTGAATGGCATCTCACCTGCTTTCGATTAGAGGACACATGAGTCAAGAATACGAGCCACAGTCACTTGAACGCGATCTGCAGCATCATTGGTTGCAGAACAATCGTTATGCCGTTCAGGTAGACGATCAGCGAGAGAAGTTTTACTGCCTTGCCATGTTTCCCTATCCCAGTGGAAAGCTACACATGGGGCATGTGCGCAATTACACCATTGCCGATGTCATAGCGCGTTATCAGCGGATGATGGGCAAAAATGTACTCCAGCCGATGGGCTGGGATGCCTTTGGCTTACCCGCAGAGAATGCCGCGGTCGCTAACAAAGTTGCGCCAGCGCTGTGGACGCGAGAAAACATTGACCACATGCGCACCCAGCTTAGGCGTCTGGGCTTTGCCTACGACTGGGATCGTGAGCTGGCAACCTGTGACCCCGAATACTATCAGTGGGAGCAATGGTTCTTCACACAGTTGCACGAGAAAGGCCTGGTCTATAAAAAAATGGCGACGGTTAACTGGGATCCCGTTGACCAAACGGTCCTGGCTAACGAACAAGTCATCGACGGGCGCGGCTGGCGCTCTGGCGCCGTTATCGAGCGCCGAGAAATCCCCCAGTGGTTTATTCGCATTACCGCTTATGCCGAAGAACTCCTAGAGGGCCTGGACACGCTGGATGGCTGGCCCGAGGCCGTCCGTACCATGCAGCGTAATTGGATTGGTAAAAGTCGCGGTGTAGAGCTGGCGTTCGGCCTTGATACACCGATTGCCGGCTTGGAAAAAATCGAAGTCTACACCACGCGACCAGACACGCTCTTCGGCGTGACCTATATCAGCCTCGCTGCCGAGCACCCGATAACGCTCTCCCTCGCCGAGCACAACCCCGCGCTATCGGCGTTTGTTGATCACTGCAAGCAGTCCTCTGTGGCTGAGGCAGATATGGTTAAAGCCGAAAAGATGGGCATGGATACAGGTCTTCGCGCACGCCACCCACTCACCGGGGAGGCCGTGCCAGTTTGGGTCGCAAACTACGTATTAATGGATTACGGCTCCGGCGCGGTGATGGCGGTGCCAGCGCACGACGAGCGAGATTGGGAATTTGCCAAGAAATATGATTTGCCACTCAAGGTCGTGATTTGCGATGCCGAGGGTGCGCCGGCTGATATCCACGCATCGGCCTACACAGAGCGTGGGGTGCTGACCGCGTCTGACCAATTTGACGGCTGCAGTTTCGATACCGCTTTCGAGCAGATCGCCAAGGCGCTGACAGACATCGACATGGGTCGTGTGACCACCCAGTTTCGCCTGCGTGACTGGGGCGTGTCACGGCAGCGCTATTGGGGCACGCCCATCCCGATGCTCAACCTTGCCGACGGCCAAGACATCCCCATTCCCATGAACCGCCTTCCATCGTTATTGCCGGAGGATGTTGTCATGGATGGCGTAATCTCCCCGATCAAGGCGGATTCCGCGTGGCGAAAGTTCACACTTGAAGACCAAGCCTGCGAGCGTGAGACAGATACCTTCGATACCTTTGTGCAATCGTCCTGGTATTACGCTCGCTTTACTTGTCCCGACTATGCAGAACAAATGTTAGATGAGCGTGCAAATTATTGGTTGCCGGTAGATCAATATGTGGGTGGCATAGAACACGCTGTGCTTCATCTCTTATATGCGCGCTTCTTTCATAAGCTTATGCGTGATGCCGGGCTAGTGTCGAGTGATGAGCCCTTCAAGCGGCTACTGACCCAAGGAATGGTGCTCAAAGACGGTGCCAAAATGTCGAAGTCACGCGGTAATACGGTTGATCCTCAACCTCTTATAGACACTTACGGCGCCGACACGGTGAGACTCTTCAGTATGTTCGCTGCACCACCTGATCAGTCGCTTGAGTGGTCTGACTCGGGGGTTGAGGGCGCTCACCGCTTCATCAAGCGCCTGTGGCGATTAGCGCATGACGTTGGGCTCCCTGACACCTCTGTAGACCTCGGCGCGCTCACATCGGTACAAAAAAATCTGCGGCGAAAAGTGCATGAAACCTATTACTTACAGGACAGACGACTACGGACGCCGACAAACCTTTAATACGGCGGTGGCCGCTATTATGGAACTCTGTAATGAGCTCGGCCGGCACCCCCGTGACACTGAGCAAGACCGAGCCGTCGTCGGTGAAGGCGTGCATGCCGTACTCAGAATGCTGTGGCCGATTACGCCGCATTTATGCGAGTACTTGTGGCGACAGCTCTCTGGAGACGCTTTCGAAGAGGGGGCCTGGCCCAGCGTCGACGACAGCGCACTAGACCGCGATGAGCTAGAAATAGTGATTCAGGTCAATGGTAAGGTGAGGGGTAAAATGAGTGTGCCGGCCACAGCGGACAGCACCGAAATCGAAGCCCTGGCGAAGGACCAAGAGAATGTACAACGCTTCCTTATCGACAAAACCATTAAAAAGGTGGTGGTTGTGCCCAATAAACTCGTGAACATTGTTGCGCAATGATGTCGACTTTACCTGACCAACCTTACCGACTCGCCAAGCTAGCCTGTTTGCTGGCTGTTTTTTCATGCCTGATGAGCTGTGGTTTTCAACTCAAGGGGACTGGCTCAAGTGGCCAGTCGATAGGACTTCAAGGTCTTGAGCTGCGCCTAATCAGTGTCCAACCTCGATCAGATCTGACGCGAGAGGTCTCCCGCGAGCTCTCGAATGCGGGAGCCGTCCTGACCGACGCCACCGACCCGGCGTTACAACTGACCTTGCAAGCTGAGCAGTTTAGGCAGCGAAACGTGTCGCTGACTGCTCAAGCGCGAGCCGCCGAGTTAGAACTGACCCTATCGGTAGACTTTGTGCTCGAGCAAGCAGAACAGGACCCCACCGAGGCCCGTGCAACGGTCTCCAGACAAATGCTCAATGACCCCCGCAACATTGTGGGCAAAACCGAAGAGTTACGGCTACTGCGGGAAGAGATGCGACGCGATCTTGCCGCACAGATTGTCCGCCGCATTGGACATAGTCTCTCCCGCTAATGCAGCTTAAACCGAATCAACTTGCTGGCCAGCTGAAGAAAGGGCTGACAACGTGTTACCTCGTCTCCGGAGATGAGCCCTTGCTCGTGCAAGAAGCGGCTGACGCGATTCGTCAGGCGGCACGGGACGGCGGCTATCAAGAACGGCAACGCATTACCATTTCTGGTAAAAGTGACTGGCTCGAGCTGGGGCATGTCTCCAGCGCGCTGTCGCTGTTCGCTGAGCATAAGTTAATCGAAATTGAACTCCCCAATGGCAAACCGGGTGCAGAGGGCAGCAAAGCACTCTCTGAGTTTTTAGCCAGTAGCCCCGACGACATCTTACTCATCGTCAGTGGTCGCATTGATAAGCAGTCACAAAAAAGCAAATGGTATACCGGGCTCGATCAAGCCGGCGTCATCGTACCGATATGGCCTGTCTCTGCCGCTGAATTGCCGGGGTGGATAGCCGCCCGCATGAAGCTGGCTGGATTACAAGCCGATGCCGACGCAGTCGCCTTATTGGCTGAACGTTTGGAGGGAAATTTATTGGCCGCCGCGCAAGAGATTGAAAAATTACGGCTGCTGCACGGCGAGCAGACCATATCAGCCGATATGATTGCCGATACCGTATCGGATAATGCGCGTTACGATGCCTTTCGGCTCGTGGATGTGGCCCTCACCGGTGATGCGCGTGGTGCGATCAGAACACTGAGGGGCCTCAAGTCAGAGGCGGTGCAGCCGCCTGTATTGCTATGGGCGCTGGCACGCGAGGTGAGACTGCTCGCTAATCTCAAACGAGATATCGCCGGGGGCGCTTCGGTTAACACCGCCCTGAATCAACGCGGTGTATGGCGAAGCCGACAGACCCTGATTCAGTCGGCTCTCAAGCGACTTTCAGGGCGGGATCTGGCAAAGATGCAGGCATTGACCTTTCAGGCCGATGGCAGCAGCAAAGGGTTTTTAACAGGCGCCCCTTGGGATCTCATGGAGACGCTTGTCGTGGTGATGGCTCAAGGCTCTGGCGTGCCGGCGAGTAAAACTGAACGTTTAAAATAGAGTAATCCGAGGGCACCCAATCCGATCGTGCCCGCCACAGCCGATACCCACTCGAAGCCAAAGCCATCGACGCTGGCACCCACGACCGCAGCACCCACTGCGGGGACCCCCATCGCCATCATCGTCCATACGCTCAGTACGCGACCCCTAAATCGTGGGTTCACCGTCAACTGAATGAGCGTCTGACATCCGGTACCCGCCACCGTCGTCATCGTACTCAAGCACGATACCCAACAGCCCATAGCCACCACGCCAGCGACCCACTGCAAACTCATCAGCGTCAAACACGCTAGCGCAATAGCGCCGTAAACCAGTCCCAGCAAACGCGCCAAGTTGGCTGACTGGCGGCTCACCAACAGCCCGCCCAGTACAGAGCCGAGGCCCGCCATCGCGACTAAAATAGCCAGCTCAGACGAACCCCCTCTTAGCACCTGCCCTGACAAGGCCGGCAGTAATTCAATGATCGTGCGACCCAGCACCCCATTGAGCGCCGTAAACAGCAACAGTAACTTCAGATCAGTTTGACGAATCAAGTGCCGAAACCCATCAGACAACTGTATCCAGTATGAGTTGGGAGCCTCTGGAACCGCGTCGCGCACCACCGTGAGCCGGGAGAGCCCCGCAAATGAAGTGATGAACAGCAGCATAGACACCAGCCAAGCAAAGGCGGTCTCCGTTTGAGCCACCAAAGCCGCGCCGATTGCCGGCCCGATCATGCGCGCTACGTTAAATGACATCGTGGAATAGCCGACAGCGCTGGGTAAAGCAGCCCGCGGGACAAGCAAGGGCACCATGGCAAGACGCATCGGTGAGTGCAGTGAGGTGGCAATACCCAAGGCAGTGGCCAAACCCGCGAGTGCAAAGCGGTCGTACCACGCCAGCCAAGTGGTGATCGCGCCCACCAGCGCGATAGTGCTATGAATCAGCATAGAAAGCCGCAAACCCTGTCGAGGATTGACGCGATCCGACAAAATACCAAACCAAGGCGACAACAGCAGCGCAGGCGCCAACATAAGCGCGCCGGTAATACCGACCCAAGTTGCTGAGTGAGTGAGGTCCCAAGCACCTCCAGCCCAGTAAAAAGCGCAATAACCAGGCGCCCAAGCTCGAAAACCAGCTCACAGGGTAGTAATGACGAAACCGCGCATCTGATAACGCAGATCGATGCACCTGTCGCATTTCACGACGGTCAGAAAAATCCTCACTTGATTTTTTTGTCATGCTGAAATACTGTTTATTTATACAGTATTGTTGCAGCCGCTTTTTGATCGGCAATTCCTCTCGAAGGAATGACAAACAAAAACAGCAGTCTAAAACGGGAGTACATCATGAATTATCTACTCGAAGACATTTTTCGCCGCGCCGATACTTGGCAGGGTATGAGCCAGAAAGATCGCGTTTTCTTGGATCCCAGCGCACCGTCGGCCAATGCAGGGGCGCACTCAGCTCAAGCTATCGCAACCGGTTTTGACGCGCTCGATGCACAACTGTACAGCAGTGGGTGGCCGCTGGGGGGATGTATCGAGGTCATTAGTGACCAGTGCGGGCTCGATGCGATGGGCGTATTCATGCCCACCATGAAAAAACTCTCTGGCCAATCGCGCTGGCAAGTCTTTATTGATCCTCCCTACACGCCTTATGCCCCTCTACTTGCAGGAGAAGGCATTGATCTGCAAGAAATTATGCTGGTGCACCCGCGCAATCGTGAGGAGCTACTGTGGTCAGTTGAACAGGCACTACGCAGTAGCACCTGTAGTACGGTCTTTGCTTGGCTTGGCGCCACTGATTATCGTTATGCAGAGTTGCGGAAAATTCAGTTGGCTGCAGCCAGCCATGGCACATTAGCCATACTGTTCCGATCCTCGGAAGCATTGGCACAACCCTCTCCTGCCAGCCTAAAAATCCACGTTGAAGGCTATCGAAAAGTTAAAATTATTAAGCAACGAGGCGGTATTCAAAGTGCGACGATCCCATTACCGGGCAATGAGTCACTGCCTATCGCCCACACTGAATGGTCCTTTATCGACCAGTTAGACAACCGTCAGTCCACGCCAGATTATCGCCCTTCTGCCTGACCGCGACTGTTCACTGTGCAGGACCTCTAATGCCGTTACTTTAAATTGCAGCGGCTTTCATGGCTGATGGCGTATGGCTTATGCCAAGTGAACAGCCTATGTTAGCCTTCGCTTTTTTTAACGAGACATCCATGCACGATTTTCCTCACCACTATCGTTGCGTCGCCACCGCAAATGCCAGCCAATCAGTCGTTCAGGTTGCTAGCGATGGACTGGTAACCCTCTCTACTGACGCCCCAAGAGAATTTGGGGGTCCTGGGGACCAATGGTCGCCGGAGGCGCTATTGATTGCCGCTGTGGCAGACTGCTTTGTCTTGACCTTCCGCGCGATCGCAGCGCCCTCCCGCGTCACCTGGCATGCCATTGACTGCGAGGCTACCGGCACACTAGAGCGCATTGATCGGACACCCCAATTCACTGAAATTCGTCTCGCGATTCGTATCAGCGTACCAAGTGACATGGAAGAGGAGCGAATGACACGGGTCCTAGAGAAAGCGGAAAAAAGCTGCCTCATCACTAATTCATTGACCGCGACGGTGCACCTTGATGTCGAGATTAATCGCGAGTAACGGCATCACCGTTAGCCATGCTGCAAACCATTATCATCTGCCGACCTAACAGAGCGCTTTGCTTAACGGAGTGCTTTAATCGCGGCGCTGCCAGTGACCCAACTCACTGTCTCATCTGACGAAGCGTCATTTCATAAAACGCCACTGCATAAAACGTCATCTCATAATTATCAGGCGGCTGCGGGGTTTTTTATGACGCCACACCTGGTTACGGTGTCACACTGACCACGACGTTACCAGACTCCTCGATATCAAATCGATCGGCGTTCATCACTTTGGTCCATGCACTCGCAAAGTCTTTCACAAAGCGCTGTCGACTTTCATCAAAAGCGTAAAACTCCACCACCGCACGCAACTCCGCATTAGAACCCAGTACGAGATCGAATTCTGTGGCAGTCCATTTAAGATCACCCGTTTGGCGGTCACGCCCTTCAAACACATACGCCTCATCTGAGGGCGCCCAAGCCGTCGTCATATCCAGCAAGTGGATAAAGAAATCATTGCTGAGCACCCCTGGACGATCGGTCAATACGCCGTGAGTACTTCCCTCGGCGTTTGCATTGAGTCCCCGCATGCCACCCAACAATACGGTCATTTCTGACACAGTCAGGTTCAATCTATCGGCTTTATCAATCAGTGCCTGGGCGGGCGTCATAAAGCCCAAATTAGCCATGTAATTGCGAAAACCATCATGCCGCGGTTCAAGCACGGCCATCGACTCGTTATCCACCGACCCCTCCAGCGCATCCACGCGACCCGGTGTAAACGGAATCGACACTGTGATCCCAAATGCTGCTGCAGCACGCTCCACACCGACATTGCCGGACAATACAATGACATCCGCTAGGGCGACCTGCTTGCCGCGAGACAAGGTCGCGTTGAAGTCATCCTGTACTTGCTCAAGCACCGACAACACCTCAGATAACGCATCGGGGTCATTCACTGCCCACTGGTTCTGAGGCGCCAATCGAATACGTGCACCATTCGCACCACCACGCATATCGGTACCGCGATAGGTGGCAGCGGAGGCCCAAGCGGTCGCTACCAGCTGAGTGTTGCTGAGCCCCGTCTCGGCAATCGCCCCTTTAAGCTTGGCGATATCGCGATCACTGATCACTTTATAACGGCGGTCTGGCAGTGGGTCCTGCCAAGCCAAGGTTTCCTCGGGCACATCTGCACCGAGATAACGCACTTTGGGTCCCATATCACGATGGGTGAGCTTGAACCAAGCCTTGGCGAAGGCGAGCTCAAACTCCTGCGGGTTAGCGAGGAAACGCTGAGAAATCTCTCGGTAGCTCGGATCAAACTTCAGTGAGAGGTCAGTCGTGAACATGACTGGGGCGTGAGATACCTCAGCAAGGTGCGCATCGGGGACCGTGTCCGCCGCAGCATTGCCCTTGGGTTGCCACTGCAATGCCCCAGCGGGGCTGCGCGTTTGCTCCCAGTCGTAAGCAAAAAGATTGGCCAAGTACATGATCGACCACTGGGTTGGCGTAGCCGTCCAGGCACCTTCTAAACCAGAGGTTACGGTGTCCTCAGCATTGCCTTTGCCACAGACGTTCTTCCAGCCAAGCCCTTGCTCGCTGATCACCTCGGCAGTCGGCTCGGGTCCCACACAATCGTCAGGCTTATGCGCACCATGTGCTTTACCAAATGAGTGACCACCAGCGACTAAAGCGACGGTTTCTTCGTCGTTCATCGCCATCCGGCCAAACGTTTCACGAATGTCATGGGCCGCCAGCACCGGATCAGGGTTACCGTTAGGCCCCTCGGGATTGACATAAATCAGCCCCATCTGAACCGCAGCGAGTCCTTTGCGCAATTGGCGACCCTCACCGTAACGCTCATCCGCCAGCATCTTAGCTTCGGGGCCCCAATAGACCCATTCAGGCTCCCAGTCGTCTGTGCGACCACCGGCAAATCCAAAGGTTTTAAAACCCATATTTTCCATCGCAACGTTACCAGCCAGCACCATCAAGTCGGCCCATGAGATTTGGCTACCGTACTTTTGCTTGATCGGCCAAAGGAGACGTCGCGCTTTATCGAGATTGCCGTTATCTGGCCAACTGTTCAGTGGCTCAAAACGCTGCTGACCGGCACCCGCACCACCACGACCATCACCAGTCCGGTAGGTACCGGCGCTATGCCAGGCCATGCGAACAAAGAAAGGTCCATAGTTACCATAATCAGCAGGCCACCACGCTTGCGATTGGGTCAGCGTGTCGTTGACGTCGGCCTTCAATGCCTCAAGATCCAGCGTCGCAAAAGCAGACGCGTAATCAAAACTCGCGCCCAAGGGGTTCGCGTTATGTTCATTCTGCCGAAGCGGGGTCAGGTCAAGCGTCGTCGGCCACCACGCCTGTGCGCTTTTGGGTGTGCTCCGCGCCATCACATCGTGAGCTGGCAGCGCCATTAGGGTCGCCGCTAACGCCAGATGTGCAATGGCTAAAGTGATTGCGTTGCCTTTCATGATCTTGCAATAAAAAAATAATGTTTTCAGATAATTGTACCCACTGATCAAAGAAACTAACAAACAAATTAAATAGTATAAATCGATCGGTTTTATCGATCGATTTATTGATTTGATGCGGGCCGGTGCTGTAGCGAGCCATCTGCTTATGGCTTCGTAGCCAGCACATCTTGAACCAGTGTTTGAACATGGGCTTCGAGTTGATCGAGGGGCACAGCGCCTGACCCGAGCACCACATCGTGAAAAGCCCGGATATCAAAACGGTCACCCAATGCCTGGCGGGCCATTTCTCTCAATTCAACAATCCGTAACTTGCCGATCATATACGCAGTGGCTTGCCCGGGCATGGCGATATAACGCTCGATAGCCCGCTGACAGTCATAGACGGCATTTGGCGTATTCGTAACCAAGTACGCCACCGCTTGCGCTCGAGTCCATTGTTTATGGTGAAGCCCCGTATCCACTACCAAACGAGCTGCTCGCCAAAGCTCCATCGATAAACGCCCAAAATTGGAATAAGGATCTTGGTAAAAGCCCATTTCTTTCGCCAAATATTCAGAATAAAGGCCCCAGCCCTCGCTAAACGCGGTGAACCGGGTATGGCGCTGAAAGTCGGGAACATGACTCAGCTCTGCGGCAATCGCCAGTTGCAAATGATGTCCGGGTAATCCTTCATGAAATGCCAATGCCTCAAGATCTGTCTTAGGCATTGAGTTCATATCGTAAAGATTCGCGTAGTAAATCCCAGGGCGAGACTCGTCTGATGGCGGGCGTTGATAAAACGCCTTACCTGCTGACCGCTCACGATACGCCTCGACGCGTTTTACCACTAATTCTGCCCGAGGCAGAACGCCAAAATACGCTGGCAACCGCTTCGCCATATCATCAATCGCCGTTCTCGCGGCGTCGAGATAGGCCGATCGCCCCTCCTCAGTATTAGGGAACCGCAAAGCCTGATCACTTCTGACTCGCTCTAGAAACGCTGATAAATCGCCGCGTTCACCCAGCTCAGCCATCACAGCGCGCATTTCACTGTGCAACCGCTCAACATTGTCGAGCCCCGCTTGATGAATTTCTGCTGCCGTTAAACTCGTGGTAGTAAAGACGTTTAATCGGTTGGCATAGAACGCCTCGCCGTCGGGAAACCGCCACACTCCGTCCTCGGGCATCGCTCGATCTTGCTGCGACCTGACTGCCGCAATCAACTTTTGGTAGGCAGGCCGCACTGCATTGGATAGGGCGCCCCGCGCATCTTCTCGCAGTTGATTCATCTCGGCTGGTGTTAATGCCAGTTGGTCTAGTTTGTCGTTGAAGTCAGCCCAAATCACTGACGGTTCATCGCCAGAATCAAAGGGGGCCCCCAGCAACACATTGGTCGCCGACTCGATGATTTTTGGGATCATCCAATCGACTAAGAAAAGTCCTTTATCAGCACGAATCTGTATCTGCTCAACCACACCGTCAAAATAGAGGGGCAAATTATTCAGACGCGCGATGTACGCCTCGGCATCTTGCTTCGAGTTGATGGCGTGAACATTGATGAGCAGACTCACTGGGCTGGTATGCGGCCCGCGAAACTGATGAATCACATAACGATGATGACGAAAAGGGGCGCCCGCCAGCGTGCGCTCGAGGTCAAGTCGGTACAATCGATAGGACAATAAGCGGTCCTCCGATAACTGGGAGGTGTCGATACCGTTGAGAAAATCCAGTCGCTGTCGAGTGATTGCCAGCGACGCCAGCTGGAAAGACTCCGTGACATCATTCCACTGATCCTGGCGGTCGTTCACGCCTAGGTAACTGGCAGAAGCAGGATAACGAACGAGATCTTCTTCCCAAGTGGCCGTGAAGAAATCTTCTAGTCGCTGCTGCTCAGCTGAAACGGGGGGGGTTAATGCCGCTTCAGGTAGCGCATTGGAATCGGACCCCCCGCAAGACGTCAATAATAGCGCCAAAATGAGCCCAAATGACGAAGTGAAACGGGCCATCCGGTGACGGATATCGGTCAGATTAGCGATGTTAACAGAGGCATTAGGGTGGCGATAACGAGAGGCAGTAGGCATGGCAGTTTCTCAAGCAGAGTAGTGGCTAGCTGAAAACTCAGGCAGCTAGTGTGGCAGAAATCGCACCTCTTCTGGTTGGCTGTCGCTACTTTTTAGTCAACACACCCCACATACTACTGTATAAAAATACAGTAGTATGTGGGGATGTCTCTCTGGCTTTGTCTTCGTTTTGATGTCCTCCCTCTGGAAGCCCTGCTACAGCAGCCGGAGCCACAGGATAATCGAGCAACTGTTGTTGTCGCACAACGCCTTGTCGTCGCCTGCGATGATACGGCCCGCTGTGCTGGTGTCGTACCGGGTCAAGGTGCCAGTACTGCGCAAGCCCTACTCTCACAGTATGACGCCCATATTCTGGAGCGCAGACCTGAGAAAGAAAGTGCTCTGTTGCAACAGTTAATGACCTGGGCTTATGGACTCTCACCACACTTAGAGCGCTGGCAAAACAATGCCCTGATGATTGAAGTCGGGAGCTGCTTAACACTTCATCATGGATTGGAGGCATTACTGCAGCGCATTCATAATGAAATGAGTTTGCGCGGCCTCACTGTCAACATGGGGGTCGCGGAGACTCGTACAGCGGCCTGGTTACTCAGCCATTGCGACGCCCATTTAGCCTGCCAACCAGAGCAACCTCTCATTGATCGGCTGTCACCCCTACCGCTTACTCTACTCAGAGACGAATTCCCCACTATTGTCGATCGACTGGAAAAAGCGGGTATTCGTCAATTCTCGCAATTACTTGATATTCCACTAGCCGATATTGGTAAACGCTGTGGCATTACCTTTGTCGACTGGTTCAATCAGCTGCTAGGCAGACGCCAAGAACCCACTATCGATTATCAACCACCCACCCGCTTTCAAGACACGCTTTGGTTTGGTTTTGATATTCGCAATCGGCAAGAGCTGCACCCCGCTATGAAGCAACTACTGGTGCATTTCTGCCATTTTCTAGTCAACACTCAACTCACTAGTGGCGTCATTGAATGGCGCTGCCTTAGGCCAAAAGGCGGCAAGGAATCCTTCAAGGTCTTCTCTGAAACGGCGCATCGACAAACCAAGATCTGGCTGGAACTGTCCTGTTTGCAACTAGACAACTGGTCCCTCCCCGAGGGTATTGAAGGACTGTCCCTAGTGGCGGATCAACTGCACGAGGCTCTTCCCCCACCACAAGATTTGTTTCATGCCGGCAGCCATCAAGCGTCGCGATACGAACTCGCGGATCGGCTACGGAGTCGGCTAGGGCTACAGGCGGTGGGTTACCTCGACTTTCGGAGAGAACACCTCCCCGAGGATACCGTGATCAAAACGCAGAGCACTCATACGATGAGTCGTCCCGATACCATCGCGTTGGGGCAACGACCATTCTGGCTTCTACCTGAGCCACATCCTGTCCATCAAGAAGGAAAAAAGCTGTACTGGAATGGCCTGTTAGACGTCATTCACGGCCCAGAACGCATTGAGGACTGCTGGTGGAGTAAACCGACTAGCCGCGATTACTACATTGCCCAAACGCCTCAGAAGCAACCCATTTGGCTGTATCAGGATCGCCATAACCGCCGCTGGTATGTACACGGGCTATTCGCCTAGGGCCGATTCCCACATTCACTCAGCAGTTTGATCCAGCCAAACCAGTTCCGCTGGATCAAACTCCAACGCCGTCATGGTCTCGATAAAATGGCTGCGTAACTCGCTCGTTATGTGAGGCTCCCGAGCAAGCAACCAAAGATAATCTCGATTAAATCCCGAGACGAAGGCGTAGTCATAGTCTTCGCCTAACTCGAATACGATGTAGCTGCCATAAAATGGGCCAAAAAAAGACACTTTGAGGTGTGCAACATCAGCAGCACCCACCGATTGGGCAACGCCTTCCGCTTCGCGCCAAGCCCCGTCTTCAGCGTCAAAACCACGATTCAATACCTTAATACTGCCATCAGGATTGAGGTCATAGGTCGCAGTGACCTCACTCAGACCCCGCTCAAAGCTGTGATCGAGTCGGGCTATCTCATGCCAAGTGCCCAGATAACGGCTTTGATCGAACCCTACCACCGGCTGAATGCCGTCGGGTACACCCGTACAGCTCAACAGCGCCAGACCCAAAAAGCCGACCAGCACACTGCGGATACGTTTGATATGACTGAATACCGTTGTCTTTTTCATCATGCGCTCACTGCTAACAGACCTTAGTTTACGCTATTTCTTTTTATGCTTTTCATTTGAACCTTAGTACCGCTAGAATACTGTTTATTTATACAGTATTGATGCCATCGTGTACGCGGAACTTCACTGTTTAAGCCACTTCAGCTTTTTACGCGGCGCCTCAGCACCCGCTGAATTGGTCTCTCGAGCCGCCGAATGCGGCTATCACGCTTTAGCCGTGACAGACGAGTGCTCCCTTGCAGGCGTCGTTAAAGCACATGTTGCGGCTAAGGAACATCAGCTCAAACTGATCATCGGTAGCGAATTCACATTAACCGAAGGTATTCGGCTGGTGGCATTGGTCCCTAACCGGGAAGCCTACGGTGAACTCTCCGGCTTAATCAGTCGAGCCCGCAGGCGCTGCCACAAAGGCGAATACACCGTCCATCTGCGCGACATTATTTTTCATCTCAAGCGCTGCTTCCTCATTCTGCTACCCGACGATACCCACAATCAGACTGTTTACTTACAACAATTAACCCGGCTCTGTAAGGGCCGTGTATGGATCGGCGTCAGTCGCCTACTCGGCAATGATGAATGGCGACGATTTAAGCACCGTTATCATATTGCACAAGCTTTGCAGATACCGATGGTCGCTTGTGGCGAAGTACAAATGCATACGGCCAAGCGAAAATCGTTGCACGATATTCTTACCGCCATCAAAGCCAATACGCCGATACAACAGTTGGGGGCACGTCGATTAATTAATAGTCAGCAACATCTCCGCACGCTCAATACGCTCAATGCGCTCTATCCTGAAACATTGATCACCGAGACACGATATATCGCCGATCAATGCCACTTTAGTCTTGATGAATTGCGATACGAGTATCCAGAAGAAGTCGTTCCTTCACACCACACAGCCAACAGTTATCTGCGCCAAGAGGTTGCTCATGGCGCTAAGCAACGTTGGCCTGATGGCATTCCCGAAGCTGTCCAAAGCCGGATACATCGAGAACTCGAGCTGATCACTGAACTGTCTTACGAATACTACTTCCTGACCGTTTATGACATTGTGCGCTTCGCAAAGTCACGCGATATTCTATGCCAAGGCAGAGGCTCTGCTGCTAACTCGGTGGTCTGCTATTGCCTACACATCACTGAAGTCTCACCCGAGCAGATCTCACTCCTATTTGAGCGCTTTATCTCTCGTGAACGCGATGAACCCCCCGATATTGATGTCGATTTTGAGCATGAGAGACGGGAAGAGGTGATTCAGTATATCTATCATAAATACAGTCGCCGCCGCGCTGCACTCGCGGCCGTTGTCATTACTTACCGATCACGCAGTGCTGTACGTGATGTAGGCAAAGCCATGGGGTTCGATGCGAGCTTTATCGATGAGCTGGCGAATTCCCTAGCGTGGTGGAATCGTGAACGGGAATTAACCCAGCGCTTCGAGCATCAAGGCGTCGTTCGTACTGAAAAACTTGCGGGCCATTTTTTAACCATCGTAAAAGAAATCATTGGCTTTCCTCGACACCTCTCACAACACGTCGGGGGATTTGTCATCAGCCGAGGCCCCCTTTCCAACCTGGTTCCAGTCGAAAACGCCAGCATGCCGGAACGAACGGTCATTCAATGGGATAAAGAAGATATCGAAGCGCTGGGACTCCTTAAAGTCGACATTCTTGCACTGGGTATGCTCTCCGCCATCCGCAAAACATTGGCGCTCTTGCATCGCGATCATGCCGATATTCAGCGTATTCAAGATATACCACCAGACGACCCCGCCACCTATCGGATGCTACAAAAAGCAGACACGCTGGGTGTTTTTCAGATTGAGTCTCGAGCGCAAATGTCGATGCTGCCACGGCTAAAACCGAATTGCTTTTATGATCTGGTTATCGAGATCGCTATTGTCAGGCCCGGTCCCATTCAGGGCGATATGGTGCACCCCTATCTACGGCGTAAAGCAGGACTGGAATCGATCAGCTATCCCAACCCTGAGATCGAGGCAGTCCTCTCACGCACCTTAGGGGTCCCTATTTTTCAGGAACAAGTCATTCGGCTTGCAATGGTTGCGGCGGGCTTTACAGGGGGGGAAGCAGATGCCTTGAGACGCGCAATCAGTAACTGGGGGAAAAACAGTAAGCTGCTGAGTTTTGAACATAAATTAAAGCAAGGCATGATCAATAAAGGTTATACCCCTGAGTTCGCTGACCGCCTGTTTAATCAGATTAAGGGGTTTGGGGGATATGGATTCCCAGAGTCACACTCCGCCAGCTTTGCATTATTGGCTTATGTCTCCGCTTGGCTAAAGTGCCATCATCCCGCCGCCTTTTATGTCGGCCTGCTCAATAGCCAGCCGATGGGGTTTTACTCACCTTCGCAATTAGTACAAGACGCTCAACGGCATCACATTTTAATTTTACCGACTGATGTGAATCACAGTGATTGGGACCATCAATTGCTGTCATCAGACGACACCCGACAACCCCCCATACGACTCGGGCTAAGATTAGTTAAAGGCCTGAGTCAGGCAGCGGGAAAACGCATCTCTGATGTTCGCCGGCAACGCGCTTTTACCAACGTGGCTGATTTGCGCAGACGTGCATCCCTCGATCGCAAAAACATGGAGGCACTGGCTGCGGCAGACGCACTCTCGAGTATCAGCGGCCATCGCCATCAAACACACTGGCAGACTATGGCTCTAGAAGATCATCAGCCTCTATTACCCGCAGAAGCATCACTGCAGCACGAAGCACGTTCCGAAGTCAGACTACCGACACCCAGTCTAGGCGAAGAAGTACTCGCTGATTATCAGAGTACTGGACTGAGCCTGAAGGCACATCCACTCGCGTTATTGCGCACCCAGTATCCTTTTAGCCAATGCACAACGCAAAAAGAACTCATTCGCTTGGGCAATCATCGCTTTGTCCGTATCGCCGGACTCATCACCTGTCGACAACGTCCAGGAACTGCCTCTGGGGTGGTGTTTCTGACACTAGAGGATGAGACCGGAAATATGAATGTCATTGTCTGGCCAGCCGTGCAGGAACGCTACCGACAGGCCTTAATGACAAGCCAGCTTGTTATTATTAAGGGAACGGTAGAAGCTCGTAATGGCGTTGTCCATGTCATTGCCAGTGCACTAGAAAATCATAGCGAGCGGCTTTCGACATTGACCGTGGCATCTCGAGATTTCCATTAATCACGGCTACCAAGCCGCCAACATGAGGGCCCTGGCGTTACTCGTTATCAGATCGCACCTCGGCTTCTAGCCAACCACCTGATGCCTCGCGCACTACAAATTCAATAGGCTGACAACAGACTTGGCAGTCCTCGATGTAACTCGTATCAACGTCTTCAGGGTTCAGTAAAACCTCTATCGCTTCACCGCAGTACGGACAATAAACCGTGCTTTCTTGCAATGCATAAGACGACATCCGCCGTCAGACCGCCTCTCTCAATGGAGTAGGCTCGTCAACGCGCGCCGTCTCAAGAGACAGCGCCCCATCATCGATAGGCTCATCGCGAAACATCTTTCGATCTTTACGATAATCCTGTGGGTTCATCCATGGCATTTCATCGCCCTGCCTGGGGAAACGATCTAACATTCGCCGCATGTAACCCGCTGAGAAATCGTCAATCCAGAGTCGTCGCCGCATACCAGCAGCGAGCGTTTCTTCAATACGCGGCGTCGCCACTGTTTTTTCGGTCGTACGCATATGGTTCAACAACCGGCACACCCAAGTCGCAATCAAGTCGGCGCGCAGTGTCCAAGAGGCATTAATGTAACCAAAGGTATGCACCATATTGGGCACGTTAGTGCACATCATGCCTTTGTAGGTCCACTCGTTCGCAAAATCTACCGCCTCGCCATCAAGCGAAAACTCAGCCCCGCCTAGCAAAACCAACTCCAAGCCGGTGGCACACACAATCACATCTGCCGCCAAATGCTCTCCCGAGACAAGCTGAATGCCCTCTTCAGAAACCGACTCAATATGATCCGTAACGACTGAGGCTTTGCCTGACTGAATGGCTCGAAAAAGATCATCGTCGGGAATCAAACACAGTCGCTGATCCCACGGGTTGTAGCTCGGTGTGAAATGCTTATCGACGTCGACCAACTCACCAATTTCATCCCGCACTTTGCTCAACAGTGACCGCTTGACCAACGAAGGCATAATACGTGTCGATCGATAAATCCACTGCTGCCACACTGTATTACGCCAACGGACAATGTCGTATGCCAGCTTGGGCGGAAGCCGCCGCCTTAACCAATTAGCAAAACGGTCTACAGAAGGTCGTGACGTCACGTAGGTGGGTGATCGCTGCAGCATCGTGACATGGGCAGCTTGACGGGACATATTCGGCACCAGCGTCATCGCAGTCGCGCCTGATCCAATCACCACCACCTTTTTATCCGCATACTCAAGCCCTTCTGGCCAGAACTGGGGATGAACCCAGTCGCCTTTGAAGCGATCTTTACCGATAAAATCTGGCTGATGCCCAGCGTCATAGCTGTAATAACCGGCGCACATCATGAGCAATCCACAGCGATAGCGTCGGGTACCTTCGGACGTTTCAAGACTGAGTTGCCACTGACCCCGTTCGCTACACCAGTCGGCCGCTACCAGCTTGTGATCAAAGCGAATATGTTCTCGCAGTCGAAACTCATCTGCGGTTTCGTTCATGTAACTGAGGATAGCGGGCCCATCGGCAATGGACTTTTCCGCTTCCCACGGTTTGAAGTCATACCCCAGCGTATGCATGTCGCTATCTGACCGAATGCCTGGGTACCGGAACAAATCCCAGGTCCCACCAATTGCGCCGCGGCGTTCCAAAACAGCGAAGGTCCGGTCTGGGCAGTCACGCTGCAAGCGCACTGCGGCGCCAATGCCGGACAAGCCTGCACCGATAATGATCACATCAAATAATTCGGCGTCGGCATGTTGCACCGATCCAATGTTAGCGGTCGAATTCATAGGCATTCCTGTCCAGCAACGTCCCGTCCGGATTACCAAGGGTACACCTTTTTCCGACGAGCCGGATATCGCATATACCCCCGGAAGGGGAGGCACGCAGTGTGGAATGGTGGGTAACCCAACCCACTTTACCGAATGAGGTGATACCCCTACCTAGGCGGGCAGTGGAGGGGTCGCGTAGTGAGGGGGTCGCTCAATGACAGGGTCGCGCAATGACAGGGCCGCTCGATGACAGGGCCGCTCGATCAGAGAGCGCAAGCGCGGCACCCTTGGTTCTATTGCCTCTACTGGTGCTGCCGCCCTTTATTGGCCGCAATACGCAACCTCAGCGCATTGAGTTTGATAAATCCCTCGGCGTCTTTCTGGTCATACGCACCATCATCCGCCTCGAAGGTGGCGATCGTCTCATCAAACAACGAATCTTGAGACCGACGCCCCGTTACCGACACGTTGCCCTTGTAAAGAGAAACGCGAACGTCGCCATTTACCACTGATTGCGTTTGGTCTATGGCAGCCTGTAGCGCATGTCGCTCTGGGGCCCACCAATAACCGTTGTAAATGAGCTTAGCGTAGCGAGGCATGAGCTCATCTTTCAGATGCGCCACCTCTCGATCCAAAGTGATGGACTCAATAGCGCGATGTGCACGCAACAAAATGCTGCCACCGGGGGTCTCGTAGCAACCGCGAGACTTCATACCGACATAGCGATTCTCGACAATATCTACCCGACCAATGCCATGGGCACCGCCACGCTCATTCAACCAAGCCAAGACCTGTGCAGGTGACATTGCCTCGTCATTAATCGCAACAACATCTCCGTGCTCAAACGTCAGTGTCACTTCTTCTGCTCGATCCGGCGCTGCCTCAGGACTGACCGTCCAGCGCCACATGTCTTCCTCGGGCGCAACCCAAGGGTCCTCTAACACGTCGCCCTCATAAGAAATGTGAAGCAGGTTGGCATCCATAGAGTAGGGCGATTTCTTTTGCGCGCTAGCAAAATCCACCGCAATATCTCGCTGCTCACAATAAGCCATCAGCGCCTCGCGAGAATTCAAATCCCACTCTCGCCACGGGGCGATAACCCGAATGCCGGGTCTCAATGCATAAGCACCCAACTCAAATCGGACTTGGTCATTGCCCTTCCCCGTAGCACCGTGAGCAATCGCATCAGCACCGGTCTCTGTGGCAATCTCCACCAAACGCTGCGCGATGAGAGGGCGAGCGATCGAGGTGCCCAGAAGGTACTCACCCTCGTAAACGGTATTAGCGCGAAACATGGGAAACACAAAATCCCTAACAAACCGCTCACGCAAATCCTCAATATAGATTTCGTTAACGCCCAAACTCTCCGCCTTAGCGCGCGCCGGTTCGACCTCCTCACCTTGACCGATGTCTGCTGTGAAGGTCACCACCTCGCAGTGATAGGTGTCTTGCAACCAACGCACGATCACCGAGGTATCGAGACCGCCGGAATAAGCTAATACGACCTTATTTACCGTCGTCATAATGTCGCCTGCTGAAAAAAGGGCGGGTAGTGTACGACTGCGCGCGCATCAGCGCCACAGGTTCAAACTTGGTCGCTGAGCTCTGCTACACTGCGGGCATCCAAGAAATGAACCTAACCATGACATCCCTGACACTGACACTCCCCGACGATTGGCACATCCACCTCAGGGACGAAGCGGCACTCGGTACCACTGTTCCTGATATCGCACGCTGGGCGGGTCGAGCTATTGTGATGCCGAATCTCAAAGAACCCGTGCGAACGGTGAGCGATGCGCTGGCCTACCGGCAGCGGATCCTCGCGGCGCGACCACCGGGGTCTCACTTTGACCCCTTGATGACGCTCTACCTCACTGATTCGACCACCGCTGAGTCTGTTGCAGAGGCCGCGCAATCTGAATTTGTCCAAGGCATTAAGTTATATCCCGCCGGCGCCACCACTAATTCGGCAGCGGGGGTCACCGCACTCAAAGCGCTCTACCCTGTTATCGAAGCCATGCAAAAGCATGACTTACCCCTACTCATTCATGGTGAAGTCACCGATGCGGATTGTGATATTTTTGACCGAGAAAAAGCCTTCATCGATACCGCTTTAATGCCATTAACCGAAACCTTTCCAGCACTCAGAATCGTGTTCGAGCACATCACAACACGCGATGCGGTGCAATTTGTCGAGGCGGGCAGCGATTGCATCGCGGCGACCGTGACGGCGCACCATCTCCTCTACAACCGCAATGACATGCTTGTAGGCGGCATCAAACCCCACTTATTTTGTCTGCCAGTGCTCAAACGGGATCAACATCAATTGGCACTGCGTCAGGCGGTGACATCGGGACATTCACGCTTTTTTCTCGGCACCGACTCAGCGCCGCACACCCAGCATGACAAGGAGTCAAGCTGCGGCTGTGCCGGGTGTTATACCGCCCATGCCGCGCTGGAGCTCTATGCGGAAGTCTTCGATGAAGAGGGTTCACTAGACAAGCTGGAGCGTTTTGCCAGTTTCAACGGACCCGATTTTTATCAACTACCGCGCAACTCGGACACCGTGATATTGGAAAAAGTATCGCAGGAGATTCCCACTGATATGTCATTGGGATCCCATCGTTTGATTCCACTGCGCGCCGGTGAAAGGGTTCAATGGACACTCACGCGACAGCCATGATGCCTGACACTGAGCCGTCATTAATGAAAGATCGTTTTCGGGGTTTCCTACCGGTAGTCGTTGACGTCGAAACAGGAGGCTTCAACTGCCATACCGATGCACTCCTGGAAGTTGCCATCACCTTGTTGACGATGAACGACGCCGGCGAGCTCGTCATCACCGAAACCCACAGTCGAAACGTAGAGCCCTTTGAGGGCGCTAATTTAGAGCCTTCAGCACTCGAGTTCACTGGCATAGACCCGGAAAACCCGCTCCGCGGGGCCCTGCCCGAAGCCATTGCACTGGGTGAGTTATTTGCCCTCGTGCGGCAATCGATCAAGGCACATCATTGCACTCGCGCCATTTTAGTGGGCCACAACGCCCACTTTGACGCAGGCTTTCTCAATGTTGCAGCAGAACGAGTCGGCTTGAAACGAAATCCCTTTCATCCCTTCTCTTATTTTGACACGGCAACCCTGGCCAGCTTGGCATTTGGGCACAACGTATTGGCGCGAGGCTGCGCCCTAGCAGGCATCGATTTCGACAATGCCGAAGCGCACTCAGCTTGCTACGATGCTGCTAAGACCGCTGAGTTGTTCTGCCTGATCGTCAACCGATGGCAGTCGCTTGGGGGATGGACGCCGCCGGTTCCGACTGGGGACCTCGAATAACTCGCCCAGGGTAAGCGCCCGTAATCTGGCCTTGTCGAAAAGTAACCTGCCCCGACTTAATCGTGCAGTCATACCCTTTTGCGGTCTGAAGCAATCGCCTGCCTCCCGCGGGTAGGTCAAAGGCAACGGTGGGCAAGTTCAATTCCAAAGTATCTAGGTCAATCACATTGAGGTCAGCGAGATAGCCAGGCGCAATCACACCTCGATCGAGAAAACCGTACAACTGAGCCGTATCTCGACATTGGCGCTTGATCGCGCGCTCGAGTGGTATGCGACCCGTTGCCCGATCTCTCACCCAGTGCTGCAACATGAACGTCGTCGCCGCCGCATCACAAATGGTGCCGCAGTGCGCGCCACCATCTGACAGTGAATTCACGCAGTCATCCGAATCGAGGGCGGTCTCTAGAAAATCTAGGTTGCCATTCACATAATTGAGTAACGGGAAATAAATCATGCCGGTACCGTCATCGACCATCATCGTATCGTAGGCATAGGCCTCAGCTGATATACCGGCAACGAGGGCACATTGTTCAACCGACTGCTCTTTCGTGGGCTCATAATTAAACCCCGGCGTCATCGCGTACTGCATCGAAAAGCCGCTCTCCATCAAGTCCGCAATGAGTTGTAGATCTGATCCTGTCGGCTCACCTCGCTCCGCCAATAGCCGAGAACGGAAATCGTCATCTTGCAGGTGTCGCCACTGCTCATCCCAGGGAAGATCCGCAATTGCTTTCCAGCTTGGCCGTTGTGAAAAAGGATGGAAGGTCGCGCGCCAACCCAGAATCAGTCCGGTGCCACGCATCGAAATCTGGGCGACGATCTGCGCCCCCGCGTCGTTTTGCACCCGCATTTCGGCAAGCTGCTGTGCAAATGAGAGTCCCTTAATCGGCGACTCCAGCGCCGTAAAAGCCACGGGGGCACCAGTATCACGACTTAGATCACCCATCCAGCCAAACTCATCCCAGTCGGGATGTAAATCGCTAGCGAGCTCAAACACGCCGTGTCCGACGCGCTTGAGGGCGTCGCCAATACCCAGTAATTCTTCTTTGGTCGCGGTCGTGCCGGGGACTAGCTCTCCCTCAACCGACTTGTGAAGGATCGTTCTAGAGGTTGAGAATCCAACCGCACCTGCGGCAAGGCCCTCCTCAACAATGCTGGCCATGCGGGCAATATCGCTATCAGTCGGCGCTTCATTGGCGGCGCCTCGGTCGCCCATTACGTAAGCACGGACTGCGCCATGCGGGACCTGCGCTGCGACATCAATCGTTCGATCTAGCTTTTCTAGCGCATTGAGATAGTCGGGGAAGGACTCCCAATCCCAGGTCATACCCTCAGCGAGCGCGCTACCCGGGATATCCTCTACGCCCTCCATCAATCCGATCAACCAGTCTTGTCGCTCAGGCGCCGCGGGCGCAAAGCCCACACCACAGTTGCCCATCACGACCGTGGTAACGCCATGCCATGCTGAGGGTGCCATTTCTTGATCCCAGGTCGCCTGACCATCGTAGTGAGTGTGGATATCCACGAATCCGGGCGCGACGATGCGCCCAGCAGCGTCAATTTCTTCTCGAGCGGACTCGTCTAGCTTACCGACAGCAACGATACGATCCCCGACGATACCGACATCCATGATGCGGCCCGGCGCACCCGTACCATCAACGACAAAGCCACCCGAAATTTTCAAATCGTACATACCGCTCCACTCCTATTCGCAACCACTACCCTTGTTACTCAACCCACTCTAACCCTGCCGGCCATCGGCGGCACGTCACACTGCCCCCTCTGACACGCGGCTGAAACTCACCCCAGACTGCATCACGGCCCATCGCCACTGATCTCTTTCAAGAGCTTATCCACTTTAGCGAGCAGTTGATCAACCGAATCGATGCCAAGCAGTTCATACTTAATCGTCTCGTCAAACGGCAATAACTGCGTCAACTGCCAGCAAACCCGCCATGCATCTGCGGCATCGGTTTGCAGGTTCAACTGTTTTATTTGCGGGTGTCGTAACAAGCCGGTGAGCACCTCAGCAAGCCCTACCTGATCGTCAGGGAGCGGCGCTAAAAGTGGCGCATCATGAACCACGACCTTCGCCTTGATCAATCCATCGGGTTCGCGCCATGTCGACTCGATATCAAAGCGATGCTGCCCCTCAATCGTAATGCCCAATAAGCCATTGGCCAATTGATCCCAGTCCACAATATGAGCATAAGTCCCGTAATCACCCAGATTAGGAGTCTCGAGAGACCCGCCAGAGATCTCCGACCCTTGTCGCAGCCACGCGATACCAAACCCCTCGTTTTCTCGCATACAGCGCGCTACCAAATCCAAATAGCGCTGCTCAAAAATTTGCAAGGGGAATCGCCCTGAGGGCAGTAATACGGAAGACAACGGGAACAAAGCAATTTCAGTCATGACAAAGACGGCGCAGTAGCGATTTCTAGCAAGGTTAGCAGGTTCAGCGCCTCTGCCCGACTGGTCCCACAAACCGATGCTTCCGGTCGAAAATGCGCGCAAACCGACGGTCGTCTTGGATCATCGAACAACACACACTTCGACTCAGTTGACAGGTGCACACACGTCATACCCGCTGGCTTACCCTCAGGCATTCCCCAAAACGGCCGGCTAATTGCCGGCGCAATGCAGCAAGCGCCGCATCGAGGTCTGCACTCGCTCATCAGGATTGCGCCCTTCCGAATGGCCTGAAGATGAGGATCAACTGAGGCAACAACAACAGCGCCCCCGCGACGGCGGCAATCATCGCCACCACGGTGAGGACACCGAAATAGAGAAGCGGCGTGAAGTTAGATAACGTGAGCGTCGCAAAACCCACCACCACTGTCAGCGTCGTGTAATACATTGCCCGTCCAATGCTACCGTGGCTGCGCAGCATCGCCGCATGATAATCACCATCAAGGGCAATTTCGTCGCGAAAACGATGCAAGTAATGAATACAGTCATCGACACCAATACCCACCACAATCGCGGCAATCGTAATTGTCATGATATCCAGCGGAATACCGGCTAACCCCATCAGACCCAACACTAAGCCCGCAGCGAGGACGTTGGGCGCTAGGGCAAGTAATGCAATCGATAATGAACGAAATAAGACCCAAAACATCAACCCAATCGCCAAGAAAACCGTGCCGAGTGTTTTAATTTGCGAGGTAAAAAGGCTTTGAAGCACGTTGTTATAAAGCACCAGCAATGACGTAAAGTGCAGCCGCTCAGGCTCAATGCCGGTCTCGCTCAAAATCTGTTCCTGCAATTCCCGCAAATAAGCATCCCGCCTGAGTGATTCACTCGTTTCCATCACGCGCACATTCAACCTCACTTCTTGCGCAGCGGCATTGTAAAAAGGCGTAATCAACGAGTCACTGACATCTTGAGGCAGGCTGTTTTCTATCAGCGCCAGTTCTACACCGCCTAGGCGACTGCCATACAACCGATCCATCACAGCAAAAGCGGTCGATAGCGACGTGACCTTTCCTGACTCTTCTCTGTCGTCAATAATTGCGTGAACCTGATCTATCAGCTGTCGACCCGGCACCGAAAACCAATAACTGGTCTCCGCGTCACTGCTCGCGCCAAAGCTAAAATCAATGTCGAATGCCCCATCAAAAAAACCGCCTTCCTCGTCCCAATCTTCCTCCTCCGCATTGGGCGGTTGCTCCACTTCAATCGCAGTTGATACTTCAGGTGCCGACAGAATCACATCGAGAGGGATCGTCCCACCCAGTCGCGCATCGAGCAGCTCCATGCCTTGGTAGATTTCAGTGTGCTCTTTAAAGTAATCAATAAATCGGTTTTCAACTTCGAGTGAGCGAATGCCGAGACCCGAAACAATGATTAAAAAAACGGTCACTGCACTGACAAACACCCCATACCGCTGAACGATCAGCGCGAATTTTTGGGTGAACGGCGTGTCGGTGTGCTGCGACACTGCAGGACTCGTGTCTGGGATGATCACCATCAGTGCGGGCACAAGTGTAAAAACGGTGCAAAACCCGATCACGATTCCAGTCGTCATCATCCAACCAAAGTCGATCACCGGCTGAAGACCCGCCACAACCAGTGACGTAAAGGCAACGATCGTGGTCATCGCAGTATATAAACACGGCACGAGCATCAATCTCGCCGCGCCCGACGCCAGCTCACGCCTCGACTCAGCAGGCTGAGCGCGATGCAGCTCTCTATAACGAACCACCAAATGGATTGATAGTGAGAGTGTCACGATCAGCAATACGGCCACCGAATTTGAGGAGATGACGGTCATGCGCCAGTCCGTGGCAGCAAGCACTCCCAGCAGCAAGGTGGCCGTAGTGCTGCACGCAGTTAAGGGAATCAACACCCATTTCCAGCTCCGGAAAATAATCCACATTGCGATGGCCATGACGAGCAAAATAGCAGAGCCAAAGGTCAATAAGTCCGATTGCACGAAGCTCAGCATATCGGCGGCAATCATCGGCACCCCCCCCACGAAGATGCTCGCATAGGGTTTAAACCGATCCGCCACGCCGCGTACTGCCGTGACCAATCGACCCCTCTCGTCTCCGAGCCTTGCCAGGGCAATGTCATATTCCGCCTCGACTCGGGTCAAGCTGAGTGAGCCAGTCTCATCGAGCTCATCTGACAACGCCATCTGGCGCAACGATTCTCGCCGGTCCAATAATGTTTCAGCCTCTTGATCAGCCTCTAATGAAACCAAAATCCCAGTAAGATCGCCCTCCTCACTAACGAGTAGATTGCGATAGAGCGAGCTGGTAGTCAGCTCCGTCAGTGCTAACCGCCGATCGACCTCGGGATCACGGAGAGTGGGCATACTGTCGGCGCGAGCGAGATCAGTGAGTGACAGCGGTGGGCTTTCGAGTAACGGCACATCCAGTAATGTGGTCACCCCCGAAACGCCCCGCAGCCGGCGCAGCTCGTCGACCATTGCGGTCAGGGGCTCGAGTGAATCAGGGGACAACAAAGGCGCATCAGGCTCCCAAGTCAGAATCAGAAACTCGCCCCCTGCATACTTTGCTGACGACTCGCGAAAATACGCAAGATCAGGGTCCCCCTGCAATAATAGAGAGTCCGAGGACGCCTCTAATCGCAGGTTAGGTAATGCGACGACCGCGCTCCCGATGACTGCGATTACTGCAACCACGACTAGCCATGGCCGTCGAAGCAACCTGTCATAGAACGTACTTACTAATTTCATGCGTAAACTTTATCCTCTAATGCCGCAATGAGTCGGGTATGCAACCCTTGAAAGCCACCATTACTCATGATCACAATCTTGTCACCGGGATGCGCCAGCGCCAGCGCTCGGCTGAGCAACGTATCAATGTCACTCACCACCTCTTGATGCTCATAGGCATCCAGCGCAGCCGAGAGATTCCAGTCTAGACCTGGCGGCTCAAACCAGATGACATGATTCGCCTCCTGGGCAGCCGCGCCCAACTCTGTTCGATACTGGCCCAGGCGCATGGTGTTGGAGCGCGGCTCCACGAGCGCAATGAGCTTTCCCGATGATTGTTCGGCCCGCATGGCGCTCAAGGTTACTGCGATGGCGGTGGGGTGGTGCGCAAAATCATCAAATACCGCAATATTATGAGGCGCTCCGAGCAGTTCTAATCTGCGCTTAATGCCTGCGAACGACGCTAAGGCGTTTACGGCATCAGCAGGATCGACACCCACCTGCGCAGCCGCTGCCACCGCTGCGGTTGCATTGGCCGCATTGTGTGCACCGATCAGCGGCCACCTGAGTGGGTAAGCCTTCCCGTCAGGCGTCGTAATCGTAAAAACATTCTCAGGCGCTGGGCCGGACCGCCACGACCACCCAGCAGTCGTCGTCTCGCTAGCAGCCGTCACAGTGCTGACCGCACTCCAGACACCGCGTGCCAAAACACGGTCAATCGCATCACCCTCGCCTCGAATGATGGCGCCATCGCCCGGAATGCAGCGAATCAAATGATGGAATTGGGTCTCAATCTCGGCCAGATCAGCGAAAATATCGGCGTGGTCGTATTCGAGATTATTGATAACGAGCGTGTCGGGTCGATAGTGGACGAACTTAGAGCGCTTATCGAAAAATGCCGAGTCATACTCGTCGGCCTCTACAACAAAATACCGACCCTCGCCCAATCGAGCCGACAGTCCAAAATTCACCGGTACGCCGCCAATCAGAAATCCGGGCGCCAATCCTGCTTGTTCCAGTAT
>CAJJBO010000011.1 GCA_905182485.1 uncultured Luminiphilus sp.
GCTACGGCAAAAAGATCATGGTAGGCAATATGCTGGGGTCGTCCCTGGCGATGGCGCCCGCACTGGTCGTGGCTCAAGGGGCTGATTTTGTCGATCTCGATGGCCCACTCTGGCAGCTCGACGATGTCGAGCCGCCACTGTCCATCGTGCGAGGGGTTATCGCGCCGCCAGACCCTGAACTGTGGGGTTAGTATTCGTGGCGCTCCGCCACCTTCCTCAGTCAGCATCGCTAGCGCTCAGGGAGCAGTGAGCTCAGGCTCTTCGGACTGCCTCGCCCAACTAACGGCGGGATACTGAATAACCGGCGCAGCACTGTTGCTAATGATAATCATTATCATTAATATGGTTTTTCAACGGGAAAGAAGAGCGATTCTGATGTCGGATATCCGCGCCGGTTTTTGTGAGAAGCATTGGCAAGCGATGCGAGGATGTGGTTTTTTTGCGGCTCGCGTCTGGTTGGGCTGTTTGGAGTCCGGCATTACCGCGATTAAGGGCCGTCAGTTGACGGCGGCAGAGCCGCAACTGATCAAGGCATTTGTGGCGGGGAAGCTCTTCTTCCGCGAGCATGAAGTCACGGAAGACGCCCTTGCCATATTGACGGATACGACGGCCGCGCTGTATGTGTGTCTGATCAACAGAGGGGAAACACAGCTTGCTACTGAGGTGGTGAGCTCCACCGCTCACACGCTGTCGCGCGTGATGGCCAATGGTTACTTGCGCAAAGCGGCGCTAAATGCCTGCCACCACCTGATGAGCCTGCGCGATATACCCACACACATCTCCCCATCTGTGCAGTTAGCGATGAGTCGTTACGTCGAAAATCCCAAAGCGATTGCACACTGAGCCACACTCTGCCGGGCAGTTCGGTGAGCGGTGGGGTAAACGAGCCGTGCCATTGCAGCGTTTTTAAAGCACCGGAGCACCGTTTTGAAAAAGACAGGCAGGTTACCCAACGTCACGTTTCATTTGCGTGAGCGACACTCGGATGTCAGGGAGGAAAATCCTTTTCGCTGGGTGCAAAAAAGCAGTGAGGCGCTGTTCGCGGGCAAGACGGTCATTATTGTGGGGGTGCCGGGCGCTTTTGCGCCTATTTGTACAGCGAATCATGTTCCGCGATTCGAGATGCTCCACGAACAATTTCTGGCTGAGGGCGTGGACGAGATCTTCTGCACCGCCGTCAACGATGCCTTTGTCATGCGCCAGTGGGCACTATCGATCGATGTTGGCAAGGTCCAGATGCTCCCTGACGGTAATGGCACCTTTGCGAGAAGAATGGGCGCGCTCGTAGGTAAGGATAATCTGGGCTTTGGGGCTCGATCGTGGCGCTACGCCTTGCTGGCGAAGGACAGTCAAATTACGACGGTTTTTGCCGAAGAAGGATTGCAAGATGACGCCGTGGAAGACCCCTTTGAGCGCTCAGATGCCGACGCGATGTTGGCTTATCTGCGCGGAGAAACGCCGGGAGGCGTGGTCAGCGCGACTCGTTCATTTTCTGGTTAGTCGAAAGAGATCACAATCGGGCGATAGGCCCGAGCCGCGCGTTGTTTTTTCGAGGACTGAGTTCGATTAGCGTTGTTTTTATAACTTGAGGAGAGCAGTCATGCGGTATCAAATCATAAAAATGTCAGCCCTGTTACTGGTAAGCGGATTACTCGCAGTACAGAGTCTGTGGGCGGAAGACACGTTGACTGTCAGCGACAAGCCCACGCCGCGCCAGTACACCTACTCATGGATGTTCTCTGATGCCGAGGAGATGAAGCCGCGTGGGGGCACGACCGCTGGGCCTAACGTGGTGCTCGACCAGCAGGTCTCCGCCGGTTTCCAGCGGCTCCAGTCTACCGAATTCACACGATTGGACCGAGATCGACAGGCGATTTTGTCGATGGCTGGAGCGTATCGAACGAGCTTTGACTTTATTGAAACGGTGGGATTTACCCCTGAGTACGAGCCGCCAGCGCCCTATCAGAGTTGGGGAACCGAGCGCGTGTACGTAGTCGCTAACGAGCTAGAATTCATCAGTCTCCAGCACATTATTGTCATGCATTTTGCGGCAGAGGACGGCACGCTGTCAGCGCCTATGGTAGTGAAACATTGGCGACAAGACTGGCAGTACCAGGATACCGCGATGCATGCTTTTCAAGGCCAGGGGGTGTTCAAGCGGCAAGCCCTAGACGCTACGGCAGCCGCGGGCACGTGGACGCAAACCGTCTATCAGGTAGACGACTCCCCGCGCTACGAGGCCATCGGGCGTTGGACCCATACGTCGGGCGTTTCCTTTTGGCAATCGGATGATCGCCGGCGTCCGCTGCCTCGGCGCGAGTTCAGTGTCCGAGATGATTATCAGACGTTGTTCGGATCGCACCGGATCACCATCACGCCTCATGGTTGGACTCAGGAAGAGGATGCCTTGAAATTAGTGCTGGATGACCGCAACCATCCCCGTGCTGAGCAACCCTATTTGGCTCGCGAGGCGGGATTGTCACGTTACGATCGGATAGTGGGATACGATTTCAGCGCGGGGGACGACTACTGGCGCAATACGGGACCTTTTTGGTCACGAGTTAGAGACTATTGGACAGCACTATATCGCAACGAATCGACCTTCTACTTCGTCAAATCGGTGGAGGGAGTCCCACTGTATATGGCCTTGTTTGACATGGCAGAAGAACCCTTTGAGACCGTTGAGCAGACGGACGCTGCGATTCGCGACACAGTGAGCCGCTATGTCACTGTGGGTGGCTTGGCGGTGACAGACTAGCGTCTTGAACTTTGATTTTGACGAGTGACGTCGAGCGCTGCCGTGCGACAGCGATCTAAATTGTGCGAGAGCTGTTCAGCCGAAACGCCAACCCTCTATCGGTGTCGAGCCGGGCGCTTCAGTGCGTGGCGCTTCTTATGCTCTCGTTGCCTCAATGCGCTGAAGGTGAAATGTCCCGAGACTTACCAGTACGGCGGTACTTGGAAACGTTTTAAAAAATAGAACGCGCCCACCTGAGCCAGCTACCACAAGCGCCGCAGTCTTCGTTACACTTCGGTTGTGGATCTGATGATGATGGCATTGCCCGTATTTGCGTTGCTCATGGTGGCTGAGGCCACTGTGACCAGTTTGCGCGGACACAACGTTTACGCCCTCAAGGATTTTGGCGGCTCGATGTCACAGCTGGGTATTAATATCGCGGTGCGCCTTGCCATCAGTGGCGCGCTGATTGGGCTGCACTTTTGGCTCTACCAGTTTCGGGTGTTTGAGGTGGCCGCTGGGCCGTGGGGTTGGCTCCTGACCTTCGTCACGATTGACTTTGTTTTTTATGGCTACCATCGCGCTCAGCACCGGGTACGATTTTTGTGGTGCGCGCACGTGGTGCATCACTCCAGCGAGCACATGAATCTCGGTACCGCGCTGCGACAATCGCCCACCGGACCGTTTACCAGGGCGCTCTTTTATTGGCCGTTGCCCTCCAGTGGCATTGAAAATAGCGTTGGCCAGTGCTGGGGCAATCGGCGGTGTACCTGGCTCACCCGAAGTGGTCAAAAAGCTTTGGGCGCCGCTGGAGTGGCTGTTTGTGACGCCTTCGCACCACCGTGCACACCACGGCTCGAATCCCGAGTACGTCGATAAGAACTACGGCAATTTTTTGATTATTTGGGATCGACTATTTGGCACTTTCGAACCCGAGGTCGCGCGGGTGCAGTATGGCCTGCTGACCAATATTAATACCTACAATCCGCTGCGCATTGCATTCAGTGCATGGCTCAAGCTGTTCCGTGATTCGCTAGCAGCCCGCTCCCTAACCGATCTGTGTGGGCTGTGGTTGCGTCCGCCCCGCGAGCAGGCAGAAGGGCTGCCGAGGACGGCTCATCCGAGCCGCTAACGCCCCGCTATTGCTCGGCGCTTTGCTCGGTAACCCAGTCGGTGACAGACTCCTCGAGCATGGGCAGCGTGATACTGCCCATGCCAACCACGCGGTCGTGGAAGCCTCGAAGATCAAAGCCCTGACCTAAGCTCGATTCTGCCAGTGTGCGCAGACGACGCAGTTCAATCATGCCGAGCATGTAGGAGGTGGCCTGACCCGGCCATGAGATGTAGCGGTCGATCTCGTTCTGGATATCCACCGCCGCCCAGCCCGAGTTGTCCATCATGTAGTCGACCGCTTGTTGGCGCGTCCAACCCATCGTGTGCAGGCCGCTGTCCATGACCAGTCGCGAGGCTCTCGCAATCTGATCGGAGTACAGACCGATACGATCCAGGGGAGTGGGGTAAAGACCCAACTCATCGGCCAGACGCTCCGAGTAGAGTGCCCAACCCTCACCGTAGCCCGAGTTCCATAAATACCGAGCCAGCGTGTGCTGGGTGTCGCCCAGTTCTAATGCAATTGCGCCCTGCAAGTGGTGCCCGGGATAGGTCTCGTGATGCAGCGTGGCAAGCTGATTCGATTTAGAGCGACCAGTAGGGTCGGTGACGGCAATATAAAAGATGCCGGGGCGGGTGCCGTCCTCCGAGGAAGAGTGATACTCGCCGGAGCCGCTCGCGGCAAACTCGGGATAGGGTTTCACCAGTACGTCGGCCTTGGGCAGTGTCCCAAACGCGCGGGGCATTGCTGCTTTGACGGCGTCAAGCGCGTCGGTGGAGTACTTGAGTACGGCGTCCTCTGACTCAAAGGTAAAGGCGGGGTCTTCGTTGACCCGACGCAGAAATTCAGAGACATTCCCCCCACCAAAGTGCTCGTCCAGGGTCACTTGGATTTCTTTTCGTATGTTGGCCACCTGCTCAAGCCCCACTGCATGGATCTCGTCAGCCGGCACTGCCTTGGTGACAAATGATTGAATTAGGGCCGGGTAGCAGGCTTCACCGTTTGGGTTGGCTGAGACGGCCAATGCTTCGCGAGCCTGGGCAAGATAGTCGTTCTCGATGAAGTCAGCGTAGCGGTTGAGCGCGGGCACGATTTCTTCAGTGTAAATCGCCTCAACTGCGCCTTTGAAGGCCGCATCGTCAGTGCGCTGACTAGGACCGAGAAAAATGCTGTCCCGAGCAATCAGTGAGCGCACCTGGCGTGGCACGGCCTCTACGGTGACGCGGGGTGCGCTATAACCCAATACCAGACCCTCGCGGAGATTCGTCATTTCGTTGTCGATGTACGCTGGTATGGCGGCGAGCCGCGTCAGCGCTTGCGCCCTCAAATCCGGTGTCTCGACCGGCTGCAGATCAAAGACAAAGGGTATCCAGGTATGCCAGCTGGTGGTGGTGCTCGCTTGCCACAGCTCGGTACGGCAGATCCGCAGGGCTACTGAGGCTTCCAGTTCCTCCTTGAGCAGACCATAGGTCACCCAGTCGCGGCTGCCCACCTCAGTGGGCTTCTCTATCGCGTCAAAACGCGCCAGCCAGGCATCTTTTTTTTGTTGCCATGCGGTTAATCCGGCCAGAGAGTTGTCGGGTAGCCGATCATGCCGTGACCCCTCGATAGAATAGTAGGTACCCATTAGTGAGTCCTGCTCCATCCATGCCGCTAGATACTCGTCGGCGAGGGTTTCGATGGGGCTGTTCTCTGGTGTTGTCGGTGAGGGATCGTGACACCCAGCAAGCGTCAGCGATAAGCCGAGCGTGAGTAGAAGCTGTGCGGGGCGCATTGTTGCCTCCAATAGAGCCGGACAGTGATGCCGTATTATGGGACTTCTGGGCCGCGGAAGGAAATGGCCGGTAGCAAAACTGGGCTAACCCTCGCCATGACAAAACGAGACCACTCGATGCAGTTTGGAAAGGTGTTATCGCTTTGCTCGAGAGGTTTTTTTAACTCCTTTAGGCTGGCCTTGAGTGCGTGCTGCCTAGCGAAGCTGGAATCGATGACAGGCTGCTGTCGGAGCAAGCCTTCGATATCGTGTGACTGAAAAGATTCACGCTCATGGCGCAAAGTGTCGGGTTCACCGCAGCCAGTGAGTCGGGCTGCCTGTTTTTCTAAAAGCTCCAGCCAAAATGCGCGTAAATCACGTCACGAAGGCCGCTCGGCGTGCCGGTATGGGTGACGGGCCATTGGTCGGGTAAGCGCATGGTTTCATTGAGTGTGAGGTTAGGGAAATGATGATCCCTCAGTAGGTGAATGATCTTGAGTAGTCTGAATCCGTCGAGCCAAGTGTGAATATGCTGCTGACGTGCCGCGTCAGATCGGCCCGCGGTATGAATGTGTCGTAGGGCCTTTTGGTAACCCCATTGAGTCAGCAGGCGTTCCAGATCGGCGCCGATAGCAGCACCTAGATGCTCGACCAATTGCGCTTGCGTGTCCGTCTCGGGTTCATTGCACCAGTGTCGAAAAAGTTGTCGCAGCTGCCCCAGTGCCGCAAAACAGTCAGCGTGATAAAAGAGCGGCACATCGCAAGGGTTCGTCGCGTCCATTAACCGCCCCACCGCAGGGCCAGTGCCAAAGGGCACTCGGTTCGATTGTCGTGAGGTAATGCTGACACCGATACCGCCCGCGCGATGAATCGGTCCCACTTTGGCGAGTTTATTGAGCAGGTAAAAATCTTCGGCTGCGTTGCGTAGCGGCATACCGCGGACTGCGGCATACGCGTGACTGTGGATGACGCAGCTGCTGCCCAGAGTATGGAACGCATAGGGCGAGCCAATGGCTTGCAGGTGCAATACGTAGTGATGCATTTTGAGCTCATAAATGAGCGTTGCGTGAGAGAGGGCCGGATCATCTGTGGCGACATGGGTGAAGGGCAGGGATACCGCGCTCGCCTGACTCGGCCACGAGCAGGTGAGCAGGCTTGCATCCCACTCGGTGTCGGCATCGGTGGAATAAATCCAAGGTGAGCTCACGGTGTGACGATCAATGAAGGTGAGTGCAATATCGCAGCCGACTCGGCGGGCACGCCCCACCCCTTGATCACAGGGCGTCGCGCCCTCAAGCAGCTCCAGGTCAATGCTCAGTATCGAAAAAGAGGGGCTCATCTCGTGCAGACCGTACCCGAGTTGCAAGGAGTGGCGGGGCAGCGCAGCGAGCGCCGCTTTGAGGGGTTGATTGACCTCTGGCGCGCTGGAAAAGGGACGGTTGATGACGACTATGAGTAGGAGTGAGGCCGTCTCGAAGGCCTGTGCGAAGCGGTGGATAAATCCGGGGCTCTCATCAAAACAGGGTAGCACCATGACGTGTTGCCATTCGTCTTCGAGCACGGGGCAACCCATTGGCAGCAGTGCGTACTGCGCGAGGTACTGATCGATCGCGCGACGGTGCGTCATGCTCAGTGCAGCGCTGCTCTGATCGGCAACGTTTGCAGGCAGTGCGCTTCGGCCATCAGCAGCTCTTGCCAGCGCGCATCGATCATCTCCGCCGTAAAGTATTCATGCGCTAGGTCTAGAAACAGCGCAAAGTGTCTTGATTCCGAGCGTGCGAGTGAGGCATAAAAACGCTGTAATTCGCCACTCCGCAATCCTGTTGCGACTAAGGCGAATCGCTCTGCGCCGCGTGCCTCAATCACCGCACCAGTCAGTAATCGATCGAGCAAGTACACCTCTGAATCAGATCTAATCCAGCTGCGAATTTCATTCACATAGGGGTCTTTTTTATCGGCACCCAATTGCAGTTGGCGCCGTTGAATATGCTTGATGACCTCGCGGAAGTGAACCATTTCTTCTACGGCAAGTTCCGACATGGCGGTCACAAGCCGGGTTCGATCGGGATAGTGAGACAGCATGGATAGCGCCATACCCGCCGCCTTTTTTTCAGCGGCAGCATGATCCAACAAGAACTGATCAAAGTTATCGAGCACACAGGTCAGCCACGTGTCGGGTGACGAGCAGAGTAAGGGTGATTCGGGCATGGCACATTAACCGGTCGCTTTACTGCCTGATAGCGTAGCGCAGTTAATTCTCGGTGACACAGCAGATTTTTGAAGTTACTGATCTGACGGCATCACCGTTCTCCAGGCACCGGGTTCCAGTACCCAAAAAGCGGTTTGCGGCATCTGCTGCTCGCGGAGTGCCCCCTCGAGATCGATGAGCGGCTGGTCTATCGTTTCCCAGGTGAGCTGAAACACGCCAAAGTGAATGCCGAGACTCTGTTCACTGTTAAGGTCCCGATGGGCCCGCACGGCTTCCTCTGGATTGAGGTGGATATCTTTCATGAACCACCGCGGTTCGTAGGCGCCGATCGGCAGTAGGCTCAAGGCAAAAGGCCCATAGCGTTCGCCCTGTGCTTTAAAGTGAGGCGAGTAGCCCGTGTCGCCAGCAAAGTAGAGATTACCAGCCGGGGTTTCGATGACAAATGAGCCCCACAGCGTTTTCATTTGATCGTGCATACCCCGTCCTGAACGGTGTTGGCATTCGACAAAGTGCACGGTCGCGTTACCCACGTTGTACTGCTCGCCCCAGTCCAGTTCTATCGCCTGCGCAAAACCTTGTTTTTTCAGCAGCTTGGCGTTGCCGAGTCCCGAGATAATCACCGGCTCTTTTTCTTGCTGCTGGCGCAGTGTTGTTAGGCTCTTGGTGTCGAGGTGATCGTAGTGGTTGTGGCTCACCAAGATCACATCAATCTCTGGTAAGGCCTCGATTGGCACGCCAGGCGCACGGACGCGTTTGGGCCCCGCAAATGACACCGGGCTGACGCGCTGTGACCAGACTGGGTCAGTGAGGATATTGAGCCCGACGGTTTGAATCAGAACCGTGGCGTGGTTGATATAGGTAATGCGAATGCCTTCGGTCACCCGCGCTACCAGCGGATCAGCTGGTGCGTTGTCGACGGCTTTAGGCCAGGGTTTTTCGCTCCAAAGGCTTTGCCACAAAAATTTAGCAATGTCGCCAGCGGCCTTATCCGAGCCGTTGGTATTTTTAAAGTGCTTACCATCGTAATGGGTGCTCAAAGGCAATTCCTTGTCATCTTTTGTCAGTCCCTCATTCGTGGCGCAACCCACGAGTAACAGGAGAACACAAAACGCTCGAGTTATAGGCATGGGTCGTAAGATCCGATCTATTGAGCAGAAAGACCAGTGCGGCGTCTCGTTAAGGCGCACCTCGCGTCTCAGAGCTCGTTTTCAAGTGGGAGCAGGCGCAGCATGCCCCATAGGAAACGATCCCACCAGCTGCTCCCCGGGTCTTTAGTCAGCTGCACCAGCTCGTCTTCTGATTCGCCGGTCCACACCAGTGCTCCTGTGTCATCAAGCGAGAGTCGCCATGAGGCCTCAGGCGCAAAGTCGCGCTCCATCTCTTGCAATACCTGACGCGCAAAATCGGGGTCTCTGACAATCAGGGCAATCTCTGAATTCCACACTCGCGAGCGCGGGTCCATATTGTAGGAGCCAATCACGGCCACACGATCGTCAATGACCATGGCCTTGGTGTGTAAGCCCGCATGGGCGTCTTCGCCCACTCGGTCGAGGTATGCGGCCAAACTGCCTTTCCCTTGCAGTTCATAGAGGTCTATCCCAGTTGTCAGCAGCGCTTTACGATAGCCGGCGTAATAGGCGTGCACAGAGCCATGATTATTGGATTTGGCCGAATTGGTCAGAATGCGAACAGTGGCGCCTGCCGAAGTGAGTCTCTCTAAGTTGGCTACCGTCGGGCCGTTGGGAATCAAATAAGCGGTTTGAATGACGGCCGATTCCCGTGGCTGCGCATGAGCATCATGTATGAACGTCATGAAGGCTGAATCGGGGTAGTCGTCGCTCCGATCTGGGCGATCCACAAGGATCTCCGCCTCTGTCCACAACAGGCCACGAGCAAAGGTCGCTAACCAGTCAGCGCGCGCTGCTGACGCCGCTTGATTTCGCTCCACAGCCGGCCTGACCCGCTCACGCGCTGCGACCAACCGTGCCGTCTGTTCTTCGGTAATGTGGTTGGCGCCCTGAGTTAGCGCGGAAACCGGGATCGCGAGCTCAGCGTTCCAAAACACATCAAAGGCTTCGCCGGTATCGGCTGCCACCTCGCCAATGGCGATAGCGTCCATGTCCTGAAAATTAAAGCTAGTATCACGCCCGAAGTATTCGTCACCAATGTTGCGGCCACCGAGAATCGCAGCTACGCCATCCACGAGAAAAATCTTATTATGCATTCGGTAATTGAAGGTCGATTTTCCAAATGCATAGTTCGACTGTTTTGTCGCGCCCCGGTTGCCCATGGGGTTAAAGAGGCGCACCTCAACATTCGGATGCGTATCGAGGGTTTGATAGGCCGAATCCCGCCCGGAGTGGTAAATATCATCCAACAGAATGCGCACTCGGACACCCCGGTCGGCGGCGAGCAATACCTCTTGCGTCAGAGCGAGGCCGCTGTCGTCCCCCTGCCAAAGGTAGTACTGCACATCGAGGGTGGATTGAGCCATCGCCGCGAAATGGAGCCGGCTTTGCAGGGCATCGGCTGGGTCAGCCAGAAGACTCACGCCGGAGCCAGCGTGCGAGGTGGCGAGCGCAACCAGTGGCGACTCAACGGCGGCTCGGTCGTTGAAGTGACTGAGCGATTTATCAGATACCTGAGGCGAAGCAGCGCAGGCCGATAACAGTACGCCCGCCAGAATGAAGCAGGCGCGGCGCCAGTTCAGCGCAGATGCTTCAGTGGAGTGTGGTTCGCAAGTTAACATGGCTGTGATCGAATCGCTGAGTGGGAGCATGAGCACGCTTTTAAGGTATCACCCGCAGTGTGTCAAAGCCATGGCAGCGGCCCACCCGGGTCTTACCTCGCGAGTCTCTCAGGCGGCTCTCAGCGCCCTGCCTAATGTCTCCCGGCCTAGAGCCGACTGCGCGGCACCGTCTGTCCACGCCATTACGCCCTTAATGAACACTGAGTCCACAATGCCCTCCGGTCGGTTCACCATTTGCTCGTGACCAAAGATTTCGCGGTACTCGAGCTTGCGAGTTTGATCCGGTTGCCAATTATCCAGTGCGTCAGGGTTAATGAGCACCATATCGGCCTGAGCGCCGATCTCAAGCGATCCGACGTCGAGGCCAAAAATCTCTGCAGGTTCCGAGGTCAGGCGTTGCACCATACGTGCCACTGTGGATTCACCTTGCTCCTTGGCGAGCTTGAGTGACATCAGATTTGAGTCAAAGAACGCCATATTCGTGATGTGCGCGCCTGAATCATTAAAGCCGGGCAGTGTGTGCTCATCGAGTAAAAAGCCGAGTGTGGCTTTGTTATCTTTATTGGCAATGTCGGCGTAAAAACGAAAGCCTTTGTCATAAGTGCGCATCATGTGCAGCATAAAGTCCGCGTCATCGCGGAGGTTTGTTGGGAACAACCCGAAGGCCTCGCGCTCGCCGTCAGACCGAGCTGCGGCGCTGTCGCCGCTATGATGGCGCGTCACGCGGGCCATCACATCGGCCATCGATTCGCCGTCCCAGTCAGCGACTGGCGCGCCGTCAAAAATCAGCATGCTGCCATCGCGGATGACGAGGGAGTCCGGAAAGCCCTTTGCGGTTTTCCAGCTCGCGAAGTCGCCTCCCGTGCGGCCGTGCATCCACTCCTTGCGATACAGCTCAACCCACTCGGGGTTATTGAGTAGCGCCATACGACCTTCGCGGTCGTCATACTCTTTAGCTATCAGTTGCGCGGTGGATGTCATTTCCTCAAATAACGGGCTCACGATGCCATCGGACCACACGCGGAAGTTGGTGCCCAGTGCCTGAAAGTGCAGCTTGCCTTTGAAGAGCCAAGTATTGAGCAGTCGTGCCACATTGAGAAAGAGCTTGGCGGTTTTGGGTGCCGCGGTCATCTCCATTGCCGACAGGGCGGAGGTCTTCAGTGGTTTACCAAATAGGCGCCCGCTGGTGAGCGTAAAGTAGAAGAGCGCCATCAGTCGATTTTCTATGATCGGTGTGGTCTGCCAGACTCGGTCGAATTTGCGGACTACTTTGAGCAACCGGCGAAGCTCTTTGAAGCTCGCAAATTGGGTTGGAATACGTTTTTCAGTATTGGGATCGTTCGATAAATAGTGAAAGGGCAGGCCGTCGGTGCTCAGTCCCATATAACCTTGCAGCATTGCGGCTTCCAGCAGCTCCTCCATCTTGCGGAGCTCTGCCTCGGTCGGCTTTCGGCTCACACTGGCTTCTAGTCCCATGACTTCGATGCGCAGCATCGAGTGGGGCACAAAGGCGGCGATGTTGGGGCCCAATGGCATATTGGCAAAGTGATCCATGTAGTCGCCGGTATTGTCCCAAGTGATTTTCTCAGCCACTTTGCGCAATACGGCTTTGGGAATGTTCTCGACCCGGGTGAAGCAATCCACAATGGGCTCCTGCTCCCCAGATTGCTGGGTGCCAAAGCTGGTGCCGAGACTGCAGTTCCCCACAAGGACCGTGGTGGTGCCGTGGCGCACAACCTCTGGCAGGGCGGGTTCTACGTCGACCTCAAGGTCTAGGTGAGTGTGGATATCGAGCATGCCTGGGACCAACCACTGACGGCTTCCGTCGATCACCTGTGCCGCGGCACTGGCAGGCAGGTCGTCGCCCCGCGCAGCGATCGTGCCATCGCGCACCGCCACATCCTGAATACGAGGCAGCGAGCCGCTGCCGTCAAATACCTTGGCGCCTCGAATCAGTAGATCCCAATTCTGTGTCATGGTGTCGCCCCCTGAGCGTCCTGTTGTCTGCTATAGCCGTGCTTTTCGAGGGGCGAAGAGTAGCCGAAACGCCGGCGCTTAAAAAGGCTGAGCGCGCGGGCACGCCACTTGGTGGCCACGTGCTCAGTCGAGATGATCAGCTGATCTTTTTCATTTCGGGGAGCCTGAAGTCCTGTAGTTCTTCCAGTTTGGGCTCATAAATTCGAAGAATGTAGTTCCAGCCCTCAACGGTTGGCAGATGGTTGTCGACGTCGCCACAATCGCCAAAGTGAGCGTCAAACGAGCCATCTTCGTTTAAGTTCATATTGAACTCATTCAGGATGCCGTCTTCGCTGTAGATCCATCCGTCCGCGTCATAAATGGTGATCGAGAAAAATCCAGGGTCATTAAAAGGCGGGGCGGAGTAAGAGGCCATGTAGCAGCCGTCGGCGCTGAATTTGGGAGAGCCTAAGTACTGCGCCTGTGCATCGGGTAAAAGACCCCAGCCAATGGCAGTGCCATAGATGTGCATCTTGGGCACGATCGTGCCATGCGCGCCCTGCATGCCCATCAGGGTGCCCAGTTTGGTTCCCTCGGCCGTTTGCTCATCGCGCAACGCGACCAACTGCTCCATATCGTAATTGGGTCTCACGTGCGAGCCGTTGCTACCCACTTCCAACTTGACGCCGGTGCGCAGTGCGGCGATCGCGGCATCATCGTCTGGGTCGCTCTGATTGGCGCGGATGCGCATCGCTACCATCGCGAACTCTGTTTCACTGGTGATCTCATGGGTGCCCGGCGCGAGAAATACTTCATCAATGTAGTGGTCATTCTGGACCACCATCACTGACAAATAGCGGGAATTGGTCTCGGGGATGGTGATGGAGGCACCCTGAGTTGTGTCGATGATGGCGGCGCTGTAGTAAGTGTCTCGATTCATTCTCACAACGGTTTGATTGTCGAGATCAAACGCGCCGGTAGGGAAGTGAAAGAAGGTGTTCATCCCAACGAGCTTGGTAACGTTGTAGAACGCCAAGTCGCTTTCTGCGACCTCATAGTTCTCGAGTGTCACCGGAATTTTATCGCCCGTATCGTCGGCGTGTAGGGCGGCAAGATCGGGTCCGTCATCAGTGGCGGTTTTGGGCGGCGCTGAGGCCTCTTCCGTTTTAGGTGAGCACGCAACAGTCAGTGCAATGCCCAGACCCAGTGCAACAGTAAAGAGCGACTTGATCATATGGAAATCTCCGTAAATGGTCTTTCTAGTGAGCGTCATATTCGCATGCCAGAGCCTCTGCTTTACGTCATCGGCAGCACCGTAGCGGTTAACCAAGATCACCCTACAGAAGTGGCGTTCTGTGGCAATAGCATTTAGTGACAGATGGGGGATAGATCACCGATTAATGGCTAAGCCAGCTGATGTCCGATAAACCAAAAAAAATGCCAAATTAGTGGGCTCTGTAACGACATGGGCGCACCAAAAAACGACACTTTTTATCGGGGGAGGATTTTGCGCTTTTTTGCGTTTGCCATGCCCTAGGAATCTCACAATAATGGCGCCCGCCGGAGGGGAGCAGATAGCGGGTCCGCCCAGAGGGACTCTATAAGGAGTCCCGGTCTTTATCGCGGTAAGACGCACTCGGGACGCATCGGTGGCGGAGGGGAATCATGATAAAGCAGCATTGCAGTCCTGGGAGATCCGGTAGTCAGGCAATAACCGGTCGCGTTGCCACGGTGAACATAGTGTTGGCGGCGGTCGGTCAGAAAAACCGCTCGGCAATAGCAGGTCACCGGTCCCGCCAAATTGCCAGTCCAAGTCAATTAAAATAGTCCTAAACAACAAACCACTCCACTGGAGCAAACGCACATGGCATCGGATATTGAAATCGCTCAGGCGGCAACGCCTCAACTTATCACGCAGATCGCGGATAAGCTGCAGATACCCGATGAGGCACTCGAGCCTTATGGCCGGATAAAGGGCAAGGTCAATTTAAACTGGTTGCTTGAGCAGCCGGTGCGTGAGAGCGCCCGTATGATCTTAGTGACCGCGGTCAGTCCCACACCGGCCGGTGAAGGCAAAACCACTACCACCGTGGGTTTGGGCGATGCGCTGCGTCACATTGGTAAAGACGCTGTCATCTGTCTGCGCGAGCCCTCCCTCGGTCCCGTCTTCGGCATGAAAGGCGGCGCAGCGGGCGGTGGGTATGCGCAGGTGATTCCGATGGAGGACATTAACCTCCACTTTAACGGTGATCTTCACGCAATTGGGGTGGCAAATAATCTACTGGCCGCATTACTAGACAATCATGTGCACCACGGTAACGCGCTGGGTATCGATGTTCGCCGGGTGACATGGAAGCGGGTACTCGACATGAATGATCGAGCGTTGCGAGACATCACCGTCTCACTGGGTGGGCCGGGCAACGGTTACCCTCGGCAAGATGGCTTTGACATTACTGTTGCATCTGAAATCATGGCGATCTTTTGTCTGGCGACAGACCTTGATGACCTGAAAGAGCGATTAGGTCGCATTGTGGTCGGCTATACGCGCGAGCGCGAGCCGATTACGGCACAAGATTTGAAGGCAGCGGGCGCTTTAACCGCGATTCTGAAAGATGCGCTGTCGCCGAACTTAGTCCAAACCTTGGAGGGAACGCCAGCTTTTGTTCACGGGGGCCCGTTTGCCAACATCGCCCACGGTTGCAACACCGTCATCGCTACTATGGCGGGACTTCGTCTGTGATTATGTTGTGACTGAGGCGGGATTTGGTGCCGATTTGGGTGCCGAAAAGTTCATTGACATCAAATGCCGTTCGGCGGGTATCCGCCCCTCTGCCGGCGTGTTGGTGGCAACGATTCGCGCGCTCAAGTTTCACGGTGGTGTTGCCAGAGAAAATCTGACAGAGGAAAACCTGTCGGCGCTGCAGGCCGGTCTGGCGAACCTCGATCGCCACATCAGTAATTTACGAGACCATTATGGCGTCCCCGCGGTGGTCTCCATTAACCAGTTTGTTAGCGACACGAAGGCTGAGGTCGATCTCGTGATGGACCACTGCAAAGCGCTAGGCGTACAAGTGGCACTGTCTAGCCACTGGGCCAATGGCGGCGAAGGCGCCACTGAACTGGCCCATATGGTCGCGGCATTGTGCGAGGGTGATAGCACGCCCGCGAATACGCCGCACTCGTCTTTTGTCTATCCCGACGAGGCCTCACTCTGGGAAAAAATAGAGATGGTGGCGACGAAGATCTATGGGGCAGCCGAAATTACCGGCAGCTCAAAGGTGCGTGACCGCCTGAAGGAGCTCAACGACGAGGGGTATGGCCATTTACCCGTTTGCATCGCGAAAACGCCGTACTCTTTTTCAACCGACCCTGCACTCAAAGGGGCTCCCTCGCAGCATGTTATGGACATACGGGAGGTGCGTTTATCAGTCGGCGCCGGATTTGTTGTCGCAATTTGTGGTCAGTGATGACGATGCCAGGTTTACCAAAGGTCCCAGCCAGTGAACAGATCGACGTGGTTGATGGACAGGTGGTAGGCCTCTTCTAGTGGTGCTTCACGCGACAGATCAAAGACCGGTTCGGCGCGTCAGCGCCGTCACGGCCGCCGGCGCGCAATCTGATGAGGCGTTCGACCCTGTTGTGGTCGAGGCGCCGTTATCGGTAATGGTGAACGGGGAGGCGGTGGCCACCACAATGCGAACACCCGGACACGATGAGGAGCTGGCGGTTGGCTGGCTCATTAGTGAGACAGACTTGACGGCCCGCAGCGATCTCATGGCGGTGGAACGAATGGGTGCCGTGATGGCCGGTGCGGCCGATGCAGCGGCGGTTGATACGGTTTGCCTGTCGCTGATTGACACGGTGGTTCCCCCAAGACCGCGCGCTTACCTCACGTCGAGTTCTTGTGGGATCTGTAGCGCAGAGGTCATTGAGGCCACCCCCGCCCCGCGGGCGCCGCTTCACACACAGGGATGGGAGCTGACGCCGCAGCAGGCGCATCAGCTGGTGGCCGCTATGCGGGCAGAGCAGAAAATGTTTGATTTGACAGGCGCGTTGCACGCCGCTGCCCTTGTCTCACCTACTAAGGGGCTGGTAGTGGTACGAGAAGACGTAGGACGCCATAATGCGGTAGATAAGGTGATTGGGAGCGCTTTCTTGGCAGACCGTTATCCGCTCACTGATCATCTGCTCGTGGTAAGCGGGCGGGTGTCTTACGAGATCGTGGCGAAAGCCTTACGAGCCTGTGTGGCAGGGATTGTGGCAGTATCTGGGCCGACCACGCTGGCAGTTGATCTGGCACGAGCACATGGGCTGGTGCTGTTGGGATTTACCCGGGACGACCGGTTAAATGTGTATGCTGGGGGAGAGTGCGTCGCGTCATGACTATCACACGCCAACCTGAATGGAACGCTAAGGAAGCTGCAGCCTTAATTGCGCCAATTGTCGCATCGGAGTCGGGCCCCGTATTGCTATGTTTGCAGGCAGTACAAGCATATTATGGGCACGTCTATAGCGATGCGATCGCGCTGATTGCTGACGCTTGCAATGTGTCTCGTGCAGATGTCCATGGTGTGTTCACTTTTTATGCGGATTTACGTGAGACCCCTCCCCCTGCCGTGCCGGTGCGATTGTGCGCGGCTGAAGCCTGCCAAGCGGTGGGTGCCCGCACATTAAAAGCCGAATGGTCCGCTGCTTGTGAGGCTAGTCCTGAACTGGCCACGCTAACGGGCGTCGATGAGCCTATTTTTTGCTTGGGTAATTGCGCATTGGGGCCCGCTGCGATGGTGGATGGCGAGCTCATTGGCCGCGCAGATGTCGCGCGCCTGTGCCAGGCGATTGATGCAGCGCAGGCGCAGGAGAGGCCGCTATGAGTATTTGGTTCGTGCCGCGCGATGCAGCGGCCCGGTCGATGGGTGCCGACGCGGTGGCGGCTGCGCTTATAGACCGTGGCGAAACAGTCGTCCGTAATGGTAGCCGTGGCATGTTGTGGATGGAGCCCCTGATCGAGCGCGCCGAGACGCGTGATGGTGGGAGAGTGGGTTGGTCCAATATGACAGCGGTGCAGATTGAGCAAACACTGCCCTCAGAGGACAGTGAGCATTACGTAGGTCCGGTTGAAGAGATTGATTATCTCGCTAGGCAAAACCGATGGATCTATGAGCGCGTCGGCGTGACGGATCCATTGGATCCAGAGGATTATGTCCGTCATGGGGGCTTAGCCGGCCTGAAGAACGCGCTTGCTGTGAGCGGCGATGCCGTCGTAGACATTATCACCACCTCTGGTTTGCGCGGTCGCGGTGGAGCGGGATTCCCTGCCGGTATTAAGTGGCGCACGGTGGCCGAACAATCGGCACAGCCTCATGCCGGCGAGTCACGGGACGCGACGCCTCATAAGTATATCTGCGTCAACGCGGACGAGGGCGATAGCGGTACCTTCGCCGATCGCATGTTGATGGAGGGTGATCCCTTTTGTTTGCTGGAGGGGATGACGATTGCGGCTCATGCGGTGGGTGCTGACCGAGGCTTGGTTTATTTGCGGTCAGAGTATCCAGATGCGATTGCGACCCTGCAGGCAGCGATCGACATTGCGCGGGAGCGTCACTGGTTGGGTGACGACATTCTCGGCTCGAAGGTCGCCTTTGATGTGGAGATTCGAGTCGGTGCCGGGTCTTACGTGTGTGGCGAAGAAACCGCCATGCTCGAGAGCCTAGAAGGACGTCGCGGTATGGTCCGTGCTAAGCCACCCTTGCCGGCAATCAAGGGCCTGTTTGGCACCCCTACAGTGATCAATAACGTCCTGACAATCGCCAGCGTGCCCTCAATCTTGGCGCGCGGCGCAGAGACCTATGCCGCATTGGGGCAGGAGCGCTCTCTGGGAACACAGGTGTTCCAGTTGGCGGGTAATATTGCGCAGGGTGGCATTGTCGAGACCGCCTTTGGAATTACCGCTCGAGCCTTAGTCGCTGATTTTGGCGGCGGGACTCGCTCGGGGAAACCGATCAGAGCCGTTCAGCTGGGTGGCCCCCTCGGTGCTTATCTGCCGGATGACAAGCTCGATGTGGCGATGACCTATGAGGCATTGGCTGCTGCGGGAGGAATGATTGGTCATGGGGGTATCGTTGTTTTTGACGAGACCGTTAACATGGCTGACCAGGCGCGTTTTGCGATGGATTTCTGCGTAGAGGAATCCTGCGGTAAGTGCACGCCCTGTCGAATAGGGGCAGTGCGTGGCGTTGAGACCTTGGATAAAATTCGTGCTGGTCAAGACGTCGAGGGTAATACAGCGCTGCTCCGTGATTTGTGCGACGTGATGACACAAGGCTCGCTCTGCGCAATGGGCGGCTTAACGCCCAACCCCGTGCTCAGCGCGATCAACCAATTTCCAGAAGACTTTCAATCACCCGTGATTGCCACGGGTTGAGGGTGACGCAATGAATATGGTTCAGCAGTTTGACCCCGCTCAACTCGATCTGTCGCAGGATTATGGGACGCCTGCAATGGATTCACAGGTTGAGGTGACCGTCCACATCGATGGTATGCCGGTGACTGTGCCCGAGGGGACCTCCGTGATGCGTGCGGCTGCCATCGCCGGCGCCAACATTCCTAAACTGTGTGCGACCGATAATGTCGAAGCGTTTGGCTCTTGCCGGTTGTGCTTGGTCGAGATTGAGGGCCGCAATGGATTTCCTGCATCATGTACAACCACGGTTGAAGCGGGAATGCAGGTCAACACCCAATCTGATGAAATAGGTAAGCTACGTCGGAATGTCATGGAGCTTTATATATCGGATCATCCGCTGGATTGTCTTACGTGCCCGACTAACGGTGATTGTGAGCTGCAAGATACTGCAGGCGAAGTAGGTTTAAGGGCAGTACGTTATGGCTTTGAAGGAGCGAATCATCTAGCGGGCGCCAAAGATATCCAATCCCTATTTTACGTTTGATACCAGTAAATGCATCGTCTGTAGTCGATGCGTCCGTGCGTGTTCAGAGGTACAGGGTACGTTTGCACTCACGATTGCGGGGCGTGGATTTGGCTCGCGCGTTTCACCGAGTGAGCAACAACCGTTTTTAGAAAGCGAATGCGTGTCGTGTGGCGCCTGTGTTCAGGCGTGTCCAACCGATAGTTTGTTTGAAAAACGTGTTGCAGAAATTGGACAACCTGAACGAAGTGTTTTGACCACTTGTGCATACTGCGGCGTTGGATGTGGATTTAAAGCAGAAACTGCGGGGCGATGAGGTGGTGCGCATGGTGCCCGATAAGCAAGGCGGTGCCAACGCGGGTCACTCTTGTGTGAAAGGTCGTTTCGCGTGGGGATACGCACAGCATCAGGACCGCATTACGACGCCGATGGTCCGAGACAGCATCGATGAGCCATGGCGAGAAGTCAGTTGGGAGGAGGCGATTGGTTTTGCGGCCGATCGTTTTAATGCCATCAAGGCCAGTCATGGTGTGGATGCGATAGGCGGTATCACCTCTTCACGATGCACCAACGAAGAAGTCTATGTTGTGCAGAAAATGGTCCGCGCCGCATTTGGCACGAACAATGTCGACACCTGCGCGCGCGTCTGTCACTCACCCACCGGTTATGGTCTTAAGCAGACCTTTGGCACCAGTGCTGGTACGCAAGACTTTGCATCGGTGCAGCACTCCGACGTGATGATGGTCATTGGTGCCAACCCCACTGATGCGCACCCTGTCTTTGGTTCGCGCATGAAGCGTCGGCTTCGAGAAGGTGCAGATCTTATTGTGATTGATCCCCGCTCGATTGATCTTGTGCGGTCGCCTCACGTGAGTGCGGAGCATCATCTGCAGTTATTGCCGGGTACTAACGTGGCGGTCCTGAATGCTGTTGCCCACGTGGTCGCTAGCGAAGGGCTGATTGATGAGGCATTTGTTGCCGAGCGTTGTGATCGCTTATCGTTTAAAGCCTGGGAAGATTTTATCCGGCTGCCTGAGAACAGCCCAGAGACACTGGAGGCGGTGACCGGTGTTCCTGCAACCACCGTGCGAGCGGCAGCAAGAGCATTTGCAACGGCGGACAATGGCGCCATTTATTATGGGTTGGGCGTCACGGAGCATTCTCAAGGTTCAACGATGGTCATGGCCATGGCGAACTTGGCGATGGCGACCGGTAACATTGGCCGCCTCGGTGTGGGAGTGAATCCGCTCCGTGGCCAGAATAACGTGCAGGGGGCCTGCGATATGGGATCTTTCCCCCACGAGTTTGTGGGCTATCGACATGTCTCTGACGATACCGTCCGCGAGCAGTTTTCACAGATTTGGGGTGTCACGCTGCGCGAAGACCCCGGTATGCGAATCCCCAATATGCTCGACTCGGCCGTCAGTGGGCGGTTTAAAGGGTTGTATATCCAAGGGGAAGATATTGCGCAATCCGACCCCAATACGCAGCATGTCGCCGCTGCCTTGACGGCAATGGATTGCGTCATTGTGCAGGACCTCTTTTTGAACGAGACGGCGCAGTTTGCTCATGTGTTTTTGCCCGGCGCATCGTTTCTGGAAAAAGACGGCACCTTTACCAACGCGGAACGACGTATTAATCGTGTGCGACCCGTGATGACGTCTCGCACAGGACGGTCGGAGTGGGAGGCCACCTGCGCCCTGAGTGAAGCGATGGGGTACCCCATGCCTTACGAAAGCGCCGCCGAAATTATGGATGAGATCGCCGAGCTAACCCCCACCTTTGCAGGCGTCTCCTTCGACCTGCTGGATAAATTAGGCAGCGTGCAATGGCCGTGTAATGATCAGGCGCCTACTGGGACGCCGATCATGCACAAAGACCGATTTGTTCGTGGCGAGGGGCAGTTTATGACGACCCCTTATGTCCCGACCGATGAACGATCGACCCGCAAGTTCCCGCTGTTGTTAACGACTGGTCGAATACTGAGCCAATACAACGTTGGTGCACAAACGCGCAGAACCGATAATGTCGTGTGGCATTCTGAGGATCTGCTCGATATTCATGAGGCTGATGCAGAGGCCCGCGGTTTGAAAGACGGTGACTGGGTCGAGATCGCCAGTCGCGCTGGCGAGACGCGAATGCGTGTGCGCATTAGCGACGATATTCCCGCTGGCGTGGTGTACACCACTTTTCACCATCCGGTGAGTGGGACCAATGTGATTACCACGGATAACTCAGATTGGGCGACCAATTGTCCAGAATACAAAGTGACGGCGGTGCAAATTCGGCCTGTGTCTGAACCAGCGTTAGCGTGAATCGGTGATGGAGTATCATCAAGAACACTTGGTCAGAATGGCGAATCAAATTGCGGGTGGCGTGCCCACCCGTGAGGACGTGGCGGGGCAAGTGAGCCACCATATGCGGCAATTTTGGACTCCTGAAATGCTCAAAGAGCTCTCGAACATCGTCACAAACAAGCCTGATTGCGTCGATGCAGAGGTGCATGCGGCGTTGGCAGCGCTTTGAGGTAAAAAGTGCAGTGAGGGTGGCGCTTTTGGTCATCTGAGTGTCGGATTTGAGATAGCGCCATCGGCAAAGAAAGCGTGCAATGCCCAGCAGTACTGATGGAGGACGGAACGCCTTCAGTACGCCAAACAATCAGGCAACAATAACGGCCTGCGTGATCTGCAAAGACCACTTGAGTCGGACAGCATCAGTACACCGTGTAGGAGATCTTATGGCAGCTTTACCCGAAAAAGCGCGAGTCGTGATCATTGGTCAAGGGGGCATTGTCGGTGCCTCGGTGGCCCATCACTTGGTCGAGGCCGGTTGGGATGACATCGTCGGGCTAGAAAAGTCTGCGATACCGACGGACATCGGTTCAACCTCCCACGCTTCTGATTTCTGTTACATGACCTCGCACGACAAGTTAACGGTGTTTACCAGCACCTACAGTCGTGAGTTTTACAAGTCTCGGGGTAATTTTATCGAGATCGGCGGTATGGAAGTCGCGCGCAAAGGTGACGATGCCCAGGTGCAAGAGCTGTTGCGCAAAGTGGCATCTGGTAAAGCCTTCGGCACCAATGCGCATATGATCACCGCAGCCGAAGCCAAAGAACGCTTTCCATTATTGGAAGAAGATACGATCGAGTGTGCCATGTGGGACCCCGACGCGGGCCTCGTCACACCTCGATCGCAAAGTGTTGCAGGTGATCTTGTGGATGAGGCTGTCGCGGCCGGCAAGTTGACTGTCTTCCCCTACACCTCAGCCGAAGAGATCATTGTCGAGAACGGTCGAGCAGTCGGGGTTAAAACCGCAAAAGGCACCATCATGGCGGACTATGTCGTGCTGTGTGCTGGCATTTGGGGTTCACTGGTGTCAGAGACCGCAAAGGTAAAGTTGCCGTTAATGCCGGTAGAGCACCCGCTGCTATTTTTCGGCCCCTGGGATGCCCTTGAGGGTACTGGCAAAGATATTGTTTACCCGTTGTTTCGCGATCAAGGTAACTCCGCTTACGTGCGCGATACCGGCGACCCCACCACACCAGAGGGTGGGCTTTTAGAGTGGGGTTATTACGAGCCTTTTGAGCCTCGCATTGTAGAGGCCAGCGCCATTTCGGAGCCCGAAGACGCTCGAATGTCCCCCTCCATGAATGATTTGACGCTGGATCAAGTGATCGAGGCCTTCGAGCGTTCTGTTGAGCTCACGCCAGTGCTGGCGGATCTGCCTTGGGAAGAGCGCCGCTCGTTTAATGGTTTGCTCTCAGTCACGACGGACGGCGGATCGATTATCGGTGAGGCGCCTGACGTGCGAGGCCTGTGGTTGTGCGAGGCCGTGTGGGTAAAAGATGGCCCCGGCGCCGGTAAATTACTGGCCGATTGGATGACCAAAGGCCGTACTGAAATGGATCCACATGGTGTTGATCCGCTCGCCATTACCCCGTGCAGCTGACCGATGACTTTATTCGTGACCGCAGTTATGAAGTGGCGCAAAAGATCTATACGCCAGCGGTCCACCCGCGAGAGCCTTATGCGTCGTCGCGGCAAATGCGCACCAGCCCGTTTTATGAGCGCGAAGTGGCGCTGGGTGGATACTTTATGGAGGTGGCCGGCTGGGAGCGGGCTTACGGCTACGCTGCCAATGAAGCCACGCTGCTCCCGACCTACCGCGATCGCGTGCCGACGCGCGCTGCAGAGTGGGATAACCGACACTTTTGGGAAGTCTCCAATGCGGAGCACTTGGCCCTGAGTGACGGTGTGGGCATGATCAACTTGTCTCACTTCGCCATTTTCGATGTGGTGGGTGCCGATGCTGAGGCCCTGCTAGAGTTCTGCTCGGTAGCCAAAGTCGGCACCGATACCCCGATTGGCAAGGGCGTTTACACTCACTTTCTTGATCAAACCGGCGGTATCCACTCCGACCTGACGATTATCCGTCTTACCGAGGACAGCTTCCGGGTCATTTGTGGCGGTGATACGGGGCATCGGGATTATGTGTGGATGAAGCGCATGAGCGACAAGCTCGCGCTGAATGATGTGGCGTTTGTTGACCAAACCGAGCAGATTGCCACGCTGGGTCTGTGGGGCCCTGAGGCCCGTGCCACGTTGCAAAAGCTTATGGACGACCCCGAGAGCGTCTCGCATGAAACGTTTCCGTATGCCACAGCAAAGGAAATCAACGTTCAGGGCGTGACGGTTTGGGCTTTCCGTATCTCTTATGTCGGTGAGCAGGGCTGGGAACTTTACTTCCCCTTTAGCGAAGGACTTGGCTTATGGGACGCGCTCTTTGCATTAGACGTCACGCCGGTCGGTATTGAAACTTACGCCAATAGCCGGCGCTTGGAGAAGAGTTTACGGCTACAAAACGATGATTTAGAGACCGATTACAACTTATACGAAGCGGGATTATCGCGTCCCAAAGTCAAAGCCGCAGACTTCCATGGCAAAGACGCCTACTCGGCGCAGCGTGAGTTACCCAAGCAGGCGGCCTACCTGTGTACGTTTGTGTTGGAGGACACGACCGACGAAAACGGCGTGGTCCGTTATCCGGTGGGACACTGGCCATTGCTCGACCCAGAGACCCAAGCAGTGATCATTGATACCCATGGACGTCGTTCTTACACCACAAGTGTCGCTTTTGGACCGTCTTTAGGCCAGAATATCGCGATGGGGTACCTTCCCACTGATCGTGCTGTCGAGGGCGAGCGGGTGCTGATGGAGTATTTTGGCTGCTTTTTTCCCGCCAAAATCGTCTCCGTCGGCTATCGAGCGCTGCTCGACCCTGCCAACGAACGCGTCAGGAGCTGAGATGCCGGTTATCGCTTAACCTGGAGAGACGGCATGGAGCACTGCGCGGACCTTTAACGCTCCTCCCAAGCGCGTGGGCTTTTTGTTGATGGATCAATTCACGTTGATCTCACTCTCCAGTGCGATCGACCCGGTACCGCCTTGCCAATTTGCTCTCGGACACCGCCCTCTATAGCTGGCATCTGATTGGCTCGGGAGAGCGCGATCAGGCGAGCAGTGACGGGATTCGCGTGAGCCTCGACTACACCTTATCTGATGAAGTGGCTCTCGACTTAGTGATCGTCGTGGGCGGGATTGATATTGAACAGAGTGTGCAGCGAGTCCGACTTGGCCTGGCTGCGCAAGCAGGCGCAGAAGGGCGTGCAGCTCGGTGCGCTCTGCACTGGGTCGTACGTGCTGGCCAGCGCGGGGCTACTCAACGGCTACCAATGCAGCGCCCACTGGGATTGCTTAACGCTACTCACCGAACAGTTTCCTGCCATCGATTTCAACTCCCACTCTGTACACCATTGATCGCGATCGGCTGACCTGCACCGGGGGCACTGTGCCCTCTGCACATGATGCTGGCGATGATCGCCAAGCGGCATCCTCAGTCGCTGGTCGACGGCGTCGCCGACATGCTGGTCTGTGAACGGCATCGGTCAGACGCTGAGATGCAGGTCATTCCGATGTGGTCGAGAAAGGCGGACATGCAGCCCAAGCTCAAAGAGGTGTTGCAGTTGATGGAGGCCAACCTTGAGGAGCCTATTACCCTGCAAGAGCTGGCGGATTATGTCAGTCTGTCTCGGCGGCAATTAGAAAGGCTCTTTTTAAGGCATCTGCACAGCACGCCCTTCGCGATACTACTTAAAATTACGGCTCGATCGGGCGCGACGTCTGCTCAAGCAAACGTCTCGTTCAATTGTCGAAATCACGTCGATGTGTGGATTTGTGTCCACCACCCACTTCAGTCGTTGTTATCGGAAATACATGGGGGTATCCCCTAAGAGCGATCGCATTCAGGGGGAGACGCAGCTTTTCAAGATCTTCGAATCAGAACTGCCACTGAAGAAGCAGAGCTATTGAATTAGCGCTGACCGTCACCGACGTTATCGCCTCGCGAGCGGTGGTGTCTCGCTCAGAGTAGAGCGTGCTTTCAGCGTCTGTTTCGGTAGGCTAACGCCTGCTTCCACCTGAACCCACGGCAAAGCGGATTGGCACCAAATTTGAAACTGCGGTGCTAACGCGTGCTTTTGCCGACATCCGCCAAGTCTCAGAGAGAGCGGGCCAGTGCCATCGGTATTGCTGGTGTGAAGCATGGTTGCGCAGCGTCCGCAGAAGCTCATGGCTCGTGCTTGACCGCTCTCTGCTGTTTTAATGTAGTCACTGAGCGTGCCGCTGGTTAGGACGAACTGGTTGCGGTCGACGCGCGCCGAGAATTGGAATGCAGAGGCGCCCACTGTTTGGCAATCGCTGCAATGGCAGACGACGATAAGCTGAGTGTCCACTGTGGCTTCCCACGTCACGTCGCCACATAAGCAGGCGCCATCGACCTGCATCATTGAGTCCACCAAGCGCGTTACAGCATTTCGTTTGCGAACAGTTCCAGTACCTCTGGGTCCTGCACGCCGAGTAACATACTGCCCACTTCGCCCCGCTTGCCAGCCTCTTTCCAGACCTGCAAGCGTTCAATAATACGCCCGCGAGGACCGATGAGTGAGACATCATCCAGCAAAGCATTAGGCACTTTGGCCTCGGCTTCTTGCTTCTTGCAGATGGGGGACAGCAAAGTGATCGTCAGCGGCGTCGGAGCCAAGTCGGGTGCTTACTCGTGATAAAAGTTTTTATTCTTGGCCCCCATACCGCCAATATAGAGTGCTAACCAAGGGCGCAAGGCGTCGTAGGCGGCGTCAAGGTCATCGTTCATCGCCACTGTGACAAAGGGCGCAATATCGAAGTCCTTAAGACTCTTACCATTGCCTGCTTTGGCAAACCCTTCTTCGATCGAGTCACCGATAACGGAGTATTTTGTGGGGTCCATCCACACCGGAAAAACGCCGTCACCGACTTCTCCGGCGCAGCGTAATCCGGCGGGCGTGATTGACGCGGTGTCTAATGAGACGTCCGTAATAGCGCTAAAATCGACTTGAGTGGCTTACCAAGTCCAGTGGTCCCCTCTCCGGTATTGGGCAGCTGGTACATTTTGCCATCGAGTTCAACCGGTCCCTCCCGCTTAAAAATCTTCCGCATGATCTGAATATATTCTTTCGTTCGGGTAACCGGTTTGCCATAGGGCACGCCATGCCACCCTTCGACGACTTGCGGCCCTGAGGCCCCTAAGCCGACAATAAATCTTCCGCCAGACAGTTGATCAAGTGACATGGCTGTCATGGCGCACATGGCTGGCGTCCTTGCGGGCATTTGCATGATGGCGGTACCCACCCGGATTTTGCTCGTGTTGGCGAGCACCCAGCTGGCAGAGGTCACCGCATCGTTGCCATAGGCTTCTGCGGTCCACACGGAGTCATAGCCCATGGTCTCGGCTGTTTTAATCAGGTCCAGTGGAATATGAATCTGTTTACCTGAGTAGCCGAGAAGAAATCCGAGTTTCATAGCAGTGTGCTCCGTGGAGTGATGTGATGAACCATACGCAGTAATGAGCACATCAGTTTACGGGGGAATGCGCTCAGACCCAAATGCAACGGGTCAACCCTCGCGGCTGCCTGGGTGAGGTGGCTTGCGCCAGATAGTGATCGAGGGTCAGGTGAAAGCGTCGAATGCGTGCCTCCTGATAATTCCCTAGGGTAATGCCCTTGCGACTGCTCTTGAGGCCTTGTTGCTGTAACTGCAGGTTGCTGGTGTCCTGGTCATAGACCGCGCCGAGCCAAGCGAGCTCATCCACTTCCGTGTAAGACTGTTCGACTTCGAGGTACACGGGATCGGGCGGGTCGGGATGCGTCGCGCCCTCTGCTAGTGGTTCCAGCATGAGTATCTCGAATAGGCAGCGATCCACGTCGTCATCGAGGGGCCTAAAGCGATAGGCCATGGAGATCAGTATTCCGGGAAAGAAGAAGGCGTTGGGGAAGACGTGGTACTCGATAGAGTCGAGCATCTCGCTATCGGAGGCGGCGGAGAAATCCACGTTGAGCTGTGCGCCGAGCGCTTCGCGCAGCTGCTGAGCGCCAACCGGCGCGCGCCGTTTCACCCTGGGCCAGTGTCCTCTGCGCCACGGTCAGGTCCGTCCGAGTTCCTGCTCGGTGAGCGGCGGCATCGCGAGCGCCACTGGCCTCCCCGAGCCGCTCGCCCGCCCGTGCCTCGGCGAGCCGAGTAGTGGCCAAGACTGTGAATGAAGCGGCTTACATGAGGCCCAAAAATATCGTACTGGGCATTGGCCCCCGTGGGCGCATCGTGGGTCGTAAAGTTGTGATACGCCTCCATGAATGCCTCTTGCGCGGCCTTCCAGTTGCAGGCAATGCTTTTTGTACATGGAGCCGAATGCGACGATGACTCAGCGGAAAATGCGAAAAATGCTCGGGCATCACGTCCAGCTGTTCACGCAGCGGTTTAGCATCGATATCAAAATTGACGAAGATAAAACCTTGCCAGGTGTCACACCTGACGGACTGAAGCGAATGGGTTGCTTCGCAAACATGCGGAAAATCCCAGTGTCCTGGCACATCTTTGAGGGTGCCATCAAGGTCGTAAGACCATCCGTGGAACGGACAGTGAAAGCCCTGTCCGGAGCCAGGCCCCTCTTCGCTTAGAAGCCGGGTCCCGCGGTGGGTACAGCTGTTGATAAAAGCTTTGATCTCGCCGACCGCGACTCGCGTGATAATGACGGAGTAAGGCCCGATATCGTAGACGTAGTGATCCCCGACCGCGGGGATGTGTTCCTCACGGCAGGCCCACTGCCAGCAGCGCGACCACATACCGGACATTTCCTGCTGGAAAAAATCATCGGCAGGTGTAGCGGTGTGTGGGCAGGTCTGCATCGCCGAGGAATTCGTAGGCTTGGGTCCTGAGTGGTGCGGGAGCCGGGCGGGCATCGGACGCCAATACGTCGGCGATCGACGTACCGAGGGCCCGGGCACTGCCGGGTGATTGCGCGTTATCTGCCATAGTGTTGAGGGTACCTGCTGGGCAGTCGTCATCTTGATCAGGTCATCAGTATGCGCAGAGCGATAGAGAACGACAAGCCAAACACCGTGGGGTTGCCACAGTGGTTGATCTGCGCATGAATGTGGATGACGATGCACCATGGCATCCGATTAAACTCATAAAGAGGCTTCATCAATGGATCTCGCACTGCAGACCTTGCTAGATAAACAGGCGCTCTATGAATTGTCGTGTCGGTACATGCGTGGACTTGATCGTACGGATGCAGAGCTGCTGCGCTCGATATTTTGGGAGGACGCCTTTTGTGAATACGGATTCATCAACAGCGATGCACGCCACTTTCATCGAGTTTGCGGTCACCGCGCTGACCGATCACATCTCGAATCAGCACATGATTGGCAATACGCTGATCGAGGTGGAGGGCGATGAGGCCTTCGGCGAAGTGTATTTTCAGGCATATCACAAAGTGAAAGCAGAGAATGGCTTCGAGGATTTGATCGTTGCTGGACGTTACCTCGATCGCTACGAGCGTCGAGGAGCGGTTTGGAAAATGGCTTATCGATCAGAACGTGTTGATTGGAGTCGGACCACGCCGACTCACGATCCGTACTACGAGATGATGCCCAATTCGCTATTTGGTAGCCGCCTCGATGACGCGGTTTATGACCGCCATGCGCGGCGTAAGACGGCCAAAGTAGGCAGTGCGTCGCCCTAACGATTCGAGCGAGTGCGCCGTCGTCGTTTGGGCGTGTCGTCAGAAGTGACCGCCTTTGCCTTGGGTGGTTCTACCTGAGAGAACAGATGCGGAAACGGATCACTCTGATGTGGTAGGGCCATCGCCCCGACAAAATGCCTTTGAAAATCGGGAGCCACCGCTGTCTCGATTCGCTCAGCCGTGCGAATGGTATCGGCAATCTCTATTCGGGCGTTTCGATCCAACAGCGCCATGCGGGCGCCCGCACCGGCAGCGTTGCCTGCTGAAGTCACGTGTTCTAGATCGCAATCAGGTATCAGTCCCAGTACCATCGCGTGGCTGACACTGATATGACTGCCAAAGGCACCCGCCAGGCGAATTCGATCGACCGAGGGGGTTCCCATTTCATCCATGAGCAGCTTGATACCCGCGTAGAGAGCCGCTTTAGCCAGCTGGATTTGCCGCACATCGTTTTGGGTGATCACCACATCAGACTCATCGGCCGTCTCGGCGTGGTGCAATACGTAGGACCAGGTGCGACCCTCTTGGCGAATGCGGGTGCTCTGATCGGCCAATCCTCCGTCGACGACACCCTCGGGCGTGATGACGCCAGCAAGATACATCTCAGCCACCACTTCAATGATGCCGGACCCACAGATACCGGTGACACCATGGCCTGACATCGCCTCTAAAAAGCCCGCTTCATTGGACCACAAATCGCTGCCGATAGACTTGAAACGTGGCTCCAGTGTGTCCCGATCGATGCGAACGCGCTCAATGGCGCCCATGGTGGCGCGCTGGCCACTGCTAATTTGTGCGCCTTCGAAAGCGGGTCCCGTGGGGCTCGAACACACGAGTAAGCGCTCCTGATTGGCGAGCACGATTTCAGCATTGGTACCGACGTCGACAACGAGTGTCATGCCTTCCCCGCGGTGAGGTGCCTCGGCCAAAATGACCCCGGCAGCATCCGCTCCCACATGGCCCGCAATACACGGCAGGCAATACAGTCGTGCCTCAGGATGCGCAATCAGTCCCACTTCGATGGCGCGCGCATCAACAGGGTCACTGGTGGTGAGCGCAAAGGGCGCGGTACCAAGGTTCACCGGATTAATACCGAGCAAAATGTGATGCATGATGGGGTTCGCCACCAAGGCAATTTCTAAAATATCGTTGATGTCCCCTGAAGCTTGCTCACTCAACTCCACCAATAGCCCATTGATTGCCTCGCGGATGGCGAGGGTGAGCAGCTCAGCCCCCTCAGGGTGCATCATCACATAAGAGACCCGGCTCATCAGATCTTCGCCGTAGCGGATTTGCGGGTTCATCACGCCGGCAGAGGCGAGCACCTCTCCCGTTTTTAAATCACAAAGATGCGCCGCGACAGTGGTGGAGCCCACGTCAATGGCGATACCTCGCGGTTGCTCAAAGAGCCCCGGCCAGACGGCGGTTATTTCGCATTCTTGATACACGGCTACTGTAATGCCGCGATCTTCGCGTGTCAGTGCCGCTTGAATTTGATGCAGTTGTGAATGGGCCAACGTGTCAGCCGGGCACACCCCAATCGTTTTCGAGCGCTTCGATCAGGAGTTGCACCTCACCGCGGGGGTCCTCTAGCGTCGGCTCGCCAATCTGCACATAGTAAAGCCGAGTGGCGGGATCGAGACGGATATCGCGAGATTCCATTTCTTTGCGCACGATCTGCCGGTGCACCTGACTTTCAGCGGGCACATCGATGACGGCATCGTCAAGCAGTGTGGTGTGGCAACTGAGTCGACGCCCTTCTTTTAAAGGGCCTTTTCGCTCAACAAATTTGACCTCGGTCGCACAGAAAGGGGAGAGGTGATCGACGTCGGATTCGATCTGGTGTTTGGCAAAAGACCCCGTCACGCAACTGATTTGGCAGCGGCCGCAGAGTCCCCGGCCACCGCAGACGGAGTCGATATCGACGCCTAAATTGCGTGCTGCATCTAAGAGGGGTGTGCCACGCGGAAAAAGCCCCCGTCTCCCTGAGGGCATGAAGAGCACTTTAACATCGGCTTCAGCCAAGATTCATGCGCTCCTGCGACGTCCTGATCGTCCCGATCTGCCGCCACGCCCTTCACCCTCAGCGACGGGTTCACGATAGGCGCGGATCCAATGAGCACAGTTCGGATCGTGTCCCATCATGACATCGCCACCGCGCACGGCTTGCATCACTTCTGGGTGCATGGGACTGGTAATCGCCGACGTCATGCCAGCACCCATCGCCATAGTAAGAAACGCCGAGTTAATGCCATTACGGTTAGGCAGGCCAAAGCTCACATTAGAAGCGCCACAGGTGGTATTCACCTTGAGCTCTTCTCTCAGGCGTCGCACCAGCGCCATCACTTGCAGGCCGGCAGTGTTGATGGCGCCAATTGGCATCACGAGGGGATCCACAACGATATCGTTATACGGTATACCGTAGTCAGCCGCGCGTTCGACAATTTTTTTAGCGACCGCAAAGCGTACGTCGGGATCCTCTGAAATACCGGTCTCGTCATTAGAGATCGCCACGACAGCGGCCTTGTGCTTAGCGACCAACGGCAATACCCGCTCCAGCACCTCATCTTCACCTGTCACTGAATTGACCAGTGCTTTGCCTTGGTAAACGGCAAGACCCGCTTCTAGTGCCTCAATAATAGAGGAGTCAATGCTCAGTGGTACATCGGTAATCGACTGAACAAGCTGAATGGCCTCTGCCAAAATGCGCGGTTCATCCGCCAGCGGAATCCCTGCGTTGACATCAAGCATGTGGGCGCCCGCCGCAACCTGCGCCAGCGCGTCAGACTCGACTCGGCTGTAGTCCCCATTTTTCATTTCTTCGGCCAAAATTTTACGGCCGGTTGGGTTGATCCGCTCCCCAATAATGACAAAGCGTTGATCGAAGCCCATATGAACTTCTCGAGTGGCTGAACTGATTGTCGTTATTGTCATGAGGATGGCCTAATGCAGAAAATAGTAATGAAAGAAGAAAATAGGAATGAAGGTGGTGGTGCGGTTTTTATTGATTCTTAAAATACGTTGAGCCATTGCGCCTGCACAGGGACCCGCGTCTGGCCGACTTCATGAGTTAGGCTCAGCATAGCCATTTTGCTTGGCCAGTCGCGTGACGTCTTCATCAGAATACTGGGCTTCAATTTCTTGACCGAGTTGGGCTGCGATATGTGCCAGTGCGCCTTCGGCTTCGATCGCGGTAGTAACCCGTCGCCATTCATCGAGGTAGGCGTCACTGCCGCCCTTGCCGGCTCGCATGGCAGCGCGGTCAATCGCTTCTTGGAAGCGCGCACTCAGCATGTATTTACCACGATCTCGACCGCGCTTGATCAGGACTTGCGAGGGGATATCGCGCCACAAAATATCAATGCGTTGCATGGTGAGCCTCACGGTCATTATTTAGTGAAGTACTTGCGGCGTTAACGCTGATTGTAGTGACGCCAGTCCGGTCTCGACTACCTCAAAAGCGAGCCCTAACCGGTCTGCCGCTTTTTGCGCTTTGGCGAGTAGTGTTGGATCGTCTGTTTGCGCCAGGTAGACGATTCGCTGGTAATGGCCAAAGAGCATGTCTTGTAAAACGGGATGCGTATCCAGTTTTAAATCCTCGATGACTAACCGGTCAAAGTGTCGCGCTAAGAAATCGGTCAGATAAAAGGTGCCGGGTTCGGCATCAGCTAGGGCATGAAACACGGGCGCAGTCGCGAAGACTTCATAACAGTGAGCTCCTGGGAGGCGGCTGACACCCCATCGCGCCAAAACTTTATCCAGTGCTCCGCCAGTGCCGCAGTCGGCGTAAGCCACGAAAACCCGTTCGTGTTGATGAGCATGTTTTTCGAGTAATGCTTCGACCCTTGCAGGAATCGCTTTAGGGCGGTTGTGCAGGGCTGCGTCAATACATTGCACCTGTAGCCGATCCCATCCATTGGCACGTTTAAGCGCGTCAATTTCTCGGGCGAGTGCACCGCAGGCGATGATTAGAGTGCTTCCCGTCATCGCCGAGACAGTCAGGCGCTCTGCGCCAGACGGCGCTCACTGACCATGCGGATGGCAGTGGTCGCCGCTTCTGCCGCATCACGACAATAGGCATCGGCGCCAACAGCCTGCCCAAATTCTTCGTTGAGTGGGGCACCACCCACCAGCACGATGTAATTTTCGCGCGCATATTGTGGTCTTTCAGCGCATCGACAACCACTTTCATGTAAGGCATGGTCGTGGTGAGGAGGGCGGACATACCCAAAATGTCGGGTTTGTGCTGCTCGATCGCCGCTAAATAATCCTCAACCGAGTTGTTGATGCCGATGTCAAATACGTCAAACCCCGCGCCCTCTAGCATCATCGAGACGAGGTTTTTACCGATATCATGAATGTCGCCTTTAACAGTACCAATGACCATCGTGCCCACTGGCTTTGCACCGGTTTCTGCGAGCAATGGGCGTAATATCGACATGCCACCTTTCATGGCGTTAGCCGCGAGCAGTACCTCTGGGACAAACAAAATACCGTCACGAAAGTCGATGCCAACAATGGTCATACCGTCGACCAATGCTTTGCCTAGCACGTGCTCTGGAGACCACTCGCGCGCTAACAGAATTCGCGTGCCTTCCTCAATTTCTTCTGTTAGGCCGTCGTACAGGTCATCGTGCATTTGCTGCACGAGATCCTCGTTCGAGAGTTCCGAAAGGACAATATCGTCTTCGTCGTCTGACATGGCAGGGTCTCTCCTCTTTTAATAATCTCGATCGGCGAAAGATGCTTTTTGGGTGGTCATGAAGGCTTGCAGTGCCTCGTCGATAGCGGGATCCAACGCAGGGGCTTCGTATTCCGCCAGCATTTTTTTCCACAAGACATTCGCTCGCTGGGCTGTATCCAATGAACCATCCACCTGCCACTGCTCATAGCTGTTGTTATCGGCAACCGTTGAGCGATAGAAAGCTGTTTCAAAATTTTTCAAGGTGTGGGCGGAGCCCAGGTAATGCTTACCCGGACCTACTTCACGCACCGCATCAAGGGCCTGTCCATTTTCGGACATATCCATGCCGCCAAGCAGTACAGAAATCATACTTGCCTGATCACAATCCATAATAAATTTCTCATAGCCCATCGCCAGGCCGCCTTCTAGCCAGCCAGCGGTATGAAGCATGAAATTTACCCCTGCCAGTGCCGCGGTCTGTAGGGTATTCGCCGCTTCATAAGCCGCTTGGGCATCGGGCAGCTTTGAGCCGCAGAGTCCGCCGCCGCTGCGGAAGGGAACGCCAAGCCGACGCGCTAGAGCGGCAGCGGCATAAATCACCATGCTGGGCTCTGGCGTACCGAAGGTGGGGGCACCGGTTGCCATGGATACCGCCGCTGCAAACGTGCCGAAAATCACGGGGCAGCCTGGACGAATTAGCTGTGTCAGGGCGATGCCGGCTAGGGCTTCAGCTAAAATTTGCGTCAGCGTACCCGTGACCGTGACAGGGGACATCGCGCCCGCGAGAATAAAGGGCGATATCACCGTGGACTGATTATTGCGGGCATAAACTTTGAGTGAGCCCAGCATCGTGCCGTCAAAGACCATAGGTGAGTTCACGTTGATCAAGCTAGTGAGTACACAGTTTTGATCCACAAACTCGTCGCCAAAGACGATTTTTGCCATATCAACCGAGTCTTGAGCGCGGCGCCAATGAGTGACCGAGCCCATCAGTGGCTTATCGCTATATTTAAAGTGACTGTAGAGCATGTCGTAGTGGCGCTTGTTGACCGGCAGATCGACTGGCTCGCAGACGGTGCCACCTGAGTGATGGATGCCCGGCGCCATGTAAGCAAGTTTGACGAAGTTTTCGAAATCTTCGATGGTGGCGTAGCGTCGACCTTTATCGAGGTCATGGACAAAGGGCGGGCCATACGCGGGCACTAGCACGGTGCGCTTGCCGCCGATGGTCACGCTGCGGGCGGGGTTCCGTGCATGTTGCACATACTCGCTCGGCGCGCTTGCTTGAATAATTTGTCGGCACATTCCCGCTGGAAAGCGGACGCGCGTGCCGTCGACGTCGGCGCCCGCTTCGCGAAATAAATCAAGCACTTCGGGGTCATCGAGAAAGTCGATGCCAATTTCGCTCAGCAGTCGGTCAGCATTGCGCTCAATCAGCTCGAGGTTTTCTTCGTTAAGAATCTCAAAGTAGGGGATCTTCCGTTCGATAAAAGGTGTCGCGGCGGGCGCAACATCGGCACGAGCCTCTCGTCGCCCAGCTCGACCCCCGCCTTTTCGTCTGCTCGCTCGTTCGCTCATTACACCGTTTCCATCATGAGGCCTTATGCGCCTCGTGCGCTACAACGTTCGGTCTTATAGTGACACCGGCTAACGGTCGCTCCGTGGCCATGCCCAGGGCCGATCCATGTTGCTCATGTTAACCGAATCACCCACTGCCAACAGTGTTTTGGGGCCTTTAAGCGTGGCCCTGCAAACCCAAGTGCAATGGGCGCTACTGTGGCGTTGTTACTGACAAGAGGCTATGCCCAAACCGACACCTTAAGAACCAAAAGCGACACCTTGAGCACGAAATTTTGGAGGTGCGAAAAATCTGGATTTTTATTGGTTTTTTTCAAAAAACGAGCAACGGCGTTGAGCCTCACCGAACGCTCTTTTTGCAAACAAAGTCATCTGCTCATTTTGTCCCGCAGAAGCGTTTGCGTTTGCAAAGACGGCTGGTGGTCACTCACCTAATATTGGACCAATATAAGCGCATTGACGCGGTCTAAAATGCACCGGTAATCTTTGGGCATATCTCAATGAAATCACTGAGCCCAATGTTCCACACAGGCCCGGATTGTGATTGGCGCAAGGAGCGCATATCGCCCATCCCTGAACCGATGTTCATGGCCGCTTGTCGGCCACCTTTGCCTTCTTTTCGTTCGAGTTCGCTGATGTATGTGCGGGCGATCAGTTCGATGTTTTTGGTGTCCTTGATCAGGATTTGCTCCGCCCTCGGAAGAAAAGACCGGTCAATATGTGAGTTGGCATGCGTCTGGAGGCATTCGTGTTGCGCGTCAACAAGCCGATATCGACTGGTTTCATTACATGAAGGGTATCGCTGACAACGTTGGTTTTCACATGGAGATCATCGACGCGGCAAAGATTAAAGCACTCAATCCCTTTTACGACATCGATGGCGTCATAGCAGGTGCGTGGACATTGGACGATGGCCACGCTGATCCTTCGGGGCTGACCAACGCGATGGCCCGCGGCGCCACCGACATGGGCGTCAAAATTGTGCGCCATAACCGTGTGACGGATATTAATCGCTTGCCTTCTGGCGAGTGGGAAGTCGACACAGAGCTGGGCAAGGTCACGGCAGAGATCGTCGTTAATGCGGCGGGCAGTTTTGCTCGTCAAGTGGCGCAGATGGTCGGAGCCGATGTGCCGATTGCCAATATGGAACACCACTATATCGTCACCGGCGCGATTCAAGAGTTTATAGATCGCGATGAAGAATTCCCGGTCATGCGTGACCCCTATGCCTCGGCTTATATTCGGCAAGAACAGAAATCAGGCCTGATTGGTATTTATGAGTCCACCGGCCTGACCGAGGCCTGGGGGCCGGACGGGCTGCCGCCGTGGTCGTCGGACAGTGAGTTATTTCCTGACGATCTGGACCGATTGATGCCATGGCTTGAGCGGGCAATGAACTGTATGCCCCCGATGTTAGACGCGGGTATCAAACGCATCGTCAATGGTGCTATTCCTCATTCGGCGGATGGCCCGCCGCTGCTGGGTCCGGTTGCGGGCCTTGAGAACTTTTGGCTCTGCTGCGGCTCTTCCTTTGGTATTGCACAGGGGGCCGGGTGCGGGAAGTATCTCGCTCAGTGGATGATCCATGGCGACGCTGAAATCAATATGACAGGTTTTGATCCTAGACGGTTTGGTGACTTTGCTGATCGGCATTACATGCGTGAAAAGGGCTTCCAAGATTATGGTCTGACCTATGCAACACCATTACCGGGAGAAGAATTCTCGGCGGCGCGCGACTGCCGATTGAGTCCACTGCATGCCACGTTGGCAGAAAAAGGCGCGGTCTTCACGCAGACATTTGGTTGGGAGAGACCGCAATGGTTTTCCCTCGATGGCCGCGAGGAAGAATGCAGTTACCGCCGCAATAATGTATTTGATGTGGTGCGGGCCGAGTGCGAAGCGGTCAGAGATCGGGTGGGTGTGATCGATATGACCGGGTTCGCAAAATATACTGTGCGCGGCGCCGGAGCAGAGGCGTTTTTGAACCGGCTGTTAGCGAATCGCATGCCCAAACGAGACGGCGGCATGGCGTTGGCACACTTTTTATCGCGGCAGGGCCGCATATTAGGTGAGGCCACCGTCACACGAATCGCCAATGATCATTTTTACTTGTTATCGGCCGCCAGCGCTGAGCTTCGTGATCTCGATCATTTATTGCAGCAGCGGGAGGAGGGCGAAGCGGTTGAGGTTACCAATGCCACCGAGCAGAGAGGCGTGATGGTCGTGGCTGGCCCACGCTCTCGCGAGTTACTCGCGACGCTGACCGATGCGCCGCTCGATAACGCATCTTTTCCTTGGCGCAGCGCGCAGGAAATTGAACTCGCGGGTGTCAAGACGCTGGCATTACGGATTAACTATGTGGGGGAGTTGGGCTGGGAGCTGCACCCGAGAATGGCGGATCTTGAGACGCTCTATGCTGCTGTGTGGGCGGCGGGTGAAGCACACGGCATTGCCAACTTTGGTTTGTACGCACTCAACAGCTTGCGCATGGAAAAAGCGTATCGCGGCTGGGGCGCCGAGCTCACTAACGAGGTCACGATGCTCGAGGCCGATATGGCGCGCTTCTTTCACTGCAAAAAAGATGACTTTGTTGGCAAGTCAGCCACCGAAACCGGGGACACGGGGCCATTGCGGCTGGTGTATTTTTCGGTGGACGCTGTCAATGCCGATGTAAGGGGTGGCGAACCGATATTTGTCGGCGATGACTGTGTCGGTGTGACCACCTCGGGTGGCTACGGTTATGCGGTAGAGCAGAGCCTTGGCTTTGGATATGTCCCGCCGGCGCAAGCGTTGCCGGGGTCGGTATTAGAAGTGGGGCTGTTAGACGCTCGATGCCAAGCGACGGTGCTCACTGATGCGGCTTATGACCCGGCTAATCAGCGGTTAATGAGCTGATGACGACTTTACCCGATCGTTGTGAGGTCGTTGTGATTGGCGGCGGCGTGATTGGCGTGTCGGTCGCGTATCACCTTGCTGAGGCCGGTATTCAAGATGTGGTTTTGGTGGAGCGCAAAGAACTGACCAGCGGCACCACCTGGCATGCGGCTGGTTTAGTCGGACAGCTGCGCAGCTCGATCAATATGACCAAGCTAGCACGGTACACGAGTGAATTATATCGAGGGCTAGAGGCAGAGACGGGGCAGGCGACGGGCTACCGACAGTGTGGCTCGATGTCGATTGCGGCGACTGCCGAACGCTTTGAGGAGCTCAAGCGCAGTGCCTCCATGGCCAAGGTATTTGATCTGGAGGTTAACGTGCTCTCGGTGCGCAGAGTGCCGAGCTGCTACCAGATGATTCACCGGTGTTGCATGGGGCCTTCGCTTTGCCCGTCTGAGCGGTTTCACGCGCAACGCCGTCATCAATTCACGCCAGCGTTGCATGGATCCACAGATGCGGTTGAAATCCCGCCCCCATATTCGGTTTGCTGGCCAGATCACCGGTGTGGAAGGCTATGTAGAAAGTGCGGCAATGGGGTTGCTGGCTGGGCGTTTGGCTGCGGCGGATATTTTGGGTGTGACCCTGCCGTGAACCTGCCGCTACACGCCTGCGAACATTATTACGTGCTGTTTGAATCGGTCGCAGGATTACACCCTGATTTACCCGTGCTCCGTGATTACGATGCCTGCACCTACTACAAATATGACGCCGGCAAACTGCTGTTAGGCGCCTTTGAGCCCAGTGCGAAGCCTTGGGGAATGGGCGGTATTTCAGAAGACTTTTCGTTTGGAGAATTTCCAGATGATTTTGATCATTTTGAGCCGATCTTAGAGGCTCATGAAACGATTTCCTGCGCTTGAACGCGCGGGCATCCAGAAATTTTTCTGCGGTCCTGAGAGTTTCACGCCCGATGTGCGTTACCACCTTGGCGAGGCGCCGGAGCTAAAAAATTGTTTCGTAGCGGCAGGGCTCAATTCAATTGGTTTGCAGTCTGCGGGCGGAGTGGGGAAGGTGACCGCTGAATGGATCCGCGATGGGCGACCCCCGGTAGATTTATGGGAGGTGGATGTTCGGCGCAACATGCCGTTCCAGCGGAACCGGCGCTACTTGCAATCTAGAGTGGGCGAAAGTCTCGGTCTTTTATACGCGACACACTATCCGTATCGTCAATACGAGACGGCTCGGGGCGTTCGTAAAGCCGCGATTCATGATCGATTGCGCGCCGCGGGTGCTTGCCATGGCGAAGCTTACGGCTGGGAGCGACCCAACTGGTATGCGCCGAAGGGCGTCGAGCCGGTCTATGACTATAGCTATGGCAAACAGAACTGGTTTGATCACTCCGCCGCAGAGCATCGCGCGGTGCGCGAGGACGTCGCGTTATTTGACCAATCGTCTTTCGCTAAGTTTCGCTTTGAGGGTCGCGATACCGTGGCGGTGTTAAATCGGATCTGCGCGAATAATATTGACGTGGCGTCGGGCAGGGTCGTGTACACCCAGTGGTTGAACGAGCGCGGTGGGATTGAAGCCGATTTGACCGTGACGCGACTGGCTGAGCACGCGTTTATGATTGTGAGTGCAGCCGAGACAGAGGTGCGGGATTTCTATTGGCTTAAGCGTCATATCCCCGACGACGCCCACTGTGTTTTGACTAATGTCACCTCGGGTATGGGCGTCATATCGATCATGGGCCCCAAGGCGCGAGATCTCTTGCAGTCCTTGACACCTGACGATATGAGCCACAAGGGCTTTCCCTTTGCCACCAGTCGCGAGATTGAATTGGGCTATGGCTATGTGCGCGCTTCGCGAATTACTTTTGTTGGTGAGTTGGGATGGGAACTCTACATTCCGACGGAGTTCATGCAGGATACCTATGACCGTATCGTGGAGGCGGGAGCTGAATGGGGCCTGGCCCATGCCGGTTACCACGCGCTGAACTCTCTCCGCACCGAAAAAGCCTATCGTCATTGGAGCCACGATATTACTGATGAGGATTCGCCCTTGGAGGCGGGCCTCGATTTTGTCGTGAAGTGGGATAAGCCAGGCGGCTTTGTGGGTCGAGAGGCGCTACTTGAGCAACGCGAACAAGGACTATCACGCCACTTAGTCCAGCTCCGATTGAAGGACCCTGAGCCACTGATTTACCACAATGAACCCATATGGCGTGACGGAACATTGGTGGGCCATATCACCTCGGGCGCCTACGGGCACACTCTGGGCGGTGCGGTTGGTTTGGGTTATGTCAGTGCCATCCCGGGTGACGCACCAGAAGCCGTCCTTGAGGGGACCTATGACGTGGAAGTGGCCTGCGAAAAAATCACCGCTGAGGTGTCGCTGCGGCCACTCTACGATCCGGAGAACGCAAGAATACGCAGTTAACAGAGCTTGAGCCGCGGTGCCTCGCTGGCGCGCAGTGTTCAGCAGCCGAAACGTCGCCAGTGCTCATACACACGGGCGGCGCTCGATCGTGCACTAAGCGCTCTGCAATAAGTCTTCAGTTATTAAATGAATGGGGAACTTGGCTCGAATCTCCGCATCGACTTCTGGGCTGATATGGCTTGGCACATAATTGGCGAGTATTTTGTCGCGAGTGCGAATGGCATTGTCGAGCGCCAGCGGCTTGTCTGATTGCTCCCACACCGTTGGACTAAATCGATTACCCACTTCGGGGTAGAGGTACTCACTTTGCATCACGGCTAAGGTGTGATCGGAACCTAAATAGTGGCCTTTTTCGCCGAGACAGACCTCTGCAAGATCAGCAAATCCCGGAACAACGTTCACCTCAATGCCGCGTACCGCGCGGAGTGTGGCGCCCAATACGTCGTTGTCGAGTAACAGGCTCTCTGGGCAGACGCCGAGTAAGCTTGAGTACATGCCGGCGGACTCATAAATGAGGTTGGCTCCGGCTAAGGCGGGCGGCATGAGAGTGTGTGCACGTTCGGCGCCGGCCTGAAAGTCGGGCATATTGGCGTCGGTCATGCCGCAAGCGGTCCCAAACGGGAGATCAAAATAAAGGCCCAGCTGCGCACAGCCGCTCGAGATCAGGCCTTGCTCGGGTGATCCGCCGCTCATTGAGCCAGTCCGTAGGTCAGAGACGAATGGCCACGTACCAATGATCGCCGGCGCGCCCGGTCGTATCGCGTTGACATAAACAAGACCTCCCAAACACTCAGCCCATGCTTGGCTCACGGCGCCGGCAAGGGTTGCGGGTGTGGTAGCGCCTGCCTGACCTGCAGAGAGCAAGAGCACTGGCATGCCACCCTCAACGGCGACCCGCAAACACTCCAGCGCCTCTTGCGCAAATTTCATTGGTGGAACAACAAAGCAATTTGACTGGCTAACAAAGGGACGGGCGCGCCATTGATCTTCGCCACCGGCGACGATATGCAGCAGCTCAAGTGCTTTAGCGAGGTGATCGCAATTGCTCCAACTCGCGCCTACATGCTTGCGCGTGCCCGCAACACAACAGTAAGTGGTATTGAGGTCCATCTCGTAGGTGTTGTCGATATCCCGGAGAACACACATCCGTTGAAACATATGAATGTGCTCGCAGTTATCGGCAATACGGGCGAGATCGTAGAGGTCGCGCGTTGTCGATTCTCGGTACTGGTTGTTGACCGAGTCGGCAACCATCACGGCTGCGCCGCCGGTCGCAAAATGTACGCGCGATCCTGACAGGTCAAGATCGTGCGCAGGATCCTGAGCATGCAGCGTCAGATTACGTTTGGCGACGGTGAGCGCGTGCTCAACGATTGACCTCGGCATTCGCAACCGGCCGTCTTCGCCGAGCACGGCGCCTACGGTCTGACACGTTTCAATGCAGTGAGGCGTGGCATCATTGAATCCTACCTCGCTAAGAATACGGAAGACATTCTCGACAATGGCGGCCAAATCTTTATCAGAAAACGGATGGTAACGACCCCCTCGTTCACCCGGTTGGACGGGTTTCATGTCTGGCGCTAACGGTGCTGCTCGTTGCGCTTTCCGTGCTTGCCTACCCCCTGCGCGTTTAGCCATCTTCTGTCTCTCCCTCTCTAAAGGTGCTAGGCCGATACTACGTTGAGTCGTCATTGCCACCGGGCTGCACAAATGCGGACAGCCTTGCGCTGTCTCGCTTTATTTTGCGCATTATTAGCCGACAAAGTAGACGCCCGCAAGGCCTTAAATGCGCCAGTCAAAGACGCGGTGTATCAATGAGCGGTTTGGCTCAGGAGCCAGCAGTCTCGAGTGGTTTTAGCGGCTCTACAGGCGGCGCTAGAGGCTATTACGGTGTCCGCGGGGCAACGACCTTTCAACCTTCGGCAGATCTTCGGTGGGCGGCAGTACTGGGCCTGCCGTTGGCATAGACTGACGGCTTGATCACGCTCGCACAGTGCGCTTTGTCTGTCACATCACTGCGATGCGTGGTGTAGTCAAAGAGGTGTATCTAAAGCGCGATAACATTGGCGGCGCTGGCCATGGTTTCGGTCCCTAGCACGCACACGCCGCCTGCAATCAGTATTACTGTCATTTAGGGGAGGCAATCAGTCGATAATCGACGCAACTCGCTGAATCTTCCGCTAAACTTTCGTTATCGTTACGAATGACAGAGGTGTGCCATGTCGACAGAACAAGCGCTGAAAGAGGTTGCCGAGTTGCTTCATGAGTTGAAGCTAGAGCTAGTCGCCGAAATGGATTACGCGTCGCTAGAGCTTCAAGTAGAGGCCATTATTGATAAGGTTTACGCGCTCTCTGAGGACCCTGAAGACGCTGAGTAAGCTAGCCCCGACAGCCTAGCGGCATCAATGTGGTGGCGCTGTTATGAATCGACACCATGATGAACCCTAAGTAAGGGGGACCGCGATGACAGTCAGCGTGTTACTAGAGGGGTTCTTAAAGGGAGGAGAGTGGGATGGATTTACCGCATTGCTGACCGATAAGTTCAAAGTGACTAAAACCTTTGATGGCTTTCAGACAATAGACCTGACCTACAACGTGGAAGACCCCAGCAATTGGGTGATCACTGAGCGCTGGGATTCCAAAGAGGAGTATCAAAAATACTTACAGTTCAGGCAAGAGGACGGCACCTTGGACGAAGTTGCATCGGTTTGCACAGGTGCGCCGTCAGTCAGGATTTTCGATATCGTAGAGACTGCGTCATAGGATCGAGGGTTCCGTCAGGCAGAGGAAAAAAGATGAGGCCTTCTGCAGTCTACAGCGGGCCTAAATCTCCAAAAGCATCAGGTCAAAAGCAAAAAAACTAACAGGTCATCGACTGAGAGCGACAACGGGTTGTCTGATTGCGTCGGAAGTGCCTTGCGTGGAGCCGCTCTGTATACGCACCGTGGGGCAGACGGTAGGATTCGCCCAAATTCAACAGGCTGCAGGCGCATTGTCTGGTTTCTATAAGACTGGTTTGCATCACAATTGCGGCGCTAGAAGGGTAGGGTTGGTTTCATGACAGCAAGCGTTTTAGAGGGCTTTTCAATAGAGGTCATGCCTCGGACTTTGGCCAAGATTGACAATTTGGAAACGCTATTCCCACCCGGTACGCGAGTGTATCTGGCACACATTGAGGGTGTCGATTTTCAAGACATGCTGACGGCGGCGGTCAGACTGATGAAATCCGGTTATCAAGTCATGCCTCACTTCCCTGCTCGATTGATGAAGGACGTGAGTACCCTGGAAAACTGGATTCAATCTTATGCTGGTGAAGCGGGTATATCCGAGGCTTTGTTGCTGGCGGGGAGCCCGAGAGCACCTCAAGGCGCCCTGTCTGATTCGATGCAGCTGCTTGAAACGGGATTATTCGATAAATATCACTTCAAGCGTTTTCATGTCGCAGGGCATCCTGAAGGCAATAAAGATATTGATGCGGGCACTTCTGGTGATCCGCTCGGTGATGCGCTGAGGTGGAAGCAGGCATTCTCGAGTCAAACTAGCGCGGAAATGGCAATCGTCACCCAATTTTCGTTCAGTGCAACGGCCGTATACGAATGGGCTGCTGCGCTAAAAGGTGCCGGTATTTCCCTGCCCATACACATTGGTATTGCAGGTCCCACAAAGTTGCAGACGCTTATTAAATTTGCGATTTCATGCGGTGTTGGTCCTTCCCTCAAAGTGCTGCAGAAACGAGCCAAAGATATTTCGAAATTACTTTTACCTTATGAGCCCTTTGAGATAGTTAGCGATCTCGAACTCATGCTGAAAAATGACGATAAAACGAATATCTCACAGGTGCACGTGTTCCCACTGGGTGGTATTCAGAAATCTGCAGATTGGCTGTCTGCTGAGCTCCAGTCAGCGTGAGAGGTCTATCGCTGCTGGCAGATCTTATGTTCTCTCGCCTGAGTCAATTTCGACTCTCAAGTACTTGGCCTCGTCTGGGATTCCAGAGGGCCGCTCGTCGGCATGGGCTAGTGGAAGCCACAGCAAAGAGATGATAGTTGCCGCCACTGCTGGGTTGAATGTTATTTGTACTGGTGGGGCTTCACATGTACTGTCCACGATCCTGTAATCACTAAACACATCTTCTGACCTCTGGAGCCTTCCATGACAAGAGTCATTCTCGCCACTTTCTTTCTGGCATTCACTAGCAATGCAATCTCACAAGCCTATTCACCGTAACAAATACCTTTGTAGACGGGCAGACAGCAAGCGCTGCTGAGGTGAATCAGAACTTCAACGATGTTGTGATTGGGGTAAATGCGATTGTCCGTAAAGACGACACCCTGTTCAATACTGCCAACGGCTATGAGGCGCTCCTTAACAATACGACGGGCGAGCAACAACACCGCCAGTGGATCACCAAGCCCTCTATTAACATCTGCCAACACCGCCACTGGTGGCAACGCGCTCTCAAGCAACACTGAGGGCAGCAGCAACACCGCCAATGGCTCAGAGCGCTCTTAACAACACCACGGGCAAGCCTGGAACACCGCCACTGGCGCCGACGCGCTCAACGACAACACCACGGGAACCACAACACCGCCAGTGGCGTCGCGCGCTCCGCAGCAACACCGAGGGCAACCGACAACACCGCCAGTGGCTACAACGCGCTCTACAGCAACACCACGGGCAACTCCAACACCGCCAGTGGCTTCCAAGCGCTCTACTACAACACCACGGGCGACTTTAACACCGCCAGTGGAAGAGCAGCGCTCAGCGAAAACACCACGGGCGACTTTAACACCGCTATTGGAACGAGCAGCGCTCAACGAAAACACCACGGGGAGCCAACAACACCGCTATTGGTTATTTCGCAGATGTCACGAGTAGCGCCTTAACAAACGCTACAGCGATTGGCTACAGCGCCCAAGTGGACGACTCCAATAAAGTAAGGATAGGCAACACTCTAGTCACCCGTATAGAAGGCGCGGTTGCGTTCAGTGCATCTTCAGACGCTCGTCTAAAAGAGAACATTACCGTCGTTGATGCAGGGCTGGCACTGGTCAACGACCTGAATCCTGTTAGTTACCATCGTATCAATAACAGCAGCGATGACATTGAGATGGGGCTACTAGCTCAAGAGGTCGAAGAGGTGCTGGCGACGCATGGCTTAAGTAATAGCGGGATGGTGCATCAGGCTAGTGAGGATGCCTATCGTTCTGTGCGTTACAACGATCTATTGGCGCCTATGATTAGGGCGATTCAAGAGTTGGATTATTGTTAAAAGAAAGACCAACAGATTGCGTCTCTTCAAGAGCAACTGAAGTCTCAACAGGAGGAACTTCTCGTCATTGTCCAATCGCAGCAAGAACAGATGGCGATGCAACAAGAGCAGATAGCCAAGCTTCAACGCGCGGTCGAACATCAGTTTGCATCGAGGTAACCCGTACGCGCACCGTGGGGCAAACGGTCACATTAGGCTAAGGGAAGCCCCGCGCCTACGTAGGATGCTTTAGCTAAGCAGTCGTTGGAACGATCAGAAGTGGCCTTTCCAAATCGCTCTCTTTTGTTCAGCGAAAGCGGCCTTTTCATACGAAGGGGGCACCCTTGCGCCAGCGCTAAGGTTTCCTCTGTGTGCGTACGGAATCCAAACTGACTCTTAGCAAGCGGAGGCAGTACCCCGCCGCAAGCCGAAGCCTCAACAGGCCCCCGCCGCACCCTCTCGTTTCGACCCTCAGAATGGGCATCCGGAGGCACTCGAATGGATACAAAGCGGACACATTTGCCATCAGACGCGCACAGAACGACGGTATCATTAGGCTTCAGAGGGGGTAAAAAGGGCTTTGGCGCGGAATGCAGGAGTCGAACCTGCGACCTCCGGTTTCGTAGACCGGCGCTCTATCCAGCTGAGCTAATTCCGCTTATGGGCGCTCGTCAGTCTGGTGCCGACGACGAAGGGGCGTAGTATACACATTTGCCATTATCAGACCAGCCGGTTGACAGGATGTCCTAAGGGATGAATGCACGGCTTTTTCTGTTACTTGAAGCAGGTCGAGCGTATCGAGCGAGCAGGCCGCTGTGTTGGCGTCGATAGGGCCGTAAGGTGCATATCTTGGTTGATGCCGATGCGTGCCCCGTGGTGATTCGAGACATTCTCTATCGCGCGGCCCAAAAGCGGCAAATCATGTTGACGCTCTTTGCGAATCAGTCGTTTCAGATTCCTCAGTCGAGCTTCATTACCCTTTATCAAGTGGCGCAAGGGCCCGATGTGGCCGATCATGAAATCAGCCGACGGGTTGAAGCGGGCGACCTAGTGATCACAGCCGACATTCCATTGGCGTACGAGGTGTTCCAACAAGACGCTCATGTGATGACCCCGCGGGGGGAGCGATATACCGCCAATACGATTCGTCAGCGCCTGCAAATGCGAGACTTTATGGAGACCATGCGCGCTGCTGGCCAGCATACGGCGGGGCCGCCGCCGCTGTCTCAGGCCGATCGAAAACTATTTGCTGATCAACTGGATCGATTATTACGACAGGCGTTGCCCGCGCCGTAACGTGGCCCGTTAAGCGCCTGCGCTGCGTAATAACGTGCTCAGGTCGCGACCCATTCAATGATTTCGGCCTCTAGGTCGTCCAAGTCAGCATCGTCTTCGCTAATGGTTCTGTTGGCGACACTGACGCCTGCGTTAAGCACCGATTGCGGATCGCCGCTCAGCAGTGGATGCCACTGTGGCAACGTCTTTCCCTCACTCAGCCGCCGGTAGGCGCAGCTTCGCGGCATCCAGGCGAGCTCCGCGGAGTCCATGTTACGAACATCGAGACAGTCGCTGACTTCTGCAGTCCGCACCGCGTAATGCTGGCATTGCGCGGTCTCGCTATCGAGGAGTCGGCAGGCGACGTGCGTGTAGAAAACATCGGCAGTTTCTTCGTTAACGAGCTTGTGTAGGCAGCATTGACCGCAGCCGTCACAGAGCGACTCCCATTCACCTGGGGTCATCTCCGAGAGCGTTTTCTGTTCCCAAAAATGGATCATCGTTGCCGAGTACTCCCTTCGTTATCGACGAGCTAAGCGTTGCCGCCAGCCGCGCCAAGCATAGCCTATTGCCCGTATACTGCGCTGAGACGACGGCTGTGCAGCACGCACTAGGGCAAGTAGTGCACGCGAGCAGTGGTCAGTGATACGGGCAATTAGCACGTTAGCGTGCCGCACGCGAGGAGTGAACCATGGATCTGGGTATTCAAGGTCGACGCGCACTAGTCTGCGCATCATCGAAAGGTTTGGGCAAGGGCTGTGCTGAGGCGCTGGCGGGCGAGGGCGTGGACCTTATCCTCAACGCACGAGGCGCCGAGTCTTTGGAAGCGACCGCTGCCAATATTCGCTCAACCTACGGGGTATCGGTGGTGGCGGTTGCGGCGGATATCACGACTGAGGCGGGGCAAGCGGCGGTACTGGAGGCAGCAGGAGGCATCGATATTCTGGTGACCAATGCGGGCGGGCCACCTCCCGGCATGTGGTCTGACTGGGGTCGAGACGATTTTATTGCGGCGTTCGACGCCAATTTACTGACCCCCATTGCGCTGATAAAGGCATCGTTGCCCGGCATGATAGACAGGGGCTGGGGGCGGATTGTGAACATCACCAGTGTGGCCGTTAAGGCACCGATTCCGGTGCTCGGGCTCTCTAACACGGCGCGTTCTGGTTTGACCGGATACGTCGCCGGCGTATCGCGGCAAGTGGCAGGCAGTGGCGTCACGATTAACAACTTATTGCCAGGCCTGCACGATACCGACCGACTGGTTACTCTGGATAAAGTGGACGCGGGTGCCCGCGGTATCAGCGAAGATGACGCTCGCCAAGCGCGCATGCAAACGGTGCCAGCGGGACGCTTTGGCACGTCTGAAGAATTTGGCGCGGCCTGTGCTTGGTTGTGTTCGGCGAAGGCGGGTTTCGTGATCGGCCAAAATATTTTGTTAGATGGTGGCGCGTTCCCCGGCGCACTCTAACGGGGCTTTCTGACAATGGCCTGCTTCACCGCAGGCCTGCCAACGCACTCAAGTGCATCAGGGCAATACGGTTTGGCATAGTCATCTAATAACGTTTTTTGTCGTACAACCGGGGGTAAAACGCCACTGCAGTGGCCGGATGACAGGGGAGCAACGTGATGTCCGACACGGACGAGCTGGATATCGTATTTGGTGCGAGCAGTGCCATCGGCGGTGCGCTGATTCAGCGCTGGCAGCGAGAAGGGCGAAGACCTATCTTGGCGGTGACGCGATCTGCCAACGCGATCAGCGATATCGGTGACCTGAATAGGGTGCAGGTTGAGACCTCAGATTACACCGAGGCGGGATTGTCAGCGCTCGCTGCGCGATTGGTGTCGGCGCAAACGAATGTGACAAGGTTGGTCGTGTGCAATGGTGTTTTGCAAGGGGCGGGCTATCGCCCTGAGCGCGCGTTGGCCCAGATCGAGTCCACCGCGATGCACCAGGTGTTTGAGGTCAATACGTTCCTACCAATGCGGGTGTTATCGGCGATGGCCCCCTTGCTGAAGACGAGTGCCGCCCCCATTGTGGCTGCGCTGTCCGCGCGCGTGGGCAGTCTGGGTGACAATCGCCGCGGTGGTTGGTACAGCTACCGAGGCAGCAAGGCCGCCCTCAACATGATGCTGCAGTGCCTAGCCCACGAATTGGTCCGCGTTAACCCGTCAGCTAAGGTCGTGGCTTATCACCCGGGAACGGTCGATACGCCACTGTCGAAACCGTTTCAGGCGGCGGTCAGCCCAGAGGCGCTGTTGCAGCCTGACCAAGCTGCAGAAGCCTTGGATTCGGTGCTCAGTCAGGTCGTAGCTGACGGCACCTTGAGTTATCTGGATTGGCGCGGTCAGCCGATTCCCTTTTGATCGCGCCAGATGGTGGGGTGTCATTGCAACGTGTCACCTTTTGCACATTTGAGGTGGCGTGGTTGATATACCATCTCGAGGAGCGTATGTCGGGCACCGATGTCGGAATACAACACCAAAAAAAGGGAGAAGCGTATATGCAAATTTTGAGAGCCGTAGTGCTGAGTTTTTGTGCGTTCATGATCCAGCCGGCACTGGCTGATGAGGTCGAGACGACGCTGGAGAATTTCCGCACGGCTGGCGCCGGCGAGTTTATTGACGGCGCTTATGGCTACGCAGTGTTCCCCAGTATCGGAAAGGGCGGCATTGGCATTGGTGGTGCGCACGGCAAGGGCTTTGTGTATCAGGACGGCGAGCGCACGGGCCGCGTGAAAATGAATCAAATCACCTATGGCCTGCAGTTAGGTGGGCAGGTGTATAGCCAAATGATTTTCTTCCGCGATGAGCGCTCCTATAACGACTTCACGTCGGGCAATTTTGAGTTTGGTGCACAGGCGACTGCGGTGGCGCTCACCGCGAGCGCAACGGCTTCGACTTCAACGGGCGGCGGTGGCACTGCGTCTGCCGGGACCGACGCTGACTCTAACGACGTAACCGCTGAAAACAAGCAGTACGATGGTCGCAGTGGTATGGCGATATTCACGATTGCTAAAGGCGGTCTGATGTACGAAGCCACGTTGGGCGGCCAAAAGTTCAAATTCGAAGCGTTGGACGATTAGCCCACAGAGTGAAACGAGGCCGCTTGATAGCGGCCTTTTTTTTGCGCTTGTGCCCGGGTCATCCTGTTATCGGCATACCTAGGACGACGGAGCAGCAATCGTCGCTGCCATGGTTTGACTTTTTCCCATTGCTAGCAGCGCTCTACTGAGCGGGAGGCGAGGCGGCTTGTCAGTCTTCGACGACCTTAAAGTGAATATCAACGCCGGGCAGCCGCCGCAGCAGTGCGTCGCCCATGGCGCTGGCCGGCGTCCAAATGCCCCCGCCAACACTCAGTGAGTCCTGAGCGAGGCAGAGAGCCGCTTGCGCCAGCATGCGCGACGTGGCGCCATAGCCTGGATCGCGCTGCCCCGTGACCTTGACGCGGAGGTGATCGGAGCCATCACTGCCATGGGTCCAGAACTCAAAAAATCCGTTCTCGCGCTTGCTTTCATCGGGCCCTTCGCCCGGATCGGGCAGTAGTTTTTTGAGCAGGGCGCGGGTGGGCGCAAAAAAAGTGCCCGCCATGACGGTACCTAGCCCTCCGGCGCTGAGTAACGCTTTGGCGCGGCTGTCACATAACTGGGACTCGTCGTAGCCAAAATGATCACCATAGGGCAAGCCGGCCAGCGCATGAGAGCGCCGCACGACCTTGGTGTTGATGGCTGCCATCACGAAAGGGGCGGTCCAGCTGTCGAAGTCGTCATCCCAAGCGACACCGGTTTGATCGGGCTTGTCGGACCCCGGGTGAAATGCCAGCTGGGTAGAGCGCATAGGGATCCATAATGCGAGCCCGGATCACTGGGTCTCGTGACGCCTGCTCGGCGACCAGCATCAGACTGGCGACGGTGCCCCCGCTGACCCCGCCTGAGGCCCGGCCCATGCGTCCGGAAACCCGGCTTGCATAGCGCCCAAAGCGCTCTTTGAACTGCTGTTGCAGGAAGTACACGGACAAATCAGACGGAATGGAATCAAATCCACAGCAGTGCACCAGTCGGGCGCCGCTTGCTTTAGCCAGTGGGTCAACTTTGGCATAAACCTCGGCCATCCACTGCGCCTCGCCCGTCAAGTCGCAGTAATGAGTGCCCTCGCGTGCGCAGGTCTCTAACAGGAGAGAGCCATGCCGGGCATACGGCCCCACGGTGCTGATAATCACCTTGGCTTGTAACGCCATCGCTTTGAGCTGGCTCGGCGTCGTCACTGTCGGCAATGAGAATGGGCAGATCTGGCGTGCCGAGATCACGTCGGCAGCGTTCGAGTTTTTGTTGGTTGCGGCCTGCAATGGCCCAACGGAGCTCTGTGTGAGCAGAGGCGAGATACTCCGCCACCAGCTGCCCGGTAAAGCCAGACGCACCGTATAGCACGATGTCAAATGCACGTTCAGTCATGTCGCCGCTTCCCTACAATAACGACCTTTAGGGTAGCAAGTCTGCTCTGCCGTCTGACCGACACAATCTGGTACTTATTTGCACAACGCTTTGGTATGACAGCGGGGTATGGCGCTTTGTTATCACCTTTTTGCAGAAAGCGGGCAGCATTGCCGTTGAGCATGGCGTGGGTTTTCGCGGATTGATGAGATCAATTGCGACATTTCCCCATAGAGTGTGGGGGGATTGCGCAGTATCATCGCTACCGCTGCTGCTCATCGGCACGGCGCTGCCATCGATACACGGCGTCAATTAGCGCCAAGCGAGCGGATGGTCCTTGCGGAGCAAGGGCTCGGAGCAGTGAACGATTATCATCATGGAAGGTGGCAGGTCTGCGAGAGAGACTTGATGGATTTAGGAAGATCATCATGATTGAGTTATTACGGCGTATTGCTTGGCCCGCTGGCGCGGGTTTAGTGGGCATTGCGGTCTATGCCGCTCTTGCAGCTTACTAAGCCGATCCCAGCCCCCAGTATCGAGCCACCGCGCGCCGCGCGCGTGGTCGTCGTGCCGGCCATTCGGACAACCGCTCGTCCTACTGTGGTGGCGTATGGCGAGGTGAGGCCGAGCGTTCGAACGCAATTAGTGGCGCAAGTGGGGGGGAAAATAACGGGCATTGCCCCGGCCTTCATTGAAGGCGGTCGCTTTTCACCCGGCGAGGTATTGTTGACCATTGAGGCCACGGATTATCGTGCCGCAGTCGATGAGCAACGCGCTCGCGTTGCTGCGGC
>CAJJBO010000012.1 GCA_905182485.1 uncultured Luminiphilus sp.
CGTCTTCCAACGCGCGGATGATCATTTCACCGCCCGATAACATTTCCATAGCCACTCTCCATCTCATTGCATCAGAGGGTGGCGAAATGCACTTGTCGCACTATAAACGCCACCAACACCTGTCGCACGAGACACTGGCCGGATCGGTCCGGACGCTACACAGACCACGATCACGAAACCCGTGTATCGGTGACCTGCGAGGTAGCGCAGTGTCGAGCCCGAGTGGCCTTTACAACGCCACCTAACGGACCCGCAAACAGCCTGAAGAACTATCCCGTTCTCAAGGTAGGCCAGAGGGTAAGGGTACTCACCATTAGCCGTTGCCGCTCGCGTGACAACGCATTGTCTGGGTCGATAGAAGGCAAAGTCAAGTCATGTGGACAAATGACCATAATCAATGAGCGGGCTGTGCACTGTGATATCGCCGCGAGACTGCGCTTTGAAACCGCCTGACTCAGTTACGCAAAACGCCATGGCGCCCGCTAATCGATCGTTACCGACAAAATAGCACCGCACGCTGCAAGCGGGCTTTTACCGAAAGGACACTGCTCTCTAAAGGCGCGATCTGGGGATCTGGGATATTCAGCGCGTCAGCCAATGACTCGTCTACTCGGTGCATCCAATAGCATGAAAAAAGTACACAGACTCACGTGCGCCTCCCGCCACAAGAGTCACCGCGTGGTCTAAGGGGGACTGCTGCCGCACGCCGCCTGCAGACACTGATCTCGATCTTGAGCTGAACTGATGGCTCGATACGCCAACTGCCAGTCAGCGAGTACGTATTGATAGGGACCCATCATCGATAATGCTGCCAGCGAGAGCAGTGTCATGACCATACTGATCACAAAAAAACCCCGCGAAAAGATAACGACAAAACGCTAACCACGTGCAGGTCGCCTAGCGAAATCAGTAACCTTTCTATCGCTAACCGGGTAGCCTTGTTTCAGAACGCGGCGGCCGATGATCACCTTCACGCGCACAGCATGGGCACGCCCAGACGTTAACCGCGCCTCCTTTCCGTCAGGTCAGAGAATCGATTTAAGTCACTGAGTTGCCATGCATCGATACCCAGCACCATCGTTTCAGGCTGAGACCAGCGATACGTCGCCTCCAAACCCTGTGCGATCTGCTGCAGCCGCAACACAGCGACGCCTTCAATACTGTCTTCCGCACTCCGATGACTGAGCACAATGCGCTCCACTCTGCCCCACGGCAGCGCCGTCTAAACACCGATGGGGACGCTCCATGTTTTTCTCCCAGCTAACCTGCCATTGAAATTCTTCGATCGTTTGCCCGTGGCGAAGGTGGCACCGCGTCGAGACAATTTGATAGCCCGCCCCCTCTCCACATTCCTCGGGGCAGGGGAGTACTCGCTCAACATACAATCCCACGCCAGTGTCGGCGCCGGGTAGGCAAGACAGATTGGCAAGCTCTACGATTCCGAAACCTCCCCAATGCGGTTGAGTCACCACCGTTCCAAACTCCTTACAGGGGTCCATTAGGCTGTATTGCACCGCCTCTCCCTCACTCGTTATGCCATTTGCTGTCCACGTATCTGGCAGCTGCGCCCGTCTTCACAAGTGAATCGAGAAAAATCAAACACTTGCCTTGCTCGAACGGCTTGTTCGCTGCGATCGCCCGCTTTTTGCGCTGCACTGATCATGTCAGCACTGCTCACCAACAGAATACTCAATAGCACCAACGCCAATGCGTTGACCACCAAGCATTCGATCAGCGAGAAACCCGATGGGCGTTGACCGCTGAAAACGGACACAGCACTGGGATGTCGTAAAGGTCACTCCTGCGTCATGCTCTACACTAATCGCTGGCGTCAGAGCGGGTGATGGCCATCACGCTGCCATCCATTTTGCTCCCACGTCAGTGACACCAATCCATCAGCTGCAGCAGACAGACCTCCCTGAGGAAGGGCCTCCAACCACACCTCTATCATTCCACAATGAAGCGCCTGGGTACCCCACTCTGATGACCCGCATAATTGCGCTGCTGAGGCGAGTGACACGCCTTCCCACGACGACACCGCTGCTAATTCGTCGAGTAGAAACCCGGCCATGGTGAGTTGGTAAGCCGACATCGACAGCGCCGTCAGTTCGCCCGTTAACTGCATCAAACCAAGTAGCCCTGCAAAGCCAATACTGGCCGCTATTCCATAATCAACCCACATCGCTACCGGCTGCTCGAATCAGTTGTAGTCCACACACCACGATGATCCAGCGCGAGCGAGGGCGCAGTAGACGCAGTACTCACGAGGCGCAGCAGAAACCCGGCATTGGTAGACTCTGCACTCAGTTGGTAATAGTGGCCTACGGTCTCGGATAGCACCGCTAATGGCGGTAACTTCGTCGGTCGCGGCATATCGGGTATGTTGCTGCCAAAAATGCCGCTGGTGCAGGCTCAAACGCTCGAGAACGATTCGCGCTTCACGCACTGCGGACGCGACCCGCACCGATTGCCAGGACGGCATCGCAACGGCCAGCAGTATCGACAGGATGCCCACCACCACCAGCAACTCGATCAACGAGAACGCACTCATTGGAGTCGAACCGAAATGAACAAACCTATCTCTGGTCACCCGTCTCATATCGGTCACACTCGCGTAATTGTCGATTACCAAACAGCGTGAACGGTCTCCGCCCCAATAGACAGATCACCGGTGATAACCGATGTTCAGTGGCGTCTTGTGCCCCTCTTTGCGCCGCTTTGTTAGATAGGAGCCCTGATCGTCGGTGACGTCTGCATCGTTCTCCTGGTAGCAAGCACTACGATCATCGAAGCTTACGCAGGCTCGCTGATCGCGGCGCCGGCAGTGAAAAGTAATCGTGCCGTTGACTAGCTCTGCCTCAATCTCGTTTCCCGGTGAAAAGTCACCGGCGAGCAACGCGTGTGCGAGTGGGTTTTCGATCAACTGCTGGATCGCACGCTTCAGCGGCCTCGCGCCGTACACTCGATCAAATCCGACCCCAGATAAATGCTCCATGACCTCGTCGCTCACCGCTAAGCGCAACGATCTCTCCGCTAATCGATCGGTTAATACCTCGAGTTGGATCGTCGCAATATCGCGAATATGTTCTTGTTCCAGAGAATGAAACACCACTGACTCATCGATTCTATTGAGAAACTCCGGTCTGAAATGCTCACTCACCCGCGCCATCACAGCGGCCTGAATTTCGTCATGACCGAGGCGCGTTCCGGCATCATGGATCAGTTCAGAACCCAAATTGGAGGTCATGACGACAACGGTATTACGAAAATCCACCGTCCGACCTTGGCCATCGGTCAAACGACCATCCTCTAATACCTGCAATAAGACATCGAAAACCTTTGGGTGTGCTTTTTCAACCTCATCCAGTAAAAGCAGTGAATAAGGCCGGCGGCGCACTGCCTCGGTTAAATAGCCGCCTTCCTCGTAGCCCACATAACCCGGTGGCGCACCGATCAAGCGGGCGACCGAGTGCTGTTCCATGAACTCTGACATATCGATACGCACCAGCGCCTGGTCGCTATCAAAAAGGTACGCTGCTAGCGCTTTGCAGAGTTCGGTCTTACCGACACCGGTCGGGCCGAGAAACAAGAACGAACCATTGGGACGCTGTGGGTCAGCTAATCCAGCACGCGCTCTCCGCACTGCATTGGAGACTGCGGTCACTGCCTCGTTTTGACCCACGACACGATCATGCAAAGTCGTTTCCATGCGCAGCAGCTTCTCTCGATCCCCCTCGAGCATTTTTGCGATCGGAATGCCCGTCCATCGCGAAACAACCTCGGCAACCTCCTCATCGGTCACGCGAGAGCGGAGCAAAGTGGGCTCAGGCGCCTCTACGTTGGCAGCCGAGATTAGCTGGCGTTCCAGTTCGGGCAACACACCGTGCTGTATTTCAGACATGGCGGTGAGATCACCGGCTCGACGCGCGACGTCTAGATCTAATTTGGTTTGCTCGATCTGACTTCTGATCTGCGCAGCACCCTGTACGACGGCCTTCTCCGCCAACCAAATCTCTTCGAGATCCGCATATTCCCGCTCGATGCTATCAATTTGATGCGTTAGCTGTTCGAGCTCACTGCCCGCCGCAGCGGTCTTTGTCTTTCTTAACCGCTTCACGCTCCATTTTCAGCTGAATCAAGCGTCGATCTAGGTTATCCATAACCTCCGGTTTGGAATCGATCTCCATGCGAATTCGACTGGCCGCCTCATCAATCAAATCAATCGCCTTATCGGGTAATTGTCGATCAGTAATGTAGCGCTGGCTCAGTTTGGCCGCAGCGATGATGGCACTGTCAGTGATATCAACACTGTGATGCACCTCGTAACGCTCCTTAAGACCCCGTAAAATAGCAATCGTGTCTTCTTCACTGGGCTCTTCGACCAATACTTTTTGAAATCGTCGCTCAAGAGCCGCATCCTTCTCAACAGACTGACGGTACTCATTTAGTGTGGTGGCACCAACGCAGTGTAGCTCCCCTCTTGCGAGGGCCGGCTTGAGCATATTGCCAGCGTCGAGTGAGCCTTCGGCCTTACCGGCACCCACCATGGTATGTAGCTCATCGACAAATAAAATGACGCGCCCCTCTTCCTTAGAGAGCGCATTCAATACCGCCTTGAGGCGTTCCTCAAAATCCCCTCGAAACTTAGCGCCGGCAAGCAGTGCGGCAAGATCTAGCGCAAGAATCCGCTTGTCTCTTAGGCTGTCTGGGACTTCGCCGTTGACCACCCGCTGAGCGAGACCCTCGATAATGGCGGTTTTTCCAACGCCGGGCTCACCGATCAACACCGGATTATTTTTGGTTCGACGCTGCAACACTTGTATCGTCCGGCGGATCTCCTCATCACGACCAATAACAGGGTCCAATTTGCCTGCCGCTGCGCGCTCCGTAAGATCCAACGTGTACTTTTCTAGGGCCTGCCGCGTCTCCTCTGCTTCGGCACTGTTGACGGCGTCTCCGCCGCGCACCGCTTCAATGGCACGACCTAATGTCTCACGAGTGACGCCTGCGTCCGTTAACAGACGATCAGTAGGCTTACTGTCTTGCATCGCCAGTAGGACCGTATCGGTGGAAACATAAGCGTCACCCGCTTCTTGTGTCAGTTTGTCCGCACGATTCAAGAGCCGCTGAGTATCCTGGCTGATGTGGATATCCTGATTCCCCGATACGGTGGGGATTGCCTGCAGCGCTTGCTCGACCGCTTTTTCTAGTTGCTCCGTCTGTGCCCCCGCAGCACGCAACAGATGCCGCGTCGGTGACCCCGTCTCCGCCAACATCGCCCGAAGAACATGGGTGGGTTCAATAAAGGGGTGCTCATATCCAACAGCGAGCGATTGAGCACTGCCCAAAGCGGCCTGTAACGAATGTGTCAGCTTGTCCATGCGCATGGTTCTCTCCTTATCCTCGTTAACTAACGCGCTAACGTGCCCTAGAAAAGATATGGGGCTATCAAGTCGCCTTTCAAGTGGGGTTATTGCGCAATCCCATGCTGCCACGCCCCACTGCTAGGGAGCGCCTAGTCTGTCCCGCATTAAGCGCGCCACACCACTGTCGCCATACGCCCCGTTGCAGGACCGTCGCGACGGTGTGAAAAAAAATCACGAGGTTGAGCAACCGTACAACTGCGGCTTGCGGTGATCGTGTCAATTCCGGCACGGTGCAGAATCAAGGTTGCCAGTGCCGGCGAATCAGCCATCCAATGACCTGTGGTGCGAGCAGAGGGGTAAAAGTGATGCAATGCCTCTTCCCCCTGCGTCCTCAACAGACACTCTCGCACGTCATCACCCACTTCATAGGCGTTCACGCTGATAGCGGGGCCCAACCAGGCAGACAGCTGCGCAGGTGCTGACGGTAATGTTGTCAATAAGGACTCTAGGACACCGTTTGATAAGCCGCGCCAACCGGCATGCGCAATGCCCACGCAAGCGGCATCTTTTGCGGCGATGACAACCGGCAGGCAATCTGCCGTCAGAATGGCGAGGGGCGTGCGGCGTTGCGTCGTCCAGTGCGCGTCCGCTTCACTGCAATCGGTATGATCTGCCCAGACGGTTCGATTGCCATGCACTTGCCGCAGCCAGCAGATGGGCTGCTCCGGCAACACCGATTGCAATCGTCTCCTGTTCTCTCTGACATGCGCTGGATTATCCCCCACGTGGTCGCCCAAATTCAGCGTATCGAATGGCGCCTCACTCACTCCGCCATCCCGAGTCGTCACGCCTATCGTCACGCCCGGAATATCGATCTCAGGCAGGATCAACGATAGCGATGGCCTCACACTGCGTCTTCCTGCTCTAAACACGCTAATAACCTAGCCATATCGAGGGGGATCGGTGTCTCAAAGGTCATACTTTCTTGTGACTGAGGGTGGAGAAAGGTCAGCTGGCGGGCATGCAGCGCTTGTCGCCTGAAACCTGTCAGCGCCGCCACTAATTGATCGGTAGCCCCAGCAGGCCGCATTGCCCGGCCCGCATAAACCGGGTCACCCACCAGTGGGTGTTTACGCCATGCGAGATGAACACGAATTTGGTGCGTCCGCCCGGTCTCAAGACTGACTGACAGGTGCGTATGAGCGCTAAATCGTTTTTCAATGCGATAGTGCGTCCTGGACGGTTTGCCGTCCTCTACGACCGCCATTTTTAACCGTGAAGTGGGATGACGCCCAATCGGCGCATCGATCGTACCCCCGCCGGTAAACGTGCCGCGGCACACAGCACTGTATAGGCGGCTTACCGATCGATCCGCCAGCTGCGCCACCAAAGACTTATGCGCAATGGCAGATCGGGCGGCCAGCATGACCCCCGAGGTGTCCTTGTCGAGTCGATGCACAATACCGCCTCGAGGCAACGCGGACATTTCCGGGGCATGAGCCAACAAACCATTGACCAATGTGCCGGTCTGATGGCCTGTCGCAGGGTGGACCACCAATCCGGCCGGCTTATTGAGCACAATGACATGCTCGTCCTCATACAAAATATCGAGCGGCAGGGGTTCAGGCGCCCATTCGACGCGATCTTCGGTCTCAGGCCACAGTAACAACTGGTCATCAACCGCCACTTTGTCCTTTGGTCTGGACGCTTGGTGGTTGCGCTGTAGACGACCCGCCTTAATCCACTCGGCAAGTCGACTGCGCGAAAAATCAGGAAATAAATGTGCGGCAGCAGCATCTAACCTGATCCCGTGTAAATCGGCAGGAATGTCGACCTTGAGTGCTTCTTCGCTGTTGAAAACTTCCTCTTCCAAGCGCTGTGACTCCCTAACAGTTACGTTTACACTACACGGCCAGAATGTATCACGGTGGAACGATGATCTTGGTGTTTTCCAGATGCGCTTCTCAAGCGTTGCTCCTCAGTCTCTTGTTGTTCATATCGGGCTGCTCTTGGTTTGGTGGCGACGATGACGAGCTGATTGCTGATTCAGGCGAGCAGCAGATGTACCGCGAAGCCCAGCGGCATTTGAAAAACGAAAACTTCAGTCTGGCAGTCCGCAGCCTACAGGGGTTAGAGAGCCGGTACCCGTTTGGTCAATACGCTGAGCAAGCGCAATTGGAACTCATCTACGCTCACTACAGCGCTTACGAATTTGCGGCTGCAAACGAGGCTGCCGATCGATTTATCCGGCTGCACCCGCGACATCCCAGCGTCGACTACGCCTATTACATGAAAGGGTTGGCCGCGTACGACATTGAACCAGGATTCTTCTCGCGTTTTATCCCCTCGGACGATACCAAACGTGACGTGAGCCATATTCAAACGGCCTTTGCGGAATTTGCGCAACTGTTGGCGCGTTTTCCAGATAGTGCCTATGCCCCGGATGCGAGGCAAAGAATGGTGCACATGCGGAACATGCTGGCGCGGAACGAAATTCATGTCGCCAACTATTACTTCCGCCGTGGCGCCTACATGGCCGCACTGAATCGTGGCAAATACGTGGTGGAGCACATGCAACAGACACCGAGTGTTGCCGATGGGCTCGCTATTATGGGGCAGGCTTACCTACTGCTTGGCCTCGATGACTTGGCCGAAGATTCAATTGCCGTGTTGTGCGAAAACTACCCAGACCATCCTAACCTCACCTCGGGATGTGAGTTCGATAGCGTCTACACGATGGATGGACTGCAAAGATCTTGGATCAATCAGGCAACGCTGGGTCTGTTTGACCCGCCTAAACCACCGCAATTCAACTATCGCCCTAAGACGTAACCCCCACTTATTGGGGTGATCGCCAGGCCCAGGTAATGGGGTAGCGGCGGTCCCGGCCAAAGGCACGTGGCGAAATCCTGACGCCCACGGGCGCTTGGCGACGCTTATATTCATTCAGATCAATCAATCTCACGACACGTTGGACGTCCTCAGGGGAAAACCCCGCAGCGATCATGTCGTCACGGGACGCATCACGCTCTACGTAGTGCTCGATGATTTGATCCAACACCTCATAAGGCGGCAGGCTATCTTCGTCTTTCTGATCCGGCGCCAATTCAGCTGAAGGTGGGCGGCTGATAACGCGCTCAGGTATGCACTGCCCCAGCGTATTGCGATATCGCGCCAAAGCATAAACCAGCATCTTGGGACAGTCTTTCAACACATCGAACCCCCCCGCCATATCGCCGTACAGGGTTGAGTAACCCACTGCGAGCTCACTCTTGTTACCCGTTGTGAGGACCAGCAAATTTTTCTTGTTCGAAATGGACATCAGCAGAACGCCTCGACAGCGCGCCTGCAAATTTTCTTCCGTGATATTGGGTTCAAGACCCTCAAATGCGGGCGCCAGTGTCGTCATAAAGGCTTCATAAAGTGGCTCGATCGATCGATTACTGAATGCCACCCCCTGAGTGTTTGCTTGTTCGGCCGCATCCTCGATACTCATGGATGCCGTATAACGAAACGGCATCATCACCGCTTCCACCCGCTCAGGTCCCAAGGCGTCGACGGCCACCGCGAGGGTCACTGCCGAATCAATGCCGCCGGATAACCCCAGTACCACACCCGGGAAACCGTTCTTGTCCACGTAATCGCGCATGCCCAAAACCAGCGCCTGCCAAACCGCGTCCAGCTCATCTAGTGGTGTTGCCACCGCACCTGCCGCCACCCTGAGCTGTGGTGATGTTTCAATCTCTACGCTCAGCATGACCTCAGCAAACTCGGTGGCCCGATGCTGGACATCACCGCGCGCGTCCACGACGAAAGAGCCCCCATCAAAAACCAGTTCGTCTTGGCCACCGACCTGATTGACATACAGTATGGGTAACTGGTGCGTTCGTGCCAGCGCAGACACTTGCGCCGTTCTCTCAGACTGCTTACCACGATGGAATGGCGACGCATTGAGGTTAATCAATAGTTGCGCACCGGCGGCTGCGGCATTCGCGGCAGGATGCGGATGCCAGATATCCTCGCAAATAGTGAGTCCTATCGGCAGGCCTTTAATCGTGATCACGCAGGTGTCTGCACCCGCCTCAAAATAGCGCTTCTCATCAAAGACCTGATAATTGGGCAGGCACTGCTTATCGTACTCCGCCACGACTGCCCCGTTGTAGAGCACTCCTGCGCTATTGAATAGCAGGCCACCTTGTCGACGGGGATATCCCACCACGACGGCCAGGCCATCAGGAAGATCGTGGCAAAGGCGCTCAAGTGCTGCCGCAGTCAGATCTGTGGTGTGCTGGCGAAGCAATAAGTCCTCAGGCGGATATCCCGTTAGCGTGAGCTCTGGGAAAACCACCATATCAACACCTAGTGCAGACTGATCAACACAAACGTCAAGGATCCGTTGGGTATTCCCCTTAATGTCTCCGACTAATGTGTTGATTTGCGCCATAACAATTTTCATGACGAAGTCCTCTTATCTCGTGTGGTCGCAGGCCAAGCCAAGGCGCGAAGGGTAACGTATTTCTGCCCCCTGAATCGCCCCTCGGCGCTCTTTTCCACTGATTCACCTAAGACAGGACACATAGATCAGGGACACGCACCCCACTGCCTTGCCAATCTGGGCCTGCCCAAGCGATTCACCACAACGGACCAGTTATGCCCGCCCGAGCACACCGATAAGGTCACGTTACGATTACCAAATCCATACCGGTCCCATCGTAATGTGCCACCCACTACCGTGGTGCCCGCTCGGTTGCGTACCGTGACGCCCTCAAGTGGCAACCAGACCTTGTGCAGCGTCGCTGACAATCCGGCCGGGTTCATCAGCACAACGGACTCTCCAAAATGTCCCTCACAGGTCGGTTGTTCTGCCTCTAGGTGCTGCGAGGGGCACAGCATGCTGTCTTCACCCGATAGCAGCGCGGTGCTGCGCGCAGTCTGCACCATGCTGTACAACTGATGGGCGCCCGCGCGAGCCCGTGCTGCCGCCAATTGATCTCGAAAGGTGGGCACACTCATGGCTGACAGTAAGGCAACAATCGCCACTGCCAAGAGGCATTCCAATAGCGTCAGGCCCCGATGCGATTGCATTCCAGCGTCATCCATCGCGACAACATCACAGCCTAAACAATAAAACACCATGTCGACGCTTATTTACGATGATCAGTGTTGGTATTTGACCGCTGAATGGCACGGCATCAATACGACGCAGCGTGAGCTGGCACCAAACCGTCAGGTGGCCTCGCTAGTCTCGCCTATCGCCGTTCAGCCCTCGTTAAGGCCGAGCAGTTTGGGGGGGCGAGTGCCTAGTCCACCGCCACGGTAGGTATTCGCAGCGCTTTCGGCAGAGAGAAGGTCACATTTTCTTCACGTCCCTCGAGGTCCCTAACAGTGGCAATCCCCCGCTGCCGCAACGTATCGATGACTTCTTCTACCAGTAATTCAGGTGCCGAAGCACCGGCAGTGACCCCCACGGCTCGCGCATCGTCCAGCCAAGTAGGATCGATCATGCTGGCATCGTCGATCAAATAGGCGCTGGCGCCGCAACGCTCAGCTAATTCTCGCAATCGATTCGAGTTAGAGCTGTTAGCCGAACCCACTACCAACACAAGGTCGACCGCTTCGGCGAGCGATTTGACCGCATCCTGACGATTCTGAGTGGCATAACAGATATCGTCTTTTCGGGGTCCTTGAATATCAATGAAGCGCGCGCGCAGCGCATCAATCACTTTGGGTATCGTCAACACTACAAGGTTGTTTGCGTAACAATATGCTAAATTATCTGGTTTTTCTACCTCAAGAATTTGAGCTTGCATCTTCATCTTGAACCAAGTAAATATTGCTAAGGTTTTTATTAATATGGCGACCCATAGTTCCCTCAACCTCTGGATGACCCGCATGACCAATTAAGACGCATTCCCGACCTGCCCGACTGAAGGCGGTGACTTCGACATGCACCTTGGTCACCAACGGGCACGTGGCATCGAACACCTTTAGTCCTCGCCCATCGGCCTCATCTTGCACCGCTCGAGAGACTCCGTGCGCACTAAAAATGACAATCGCATCATCGGGCACCTCAGCCAATTCATCGACAAAGATAGCACCGCGATCGCGAAGATCATCCACAACATGACGGTTATGAACCACCTCATGACGGACATACACAGGGCGACCAAACACCTCGAGGGCCCGATTAACAATGTCTATTGCTCGGTCGACTCCCGCACAAAATCCGCGCGGATTAGCGAGTACGATATCCATCAATGCAGTTCCGCTGGCTCCACTTGCGCAATGCGCACCTTAAAATTGATCGTTCTTCCCGATAAAGGGTGATTGAAGTCCACTTTGACCGTTTCCTCACTCACTTCAGCGACCATCCCAGGCACTTCACCACCCGCCGCGTCTGCGAACGAAAACAGCATGCCGGGGGCTAGGGATTCTTCATCAAAATCACGGCGCGGCAAGGACTGAACGTTATCGTCCTGAGGCTCGCCAAAACCGTCCGCCGGCGGAATCCGAAACTCCGCTTCATCACCCGGTCGCATACCCAGCAAACGCCGCTCAAAACCCGGCAATAAGGAGCCATCACCCATGACAAAACTCACTGGGTCAGCGCCAAAGTTCGAATCAACTTCCTCGCCATCTTCAAGAGATAACGAAAAGTTTAGGGTCACGCGCGTGTTGCTCTCAATCTCAATATTCATAGCATTAGGATACGGGGGGTTTCTCAATTGGGGAAGCCTTTCCCATTAGCATAATAATGACCCAGCAACTCGCTCCAGCTGTAATGGCAGCGTCGGCAAGGTTAAAAGCGGGCCAAAACCACTCCTCATAGTGAAGGGAGATAAAGTCCACCACATGCCCTTGCGCCACCCGATCAATCAAATTCCCCACACCGCCACCGAGAATGAGACCCAATGGCGCGGTCAATATGCGGTCGGCAGGTGCCAAGCGCCATAACCACACCACAATAAATACGCTGACCAACAAGGCAATAGCGGAGAGAAAGTAGCGCTGCCAGCCCCCTGCATCAGCCAAAAAACTAAAAGCGGCGCCCGTATTGTAAGTCAACATCCAATCAAACCAACTCGTCACTGGCACGGGATAGCGATAACTGAGTTGGTCTACCGCAATCTGTTTGGTCCATTGATCCAGCACCACCACCACTACCGCAATCGCCAACCCCACCCAAGGGCGTTGCCACCGGGCACCCCAACCAGACTCGTCAGGCAAACTGCCTTACCTCCCCAGGGCCCTCGATATTACTCACACAACGACCGCAGAGTGTCGGGTGGTTTGCATGCTCGCCCACATCGGGGCGGCGATGCCAACACCGCTCGCACTTTTCACTACTCGCCGGTTCGGCAACGATTCGCAGGGCCAAACCTTCTGCTTCCATCGCGGCCTGCGGGGCCGATCTCCAATCGGCAACGGTGACCTCTGAGGTAATCAAGACAAAACGCAGTTCGTCTCCTAAGGCCCGGAGCTGCTCTGCCAATGCGGTGTCGGCATAGAGGGTCACTGACGCATCGAGGGAACCTCGCAACACACCCTCTGCTCGCTGCAACTCTAAGGCCTTGTTGACCTGCTGCCGCACGCTCATCATCTGACTCCAAAATGTACTGTCCAATGCACTCTCGCCGGCGGGCATGGGCAAGTGCTCATACCACTCGGCTAAGAAGACTGACGACAAACGGTCACCGGGTACGTTCTCCCAAATTTCCTCCGCCGTAAAACTGAGGATCGGCGCAATCCAGCGGCACAGCGCCTCAGCAAGATGATATAAGCTGGTTTGCGCAGAGCGGCGAGCCATGGACTCGGCTCCTGTTGTGTATTGCCGGTCTTTAATAATGTCGAGGTAAAAGCCACCGAGTTCGCCACTGCAGAAATTATGGACCTTGTGGTAAACGTGATGGAATTGGTATTGCTCGTAAGCCGAGCAAATATCGGCCTGCAGCTCATGAGCCTGCTCCAGAATCCAGCGATCGAGCGGCAACAATTGCTCAGTCGGCAGACAGTCTCTCTCAGGGTCAAAGCCGGCGAGATTAGCGAGTAAGAATCGTGCGGTATTTCGTATTCGACGATAGGCATCTGCCGTTCGCTTAAAAATTTCGTCAGAGGCGGAAATTTCATTGCGGTAGTCTGCCGCCGACACCCAAAGGCGCAACACATCGGCCCCCAACTCCTGCATCGCTTTTCCTGCGGGAATGATATTGCCGAGGGATTTAGACATCTTGCGTCCATCGCCGTCCACGGTAAAACCATGTGTTAGGACACTCCGGTAAGGCGCCCCCTGATGGATCGCCACGCCCGTGAGTAACGAGGATTGAAACCACCCTCGGTGTTGGTCGGAGCCTTCCAGATACAAATCTGCTGGCCAATGCAGCTCCTCCCGAGCATCTATGACTGAGGCATGAGTAACGCCTGAGTCAAACCAAACATCCAAGGTGTCCGTCACTTTTTCATATTGGTCAGCATCGGCCTGCAACAACTCAGCGGGATCCAAATCAAACCACGCATCAATGCCACCTTGCTCAATCAATTCGGCAACCGATGCCATAAGTGCCAAGGTATTGGGATGTATTTCTCCTGTCACCTTGTGGATGAACAAGGTAATCGGAACGCCCCACGTCCTCTGACGGGAGATACACCAGTCCGGCCGATCAGCCAACATACTGTCGATGCGGGCACGACCCCAATCCGGTATCCATTGCACGCCTTCTACCGCCGCCTGTGCGGCAGAGAGCAACCCATTCCCCATCATGCTGATAAACCATTGCGGCGTTGCACGAAAAATAATGGGGGTCTTGTGGCGCCAGCAATGAGGGTAGCTGTGCTCGAACGGTTGGTGACACAACAAGCGTTGACGATCCGCTAAGGCGGCAACAATATCGTCGTTTGCTTTAAAAATATGCTGTCCGGCAAACACCGGTGTTCCCGGGTGATACACCCCGTTACCGCCCACTGGGTTGTAAACCTCTAGGTCATAACGGCGGCCCATTTCAAAATCTTCCTGTCCATGAGCGGGCGCCGTATGCACGCACCCCGTGCCTGCGTCGGTTGTGACGTGCTCTCCCAATACGATGGGTACTGGCTGATCATCAAACGGCGGTAACAGCAGCAGCCCCTCAAGGTCCGCTCCCTTAGCACGCCCCAGCACGGTAACCTCATCAGCGCCAAAACGTTGTGCGCAGGTTTCCGCTAAGGCTTCAGCCACTAATACACCGCGTCCGGCTACCCCCAACAGCACGTAATCGAGTGCCGCGGATAACGCCACGCCGCGATTAGCGGGCAGCGTCCAAGGTGTTGTCGTCCAAATCACCACGCCGCTGGCATGGTCGGCATCACAGTGAAGCCGCTTGCCGGCCTCTTCTGCGTCGACAAATGGAAACAACACATCGACCGCCGACGATTGCTTATCGCGATACTCGACCTCTGCCTCAGCGAGCGCTGATCCACAATCGAGACACCAGTGAACGGGCTTGAAGCCCCGCTGCAAATGGCCCTGCTCAACAACATTCGCTAACGCGCGAACCACATTAGCCTCAAATGCGGAGTCCATGGTGAGATAGGGGTTTTGCCAGTCGCCAAATACCCCCATGCGCATGAAATCGGTCTTTTGTGCGTCCACTTGCTTACGAGCGTAGTCACGACAGTGCTGTCTAAACTCGGCAGGGGAAACCTTGTGGCCAGGTTTACCCTACTTTCTTTTCAACATTGAGCTCAATCGGCAAGCCGTGGCAATCCCAGCCCGGCACATAAGGCGCATTAAAGCCCGATAAGGTTTTTGATTTGATAATGATGTCTTTCAGGATTTTATTGATCGCATGCCCCACATGGAGCTGACCGTTAGCGTAGGGCGGGCCATCGTGCAGGATGAAAGTTGGTTTATCTTTGCTCGCTTGCCGAATCTGACCGTACAGGTCCATGGCTTCCCACGCCTTGAGTCGATCCGGTTCACGCTGAGCCAGATTGGCCTTCATAGGAAAATCTGTTGAGGCAGGTTTAGTGTCGCCTTGTAATCACTCATACTTTATCCGTGGTCGCTTAGCCACGCGCTCGCGTTAGCTTTATCCGCCTTGATACCGGCCTTAAGGGCCTCTAACGAGGGGAACTTCTGCTCCTCTCGCAACTTATGTCGAAAACGCACCGTTAATCTCTCACCATAAAGATCCGGGGAGCCCTCCAAAACGTGCACCTCGAGGGTTGCTTCCAAACACTCACCAATGGTGGGTTTGACACCGACGTTAGCCACGCCCTGCGCGCCCTCGAGACCGCCACCCCAAACGCTGACAGCATAAACGCCGTGCAGCGGTGATCGGATTCTATGCAGTGCAATATTAGCGGTAGGCGCGTCTAGCTGTCGGCCCAGCTTCTGTCCGTGCTGCACTCGGCCCGCCAGTTCGAAAGGCCGCCCCAGCAACCGCGCTGCGTCATCAAAATCGCCCACCTCGAGCGCCGCTCGAATTCGTGTGCTACTCACCCGCTCTCCCGCCGCCTCGAGTGTGGCGGTCGGGGCGACAGCATAGCCAAATTCGTCCGATAGCGCGCGGACATATTCCAGGTCGCCTTCTCTCTGATTACCAAAATGAAAATCATCTCCAAATGCCAGATACTGGGCACCCAATCCGTCTACAAAAATTTGCTCGACAAACTGTCGGGCCGTGAGTTGCCTGAGGCGTTCGTTGAAAGGCAGACATAACACGCGGTCGACGCCACAAGCCTCCAGGAGTGGCCACTTGTCGCGCAACGTGGTGATGCGAGGGGGGGCTTCCAAAGGCGTTAAATACTCCCGCGGGAGCGGCTCGAAGGTGACCACAGTGGTGGGGATCTCCAATAGCAGCGCCTGTCTTTTGAGATGCGCAAGTACCGCTTGATGCCCCAAATGGACACCGTCAAAGGCACCAATCGTCACCGCGCAACCACGATGTTGCGACCTTAGATTATGTTGACCGCGAATGAGCTGCATCACCGGCTCGGTTCCCGCTTCGTAAAAGAGGGCAGTATACCGCTCAGCGCCGCTTGGATCAGCCGGAGACACGTCTTAGTCACGCCGCTCTCAGGCTCAGCGCTTGAGATGATCGATCCGGCCACCCAAAATCCATAAGCTGGCCAGAAATGCTGCTAAACCCGCCAGGCACAGCATCGCTATCGTGATCCCTCGCTCCCACCACAGCCACTCTGTCCATATCACCATCTCGGGCGTTATCTGGAGTAATAACACACTCATTACCGCAGCCGAGGCCATAATTTTGATGAGCCATTGCTTAGCGGAAGCCTCGAGTACGAGAATCCCTGCTCGGTGTAAGCCACGATAAAGCAGCGTTGCGTTTAACCACGCAGCCACGCTTGTCGCCAGTGCCAGACCCACGTGACCCATCTCAAACCACCACATCAGAGGAAAAACAAATAGCATATTGAGCACCATATTGGTGACCATTGCGATGACCCCAATTCGAACCGGTGTTTTCATATCTTCGCGGGCATAGAATCCGGGCGCTAACACTTTGACCAACATAAACGCGCCCAAGCCGAGGGTATACGCTCGCAAACTTGCCGCTGCCATGAATCGATCGTCGGCACCAAAAGCGCCGTATTGAAACAGCGTCACTAATAATGGCTCTGCCAGGATCGCCAGCGCCAGCGTTGCTGGGATAGCAATAAAGCCAACACTGCGTACCGCCCAAGACAGCGTGCCTGCAAACGCGGGATCATCAGCGCGAGCGCGCTGCCCGGATAGCGCCGGCAATATCACCGTGGCAATCGCAATCGCAAAAATACCCAGTGGCAGTTCCGTCAATCTATCGGAGTAATACAACCACGATACGCTGCCCGCAGGCAGCAAGGAGGCCAATACGGTATCGAGTAACAGATTGATCTGGCTCACGGACACACCAAACAGCGCCGGCACCATCAAGATAAGAATCCGTCTTACGCCTGCGTGCCCGGGCTCCCAGCGGGGCCGCGGCACTAGATCGATCGCCGCTAACGCGGGCAACTGAAACAGGAGCTGAGCAAACCCCGCGATCAACACGCCCAACGCCAGCGCAACCACGGGCTCATCAAAGCCAGGAGCCACCCATAAGGCGGCTGCAATTAATGACAGATTGAGCAGGATCGGCGTCAATGCGGGAACGGCAAACCGTTGATAACTATTGAGAATAGCGCCGGCAAAACCCGTCAATGAAATGAGCAATAAGTAAGGAAATGTCAGCTTAATCAAATCGCCGGTGAGCGCCAGCTTGGCGGGATCACGCAAAAAGCCAGGCGCAAATAACACAGCAACCAAAGGCGAGGCCATCACGGTCAACACCGTCAGACCCGTCAAGATACCCCCCAACATGCCTGCAACGCGGTCGATCAACTCGCGAACGGCAGTATTGCCACCCTGCTCCCGGGTCTGAGCAAGCACCGGCACAAAGGCCTGGGCAAAGGCCCCTTCCGCAAACAATCGTCGCAAAAAATTCGGGATCTTAAAGGCCACAAAGAACGCGTCGGCGTTACTGCTAGCACCAATCAAATTGGCCAGCACCACATCTCTCAACAGCCCGAGCACGCGGGACAACAGCGTCGCGACACCAACGACGGCGCTCGAGCGCACTAACTCAGCGGGATCACCCACCGATGCACTCGAAGCCGATTTTTCGTCCTCTACTTCATCAGGCTGACTCGGCTCAGTCATTTTGATCGTCGAGCCACGCCGCGCGCAGACGCTCACCATGACGCGCCAACCAATACAGCGCGATCAAGGTATGTCCGTTGTTTATCTGACCTTGGTCCAGCATGGCCAACACGGTATGGCGAGGGAATTGGTGCACCAGAATATCCTCGTGCTCGCTGTCGAGCCCCTGAATCGTCCCGGGCTTCGCACTCACCAGCTCACCCACAAACACTCGGATTTGCTCAGAGCAGGCGCCGGCGCTGGGATAAAATGTGGCGATAGACTCGAGGCGGCCTAAGATGCAGCCTGCCTCTTCATCCGCTTCTCGGTGCGCCACATTGATATCGGATTCCCCCTCCTCGACAATGCCGGCAATCAGCTCAAGCATCCACGGGCTGTCGTTGTCTCGGATCGCCCCAACCCGCAGCTGCTCAATCAGCACTAACTCATCGGTCGCCATATCCCAAGGCAGCACCGCCACGGCATCGCCGCGCTGAAACACCTCGCGCCGCATCGAGTCAGACCATTCACCGCTGTGCAATCGATGACGTAGGGTCAGCGTGTCGACAGAAAAATAGCCGCTGAAGCTGCGCTCCTGGCGCTGTACGTCAACGTCTCCAGCACCAAAGCGGGGCTGGAATGGCGTCAAAACCGCCGCTCCGTATACCAGCTGACCGGCACCGCGTGCTGATCCACCTGCTCGGCAACATCGAGTATCAGCGCAAACAACGCCATCCTCACAATCACGCCGTTATCACTCTGACGAAAAATGGCGAGGTTGGGATTGTCGTTGAGATCAATGTCCAGTTCCTGAGCACCTTCACGAGAATCCCTTGGAAGGGGGTGCATGATCACCGTATTGGGTTCACAGTTGGCGGTGTAAACGCTTTGATTCAGACGGAACCGCCCACGATAGAGGTCAGCCTCCTCCCTCGTATTAAAGCGCTCCTCTTGTATACGCGTGCTGTAAACAATGTCGACATCCGTAATGCCCGATTCCAATACCTCTGTCTCCAGCACGTCGTGCCCTGCTCGCCGCAGTGTCTCCACCACATCTGCAGGCATTCGCAATGCCTCTGGCGAGACCAAGCTGATGCGGAGGTGATCATAGAGCGATAGTAATTTACACAGCGAGTGAACCGTTCTGCCGAACCGGAGGTCGCCCACCATCGCAATTCTAAGACTATCCAGCCCGCGGTCCCGACCGGCCAGTTCAGAGCGAATGGTGTATAAATCCAGCAAGGCTTGACTGGGGTGCTCATTGGCACCGTCTCCCCCGTTGATAACCGGTACCCGGCTTGCAGCAGCAAATTCAGAAACCGAACCTTCTTCAGGGTGGCGCATGACAATAATATCTGAGTAACCGCTCAAGACTCGGGCGGTGTCGTACAGTGACTCTCCCTTGGCAATCGCTGAATGCTCGAAGCCCGTCGTCTCCCGCACCTCACCACCCAGCAGGTTGAAGGCGCTGCCAAAGCTGATGCGGGTTCGAGTGGAGGGCTCAAAAAACATGGAGCCTAAAATCGCCCCCTCGAGCACCCGGGTGATGCGCTCGCGGTGCGCATAGGGACGCATCTGATCCGCCACAGTAAATAGGCGCTCCACATCCCCTCTTTCAAATTGGCTGATACCAAGAATATGGCTACCGGCAAATTGCACGATATAGGCTCCCCTATTGATGGCCCGCTAGCATGTGGTCGACATCATCCCATTGAGCTACCTTGGCATCGGGCTGACTTAACATCGTGCTCAGGCCGAGACCCGACACAGACCACACTTTTAGCGCATCACACCATTGTAGCCTTGATCAACCCTAGACTGACAGGTCTCTCACCCATTGCTCCAACGCATCCAGCGCACGCGTCGTTGCTGGCGTGATGTCGGCGCGCGCACGCTCCTCCACCAACGCCTGTGTAAACGTGTCCTGATTGAAGTCGCCCTCTTTTCGCTGCCATTGGCAGTGCTCGCGCCACTGGTCTCCCTCGTCTTCAGACAGACTGTCAGGGAAATTACGCGCGCGATAGCGGAACAATAGCTCGGGCAATCGTGGATCAGTAAAAGGCCAGCTCTGCGATGCCAAAGCCGCCGGCTCTTGTTGCAGGATCTGCTGGCACAGAGCACGGTCGGCATCGTTGATGAAACCATCGTAGAGCATCTGATCGGGATCGGTCCGCGGCGGAAACGCCCGGTCACGCCAAATATCCTGAAACCGCGCAACGAAAGCTTCCTCATTCGCAGCGCGCGCTGCCCGCAACGCGGCCAGATGTGCGCGGTGATGATCCCCATCCAAGCCGAGTCGTTCTGCGGTTTCACCCGCGAGCCAATCGGCAGGCAAAAGCACCGGCGCGCGATTGAGACGCACTGCTGTCAGCGGCGGTCGAACGGCCTCTGTTGATCGCGCTGATGCCGGCGCAAACAGCGACTCACGCAACTCCGCTGCTGGCTGATCGAGATACTCAGTGCTGCCAGCCAGATCAGCACAGATGACCTCACTCTTATTATCGGGGTGCCAAGCAAGCGGCACTATGAGGGCGACGTTATGCCTTGCCGCACCGAATATCCCCGAGACATAGACGACCGGCTTCAGTCTCGGAATATCGATGAGCGCACTGACCGCCCGTTTACTGCGATTGGCATACAGCGTGGTAAACAAGCGCGCATTAGATTGCTTCAAGCGCTTCGCCATTTCGATCGTCGCGATCACATCGGCTAACGCATCGTGAGCGGCGCCATGTTCAATCCCGTTAGCGGCCGTGAGGGCTTCTAGACGAAAGCTAGTCAAACCATCGTCACGCTGTGGCCACTCGAGTCCATTGGGGCTCAGCGCCCAAAATGCGCGGACCACATCGAGCAGATCCCAGCGGCTATTGCCATTTTGCCACTCTCGCGCATAAGGATCACGCAGATTGCGCCACAGCGTAAAGCGGGTGACTTCATCATCGAAGCGAATCGAGTTATAGCCCACGGTGCAGGTATTGGGCTTGGCGAGTTCCGCCAGAATACGGCTAATAAAAGTCGCTTCGGGGACGCCCTTTTCATAGGCTTCTTGGGGTGTAATACCGGTGACGCGCACCGCTGCAGGATGTGGCAATCGATCCTCTGTCGGTTGCGCATAGAGCGTCAGCGGTTCGCCGACAATATTCAATTCAGTGTCGGTCCGGATACCCGCAAACTGCCACGGTCGGTCCTGAGTGGGGTCCGCCCCCGACGTTTCGTAATCGTGCCAGTAAAGCGACTCAGATGAGCTCAAGCGCCTGCTCTTCAATCTGTGCTTTCCAGTGTTTGGGTCCGGTCACGTGAACCGACTCTCCCTGACTATCCACCGCCACGCTAACCGGCATATCCTTCACAGTGAAGGCGTAAATGGCCTCCATACCCAGATCTTCGAAGGCCACCACTTCGGCCTTGGTCACCGCTTTCGACACCAGATAGGCGGCACCGCCCACCGCCATCAGATAGACCGCGCCATGCTTTTTAATGGCTTCTACTGCCACCGGGCCGCGCTCTGCCTTACCAATCATGCCCGCTAGTCCTGTTTGATCGAGAATATAGTCAGTAAATTTGTCCATTCGCGTCGCGGTCGTGGGACCAGCCGGGCCGACTGCCTCGTCACGCACGGGGTCCACCGGTCCCACGTAGTAAATAAACTTGCCCCGGAGATCGACGGGTAAAGGCTCACCCTGCTCTAACATCTGGGTCATGCGTTTATGCGCCGCGTCACGCCCTGTCAGCATGGTGCCGGAGAGAAGCAGCGTATCTCCGGGCATCCAGGTATGGATTTCCTCTCGAGTGACCGTATCCAGATTCACTTTACGGACCGATTCACCCGGCTCCCAGCTAATCTCAGGCCACTGGGTAATATCTGGGGGGGTTTGAAGCGCAGGCCCCTCCCCGGTCAGCTTGAAATGCGCATGCCGTGTCGCGGCGCAGTTCGGGATCATCGCAACGGGCAGTGAGGCGGCATGGGTCGGGTAATCCATAATCTTCACATCGAGTACAGTGGTGAGGCCGCCCAAACCCTGTGCACCAATCCCCGTTCGATTAGCGACGTCCATAATCTCTAATCGCAACTCTTCCGTGCGGCTCTGTGGCCCTCTGGCTCGAAGCTCGTGAATATCCACGGGGGCCATCAGCGACTCTTTGGCCAGTATCATCGCCTTTTCCGCCGTACCGCCAATACCAATACCCAGTATCCCGGGGGGACACCATCCCGCGCCCATAGTCGGCAACGTTTCGGCAACCCAGTCAACAATGCTATCCGAGGGGTTAAGCATCGCCAGCTTAGCCTTATTTTCGGATCCCCCCCCTTTGGCCGCCACCTGCACGCTCACGCTACTGCCAGGCACCAGTCGGGTATGGATAACCGCCGGCGTATTATCACGGGTATTCTCGCGACGCCCTGCGGGGTCATTAAGAATAGATGCCCGAAGCTTGTTATCGGGGTGGTTATAAGCGCGTCGCACCCCCTCGTTAATCATGTCATCGAGGGAACGCTCTGTCTCCCAGCGAACACTCATGCCGACTTCAACAAAGACCGTCACAATACCCGTGTCTTGGCAGAGCGGTCGGTGGCCGACCGCACACATTCTAGAATTGATTAGAATCTGTGCCATGGCGTCTTTCGCTGCAGGGTTTTGCTCCCTCTCCCACGCACGATGCACCGCCTGTATAAAATCGAGCGGGTGGTAGTAAGAGATAAACTGCAGTGCATCAGCAACACTGTCGATAAGATCTCGTTCCTGAATGACTGTCATATCCTTGGGACTCCCGCTGCCTTTGCGCGTTGACTATTGCATGGTGGGCGCGATGAGCGCCGCGACTTCTGCCTCTAACTCGACCATGTTGGCATTTACCTGCCGACGGAATGCGTTAATCGATTCGATCCACTCACCATTACTCTCGACTTGCTTGCGTAGCGCAGCGCGCTCGAGGTTTGATTTGTTCAAGCCATCGGCCAACCGCTCAACATCCGTCTGAGCGCGTTGTGCACTGGCGGCTAAACGCTCTAAATCACCCGCGACTTTAGTCAACGCGGACAACTCAGCCTGCATCGTCTCTAACGTGCTGTCGTGTGCTGTGGTTGTGCTGGTAAGTTTAGTGATGGTCTTTTTCTGAGCAACAACGCTCTTCTCGACCTTCGTCAGTTTGCCATTGCTCACTTTGCGGGCATCCCATAGCTTGCGCACTTCGGTGTCAATTAACCGTATTTGTGCACTCATCGCAGCCGCCGACTTATTAACGGTGTCATCAGTGTCTGACAGTAATGCCTCGAGGTCCGCAACGCGCCCCTGCAGCGCCAATTGTTGCGTACGCGAGGTATCGGCAAGCGTTTGTAACTGCCACGCCCACGCACAGGCAGTGGCTGCTAGCGCGAGCGCTATCGTCAATACCAACCGAGCCGTCAAACCCAGACCCGCTTCCGCCCTGGCAGCACGCGGCGGGATAGCACCGCGGGGAGCCGAGCTGACTGCTTCATCGCGGTTAGCGGTAAAGGACGGAATCTCGTTAAGGTCATCACGGGACATACCAAGTACTCAGTCTCGAAAGCGTTAGATTATATCGCGACCCTAGCGCGCATGTGCACCGGGGGCATTATTCCCGTATCGGCTGTGCCAACGCATCACGCAGAGTCCCGCCCTGGCTGACAATGCCATCGGGAAGTGATAAATCCAGCAGGGTTGCCGCAATCGGGTAGACATCGAGCTGATGTGCCTTGGGAATCACCTTACCCACGGAAAAACCCGGACCGATCGCCACCAAAAAGGCTGCCATGTCCTCCACCTCCGCAGGGTATCCGTGCATGCCTCGCAAATCGGGTCCCTGCGCACCCCCATGACGAAACAGTCTTGGCGGGTCTGTCTCAATAATCAGATCAGCGACGGCAGGGTGATTCTTGTAGTGCCGCTCAGCAAGCGTCTCATCGGAGACCACCCGATAGCGCCCATTCGACGCCTCGCGTAAAGTGGCTGCCAGTGCCGCCACATCCGCTTTAGGATCTCGTCGGTAGTACATCACGCGTGTGCTGCTATTAACGCGTCGAAATCCCTTCGGACGCGGCAAGGTATTGGTGTCAATAAACAGGCTCGGATCGACCGCAGACATGCCGTGATCGGACAACAAGATGAGACTGATCTCAGCATCCTGCCGACGATTGATATCTTGAATGGCCCGCCATAACTGACCCACCCAATAATCTGTCTCTGCGATGGCGGCCTTTGTCTCAGGCGCATCAGGACCATAAGTATGTCCACTGGAGTCCACTTTGGAAAAGTACAAAGTCACCAAGTCAGGTCGATCGACCTCCGGTAGCGAGAGCCACTCGGTGGCCTGCCGCACTTTATCTGACGGACTGACACTGACATCGTAGGCCCGATAATCTGTCGGCAGAATACCGTCAAATTTAGCGTCAGATTCGGGCCAGAAAAAAGTGGAGGCACGTCCACCCTGCTGCTCAACCAGCGTCCACAGTGGTGTGCCCGCTAGCCAATCAGGGTCCTTTTGGCCAGACCCCATCCGGTAACAATCGGGTCGATCACTGCGACAAAAATAATTATCCACCACGCCGTGGTCCGTTGGCCGCAGCCCCGTCGCGATTGATAAATGAGCGGGGAACGTTTTCGAGGGGTAGACCGCTTGCAACTGATTGACCCGAACACCCTGCTCGGCCATTCGCTTGATGTTCTGCGCCTCCGGCCAATCCAAATAATCCCAGCGGAAACCATCGATCGACACCAGCACGAGGGTATTGGCCAGCGACGAGGAGGCACTGAACAGAAGCAAGCAGAAGGTCAGAAAGCGCTTCATGACCGCGTGGCTCCCTTGCGCGAGGTCTTCCTGGGTCTCTGGCACGCTCCGGTTAGCCGATGCTCGCCTAAAAAGCGTTTCGCTGTCATTGATACCATCCACCAGATCAAGCCCGCTGGCTTGCTGTGACAGCATATTGTCGCGATCACACCAGCGGCTAGACAAAAAAAAGCGGCCTAAAGACCGCTTACTCAAAAAGGCTTTTTGCCCGTTACAGGTAAAGCAAAATACCTAACACAGCGGCCATCAGCAATAACGAACAGTGGACAACACCCAATACTGATTTCATCGGGCCCATTTTGCCAAACAAGGCGTTGATCTCCAGCACCACAATCAAACCCAATGCGGTGTACAAGCCGAGATCCGAGACGGTGCCCGCTGCCTGCGTTGAAATATCGGCTAAGTACTTAGAACCCAACATGCCCAGCAGCATTGGCCCAGAAAACAAGGTATTGGTTCGGCTCGCGAGTCCGGCTTTTGCCGCCGCAGCTGGACCATCACCTTCTTTCATGCCCAATACAATCTGCTGGTTTGGCCAAATCACCAACCACACATTGAGGAACATAAACGTACCTGCCAGCGCGCCCATCCAAATGGCGGGCATGGCGGCCGCAAAGCCTCCGACTTTTTGGAACAGGTAAGCACCGGTCAGGAAGGTCAGCATGGCGCCCCAACGAAACCACCACAAGGCACGTGGCGCAAGCTTAGCCATTGCATCTGATTTGGCACTGGCTTCCGCCTCTTTGAAATATTCAGTCTGGACGAAATTAAAGTAATACAGCATGCCGATCCAAACGATTCCGGCCAACACGTGAAAATAACGAAAGAAAAACTCTACATAAGCCATGCGTGCGTCTCCTAGTTTTTTGATGACGGCATAAAGCCCGACGTCGGAGTGGAGTATATCGCACCGCGACTCAAAAGCGGGATGATAGGCTCACTTTATATTGCAGCAGCCAGTAGCTGATCTGACTGTTTTTCGCTCACAGTAAATGGTCACGCTCGTTATCGAAAGACGGCCAAAAAAAAGCCCGGCACAGGCCGGGCTTCTAGTGTAACCGCTGAAGCGGTATTTACATCATGCCGCCCATGCCACCCATGCCGCCCATGTCTGGCATGCCGGGTGCAGCTGCATCATCCTTCGGCGACTCCGCAATCATGACTTCCGTGGAGATCATGAGGCCGGCAACTGAACCCGCGGCCTGCAAGGCAGCACGCGTCACTTTTGCGGGATCCAAGATACCCATTTCGATCATATCGCCATACTCACCGGTGGCTGCGTTGTAACCGAAGTTACCCTCACCTTGACGAACCTTAGCAACAATAACTGATGACTCTTCGCCAGCATTTGCCACTATCTGTCTTAAAGGTGCTTCAAAAGCTTTTCTAGCAATATTAATTCCAACGTTCTGATCTTCGTTGTCACCAGTAATTTTTTCTAAAGCTTCTAGAGATCTAATTAGAGCAGAACCACCACCAGCAACAACGCCCTCTTCAACTGCGGCTGTCGCATGCAAGGCATCTTCAACCCGCGCCTTCTTTTCCTTCATCTCGATCTCTGTCGCCGCGCCGACCTTAATGACGGCAACGCCGCCCGCCAGCTTCGCAACGCGCTCTTGGAGCTTTTCCCGATCGTAATCAGAAGAAGTGTTCTCGATTTGCACTCGAATCTCGCTGACGCGCGTCTTAATGGCGTCTGCATCACCTGAACCGTCAACAATCGTGCTGTTGTCCTTGTCCATGGTGATGCGCTTCGCGTTGCCTAGGTGCTCGAGTGTGGTGCTCTCGAGATCCAAACCCACCTCTTCAGAGACCACAGTGGCGCCGGTCAGGATAGCGATATCCTGCAGCATTGCCTTGCGTCGATCGCCAAAGCCAGGCGCCTTACAGGCCGCCACTTTCACGATACCGCGCATGTTATTGACCACTAAAGTCGCCAGCGCTTCGCCTTCGACGTCTTCTGCCACAATCACCAGGGGGCGTGACGCCTTAGCAACCTGCTCAAGAACGGGCAGCAACTCTCGAATGTTAGAGATCTTCTTGTCGACTAACAGAATGTAGGGCTCTTCAACCTCAGCGGACATGTTGTCCTGATTGTTGATGAAGTAAGGCGAGAGATAACCGCGATCGAACTGCATGCCCTCGACCACGTCCAGCTCATTCTCAAGACCAGATCCCTCTTCTACCGTGATCACGCCCTCTTTGCCGACTTTATCCATCGCCTCAGCGATAATCTCGCCCACTGAGGTATCGCTATTCGCAGAGATCGTGCCGACCTGTGCAATGGCCTTGGTGTCCGCGCAAGCCGTGCTCATACCTGAGACCGCCTCTACAGCAGCTACCACTGCCTTATCGATACCGCGTTTGAGGTCCATTGGGTTCATGCCCGCTGCAACGGCCTTGAGCCCCTCATTGACGATTGACTGAGCCAATACCGTGGCTGTCGTGGTGCCGTCACCGGCGGCGTCAGAAGCTTGAGACGCCACTTCTTTCACCATCTGTGCGCCCATGTTTTGGAATCGATCTTTCAGCTCGATTTCTTTCGCAACCGATACACCATCTTTTGTGACGGTCGGTGCGCCAAAGGACTTCTCTAAAATTACATTACGGCCTTTTGGGCCCAGCGTCGCCTTCACAGCGTCGCCTTCACAGCGTCGCCTTCACAGCGTCGCCTTCACAGCGTCGCCTTCACAAAATACGTCTTTAGCTGCCATTTTTACTCTTCCTTTACTTTCAGGTCAGAACGGTTCGCTTACTCAACGACCGCATAAATTTCACTCTCGCTCATTAGGATCAGCTCTTCGCCGTCCACCTCGATGGTGTTGCTGCCAGCGTATTGGCCAAAAACGACCTTATCGCCAACCTTCACAGCCAATGCACGCTGCTCACCATTGTCCAGCACCTTGCCGTCGCCTACTGCGACGATTTCACCTTGGTTAGGCTTCTCTATGGCTGACCCTGACAGCAAGATGCCGCCTGCGGTGGCCGTTTCTTCTTCCTTGCGACGAACGACCACGCGGTCGTACAGCGGACGGATTTTCATTTGTGTTGCTCTCCAAAATAAAAATGTGACGTTATAGTGACCCTAACTTGGACTTACTCTGTATATGGGGGCGAGGAGACGCATTTCAAGGTATTTTTTAGCACTCTGCAATAGAGAGTGCTAAAAAAAGCCCACATCTTGGGCTTTATTTTACTTAAGCTAATAAAAACAATTACTTAGGATTTTACTGGGACGGCGGCTCCGAATCTCGAGACGGCGGGGTAACGCGCCGTGCACCGACCTGCTCGTATTCTCCTTCCAACGTGACTCCGTCGTCTTCTTGTTGGGAGTGGTGGGTGTTCTGGAAGCCACCGCTGAACGCCCCACTGACTCCGCCCCTGGGTGCGACAGCGCGGTAAATCAAGCCTCGAAGAGGCCTTATAAGCACCAGCACGGCGACGGCATCAGACACCATCCCGGGGATCAATAAGAGCAGGCCCACAATCGCCAGCGCCACATTGTCTTGCAGCAGCTGTGCCTGCAAGCTGCCCGACTGCTGCGCCGTGCGCAACTGTCCCAACGTTTGGGCACCGGCCACGCGGATCATGATCACACCCAGGACACCAGCACCCAACACCCACAACATCGCCATGCCTGCGCTGGTTCGGCTACCCAGCGCCAATAGGCTCCATAGCTCAAGCCACGGATACAAAAACACGATCCATCTCACCCTATTGACCTCCCGGCCAGTCCCATTCGTGCATTGACCCACTGCATCAGGCGAACCGGCACCTCGCGCTTACTGCAAGACACGCTCAACTCGACGCCTCTGTCGGCTGACGCTCTTCTTCACGGCGCCAGGGAGCCACCCACCACAACATTGCCATGCCGGGCAACGCTAGAAGCGTACAGAGCAGAAAAAAGAGTGTCCAACCGGTTTCTTCAACGACAAAGCCGGTCACCGCGTTTGCCAAGGATCGCGGCACCGCGGCCAACGCGGTAAATAGGGCGAACTGCGTCGCGGCAAACGCTTTACTCGATTCTCGGGCAATAAACGCGGTGAACGCCGCCGTGCCCAGACCCACCCCGAGGTATTCGAAGGCAATCACGAGGGCCAACTGCCACAACTCGGTTCCCCCGCTCGCAAGCCAAGCAAAGCCCAGTATGCTCAACATTTGTATCAGCCCAAAGATCCAGAGTGCGCGATTAATACCCAAACGGAGCATCGCGAAGCCGCCAAGCAATCCACCGACGATGGCGGGCCACAATGCAGCGTGCTTTGCCACCAGCCCAATCTCAGTCATTGAGAATCCCATATCGAGATAAAAGGGGGTCGCCAATGCCGTGGCCATGTTGTCGCCCAGCTTGTAGGCCACCATGAATAGGAGGGCCAGCGCCCCAGTTCGCCAGCCAACGCGATGGAAATACTCAGTGAAGGGCGTCAACAGCGTGGCTCGGAGCCCTTGCGCGGGGGGGCTCAGGTCCTCTGGTTCGCGGATACTGAGCGATAGCACTATCCCAACCGTCATAAAGGCGGCGGTGACCCAAAACACCACAGTCCAGGGCAGCATATCGGCGAGTATCAATGACAGGGAACCGGGCACCAAACTCGCGATACGGTAGGCTTGAACGTGAATGGCATTGCCCAAGCCCAGCTCAGCGTCCGGGAGTATCTCCCTCCGATAGGCGTCGATCGCGACATCTTGGCTAGCGCTCAAGAACGCGATCACCGATGCGAGCACAGCGACCAAAGCGGTTTGGTGCAGCGGGTCAAGGTACCCTAACGCACCGATCGACAGCACCAGACTGATCTGCGTGACCAACATCCAGCCCCGCCGCCTGCCGAGGGGCGGTCGAATACGGTCCATCAGGGGCGCCCACAAGAACTTCCACGTGTAAGGTAGACCAACCAATGCAAAGAGGCCGATTTCGGCCAAAGACACATCAGCGGCGCGCAACCACGCAGGCACCAGTTGTATCAGAAGATAGAGCGGCATCCCGGAAGCAAACCCCGTCATGACACAGATCAACATCCGGCGACTGAGTACGGCTTTAAATCCGGCTGCTTCGTACTCGGACCTGCACGGTTGCTCCTCTCGAGTCTGCGCCAATATCGCATGCACAGAAGAGACATGCACGGTTTGTGACGCTATCCATCATGGAGCGCTTCATATCGCGCGAGCACTATTCATCATATCGATTAAAGGGTCGCGTAGTGCATTACCGAGTCACCTCAGTCGCCCTGGCGCACTTGGCACTTGGCACTTGGCACTTAGGCACTTAGCACTTAGCACTTAGGACTTAGGACTTAGCGTTATTGTCTGACCACAATGGCAACGTGGAGAGCACGTCCTCGAAAAGAACCGCCGGAAAGACACTGTGCGTCAGCGCCCTGTTTTAATCAAAACGCTACTCCGCACAACGGACACTCCGCGGTGACCCTCAGATGCTCTGTCTGAGGGTCAGTGATTGCCCAAAGCATCTCGTGACAGGCGCCCACTTAGGAACGACCATTAATGCGCCTATTCGACCGAGGGCCCAGCACTTGTCGTCTTAAAACGGTGCTTTCCCCAAGCCATTAGGGGCCGTTCCACGCAGTAATAACTTAGGGCGGCCATCGCCAGAGTGGCAGGCAGACTGATGACCAAGGCCGCCAGGCTCATCGAGGGCGTGTTCCACAGTTCGGGCCATAGCAGCACCAGCGCCCGCATCACTTGAAAGTGCCATAAATAAATCCCAAAACTCACGTGTCCGAGCCACACAAACACCTTGCTGCCAAGCCATCGCCATTCCCAGGTGGGTTCCCGGAGGCTAAAGACCAGCAGCGCGATCGCCAGCGCCACCATTGGGGTCCACACCACCAGAATCCAATGTCCCGTCCAATAAACGTCGTTCAGCATCAGCTGCCATTGCATGAGCGCCAACAGCAAAATCGCGCCTAACCAAAATATGATGCGTCTCGCCCGAGCCGGCAGGTTTAAAGACAAAAAGTTCATCGAAAACCCCAGCATGAACGTAAAGAGCACCCCGATCAGAGAGTCCATGACCGGCAAAATAAGCATCAGATTTTCCGTATTTGCCGATAGGAAGATCCAGCTGCGCCAAGACAACGTGATAAGCAAGGCAGCGAGTAGCATGACACGCCAATCCACTGCGCGATTGATCACGCCCAGCAGGGAGCAATCAGCCATACCTACTATCAACGGGCAGCGTCCACCAGTGAAAATTCAGCGGCTCAGCCATAAAGGGAGGGAGGTTGACCCACAGCAGCACCTGCAGCGGCAAAGTCTCGTAGGCAGCAGGGGTTATTAACCCTGGTATCAACCCCGCCAGAAGCAGCAACACTGCTAGTTCAAACCAGACGGCGGGATAGATTCTCAACACACGCCGCAGCCAAAAACGTCTCAAAGAAAATACTAGGGTACTGTTGACGATAACCTGCGCGCCCAGTAGCCAACCCGAGAGAATAAAAAAGAGGGGGACGCCCATCCAGCCAAAGCCAATGTAAATGGTGGGGTCGAGTAAGGTTTGCGCGGGGAAGAACTGCTGCAGCCATTGGCCTCCTGCTGGGAAATACTGCTCCCAGTGGAAGAGCAGAACCGCGACAGCTGCACAGCCTCGCAGGCTGTGTAAAACAGGACTAAACGTCTCGAACTGTTGTTGCACTGCCATGGCATCCACCGCCGATAACTAACACGTACAGTATTAATTAAAGCTTCGACTTTACTCCTTTGTCATTAAGGGAGCTTGTTCTCGAGGCCGAGTTTCCCATCGCTTGTCCGGAGCATTAGGGCGTCTAGCGCTTCGGTATGCTCGATGAAACCGGCGGGTTTCCGTTCCCGTGCCTCCGCTTGAACCCCGTGTCTGTATTGCGCTGCTCGCGCCGGCTTCAACTCATCGATTATGCCCTGCTTCGCCTCTTCAAAGCTTTTTTGCCGCGGCAGCTGGTGGTCCAGCAGTTGAATGAGGTGTACACCAAACCGTGACACCACAGGCTCCGAGAATTCGCCTTCTTCTCGCAAGGCAAACGCCGCCCTCTGAAAGGGCTCTACGGTCTCACCACGTGCCACATTTTCCATTAGTCCACCGGTGGCAATCGCCGCCTCGTCCTCGGTGTTCATCCGAACCAGTTCTTCAAAGTTGGCGCCAGGTAGCCGCGCCTGAACCAAGAGCTCATGAGCGAGGCTCAAAGCTTCGTCCTCGGATCGCTCATCACGTCGGATCAGCAGTGTTCTTACCGACACAGTCTCTTGGACTTGATATGAGTCTGGGCTCGCTTGATAAGCCTCCATCGCTTCTGCGTCCCAATCGGTCAGTCGAAGCTGCCGATCAACTTCGAACTGCATGTACCGTTTTCAGGGTTTCTAATTGCACTCGCATGTCGTGCTATCCAGTCACGCTCGGTCTTCGACAGTAAGCCCAAGTCATCCACATCCGACATGAGCACTTCCATTGCGTAAAGATCGGATAAAGCCTGCAAATTCCGTATCCGGGAACCGACGTGCTCGTCAGTTGCATCAGGTGCATTGCGAAGATACATCCGGCGATCAAATTCGGTTATCTCAAAATCATCGGTTGAGTAATAGACCGAATCAGCGCCGTTAGCACTGCTCGAATGGACAACGAGCTGGGTTAGGCCCAACGAGGAACAGACAACCAAAAAAAAAGCCAGCGTATGAGCACGCTGGCAGCACGATTTCATCACCGCATACCTCTGTTGATTAGAGCCCATAGAATAGAGCGGAGCGAACCTGGAGCTGGCCCACTACCGCCTTCGCGATGCACATCGGTAACGTTTATTCGTCAGTAGCCGTCTACTTGCACTTCACGAGTCTACCTCCGATATAAATAGGGACATGCAGAGCCGGCTTTAGCGTCAGCTGCGCACAGGTGGTGTCATCGGAGTAGAAATACACGCTGCAAATTCAGATATAACGTGGAGTCGACATTGTCAATCGGACAACCGTACCCAACCGTTTTAGACTGATCCCAATACTTGTTTGCTTCTCGGCCTATCCTGGGAGAGCAAGAGGCACCTGCCAACGGTGGCCCGCCTTTCGCTTTGGACCACCACAACCTGACCTCAGTCCCGTCAGTTGGATATGGTTGAGACGTAGGGTAAATCCAACGCTACCATAGAAAGCGCCCTGTTTAACGGTAAAGGGATACGCGATGATGTCATTGGTCACCGAAACACTGTAAGTTCGACACCCGAATTGCCGCCTCCTGACCCAAAGTCTAAGTCCCCAGTCTCGACACTACCACCGGAGGGTGCGCTAGCCGTGCTGCTCGATACGTTATCGGTGGTGGTGTCCACTTCGGTGGTGGCGTCCACTTCGGTGGTGGTGTCCACTTCAGTGGTGGTGACCTCTTCGGTGGTCGCCCCATTGTCACAAGAGCTCCAAGTGCCAGTCGTTTCGCAATCGTCAGAGGTAGTGGTTGAAGAGCTGGGGCCAGAAGTATCACTGCTGACAGCAGTCGCCACAACTTCAACAACACAAACACTACCGGTTTTACCCGCGCTGCTGCATGCGGCTGCATCGTCCACGAACAGTCGGTACTCAGTGGCTGACACGCTCGTGCTGGTCATCGCCAAGAAACAAAAGCCCACAAGGAACTCACCCACTTGCGTCGTACTTTTCTTTGCACTCGAAAACATATTGAACCTCCCTGTTACTGTAAAGACCCGCCTTCTAATTAGTATGGCATGCTAACAAAGCGTCGTCCCTAAGAAGACGCTTTAAAGGTCGTAACTTATCCACTGGTTTTAAATAAAAAAAGAGGGGCCGAAGCCCCTCTTTCTAAACTCGATCACTAATGCGCACTGCGCATTAGCTGTCGAGTCAGGCCTTAGTTCGAGACTGAGACAACGTTGTTACTAGAACGCTTGTGCTCTGTAGTGTGGCCGTAGCTCATTGCTCCATTATTGAGCTTGTAAGCGCCAAACCCGACAACCGGCAAACCAGTCATCTTATAACCACCGATGGTCATTGAGGTTGGCGTGGTAGCGCTTCCGAAAGCCATACGCTGCCATCCCTCAGTGTAAGTTGAATCGATAGTAGACAGGCCTGTCTTTACACCCAGCGCACTTTCCGTCCCCTTAGGGCCCATGGCGATAACAGCCACTTCGTTACAGATTGATGCTGGAGTTGCTGCAGGCTGCCGCCGGCGGGAGGGGTGAAAACTGAAGGTCGCTAGTGGTTACGGCGACAAACGTTTGCTCCTCGCGATCGTACTGAGTGACAGAAATCACCTCACACGCTGGACTTTCCTTTTTGTTGCGACCACCCCCAGTTTTGTAAACGGTGCAATCGCAGCCGCCTGGCGTCTACGTGCAACCTTTTGGTCGGGAACGTAACAACCCAGTCGGTCATACCACCAATAGCAGAGTTAACCATCACATCGTTGCTAAGCGACTCAGTCATTAGTATCGCTGAGATTGCTTGAGAACTGTTAGGTGCGGTGATCTCCGTGTACTGATTGGCACCCGTTCCAGTGTGAATAGTCGCATTCGGCGTCCCGTCTAACAGAGACGGCCGCGTCTGCCTGGGTCTGTGTGATTGCCAGCACCTGTCCGCCCAATCGTCAACAGCCGTTGCCTCAAAACCAAATGCGGTTGCCGCCGCTACGTCAATGTGGTAAGCAATTCCGTACAAACCACCTTCTTGAGCAGTCACTCCGTCATCGGTCCCGAACGCTGTTGGAAATCCAGCGACAATACCTGCGCAGTTTGCAGGCACGCCCGTTGCGCCGTGCTTAGCGAAGTCAGCCCACTGAGTCGTCTTGGCCGCTCCGACGTTTACCAGTACACCCATTTCAATCACTTCAACGTGACCGGTCAGCGTACGCTCAATAGTGGCGTCAGCGTCTTTTGCGTACTGATAGTTAACGAATGGCTGAGTCCGAGTCGTCGAGCCATCAGCATTTGCTGTGTTACACCGCTGTAGGGAGCGTTAGCCGACCCTAACGCAGGAACCGTACAGCTGTTATCGTCGCGTAGTAATTGCAGCGCCCTTGCCATTTGGGTCTTTGATACACCAAAGGCAAAGTGATCGTACGGAGACAGATACAAGTTGAAATCCAGTACTTCGTCTGAGTTTTTGTACTCTACGAAACGGATTTTGACTGCTTTTGCCTTGCCAGTCGTGTTGGCAATGTGCATGTTGGTCGAGTTGCCGTTGTCAGCATTGTAAAATGGAAACAACAGTACTTGCCCCGTGTTATCTGGATTTACGTACTGCCCCGCTTGGACGGCTGCGCCACCCAAGACGCTTGCAGCTACAGCAAGGGAGATAAGGTTCTTTTTCATGAATAATGTAAATAAGTCGATCAAACGTTTGATTAAACAAACCGTTGCCCAGCAACAGTTTCCAAGCTAACACGTCTGCAGATACGTGACAAATAAGACGGCCACCGTCCACCAGCCCACAGAGTAACTACTTTCTCCCCGTGGTGGCCGACGAATGCCGACCCACTAACTTGATGTGCAAATTGTATGCGAGCCTCGAGGACTTGCAACCCTTTTGACGACTAATGGGCCGACATAATTCCCATTTTTTTGTGATTTTTTTGTGATTTTCACGTTATTCGTACTTTAGTCGCCGTTTTCACCCAAATTTCCGCGGCTTTTTCGCAGATCATTCGAATAGATTTCCCTGCCGCAAACAACATCATCTGAGTGACAACAGATCGCGGCTCCTGAAGCTCATTGCCGGTAAATGTACCAAGCTCCGTCCACATTCAACCATGTCACTTCATACGGAATCGGCGTGGGAAACGACATTTCGGGCGGCTTCATCACTGAAAGAATCACCCTTACCTCGCAACGGTCACTGTGAGTCGACATCGTCGACGATGCAGAAAAGGGCGCGGCCAACTCCTGACCGCAATCTTCCCAACGTTCACAACACAGTCGTCGGCAGCGCCCGAAGCGGAATTAGACCTGTCTGCATTGCTAGCAGACCCTGCGGCAACCGCGATGCCATCATCAGCCTGCCCGGCAGGAGGGCTATTCTCCTGATCGCACTTCACCCACTTGATCTCAGCATTTTGCCAAAATGATGCACCGCCGAAGTCCCCTCTAAAACGTTCCGCTCGAGGGCCGCTCTGGTAACCGGGGGTCATGAACGTTAACGCCCGCTCATAGTCCTGGCCCATGAGCGCATCTGTCCACTGCAAGGTCTTGATAACTCAAGTGCTCCTCTACCGATACCTTTGGGGGTGAAGCACAACCCGCCACTAAAACAACTGCGAACAAACCCAGCTTCACTGCTAACCGCAAACCGGTTTTTAGTCGATATCTATGCACCTTTTGCACTCTCCTCGCCGCGCGAACACCACGAGTTTTCGTCCTCAAAAGCCCTTGAAGCCGAGTAGCATCGCCGATGGTTATCGCGCGCCACCTTGCTCCAGATTGATCGGCACGTCCTTAAAGTCTGTGATGCCCTTCATTCGGTTACGCATCTCCAACGGCAACGCTCTCAGCTCATCGTCTGTCTCCACCACCCTAGGGGTAATAAAAACAAGCAACTCAGTGCGAACAGTGCCGTCACTCGTGTTGCTGAACAGGCTCCCCAGCACGGGGAATATCCATCAGCAAGGGCACACCGCTTTTGGTCTGAGTGCTGTTATCTCGTATTAAGCCGCCCAGCACCACTGAGTCTCCGCTGCGCACGGCGATCCGACTGCTCAAATTTCTCTCCGTAAAACTGCGCTGGCCTGTCGCTGAATCCTCGGGCCCAACGTCAGTCACCGACTGCATGACATCCAATGTGACCAGCCCACCGTCATTTACCGAGGGCGTTACTTCCAACTTGACACCCGTGTCCTTGTATTCGATGGACGTTTGAGCTACCCCGCCATCCGTCACCGACACCATGGACTGGATGGGCTGTTGGTCGCCAACGTGAATCGCCGCCGTATGGTTATCCAAAACCAACACAGAGGGGGTAGAAATCACGTTCACCAGCGACTCCTCAGCTAGCGCATTCACGACAGCCCTCATGTCTCCCGCACTGTTGCTCACCTTATAGGAAAATCCGGGCACCACGGCCCGCTAACCCGCTGGCGCCGAAGTCCAACGAGCCCACGCCCGAGTAATCGTTACCAATGCTATTCTGGAACATCCACTCCAATCCGTACTGCAAACCATCGACCAGCGTCACCTCGACAATGCTGGCCTCTATTAATACCTGCGTGGCAATCACATCGAGTTTTTTCAAAATGCGCTCTATCTTGCCGTACTCATAGGGTGAGGCATAAACCAGTAACGCGTTGTTGTAGTCATCGGACACCACGCGAATCGATTGCCCCAGCTCAAAACTGGAGCCTCCCATGGACTGGCCAGCGCCAGTGCTCGGCATTCCGCCGCTGCCGCCGTTCCCGCTACCGCCACCGGATCGCTGAGACTGCATGCCTGGCGCCACTTGTGACTTACCCGCACCACCACTGCCTTTGTTGCCGTCCTCTGCGAATATCGTACTCAGCAGCATCGCCATTTGGCCCGCATTTCCATTGAGCACTTGGTAAACATTAAGGGTCGACTCAGAGGCAGGCTCATCAATGGCGTCAAGCTGCTCGACCCAATTGCCTACTATTTCGATATAAGCGGCACGAGGCGAGACCACTAAAATACTGTTTAGCCGCTCGACCGGGAGGACACGAACCATGCTGGCTAGGCCCGATACGCCCCCTTCGCCCGTATTTAAAATATGCTCCAGCTCAATAAAAACGTCCTCTACGGTACCGCGCTGAATAGGGAAGACACCGACTGACGTGCCCGCCAATTGATCGATATCGAAAGTGGTCACGATGTCCAGCCACCCCTCAATCTGCATTTGGGTGCCGGCCAGCACCAGTAAATTGCGCTTGATATCAACGCGAACAAAGCTGCGGTCACTTGCGACTGGCTTGAGAATCTCAGCCATTTCGGTCGCGCCAATGTACTGGAGCGGCACAATCACATTGGTATACCCCGTGCCAGTCCCCGAAGCACTTTGAAAGCTAGGGGCCATCCGGCTCGCGTTCTGGGCCCCACTGATGAAGAGCCTATTATTGGGGCCTCGCACCAACAGTGCGCCGTGGTTGTGCAGGAGGGACTCTAAAATCGGCAACAACTCGTCTCGCGGAATCGGGGAACGAGTTCGTAGCGTCACTGCGCCCTGTACCGGGTGCTCAACAATGTAATCGAGACCCAGCAGGTCCCCCACAATAGAGTGCACGACCTCAGACAGCGGGGCTTCCTCAAAATTGAGCGTGACCGCATCGCCATAGACTTTAATCGGCTCGCGGGCGGGCGGCATGCGAACGCCTTGGTCCGTGCCTAAAAATAGGCTCCCACGGCCCCCATCTTCGGCCGGATCTTGGGGCAGATCGCTATTGGTTGTATCCGCAGCTTGGCTCGCCGCTGTCATGCCGCTGGACGGCTTTGCTTCAGCAGGTGATCCCGCTTGGTTCAGGTCTTGAGTGGCACAGCTCAGCAGCAGCGGCAGGATCAAGCACATCAAGCTTGCCGAGATTCTTCTAAGCGTTTTCATCGGAATCATCTCCGCTAGTTGTTGAGCCTGAGAGCAAGCCCAATCAGTGGACCTCACTGAACGGACTGTTTTTGTCATACTTATGTCCTTCATTTTTCACCGCTCTCGTTTGCTGTGCTTCGACCGCTGTAAACATCTCCAAAGGTCATTGTCTTTGGCGGCGCCTCTGCATCCACTGCAGCGGAATCAGAGGACGAGCCTACTGGCTGTTCGCTAGCCGCGCTCTGCGCTGCCGGAACTGCGGGGGCAGGTAATGCTTCAGCTGATTGATCGGTCGAAAAAGCCATCTGAAGTAACGCTCGTTGACCCGTAGCAGCCTCAAACAAGGCACCCCGCGGTTCCAATGACCGCAATGTCCAGCCCTTGACGGATTCTCCCACTGGCAAGCGTTGCCGCTCACCATTATCAAGACGAACGATCGCGCCCGCCACTTCCTGAGAGCCAAATATTCCCAATAGGCTTATTCCGTCGATGCTGCCCACTATCTCGTCACTGGGCGCCACTTCGGCGCTGGCTTTTTCTGCTTCCTCGCCCATTTGCTGCGGCAGTGGCGGCACACGTTTGATGGCAAACACGGGCCGAAGACTAAAGTCAGCGCTACTCAGCACTGGCCTAGAGTCCGCCAGAACCGTTTGTACCGAAACCGGCGCAAACAGAGAGCTTGCTGGCGCCATAGGATGCGGCGTGCCGGCCAGCACAAAATAGACCAGTGCCAGACAAAGCACCATCGCCAGTGCCGCTAACGACCGCTGAAGCAGGCTTGGTAGGCGACGCCAGCGAAGGACAGTGGCATCAAGCATCGGGCTCACTCAACCGAAAAGCAGCAATATCAACCTTAGCCATGACATGATCTTCTGTGCCGACCAGTGTGCTCGGATTTCTACGCCGATTAATCCGCCTCATCGCTTCTATCTTCATCCCTTCAGGAAACAGTGCCGGCACTGCAAGATACAACCGCTCTAGGAACGCGTCGAAATCATCTGGACCGCCCGTTAACTCCAGGGTCGCATTTAATTTGACTAGCGCGTCGAGCGCCTCTGGCTCCCTCACTTCGCTCCCCACGACCGTTAACCCCGCCTCGCTGGCAAGTTGCCTGAGTTGCTGCTGCAGTAGCGCACCGCCTCGCCCCGAATCCCCCGTATCCTCAATCGCAAGCTCTGACAGCGCGACATTAACGTCAGCCAATGCGTCCGTAATCCTTGGTGCTGCCTCAATGTACCCCAGCAATCGACTGATTCGGGGCTTGGTGGCGCTAATCTCAGAGACATTACTCATCCACCATCCAAAAATATTGCCCAGCGCCAAAAGGGTCAGCACCATCACTACCAGGCCCGCACCGATTAGCACTGAGCGCGCCTGAACAGGCAACTGAATCAGCGCCTTCCTCAGCTTCACTCCCTGTTCCAACAGCGATGCGCTGAGCATTTGGTAATTCACTGCAACACCTCTGACAGAGGTGTTGTCGGCGCAACCACCGGTTCCTCTGCCTCAGGCTTAGGAGGTTCAGTCACCCGCCATTGAATACTGAATCGCTCGAGCCCGTTATTTTGATCACGCGCAAAAGCGGACAGCGCAGCCACATCGGTATAGCCTGGCTGCTCCGTCAGCATGCGCAAGTAGACCGAAGCGTTATTGGAATACCCTCTGACGATGACCTCGCTACTGTCAAAATTAAGCCTATCGAAATAGACCGTATCCGGTGCCGATGCGGCAATATGATTAAGCCAATATTGATAATTCGGGCGCTCAACAATCGCAGCCTGAATAGCGCCTAGTCGCGTGCGGCCCAGCTGGAGTTCCTGCCGGCCGTTTGCTGCCTCGGCAGCGTCGACACGCACCTGCTGAAATCCCGCGTTCAAACGATCGGCACGGAGCGAGGTAGCCAATGCGATGGCCATCAGGCCCACCATGACACACACCCAAATCGCTGCCCACAATCCCGCTAGCCGCCTTAACTCGCCGTGATAGGCAGCACGGCGCGTCTGCCCACCAAACCCCATGAAGCTGATAGGAACCCCATCATCCGTCAGGGCCCAGACTTCAGGCGCCTCCGCTATTCTATTATCGGTGGCAAATTCAGTAGTCTCCAGCGTCTTGTCGATCGCCGCTTGCGCCGTAATGGCCAACACAACCTCGATAACCGATTCTCCCCGAGATAGCACGCGCCACGACGCTCGGGTGTCCTGATCTGAAAAGGGTGAAGACAGGTCGATTTCTAAGGCCATCGCCGACCCGAGGTCCTCTTCACTCGCTGCAGGCAGTTGCAGTGTTTTCAGTAACACCGCGTCCTGCGGGAGCGCCACCGCACAGTGCCGCACAATGTCAGCGCGATGAGCGCCACTTTCACTGCGGCCGCTAGCGATATCCTCGCAAAGTCGGTCCGCTTGATACAACGACTCTGTCCCTTCAGAGAAAAGCGTTACCGGTGGATCAAAACGCCGTAATAACCAAGCATCATGATCATAAAGCAGCTGCTCAAGACCCAACGCAAGCCATTTCCCAGCTCGCGTAAGATCCAGACCAAACAAGCTCCAATTGTTCGCTACTTGCCCCATTACCTACCCCGAATCACCGCCCGTCTTATGCCGCGGTTTTTCAACTCTGGCGAGCCGCACAGCAGAAAATTCATCCGACCCACGGCTTTCGACCCAAATACGCTGCACGAACCCTTCTGACGGCGAGGTCGAGACTTCTATTTCCACGCAATAATACCCAGACGCCGCCGCCGCGTCAGGTTTGGAGCCAGAATCCAGCGAAGAGCCCTCCTCTATGCCACTGCCAAAAGCGGCCCGCATTTCGGGCGGTGCTGACGCCGGGTCCACGCCAGACCCCACATTAAACGGCGAGATGCTGGGTCGAATACGGTCATAAACGGCGCGATTCATGCCCTCGACCCCCAGTAGCTGCTCAACATAGACCCCAGCGCGAGCTTGACGATGGCGAGAAAAAGACTGAAAACTCCCCGCGGGTCCGGAACCAACACCCGAGCCTTCGAGTTCCGTCTCAACGATCTGCTGCGCTAGGGACGCCGCCCTGCCCTCATCGAGTGCGCCGACTCCTGCCAACAGTTGCCGCCACACCTCCGAGTCTGCTTCCGCAATCGATACGAAACCCGAGGCAGGATAGACGGTTGCCGTAATGCGAAACCCATCGAGCTCATACTGCGCCTTAAAAATCCGCGTTAGCGCCGCTAGATCAACCTCGCCGTCATCATTAGTGGCCGTCCGGGCGCGCGCGCGATCCAACACCGCTAACCGAGCGATGCCCTTGCCGATCGCGAAAGTTTGCGCCTCTCCTAGGCGAGCCGAAGCGAGATTCACTTCGTCGCGGGCCAGCGCCAGCGCGCCACCGACGGTAATAGCCATAGCAGCTATTAGCCACATGACCAGCACCAGCGCGGCACCTTGCTGACGAGCGAGGCCGCGTCACGTCGAGGCCCTGTAGCCATCGAACGCCACCACCAGCGGTGGCCACGCCATGCCCTCGATCTCCCACTCCAACTGGACTCCCGGGGGCAAGTCGGCACTGAGCCTGGTTACCACTGTTATCGTCGCTCATCAGCGTAGCCACGTCCAGCATCCGGTTCTTTCAGTTTGCTTACCCTGAAAGCTGCGCAAATTCCTCAGCAACGTCTCAGAGGGAATCACTGCCCCCCATTTAGGGTCGCTGTCGGCTTGCTCCGCCACCTCCGAATCCGGAATCGCAAAGTCGAGCATCAGGGCATCGTCCTCACGACGCAGGCGCAACCAGGTCACCCCCCCTGCGGCACCAACGCGGTCAATGGGTGCCAGCCAGCTGATCTGGCCGCCGCCGGCATCAAAAGCGCCTTGATGAGGCGAATACGCCTCACGCAAGACGTGCCTGAGAAAATAGGTCACCTCGCGCAATCGTGCTGTCCGATTCGCAGACTGCTCCACCGCGGTATAGGTGGTGGCAAAGGTACGTAACGACGCAGACAGCGCCAACATCACCATCGAGAGCACCACAGCGGAAACCATCACTTCCACTAGTGTCATCCCCGACTCGCGACGCATCTTAGGCCTCATTCCTCAATTTCGTGGCGGTTCTCAAACTGACGGATCTGGGTTGCCCTTCGCCAGGCCAACTGACCCTCAAACGAACCCAACCGATTCCGGATTCCTCGCGCTCTGGAATCAGCTCTACCCAGCCCTCCCACCGATAAACGCCAAACTGGCCCTGAGTCCGCTCCGCCTCATCAGGCTGGGTCACCAGAAACGCATCCAGCTGAGACTCAGCCAAAGTGGTTGCAATAGCGTATTCGGCGGACACGCGCGCATTGCGGGTGGCGCCCGAGGCGGCTTGATAAAGCACTCCCTAATGCGAGCCCCAGAATCACCAGCGCCGCCAGCATTTCAACCAACGAGAAACCGTTTTGGCGCTCTTGCTCTGGGCAGCGTGCGAAGCACGCACGTCAGCGGTTCATCGCTGCACCGTTTGGGTCACATCACCCATCAACCAGCCCACTTGCACCAAGGTCCCGGCACCGCCAGGGCCGACAATCGCAATATCACCGCCGGTGGACCCTCCGAAAGGGTAAAACCGTATCGCAGCGGCGCCCGCCTCAGGGCTCACCTCCGCCGCACTCGTGACAGTCAGTGACACCACATCGGGTAGCGTTGCCAAGCCCGACTTGATCGCCCCCTACCCCAATGACCTTGCGCTCTGGATAAATCACAAGATCGACGGGCTGCCCGGTCCGAGCAGACTGCCTGCGAGCACTTTGTGCCGCCGAGATCACCTCTCTGACCGCACCGCGATAGGCGAGGGAATCGGATAACGCCCCCATATTGGGTAACGCGATGGCAAACAGCAGCCCGGCAATCACCATCACCAGCGTGATCTCAATCAGCGTAAAGCCGCTCGTGCGCTGCACCGCTATCGGCCGCTTACCCGGAAATATCGGCGTCTTCACCGCTGCCGCCGCCGCGACCGTCAGCACCATAGGATACGATGCTAGGGCTGCCGCCTGAATACTGATATTCATAGGCATTACCCCACGGGTCATCAGGTAGCTCTCCTTTTTTGAGATAAGGGCCATTCCAGCCCCGTGCACCGGAGGGTTGGCGCACCAGCGCATTGAGCCCCTGCTCACTCGTCGGAAACTTGCCGACATCGAGCTTGTAAAGCTCCAACGCCTGCTCCAAATCATTAATTTGGATCGCCGCCGATTTAGACTTGGCGCCGCCAAGCTGATTGAGCACTTGCGGCCCTACCAGTGCCGCCAACATACCGAGGATCGCCAGCACCACCAGCAGCTCTACCAGGGTGAATCCTGTCATGCTTCGTCTCGACGTCTTGTCACGCATGTTGTCCTGCATGTGCTTCCCCTCGCTTGTCGCCATCTCAGTCTCTGTCAGCCGCTTAGAATGCCATGGTATTCACGGAGAGGATCCCCATCAAAATACCCATAATAATAATCGCGATGAGGCCACCCATTCCTAAAATCAAAGCGGGTTCCAATAAAGTCAGCGCTCGCTTCACGTCGGCTTCGACCTCAGCTTCATAAACCTGCGCCAACTCCAGTAGCATCGTATCGAGGCGCCCCGACTCCTCGCCCACCAATACCATTTGCACCGCCAACGGCGAGAACATCTCGGGGTCCATCGACTTAGACAGCCGCTCTCCTCGCTTAATCGCTGGCGCCAAATTATCAAGATGATGGCGCAGTACCGTATTTCCCACGGTACCACTGGCGATATCGGCGGCTTTTAAAATGGCCACGCCGTTACCGAGCAAAGTGCCCATCGTTCGGGCAAAGCGCGACACTTCAAACTTTCGAATGAGGGGTCCCGCCAAGGGCAGGGTGAGGGCACGTACGTCGAGCCAATTGCGACCCTGGGGCGTCGCCAGCCATTTTCGAATCAGACTTACGCTGCCTCCGATCACGATCGCCATCAGCCACCACCATCCGGCGACTACGTCACCCAGCGAGATAATGATCGCGGTGAGCAGCGGTAGACCATCGCCCATTTCTTCAAACAGCGACTCAAATTCCGGCACCACATAACCCAGCATAATCGCGACGGACAAGGATGCCACCACCGCCAGAATAGCCGGATACACCATTGCCGAGACAATAGTGGAACGAACCGCTCGGCTTCGCTCTAAATACCCCGCCAATTCGGTCAGAACACCGGCAAGATTGCCGCTCGCTTCTCCGGAGCGCACCATGCTGATATAAAAACTGCTGAATACCACGCCGTGCTGCTCTAATGCCACCGTCAGTGAGCGCCCGGATTTCAGCGTCGTCAAAATGTCTTCCATCATCGCTCGGTGCACGCCGCGCATCCGCGGAATCGATCTGCACTTTCATCGCGCGATCGAGGGGCAAACCCGCCTGCAACAAAATACCCAGCTCCGAGGTAAAGCGCAGCACTTGCTCCGCGCTACTGTGTTCTGCGCGCGAGCCAAACCCCGGCAGAGTCAGGCCGGCGCGCGGCGCCGCCTCACCTTCTCCCTTGCCCCCAATGCGTTGCGGCATCGCCGTCCCGCCCGCCGACGGTTTCAGCACAATCGGCGTCAAGCCGCGCGCGCGCAAGGCACGCGCCGCTGACTGCAGATCTGCCGCAGATTCCACGCCCTCCGTTCATGCCCCCCCGACCGATCGGAGGCGCGATAGTCAAACACTGCCATCGTTGCTCACTCCGAGTGCTTAATCGAGGTCAAGTTCGGCTTGGTCCTGCGTCACTCGCAAGACTTCATCAATCGACGTTTGTCCAGATAAGACCTTGCGCATACCATCATCGTACAGGGTGCCCATGCCTTTTGAACGAGCCAGCTCCCGCAACTGATTAGCATCTGCACCGTCGAGTATTGACGCGTTGTACCTCGTCGTCTAAGACAAATAACTCATGAATCGCTGAGCGCCCTGAATACCCGGTGCCCTTGCACTGATCACACCCCACCGCCTCGAAGACATCCGCTCCCTTGGACTCGTCTCCCGCTATGCCCAATCGCTGCAATTGCTTGCCATCGAGCTGCGCCGGTTTTTTACAGGCCGAGCATAAAACGCGCAATAGCCGCTGCGCCAACACGCCATTCACCGCTGCCGTAATCAGAAAACGTTCAACGCCCATATCTTCAAGCCGGGTGATCGCGCCGGCCGCCGTATTGGTGTGCAGTGTCGACAAAACTAAGTGGCCCGTCAGTGCTGCTTGCACAGAGATCTTGCGCGTCTCAGTGTCGCGCATTTCACCAATCATGATGATGTCAGGGTCCTGCCGCAGAATAGACCGCAAGGCGCGCGCAAACGTGAGATCGATCTGAGATTGCACGGGAATCTGATTAATCCCCTCCAGCTGATACTCCACCGGATCCTCCACCGTAATGATCTTCAGCGAGTCAGAGTCGAGGTTAGAGAGCGACGCATAGAGCGTGGTGGTCTTACCCGATCCCGTCGGCCCGGTTAACAACAACACGCCGTGAGGACGGTTTAACAGTGACAGATACTGTTTGAGGATGTCGGGGCTAAAACCCATCCCGCTGATATCCAGCTTCACACTTTGTCGATCCAATACGCGCATCACCACGCATTCGCCGTGCACGGTGGGTAACGATGACACCCGTAAATCCAGCTCGTGACCTTTAACTCGCATCATGATGCGGCCATCTTGAGGCAGGCGCCGCTCTGCAATATTGAGGTTAGCCAGTAATTTAACCCGCGAGATGACGGCCGCCGACAATCTTTCGTCCACCGGTTGCGCCGCATCTTGCAGCACGCCGTCGACGCGATAGCGGGTCCGCAACCCGCCATCCACCGATTCAATGTGAATATCCGATGCGCCCAAATCGAGGGATCGTTGAATCAATTGATTGACCAATTGAATGACCGGCGTCTCACTGGCCAAGTCTTTCAGGTGCTCGACGAATTCCTCGTCATTCACGTAGGCCTCGGCGGCCTGCTCAAAGTCGCCTTGCTCCTCCGCGAGATACACCTTTAGGGCCTGCTCGATGTCCTGCGAGCTGGCTAACGCCATGGTGACCGGCTTGCCGGTACCCAACTTCAGTGCTTTCTGTACAAAAGTCGCTTGTGGTTCGGCTGAGGCGAACACCATGCCCTGCTCGTCCGCTTTTACCGGCGCAATGTGATTATTGAACAAAAAAGCCGTCGGCAACGGCGCAATATCCAACGGCGCTTCTGGAAAATCATCCTTTTGAATCCAGTCGACCTGTAAGTGCTCCGCCAGCATCCGAAAGAGGTCAGGTTCGGCAATGAGGCCAAGTCGAGTCAGCACATCACCAATGTAACCACCCATCTCTCGCTGTGCGGCAAGGGCACGCTCGAGGTCCCGGGAGGCCAGCAACCCCTCGGCAATCAGCCGCTCACCAAAAAGCATCGCGGAGGGTTGGTTTGCCTGTACTGCCTGAGTCACATTCGTTCTCCACCTGATCGGGATACTTCTCTGGCGCAAAAGCCGCCGGCCTTTGCGCCTAGGGCGCGTTTCACACGCCCTAACGATAGCCATTCTCAGAGGACAGCTTCGCTCTGGCGGGTTGCCCGATGGCCCAATGCCCGGCCTTTTGCCCTGCCGTTGTTACGACGGCCGCCCTGAAAGCCTTATTCCAATTAACTCAACAGCTTATGACATTGTTCAGCAAAAGAGTAAGGAATAGCGGGGGTAGTTTTCACACAGGCTCGCCCTGTGTGGATCTCATATTCGGATGGATTTGTGCCTGTGTCATCGTTATTCTCTCGGTCTACCAAATCTGGGGCCTGCTGCACTGCAGTCATGGCCTGTCGCCGCTATTGCCATGTGAACGTGAAGAAATATGACTAACCGAAACGTGCTGTTGCACTATCACATTTTCAAAAACTCAGGGACCACGTTCGAACGCGTTCTCAATGACAACTATGGCGAGCAACACATCTCATTCGACGGGCCGTTCCCTTTCTCGCATATCAACCAAGACCAGCTAAGCATGATCATCGAGCGACATCCGGCGGCGGTGGCCTGCTCGTCCCATCAAATTCACCTGCCGGTTCCCTCATCGATGGCGTTTCGGGCCATTCCCGTCGTATTTATCCGGAATCCGATGCTTCGCATTAGGTCCGTCTACTTTTTTAGCCAGCGCCAAAATAAGTCACTGGGCAAGCGTGCGCATGACGAATCCGCTGGAGGGCCTTGAGCAGTGGGTAGTCTCAGCGCTGGCTGGCGACCACAATCTGAATCAGATATCTAACTTACAAACTGGCTTTGTGAGCCGCTGTTACAACTTGCCCCCGAAGCGTCAGGGCATCGATGGTCGCGTCAACTACGACCTACAAACCGCGATTAACAACCTCAGCCTGGTCCCCTGCTTGGGCCGCACAGAGCATTTCGATACCGATGTCGCGAGCTTCGCCGACACCCTAGCGCGTTTTGACATCCCCTTTTCTTATCAACCCAAGCGAGCGGAAAATATCAGCTCGCCAGATCATGGGCAGCCCATCAGCGAGCAACTCGCCGCCATGCGAGAGCACCTCACTGCGGCAACCTGGGACAAACTCCGGTGGATGAACCATCAGGATCTCGCGCTTTATGACATTGTGCACGACATGCTGGAAAAGCGACTACCACCGGTTTTACGATCCCAGTCGCCTAGGGACGCGTCAGTGCTGCACGCAGTGCTGACGCTGCCACTTGGGAGGTAAAACGCCCCTCGAGGGATGCCCGGCCGTTATCCGAGAGTGACTGCCACAACTCGGCGTCGTCATAGACTGCCCAGTATTGAATCGGCAAAGGCGCGCGGCGTCGACGCGGACATCACACTCTCGCCATGGACCAGCCCCATGCCCTCGACGGCGGCTGGCGAGCCGACTGACCGGCAAACCAAAACTCAGCGCTTGATTCACCTTGCCTTTCACCCCCGCCCCGTAACGCAGTGGGGCGATCGCCAGGCGGCACTGCTCGTAATAGGGCGTGAGATCCTCAACAAATCCGAGCATTGTCAGCCCCTGCTGCGCTCCCCACTTTTTTAAAACTATCCGGCATGCGGCTTCCGATGATGATCGTTTCTGCCTCGGGGCGCGCCGCTCGCACCAGCGGCCAAATCTCATTGCCGTAATACTCTACGGCATCGATATTGGGCGGATGCTGAAAACCGCCAACGAATAAAATGCCTTGGCGATCCTCAAACTGGGCTGTGGTTTCGCCGACATCATGAACGTTACTGATCAGAGCGACCTTTGCCGAGGGGAACTCCTCCGCCAGCGTGGCCACCTCCACCTCACTGACCACAATGGTCATATGCGATTTGGCAATCACCTGACTCTCTTCTTCGTAGGCATGCTCCGCCAGATCGCGGGTAGCTGATTTACCATCCAACTCATATTGTCTGCGTAACCTGAGGTAATGCAGATCAATCGTGTCGAACCAAACTTTGGTTTTGGGGTGACACTCGCGCAACAGATCCACTAGCTCTATGGCAATGTAATGTCGACACAAGACAACGACATCGTATAAATCGCCCTTGGCACGCAAATGATCCGACATGGATTGGACATAGGGCGCATGCAACACCTCGATACCCTCATCTCGCAGCGCCTGACAATAAGGCTCGTCGGCCGACAAGTTGTTGGCAGCGAACGTGACTTTGCAGCCGAGTTGAATCAATATCCGGAGCAATCGAAAGGTGCGCAGCGACCCAGAATCCTGATCTGGCGTGAGCACACACGCCTCCACCCACAAGA
>CAJJBO010000013.1 GCA_905182485.1 uncultured Luminiphilus sp.
GAGAAGACCATTTTTCGGTGGTCATGCCCGACGACAGCGCAGTGCCACAGTGGGCAGGCACTACAGAGCTTGTGGTGGCCAATATTTTGGCCGGTCCGTTAGTGAATTTGGCGCCCACACTGGTATCGTTGTTGGCGCCCAGCGGTCAGTTATTGCTTGCGGGTCTGCTTGAGGATCAGGCCAAGCAGGTGATTGACGCCTATGCAAATCAGGTGCCGTTGAAGATTGCGGCGCAAGAAGACGGCTGGGTGCTGCTGTCGGGGCATCGCACTGCTTGAAGATGCGTCAACGCTCAATACACAATGACTGACCATCCCAATTCTCAGAGGCACTTCTTACTTCTGCATAGAGTTGTTTCAGGCTGTCGTTGACCACGTAAATTTCAGTCATGTGCCCGCAAATGGCGGTCGTATCGAGATAGGTCGCCCCGCGTCCCTCATCAGTGATGAAGTGGGTAGCCGATTCGAAACCCAGGCCGTTGTAGTGTGCTACGCGCGCATCATGATCGCCAAAGCTGAGGGCAACGTGGTGAAAGCCACTTTCATTCGCGGCGTACATGTCGCGGAATGTGGAGGGAGCATCATTATGTTGTGTCACCAGTTCGATCATCAGATCGCCCGACTGCGTGTATGCCGCAGAAATATCCAATTCCGCGGACGTGCCACGATAGGTGACATTGTCCAAGCTGATATGGCGCCGAACAAAAAAGGGACCTAAGCCCCACAGCTGATGGAAGCGCTCGATACCGCTATCAATATCGGTGACGTAATAGGCATTTTGAATAATGTGATCTGTCATGGCGGGCCTTGTCGGGAGGTATTATGTCGGCAGTGAAAAAGGGTTATAAAGGGTTATTAGAGAGACGGTAACGAGAGCCTAACACTCGCCGTATCAGTCTGGATGGCGAGCAAGACTGCCGATGCCAGCCGGTCTCCGCTCGGGCCACTCGAGTGCTTCTCGGCGACACACTAGGGAATCTGCGAATGTGCCTCCCATCTACTTTTACGTTCTCCGCCCACTGGTGTCCCGATTCGCCTTAGGGCTCAGTGTGTGCGTCTTGCCATGCGTCTGGGTCGGCCAACACACTGATCATGAATGCCGTCATTATCGATGGGTCGGGCGCGCCGTCAGTGCAGGGAAGCGTGCGGATTAGTGGGTCGCGCATTGTTGCGAAAGGCGATCTCGTCCCCCTCGATACGGACACGGTGATTGACGCAGCGGGCTCTTGTGCTGGCACCCGGATTTATCGACACCCATAGCCATGCCGATGCTTTGATCACTGTCGCAGAGAGAGGCCCTGGCGAAGGTCACTCAGGGCATTACCACTGTCATTGTGGGGCAAGACGGCGAGTCCCCTTACCCCTTGACTGACGTTCTTTCACGGCGCTGGAACAGCAGCCAGCGAAAATCAACGTCGCCGCGTTCGCAGGTCATAACACGTTGAGAAATCAAGTGATGCACCCCGATGCCAACCGGTCGGCCAGCGAGGCCGAAGTCGGCGCAATGCGAGTGCTGCTGCGAGCAGAGCTGGCGGCGGGGGCCTTAGGACTATCATCCGGGCTCGAGTACGAGCCGGGCATTTACAGTACATCCGGCCGAGGTGTTGTTGCTCGCCCAGGAGGCAGCTCGAGTCGGGCGGGCGTTACATCAGCCATCTGCGAAGCGAGGATCGATGGTTTGAAGACGCCGTGGAAGAAATCATTCAGATCGGTCGTGTGACCGGTATGCCGGTGAAGATTTCACATATCAAGCTTGCGATGACGCGCTTATGGAGTACGGCACCCGCGTTGATCGCGCAGCTTGATGCGGCGCGCGCAGAAGGGCATTGATATCACCGCCGATCTTTACCCTTACACGTATTGGCAGTCCCATATGATGGTGCTCCTACCCGAGCGTGACCCATCCGACCTCAATGCAATTAACTTTGTGTTGCACGAGCTGGCGCCACCGGACGGAATTATCTTTACTCATTTCCCAACGCGACCAGAGGTAGTGGGCAAAACGCTGACAGAGGTCGCTCGCTTGTATGGCAAGAGCGCCTGCCGACACCTGTTCTCCTGGTTGGCGCAGGAGTCTGTGGCGTACATGCGCTGAAAACCGGCGAGCCCGGCGATATGATGATCGGCACCAGCATGACTGAGGCCGATGTCTCTCGCCTTGATGCTGTGGCCGCATACGAATATCTGCACCGATGGCAGCTTATTAGACGGGCACCCCAGAGGCGCTGGGAGCTTCCCCAAGGTATTGGGGCGATACGTGCGGGATCTGGAGTTATTACCGCTAGAGCTGGCTATCCATAAAATGACCGGACTGCCCGCCGAGCATATGGGCCTGTCTCAACGGGGGTCAAGTCGCCGAGGGTTATATCGCCGATTTGGTGCTGTTTGATCCCTGACGCGATCATCGACCGCGCCACGACTCAGGCACCCCATCGGTTATCCGAGGGCGTCAGCGACGTGTGGGTGGCGGGCCGGCGCGTGCTTCAGCAGCGGCAGCAATGAATGATGCGTTTCCTGGCCGCGTCCTCCGACGTGCGAGTGCCGATGGATGAACCTTCACACACCGCACTTATTATTCTTAGGGGATGTTCAAAACCCCCTCGATGCCAAAACGGCGAGAGGCATGGTGGATTGGCGGCCGGACCACTGTGTGGGCCAGCTGCGCTTGCCCGGCTGCGAGGTGGATCTGGGACTCCCCGATCTCACCCCCGCTGCCGCTTATGCGCTTGGGTGCGCGCAGCCTGGTGGTGGGGGTCGCGCCACTGGGTGGGCAGCTGGCGCCCGAATGGTTGGCATCGATGCAAGGCGCACTCCGCGCGGGGCTCTCCCTCGTGAGCGGCTTGCACCAACGGCTGGTTGATATTCCTGCGCTCGCCAGTGAGGCAAGGGCGCGCATGATCTCGCGCTGGTTGATGTCCGGGTGCCGCCCGGGAGCAATCGCCATTGCCACCGGCGCAGCCTCGCACCGGTAAAAGGCTATTAACGGTCGGGACGGATTGCTGTGTTGGCAAAAAGTACACGGCCCTCGCGGTCGCCCGGGCGCTCAGCTGATGAGGGGCATGAACGCGACGTTCCGTGCGACGGGGCAAACGGGCATCATGATTTCGGGCCAGGGTATTCCGATGGATGCGGTGATATCCGACTTTTTATCGGGCGCTGCTGAGCAGCTCACGCCCCGATGCGGAGCATGATCACTGGGATATCATCGAAGGCCAGGGTTCGCTCGTTTCATCCCTGCCTACGCAGCGGTCACGCTCGGACTGCTGCATGGCAGCCAGCCCGATGCGCTCGTACTCTGCCACGATGTTAGCCGGACGACGATCGATGAGTATGAGGCCTTTCCCATACCTGATATGAAAGACTGCATTCGCCGCTACGAGGAGGCGGCTCGATTGACCAATGCGGCTGCACAGGTTGTTGGGATCAGTCTAATGACCCATGCCGCCAGTGATGCTGAGGCATTGGCCATTTGTGAGGCGTTCGGGCAGTCTACAGGGCTACTGTGTTTCGACCCCTTGCGAGATACCATGACCCCATTGATCTCCTCACTGGTGTCATCGCATCGCCCGCGATAGCGAAGTCACTGTTGCGACGCGGTATTGACTAAGGCAAGTGAGAGCTGATCATGGCTATTAAGTCGACTATTTATAAGGCGCAATTAAGCGTGACGGATATGGATCGGCACGTTTATGACGCCTTTCCGCTCACGATTGCGTGCCACCCCTCAGAAACCGAGGCGCGCATGATGCTGCGTATTGTGTCCTTCGCGATGCATGCAGATCCCTCAGTTAGTCTTCGGCCGCGGCATCAGCACCGACAACGAGCCTGATTTGTGGCAGCGATCACGTGTACCGAACGACATCGAGCTTTGGATCGATCTGGGGACGCCCGACGAAAGCCGGATTCGTAAGGCCAGCGGCCGCGCGAAACAGGTCATTGTGTATGTGTATGGTGACCGGTCAGTCGCCGTATGGTGGGCAAAGAATGAGGCATGGCTGCTAAAGCGTTTTAATAACGTCAGTGTCGTGCAGATATCTCAGACGAATCGATGCAGGCTTTGGCGGCGTTAGCCAGCAGCAACATGTCATTGCAGAGCATGATCGAGGATGGTCAGTTGGCGCTGAGCAGCGCCGAGCACGAGGCATTGATCGAGGTGGAAATGACAACGCTAAAAGCATAAAGCAGTGCGGGTTGCCAGAATGCATCAGAATAGAATGAGTCTATGGCATGAGGGAGCGTATCGGCGGCACTTTGCTCGGGATAAAGGAAGGTATGGCAGTGTTGATCACGACAAAAAGGATGCGCGCTCTGCATCGGTGCGCCACTGCGTCACGAGTGCTTCTGGTCAGCACGCTCTTGGCATGCTTCGCACCCTGGGCATCGTCAGCCGATGTGATCCTGTTGGGAGGTCATATTTATAGGGCAGATGCGCAATCACCCGAAGCAGAGGCCGTGGTCATTGAAGGCGATACGATTGTCTATGTTGGATCGCGTCAAGGGGCTGAGCGTTATCGCACGCCGGCAACACGCGTGATCAATACCGAAGGAAAAATGGTGTTGCCGGGTTTCCACGATGCGCACTTGCACACCTTCATGGGCGGGCGCAGCCTAGTGGGATGCGACGTTGCTAATGCGCCGGATATTGAGTCCACAGAAGCCATACTGAAATCTTGCCTCGCCTCATCGTCGTCGTCCTGGTTGGTTGCGGAGGGGCTCAATCTCGCCTTTTTTGGTGAGTCGGGTCCCGCTGCTTGATTGGCTTAATGCGATCGCCGGCGACCGACCGATGTTGCTCCGTGCCTCTGACGGGCACTCAGTCGCTGTTAACACCGTGGCGCTTAAAATGGCAAATATCACTGCCGCCACATCGGCACCGCCCTCAGGCGTGATAGAGCGGGACGAGTATGGGGAGCCGTCGGGCACCTTCCGTGAGTCGGCGATGGCGCTAGTAGAGCAAGTGGTGCCTCAGCTGACTGAGCAAGAACGTTTGAACGTGATGCGAACAGCGATCGACGCCATCAATAAGGCAGGCATTACCAGTGTGTTTGACGCCTGGGTCGGTGCGCCAGACATCGTGGCTTATCGCACGCTCGAGGCGCAAAATGAGCTCAGTATCAGAGTCAGGGCGGCACTGGCCTATGGTTATGGCGATCTCTTTGCGGTTGATACACCGTTCGTATACGAGCAGCAGCTGAAGGATCGCGAAGCGCTCAGCGGAGACCGTTTTACGCTGGCCGCAGTCAAGCTATTTATCGATGGTGTATTAGAGGGTGAAACGGCGGCGCTCGTATCTCCCTATCTCCATAAGTCGGGTTACCGAGGGGAACTGACCTATCCTCAGGCTGAGCTCAATAAAATTGTCGCGAATCTGGCGAATAATGATTTGCAAGTGTATACCCATGCTGTGGGAGACGGCGGCGTGCGTGTTATTTTGAACGCGTTTGAGTTTGCCGAGCAGGCCCACGGCCGCAAAGATTTAAGACATCACATCTCGCATCTGCAACTGATTCATCCCGATGATCATGGCCGCTTTGCCGAGCTGAATGTCGTCGCCAATTTTCAAGCGTTATGGGCGGTACCCGACGACTGGGTTATTCAGTTGAATTTACCTGTGGTGGGGTTGGATCGGGTTCATCGTATGTACCCCATCGCTAGTATCGCTGAATCCGGAGCAATGCTGGTGGGCGGCAGTGATTGGAATGTGAGTTCTCTCAACCCGCTAGACGCCATAGAGGTGGCAGTTTTGCGGCACGATTGGCAAGCCAATGACGCGCTGACCAATGATGAGCTATCGCAATTGGACGTGCTGAATCGGTCAGAGCGCGTTGACCTCGATACGATGCTTAAGGCTTATACCATCAACGCGGCGTGGTCGATGCATCAAGAAGCGCTGACCGGCAGTTTGACGCCGGGTAAGCGAGCCGACATCGTGGTGCTATCAGACGATCTTTTTGCGATCCCCCCGCAACTGATCAGCACGGTGAAAGTAGAGAAAACGTTTATCGATGGTCAATTGGTCTATCAGCGATAAGGTAAAAGATCATCGTGGTTATGGGTGTCGCTCACGAAGTCGTCACAGTAGTTAGCAATAGCATGAGGTAGGTTAATGGATCCAAACAATAAAGTAGCACTCGTCACCGGCGGCGCCAGCGGTCTTGGGCTGGCGTTGGCGCGGGCGCTAGGTGCGCGTGGCGCGACGGTCATATTAGCTGATCGAGATTTATCGGCGGCGGAAGGGGCCGCACAGACACTGCAAAAACAGGGCATCTCAGCGGACTCTCTGGGTTGTGATGTGGCCTCCGCCCAACAATTTGGCGAGATCGTGACCGAGGTCATGGCGCGCCATGGTGCTATCGATATTCTGGTCAACAATGCGGGGGTCGCCCTTGGGGGGACCTCTGGCGAGATTAACTTGAAGGACTGGCAGTGGATTGTTGATGTTAATTTGATGGGGGTCGTGCATGGTGTGGAGGCCGTAGTGCCCATTATGCGCAAAACAGGCGGTTACATTATTAATGTTGCGTCGTTGGCTGGCTTGCACGCTAACCCAGATATGGGTCCTTATAACGCCACTAAGTTCGCCGTGGTCGGGTATACAGAGGGTCTACAGCAAGAACTGGCGGGTGCAAATATCGGCGTCAGTGTGCTGTGCCCTGCTTGGATTAAAACCGATATTCACCGCAGTACATTACAAAAACCATCGGGTATCACCGCGGTAGATCAGCGCCGCGTTGAAGCAATGGAAGATGTGATTTCAAGTGGTATCGACGCCAGCGAAGTGGCTGAGTGGGCTATTGACTGTCTGCAGTCGGAGCGGTTTTACATTTTGACACATCCCGATTTCTTGCCGATGCTAGAGAAGAGACATCAAAGAATCTTGGCGGACTATGCGGCAGCAAGTTCACACTTTTCCACGGCTGATCATTCTTGAGCGATAACATGCCGCTGCTCACAGAGGGCGAGGCAATCCAGCAGGTCATCGCACGTGATCCCCTTTTTCACGTTGAAGAGCGTGTTATCAGGGGAGAACAACTCCCCGTTTTTGTTAACGCACCAGATAGTTTGCGTGGCTTATTAATGCTGTCTGCCGATCGCTATGCCGACTCAGAGTTAATGCTGTATCGCGATGAGCGGATTACCTATGGGGCATTCGCAGAGCGTGTATGGCGTTTCGCGCACCAGCTCGAGCTGGATTATCAAGTCGGGCCGGGTGATCGGGTTGCGGTAGCTATGCCGAACAATCCGGAGTACCTGATTGCAGTGTTAGCGATTGCTTCGCTGGGTGCGGTCGTCGTTTACCTTAACGCGTGGTGGACTACCCCAGAACTGGAGTATGGATTTGAGGATAGCGGGGCGCAGCTTGCCATCGTAGACGACGATCGCGCTCAACGTATTGTGCCTTTTTCTACGGCGCTAGCGATTACGCTGATTAAAAAAGAGGCAGTATCGCCACCAGAAAGTGCGTCCCCATCCCGTGAGATACCGCCGTCCCAAAACATACAGCCTGATGATGACTATGCCATTATGTACACATCAGGCTCTACCGGACATCCCAAAGGGGTGGTGCTGACGCATCGAAGCACACTCACTGCGTTGTGGTCTTGGTTGATGATCGGGCCACTGCTTGAAGCGACAGGACAACAGCCCCTTACTGCCCTCGATTCGGCTGGAGCGCCATTGCCGTTAACCAATTTGGTGACCGTTCCTTTTTTCCATATATCAGGCATCAACGCCTGCTTTCTGCTCAACTTATGCGTCGGGGGTAAGGTCATTATCTTGCCGAAATGGAATGCTGATGAGGCAGTGGCTTTGATAGATCGAGAACAGGTCACTCGTTTTTGGGGCGTTCCGACGATGTCAGCAGAGTTGAGTGCCGCGGCGGATAAAGCCGGTTCGACCCTGAGTACTTTGGGCACGATTGATGCGGGTGGTGCCAAACGGCCTCCGTCGCAAGTGAAAGATATTGCAGACCAGTTTTCTCAAGCGCAACCCGCGACCGGTTTTGGTATGACCGAGACCAACGGGCTGGGTATCCGTATGGCAGGCGATGAGTATATTGCTCAGCCCGGTGCGGCGGGCCGTTTAACGCCGCCGGTGCAAGCGATGCAGATTGTCGATGAGGATGGTAGCCCAGTGACTCCTGGCAACGTGGGCGAACTGCAACTAAAAAGTGCGGCGAATATGCGCTGTTATTTGAATCAACCTGAGGCCACCGCAGCGACCTTATCCAAGGTTGGCTAAAGACGGGCGATCTCGCTTACGCCGACGAGTCGGGATTGGTCTTTATCGTGGGTCGCAAAAAAGACATCGTGATTCGCGGCGGGGAAAACATTGCATGCACTGAGGTTGAGGCGGCGCTTTATCAGGTTTCCAGTGGTATCAGAGAGGCGAGTGTTTTTTCCATTCCTGATGAACGACTCGGTGAGACGGTTGGCGCCGCTTTGTATGCTGAGCCGACTATTGATGTTGCTATGCTCAATAGCGAGTTAAAGATGATATTGGCGAAATTTAAATTACCGGAGCGCTATTGGATTTACCCTGCACGACTGCCGCGGGGCGCAACTGAAAAAATAGACAAGCGCCAAATACGCAATAGTTGCTTGGCTGGAGAGGTGCCAGAAATCGACATTCCTAAGCACTAACGGAACTCTAGCTCCTTATCTTTTAGGCCACCCAGTCGCAGCGTGATGAAGTCTTTGATGTAATTCTGATAGTTCTTCCAAGGGAGCCGGTCGCCTTGTTTTGGGAACTGATCCCGCGAGCGCAACACATAGCCGGCGCTAAAATCCAGTAGGGGCTCCTCCTCAACGCTACCGATCATGCGCGGTGTCACGGTTCTATGGCCGCTTTTCGCCATTTTATTGAGTAGCCGACAGACATAACTGGCGGTGAGGTCTGCCTTAAGCGTCCAAGATGAGTTGGTATAACCCACTGTAAACGCCATGTTGGGCAAGTCAGAGAACATCATGCCGCGGAAAATGAAGCGGTCCGTGAAATCGAGTTTTTTGTTGTCGACTTGGTATTCCACGCCGCCAGCAAACTTAAGGTTTAAACCGGTCGCCATGATGACGATATCAGCGTCGAGCTGTTGGCCCGATTTAAGCTGAACACCTTCTCGATTGAATCGATCAATATGGTCGGTGACCACTTCGGCACGACCCTCGCGAATCGCGCTCAAACATATCGCCGTCAGGCACCGCGCAAAGTCGTTGATCCCAAGGGTTGTAGCGCGGTGTGAAGTGCGTCTTCACGTCGTAATCCGGACCCAACTGCTTGCGCACCTCGCTGAGCAAGAAGTGGCGCAATACTTTGGGGCGTTTGCGAGATAAACGATAGACATAAATCTGATACAGCACTTTTTTCCAGCGGGTGAGCCGTGAAGCCCAGGCCACGGGCAGCCACTTTCGGCAGCTCGCATCGCGGCTGGCTCTTCGAGGGGAATATCGGCGATATAAGTGGGCGAGCGTTGCAGCATGACCAGGCTCTGGGTCTCACGAGCCATCGTGGGAACCAAGGTGATGGCGGTAGCACCACTGCCAATCACCACAACGCGCTTGTCTCGATAATCCAGATTGTCTGGCCAGTGCTGGGCGTGAACAATGGGGCCCTGAAACTTATCAGTGCCGGCAAAATCTGGTGTATAGCCTTCGTCGTAATCGTAGTAGCCGCTGCAGCTCATAATAAACTGGCAGGTGAGGGTGACGTGTTCACCCGACTCACTCGCTAAGGCGGTGACCGTCCAATGCTTGTGTCGGAAGACCAGTGGCTGATACAACCTTGTGCTGATAGTGAATGTGCCGCGTTACGTCGTACTCTGCTGCGGCCTCCTGAATGTAACGGCGAATCTTGGCGCCATCGGCAACCGAGGAGGCATTCAACCAGGGTCTTGAAGCCATAGCTGAACGTGTACATGTCGCTGTCAGAGCGAATGCCGGGATAGCGGAATAAATCCCAGGTACCGCCAATGTCTGTGCGCGATTCAAAAATGGCAAAGGTTCGGTCCGGGCAGTTGCGGCGTAGCTGGCAAGCACTGCCGATGCCAGACAAGCCGGCCCCGATAATCAGCACGTCGACCGATTCGAGCTGTTTGGACATAGTCGTTACACTCTTTGAGTAGGCTTGCTATTCGTTGACGGTACTGCGCTAGATAGGCGCATCGGTAATGTGCCTGTCTCCATCGAGATAGGCAAGTCTCCATAACGTGGATATCGATATGATTGCCGTGACATACCCTTTGTTGATCAATGGCTTTAGCCCGCTCGATGCGCGGTCTGCTGCCGTGGCGCGACTGAGGCGGGCGGCTGAGGCAGTTGCCAAAAAATCCACCAAGCGACTGGCGCCAAAGCGGTCACCGACTGCTGGCTGATGAGATACTGAGCGATGTTATCTTCCCTTGATGTGATGATCGTGGCGTTTTATGCCATCAGCGCTGTTCGCTTTGGCGCAATGGGTATCTCGAGAAAAGCCGGGACACTCAAAAGACGCTACCGATTATTTTCTCGCGGGTAAGTCGCTCCCGTGGTGGGCGATCGGCGCCTCACTTATCGCAGCTAACATATCTGCAGAGCAGTTTATAGGAATGTCAGGTTCAGGTTTCGCCACTTGGTTTGGCCATTGCATCTTATGAATGGATGGCCGCCATTACGCTCCTTCTTGTGGGCAAGTATTTGCTGCCGGTGTTTCTTAAGTCAGGCATTTACACCATGCCGCAGTTTCTAGAGCAACGGTATGACCATCGGGTGAAAACGGTGATGGCGAGCTTTTGGATGGGTGTATACGTCTTTGTTAATTTGACCGTCCATTTTGTGGCTGGGTGCGCTGGCCATCAATACCGTGGCGGGCATCGACCTGACCCTAGGGCTTGATACTCCTCGGCATTTTTTGCCATGTCATACTCCTCTATGGGGTCTAACCGCGGATTGCGCAATGCACCGATATTGTTCAAGTGCTGTATTGCTCGTCGCGGGGGGCTTGACGATTGCCGCCATTCTCCTGGAGCAGATTTCGGGCGGGGCCGGCGTGGTGGCGGGTTTGGTCACGCTGATGGAGACGGTTCCCGATCGTTTCGACATGATCTTGGCCCAGGATCATCCGCACTATATGAGCTTGCCTGGCGTCTCGGTGCTCATTGGCGGCATGTGGGTCATGAATGTGTCTTACTGGGGTTTCAATCAGTACATTATCCAGCGCGCACTGGCAGCAAAAAGTGTGAAGGAAGCGCAAAAGGGCATTGCTTTTGCCGCTTTCTTAAAGCTGCTCATGCCGGTCATCGTGGTGTTACCGGGTATTGCCATGTATGCATTGAACGCCGAGCTGGCAACGCCTGATCAGGCTTACCCCTCAGCCATGGCACTGCTGCCAGCGGGGATCAAAGGATTGGTGTTTGCCGCGTTGTTAGCGGCTATTGTGTCGTCCCTCGCTTCAATGTGTAACAGCATTTCAACCATCTTTACGGTCGATTTGCTCCCATCAATGGTCTCTGAGCAGTGGTTAGATCGTCATCGGTTAGCGAGTGGTCGAGGGACGGCGTTGATTGCGATGATGATTGCGATGATGACTGCGCAGCCGTTACTGGGCAATTTTGATCAGGCATTCCAGTACATTCAAGAGTTCACTGGGTTCTTCACGCCCGGCATTGTGGCGATCTTTTTATTGGGTATGTTTTGGCGCAAAACAACGGCGACGGGTGCGCTGTTAGCCGCCGTCGGGTCAGCCGTTTTATCTTTGGCGATGAAACTACTGTTACCCACACTGCCCTTTATTGATCGCGTCGGGCTGGTGTTCTTGCTGTGTGTCGTGATTGCTGTTGTCTGGTCTTTGCTAAGGCCGCAACCGCAACCGGGCTACATCGAACCGTCGGGAGTCAGTTTTGTGACCTCTACTGGGTTTAATGCCGCCGGCATCGTGGTGAGTTGCATGCTGGCTTTTTTCTACAGTACTTGGTGGTGATGCATTGTAGGGGTATTGGTTAACACTGTTTTGCAGAAGGGAGCACCGCTAATGAGATGTTTTATCGCACTCGTTTTGTTCATCGGCGCACTGGGTTGCTCCGATACCCATGCCCCAGCCTTAGGCGCTGGCGATGCTGCCGGCACTGATGCAGGCAGGGCGACCGAGGAATGGTCGATCGCGACGCCATCTGAACTGGGTCTCTCAGCAGAACCGTTATTGAGTCTTCACGAAGACATACTGCAAGGACGCTATGGCTGGATCGACTCTTTGCTCATCATTCGCGAGGGGCGTATTGCCTTCGAGCAATACTATGAGCATGACTATCGCGCTATTTACGGTGAGGAAGCGCGAACGCCAGGTCCACTAGTCGTCAACAGTCCCGGTGGCCCCTACAATTATTTTAATGCGTTTTGGCATCCTTATTTTAAGGATACCCAGCTTCATTCCATGCAATCAGTGACCAAATCGATTGTCTCGGCAGCGATTGGCATCGCGATCAGTCGTGGCGATTTTCCGGATCTGGATACACCCGTGCTCTCTTTTTTTGACGTCGACAAGACCGCGAATGTCGACGAAAAGAAGCAGGCCATGACACTGCGTCATCTGTTAACGATGTCTGAGGGTTTGCGTTGGAACGAGAATGTCCCTTATATCGATCCGACTAATACATTTACGATCATGGCGCGCTCCCTCGACTGGGTGCAATTTACGCTCGATCAGCCAATGGCGGCTGCCCCGGGCACCCGTTTCAACTACAACAGTGGCGCGAGCCTCATCTTGGGCCAGATATTTTTACAAGCGACCGGTATCGATATTGAGGCCTATACCGCCCGGCACCTTTTTCAGCCGCTGGGCATCACCGACTACGAGTGGAAACGCACCCCTTTCGGCTTGGCGGATACGCAAGAGGGATTGTTCTTATCGACGAGGGATCTCGCGAAAATCGCTTATTTGTATTTGCAGAAAGGTCGCTGGAATCAGAAAACGATCATCGCGGAAAGCTGGGTCAATGATTCGCTGCACCCTTCGTTTGAACTGAACGATGAGCTGCGCACAGGCTATGGTTTTAAATGGTGGTCGCAGCGGTATCAGTACCAAGACAAAAGTTATGTCGCGTATCTTGGGAAAGGATTTGGTGGACAGCGTCCCATTATCCTGCCTGATTTCGATATGGTGATTGTGGTGACTGGCTGGAATATTCTGCCCGATAAGCCTTTCCTTCACGCGGAAGAGGCTATCGAGCGCGTTGTGTCATCCGTTATCGAGTGAAGACGATAGGGGCCGCAGTGTTCCATAGGGCTGATGAGCGAATGCAATACACGATAAATGGACTCAGTCTTGATGGCGACGCGTTCCCTTCGCGGGCTGTCAGTCGTGCTGCGTGCGGGTCTATTCAGGCCGTAGCGGAGTCAGCCGCTGACCTCGTCTTGGCGACGTCGAGCGGCGGAGCTCCACGAGTGGGTGCCGAGCGCTTAACGACGCGAAAGCTGCCGGTGCCATTTCCTGCTATGACTGCTCATACCCCGCAATCAGCGCGATCCTTATGGCTGCTGGCGGATATCGGCGGGACCCACGCCCGCTTTGCTTACGCGGCAGCGGATGTGGCCCCACTTAAACCGATCGCGACCTATGAGGTGGCGCGTTTCTCCTCTTTCGAAACGGTATTGGCGCAACTGCTCATTGACTGGCGCGAAAGGTCTCAGACTGACACTCAGATAACCAAAGTTTGTATGGCAGTGGCCGCAAATCCTCATCAACAGGAGATCAGCTTCACGAATAACCCTTGGCGCTTTACTCCATCACAGGTAGCGGCGCAAACGGGGTGTAGTGATATCCAGATTGTGAATGATTTTGCTGCGGTGGCGAGATCACTGCCCGCCATCACTGCCTCTGATCTTGAGCAGATTGGCGATGGCGCATCGCAGTTGGGGCAGCCGATGGTGACGATTGGGCCGGGCACTGGATGCGGCGTGGCGACCCTCGTTTTCGATGATGCGGGTAACGCTATGGTGTTACCTGCAGAAGGGGGGCATGTAGATTTCGCGCCCACCACGGACAATGAAATGAGGGTATTGGGTCAGTTGAGGGCTAAGTTTGGTCGGGTATCGATCGAACGGATACTGTCTGGCCCCGGCATTATGAATTTGTATCGAGCGCTAGGTGAGATACATCACTTACCGATCACCTATGCTTTGCCAGAGGCGGTGGGCGACGCCGCACGCACGGGAGATCGGTTAGCGATGGAGAGTATGAGCACTTTTTGTTCGATACTTGGCTCGGTGGCGGGGGACTTAGCGCTGACAATAGGCGCTCGGGGGGGCGTTTTTATTGCAGGCGGTATTGCACCTGATTACCTTGATTTGCTCCACCAGAGCGACTTTCGAGCGCGTTTTTTAGCGAAGGGTCGGTTTGCAGCGTTTAACCGTGACATCCCCACTTTTATTGTCAAACACCCGCATCCGGGGCTTCTCGGTGCGGCATTACTGTGCAGCGTATAGAACAGACGCTGCTCGGGTCAGCCGTCCTCCAAAGAGGAGGGGCTGCTTCGATCACATCACTCAAGAAACGGTTGCAGGCCTTTCAAGCGGTCCTCGCCATTTCGTATTCGATCAACATCGATATCCGTGAACCTGACACGCAAAATAGTTAAGGTGCGATGCCATGGCACCTAATCCGTTACCCGATTGGCACCGCGCGCATGGCGCGCCCCTGTTCACTGCGCAGATACGGCGTTATCCGGAGGATTTTCAGGTCACCGAGGAACTGGGGTGGGAATTCAGTGGCGATGGCGAACATGATTATCTCTACATAGAGAAAAGCGGCGCCAACTCCCAGTGGGTTGCTAAGCAGTTGGCCCAGTTCGCCAATGTGCCGTTAAAAGATGTGGGCTTTGCGGGTCTGAAAGATCGACATGCAGTGACGCGACAATGGTTTAGTGTGCCGCGTTGGAATACCCCGGATTGGTCTTTGCTCGAAGTGGCGGGAATCCGTGTTGCCCGCTGTGAGCGACACCTGAGGAAGCTCCGCCGCGGTGCACATCGATCTAACACCTTCGCCATCGTCTTACGTTGCTCAGAACCGCTAGATCGCGACGCGATCACCCACCGCATCGGCCTGCTATCGGCAAAGGGTGTCCCTAACTATTACGGTGAGCAGCGTTTTGGCAGGAATGGCGGTAATCTCCGACTCGCTGACGATTGGGCCAATGGCCAACGATTGCCGAGAGAGAAGCGCAGCATGGCGATCTCTACTATGCGTTCCTATCACTTCAACAACCTGCTCTCCGACCGAGTTGCGCAATCGACTTGGAATACACTCATGCTTGGCGATAAAGCGAATCTTGAAGGTTCTGGCAGTGTCTTTGATTTCTCCGATATTGATTCGGTATTGCAGGCTCGCTGCGAGGCGATGGACATTCATCCTTCAGCGACTTTGATCGGAGACGGTTCAGAATGCGAGCCAGTGCAGTGGGCCGCGGCGCTGGTCAGAGCGCGAGTGCAACTCGGTAATCGCAGTTTGCGCTTAAAGGTGCAGGATCTCCAGGTGGCAATGGAAGAGGCGGAGGAAGGAAAACCGACTGTGACGCTGAACTTTTCGCTCACCCGCGGAGCTTATGCGACCGCGGTACTGCGTGAGTTGTGTCGTTGGTCGTGAACGATAGGCAGTTGGAGGCTGCACTAGTTGTGGTCAACGCGAGACGCCACTCGGATCAAACTAATCGCCAGTCAGCCAGTCAGCCAGTCAGCCCGTAGTCGGCGATAGGACGATTTATCCATTCGCGCACCCAGCTTGGCGGGCCCATTCGTTTAAATCACGCCCAGCGCGCAGGCTGCACTAACGGTAGTGAGGCAGCGTGGTTGTTGATGGCGCTGCTTGTAATGTGGGTCGCAGTAAATTGGAGTCATTGCGAGGAGTGCTGTGCCGAGCGTCAGCAATAAGCACTACTGCACGCGATTTTGGCCAAAACCAAATGACACGATGCGGCTCAGCTCTGACAAGTTTCGGCCACTTTGCTCACGTAAGTCATTAAAAAAAGCCTGCGCTGACTGCAAGGCCCGCTGGCTGGTGATACCTGAATCGATGATGTCATGGTTGCGCAAGAAGCCCTCGACATCCTGTGTGAGCAGGAAGGTGTCTACCCCTAGCGTGCGCAACGCGTAGGGCCCCGTATTGCCACCGAGTCGACTGCCGTTTTTTTTGAGATAACGCCACAGACCGACCACATCGTCTTTTGGCCATTGGCTGATAAATTCACCGAAAGATCGCTCTTCGCGACGCTCAGTGTCAGTAATCATCATGGCATTTTCACGGATGGTTTTGATCTTGCTGAAGTTACGGATAATCGCGGGGTCTTGTGCCTTACGTTCCATCATATCGTCTGGCATCATCAGCAGTCGCTCAATGTCAAATTGCCAGAATACGTGCTCGAAATCCTGCCACTTTTTATCGACCACACGCCAGACAAACCCGACTGAAAGATCTTTCTGGTGAACTCAGCAAGGTAGCGATCTGAGCCCAGTTGCTCGAGATGCTGCTGACTAGCCACCTGCGGCAACAGACCCTCAACGACGGCTTCACCACCCTTGCGAGTGCATGCGCGGTCGTACAGCGTGTCATAGTCGGGGTAGGTCATGGTAATAGTGTACTGCCAAAATTGGTGAGAGTGACCTATTCGTAGGCGAGTCGCTGCGTAGTGTTGTCGCACTTTGGTATCGCTAAGTCACGATGCCATTTGGTGTTGGAATGAAGTGTGGTGTCACAGCACTGCTGCGGCATCACTCGTCGAGCCCTCTCTGCGTCACTAAATAGGTCGCGAAGCTCCCGAGCCAATGACCGCCTTCGTAGTAATCGGAGCTAACGCCGTCTAATCCGGCGAGTCGATGGCGCAGCGCGGTGTTTTGAATGACCGAAATTCTGCTGTCCGTTTCTGGAAGTCCGCTTGCAATGCCCTCCAGCATCCATGCTCGGCTTAAATTGAGCCCGTCTAAATGCACGAGATGTGGATCTGATCGGTCACTCACTATCGCTGGCGCCAGCCACTCAGCGTCAGTAGGAATCGTCAAGAAATCATCCAGCCAAGTCGCGAAAGCAGCCGGCGCAAGCACCCTGCGCATTAAGTCAGCCTCGGCAAGGCAAGGTGACAAAAAGTCGGCTCCCGAGGGTTCATAACCAAGCGGGCAATCGATATCGGTCTGATAGAGGGTCTCGATCCGCTCGGTAAGGAGCGCCTCGACTGCCGTGTCGTTGGTGGATCTCGCCCAATCCAAGGTGAGACCCAGCGCAAAAGCGGTTTGAGAGTGTGTTCCGCTGCGGACTGGATACGTTAAATTGGGGAGCCAAGACGTCAAGCGCGCGACCAATGCGGCTTCCAGTGGCCGTATATTGTCCCGCCATTGCTTGGCTTCAGGGGCCGTCGACGCGTCCAGTTCTGCGGCCAGCTGCAACAGCCAGGCAATGCCATAAGGTCGCTCAAAGGACCGCCTGCCTTTCCCTTCTATATAGGCGCTCTCCGCTAATAAATTCTCCCTCGATAAACTTTGCGCCAACGCCGCATACGCTTTGACTGCAAAATCGCGATGTGGATACAGTCGCGCCAATCTCGCGAGTAACCAATGACCGTGCACGGAGCTATGCCAGTCGTAGCAACCATAAAAGGCCGGAGTTAACTCGCGAGGTGGTCGAACATCAGCATCGGATTGCAGCGTATGAGAGAGATGATTGGGGTACTCTTGATGCACGCAATCCAGCGCCAACTGCGCCAACTTTTCAATCACGATTAAGTCAGTCGATACAGGTGATGCCTGCGATGGCGGGTGTGACAGCGCTACCAAGAAAATCAAGGTAATGACCGCCCGGTACCAACTGTTTAATTCTGATCCCAATGTGATGACCTCGCGTTCAATAAGTGGTTTCAAGGGCTCGGTACCCTGTCGCATCAGGCCACACAGATCAGTCGATGGCCTCGCCCTCAGAACTTTGTGCCATTGTGACACCCCAAAAGCTGCTGAGACAAATGATGATAATCGGGCGCATGGCTCAATACTTCAAAGGCGGAGGTCTCGAAACGTATCACCCGCGTCGTCAAAATGCCGCTGGCGGTTTTGCGCGCTTAAAACTGGCCCTCGTCCCCCCGCAGGCTGGGAAGCATCGGGGTTACTGTCTGCTACTGAGTGGCCTGTAATGGTGTGGTCCCCCTCGGCTAAGACTGGCTGCAGGCTGGTTGGGCGATGTTTTAGCTTGCTAAGTTGGCTGTAGTTCCTCGAATTTCCTATGTAAGATATAATGTATCTTTTACGATGCCTTAATGATTAAGACTCGGAGCGCGCTTGAGAACGGTAAATAGCGAAAAAGCGATGTCAGATGTTGAGCAAAAGTGTGCGGATCGCGGCATTAAGTTGACCCGCAGACGAAAGGAAGTGTTGCGAACACTGGTGTTAGCAGAGTCGGCTATGTCAGCTTATGAGATTGCGGAGCGGTGCAATGTCGGCAGTGATGATCCGATGCCCGCGATGTCTGTTTATCGCATTTTAGATTTCTTGCGCGATCAACAGTTTGTGCATCGATTAGAGACCGCGAATAAGTACATTTCGTGTTCGCATTTGTCTTGCGGTCATGATCACGCCCAGTCGCAGTTCTTAATCTGTAACGAGTGCCGCAAGGTAGAGGAAATTGACTTCTCCAGCGAAGCATTCTCGGTAATGGAGAAGGCCGCCAGTGCCGCTGGCTTTAGTTCTATCAGCCCGCAGTTAGAGGTTAGGGGGCTATGTGATAGTTGTGAGACCAGTTAAAAATAGGGCTTGGCATAGGCAATGGAAATGACAAACACTTATCGATCAACGGCTGATAAGGCCGCCATTGGTCTATCGTTATTGTGTGCCGTGCATTGCTTGGCGCTGCCCATTTTCCTGTCTCTCTTTCCGGCATTAGTTGCGATTGGATTTCAGGACGAGCGATTTCATTTGTTGATGCTGATGTCGGTAGTGCCCATGAGTTTATTTGCCTTGACGCTGGGTTGTCGCCAGCACCGCAGTTTTTATGTGTTGGGCACGGGCGCACTGGGTATTCTGTTTTTAATCGCTTCGGTTGCCTTGGGGCATGATCTTTTGGGAGAGAGCGGCGAGACAGTCATGACACTGATCGGAGCTACTTTGGTCAGTGTCAGTCATGTGTTGAATTTCAAGCTCTGTCGGTCGGTTGAGGCTTGTGCTGATGAACGCTGCTAGCAGGGTCAGGTTGAAACCGCACTATGCACTGGGTCTAGGTGCTTTATTGCTCTGCGGTGGTGTTACGCAAGCTGGGCCCCACGTACATGGCGCCGCTGAATTAATGTTGGCCGCAGAAGGCAACAAGATCGAAATCATCCTGAATGTGCCCGCTATGAGTGTTGTCGGATTCGAGAGTCAGGTCGTGTCTGCGGAGCAGCAGCAGGCGGTGAGCGACGCTGACGCGTTATTGCGTAACCCAGAACAACTATTCTCCTTACGGGGAGGTCAGTGCGTTCTTGAAGACACTCAAGTCGATTTTAGCGCTATTACGGACGTCTCATTAGACACCGAAGAGGAACACCACGCCGAAGAGGAACACCATACCGAAGAGGAACATGCCGCTCATGAGCACTCTGCTGATGCGGAAGTGGTTGTCGATGAGGACCACAGCGATATCGCTGTGCAATATCACTTTAATTGCGATAACAGTGCTGCGCTAGAGCAATTGCGCTTTGGTCCTGATGGACTCCCGTTCGGCTTAGAGCAGATTAGTATTATGTGGGTGTCCGAGTCGGGCCAAGGCGGCGCTGAGGTTTCTCTGAAGAGACCCTACGTCGACTTTTAACGCCAGCGGCTGTCAATTGCTGTAGGGCTCGATTCGTTGTAGCTGCATGGCGTAAGCCGATGTCGCCATGTCATTCTCTTGAAAGCTCGTACTAAGCTGACCCTCAATCCAAAAGGGATCGTAGAGTGCAGACATCTGTATGCCTTTCGGCGCATTCACCAGAATAATCTGGTTGGGTGGGGGCGGTGGCATGTGTAAACAGGCACCAAAATACGGAACGAGAAAAAACTGGCTGATGGTTTGCTCCTCGTCAAATTCAAGTGGTACCACGAAGCCAGGAATTCTAATCATCGCGCCATCAAGAGTTTCATTCACATCGGTGGAGACTAGCGCCTGCTGGTACGCGTCCTCCTCGCTCTGATTGACCGCGCTCTTAATCTGACTACTGATTTGATCTTCGGCGGAGCCATCTTCAATCTCGGCAATATATTCGGGGGGATTTAAGAGGATGGCTAATACCTCGGGTGGCATCAGGTCAGGCCATTCAATGGTTTCAAAAACGAGGTTGTTGGCATCCTGTAACCCCGCATCGCCTGAGTCGGCAGCGGCATTGACGCCGGCAAAGGTGATACCCAGCATCCACAAACATGCCATTACGATTGCTTTCATTGAGCGGCCCTTGAATTTCAACATCTTACGGTGTCGCGGTATGATATAGAGTATCACTTTGCGATTGCAACGCAGTCTCAGAGAAGCTGAGTGAAGGCGAATGGAATGACCATTGAACTTCATGGTGTTGCATTTTCTTACGCAAACGATGCCACGAAATCACTGCTGAATATTGATCATTGGTCCGTTGCTCGGGGCGAGAGGGTTTTGGTTCATGGGCCCTCAGGATCTGGCAAGTCGACTTTGCTTAATGTGATGGGGGGGTTACTGACCTGCAATGTTGGTGAGGTCACCTTGCTGGGAGAGCGATTAGACACGATGAACGCGCGGCAGCGAGATCAGTTCCGAGCCAACCATGTCGGTTACGTGTTTCAGCGGTTTAACCTGGTGCCTTACTTAAATGCGATCGAAAATATCGAACTGGCCAGCACGTTTGCGGCAGGAAAACAGCGATCGAGCGTGCGCGAGGAAGCAACAGATTTACTCCACTCGCTTAACGTCATTCCCAGTGATTGGTCAAAACCGACGTCGCACCTGAGTATGGGCCAGCAACAGCGGGTTGCGATCGCGAGGGCATTGATCAATACCCCTGAGATTTTGATCGCGGATGAACCCACCTCTTCGTTAGACGCTGAGAATCGAGATAATTTTCTTCGTTTACTGTTAGGGCTGGTAGCCGAGAAAAATACGACACTTGTTTTTGTGAGTCATGATTTGGCCATTGCTCAGTATTTTACGAGAGTGCAGGCGTTGTCTGAGTTTAACCAGGAGCACTGTTAAACCATGTTTCTCACGGTGGCATCAAAGAGTTTGCTGAATCGCAAGGGTTCAGTCGCCATGACACTCATGGCCATCAGTGTGGCCATATTCGTGCTTTTAGGGATAGAGCATGTCCGGCAGCAGGCTCGAGATAGTTTTGCCAGTACGGTGTCTGGTGTTGACCTCATTGTGGGCGCAAAGACCGGATCCTTGAATCTGTTGCTCTATTCTGTGTTTCGGATCGGTTCACCCACCGACAATATTCGTTGGGAAACCTATGAGCAGGTGGTGGCTGATCCAGCTGTTTCGTGGGCGATTCCCATTTCCCTGGGTGACTCTCACGAGGGGTATCGGGTGGTGGGTACGACCAGCGCGTACTTTGATCATTTTAGCTACGGCAAGAAAAGGCGTATTGAATTTACCAATGGCGCGCCTTTTGAAGGCACCTTTGACGCGGTGCTGGGATCTGAGGTTGCGAAGACCTTGGGCTACAAAGTAGACAGCCAAATAGTACTTGCCCATGGACTGGCCACTACCAGCTTCAGTTTGCACGACAACAAGCCATTCACAGTAGTGGGCATTTTGGCGCCGACCGGCACACCGGTAGATCAAACGATTCATGTCCCGTTGCAAGGTATCGACGCGATGCACTCAGACTGGCCTCAGGGTCCCGCAAACTTGACCATCAAGTCGGTTTCACGCCCGGCGCCACCCCGGCGAAACCGGAGAGCATCACTGCGTTTATGCTGGGCTTAAAATCGAAGATGTCCATTTTCGGGGTTCAGCGGCAAATCAATGACCTAAAAGAAGAGCCCTTGATGGCGATTTTACCCGGCGTCGCACTGGCAGAGCTTTGGCAGATGGTGGGCCTCTTTGAAGACGTACTTCGCCTCATTTCTGCGTTGGTGCTGCTGGCGGCTGTTCTGGGATTGGGCGCGGTATTGCTCAGCTCAGTTCGCGAACGCAATCAGGAGATACATCTACTCCGCATTCTCGGCGCTCCACCCTATTATTTGTTTTTTTTGATAGAAATGGAGGCAGTGCTGATTACGTTGGCGGGAATGCTCATAGGCGGCGCCAGCCTCTATGTCGCCTTGATCTTGGTGGAGGATGCCTTGTTTGCAAATTTTGGCCTCTACCTTGAGGCGGATCTGTTGACGCTAGAAGGCCTGTCTATTTTGGGTGCGGTGCTACTTTCTGCTATTGTCGTTGCAGCAGTGCCGTCTTTGCAGATTTACACAACGGCGTCCCGGTATTTTGAGCGCTAGTGAAAAGGCGCGTTCGGTGTAATAAACGTGGCTCAGGGAGTTAACGATGAATAAGAAATTATTAGGCTTGGCTTTCGCCCTTTCCTTTAGTGTCCCCACCGTGACGCTCGCTTGTTACGACCACATGATGTTCAACGCGGATCAGATGGGCCTCGTTCAGGGAACTATCGCTCGAATGGCAGGACTTGTGCCGCCGGAACCCGTCTTTGATGTCGAACACCCCGCGATGGCAAAGGTTCAGATCGGCGAAAAGAATGTGGTCACGATCAGCTATCCCGTCCCTTTTTCTCTAAAAACGTGCTCATGAAGGTCAAGGCGACCAGCAACGTCATCCTGGATGTGGAGGAGGTCGTCTTAGAGGAACGGTCCGGCAGCGTCAGTGTTGGGTACGAGCTTGCCGATGGATCTGGATATGAATCGATCATTCTGACCGTCAGCGGTGAGCACGATGGCAAGCAGGTCAATCAGTCATCACAGATCTACCTTCGAGGCGTGTAGCACCTCATTGTCGCGCACAACCGGCGTATCTGTAATCTGACAGCAAGCAGGCCAGCAGCGCGGTCTCCCAATCTGCCTCAATGTGCTCTGCGATGATTTCTATTCGACTTTCTGCACAGTCGTCGATCTCGATTTCTGACAGGGTGGATCCGGCTAAGTTGTAGCCATAAATACCCCTCTCGGTGATGAAGACGGCTTTTGCACGATCCACCTGAAGCTGCTTTAAAAAGTGAAAGACCTTTGGGTGGTCGAATGGCTTAGCGGCACTGAATCGCCAGCCAACGCTTTCGAAGCCGTCAGTCGAGTTGATCGCACCAATATAGCCGCAGTCTGGCAGGGCGCGATCCGCTGCCAGCAGTGTAGTTGGGCTCGGCGTGGTGTGGTTTGCCGGTTGTGGGTACCCACGCAGTCGGCTGGGTGATGAGTGCCAAATCGATCTTTCCCTGCTCGGTGGGATAAATAGCGATGTCCCGGTCGCAGTGCTGTTGCACGAGATCCTCGATCAGCGACTAACTCAGTGACTCCGAATACAGGTCTTTTTTGTTAGCCAGAATGACATCGGCGATCCGCAGTTGTTGCACGAAGCTGGCGTGATTGGCATGACGTTCGTTGGTGAGCGGATCGTGCGTCGACCAGTGTCACGGTGCTTTGCACTTCCAGAGTCTCGCTGTAGGCATCCGAATAGAGGGTTTGTAACACCTCAACCGGATGCCCAAGGCCGGTGGGTTCGATTAATAGTCGATCGGGTCGTCCCAAAAACAGAAGCTGGCTGAGGGCCATTTGCATCGGCAGTCCCGCCGCGCAACACATGCAACCACCCGGTACTTCTAAGATGGCGACACGATCTTGTGTGACCGCATGAGCCTGCATCAAACTACGATCAACCCCAATCTCGCCGAATTCATTGACTAATATCGCCCAATGTTCCTCTGGTGGCTTTTGCTTCAGCAGATTGAGCACTGCGGAGGTTTTTCCCGATCCCAGGAAGCCGGTAACGATATTGACCGGTATACGGTCCGGGGGTGAGGGAGGGCGTTACCACAGGTGCTCCACTTTTGAATAATGAGGTTCCGGGTTGGCGGCTGGTGCGCTCGCAGAGGTCGCTTTCACAGGTGGCAATCGGCCGCAAATCCAAGGTGCGAATGGTTCGTATCAATTATCGTCGTATATGATACAATGTATCATTCAATAAATCGTCTTTTGGATTGCTGCTTGTTCTTTTCTCCTCACACGGCACGGCGTTTTTTCGTGATGCTCGCGTTGAGCGCGGTCTTTGCCTGTGCTCAGCTATTGGCAGCCGAACATCTCGCTGAGATTGAGTGCGATGAGCAGCTGTGTCTGCAATGCCAGGTGTCTGCCGAAGATGACGCGACAGCGAGCGACGTCCTCCAACCGGCGACCTGTTATGTCGCAAATCCCCCGCGTGAGCTATCGACCCCCCTTTGGCTTGCGCGCCATGACTTTGATTTTCGCGCCCGGGCACCGCCACTCAGCTGAGCTCTGTTCCTCAAGTTCACTCAACCCTTATTGAAATCTATTGTTAGGAGGCGGGTATGCGGCGCAAAGCAGCACATACTCTCGTAGCCGTTGCGGTTATTCCGTTCGCAGCTACTGGAAGCGAAGAGACATTAATCGAAGAAACCGTTGTCACGGCGTCATTTACGGGTGTAAACAGCGCTTCTGCAGCGCCGATTCACGTGATCGATGGCGACGAAATCGCTCAATCAGGCGCTCAGTCATTGGGCGAGCATATCGATGCGCTGCTCGGTGTTTC
>CAJJBO010000014.1 GCA_905182485.1 uncultured Luminiphilus sp.
TCAATGAGCTTGGGCTCGACTGGCGCTATGGGGCGGCATTTTTCGAGCAACAGCTGATTGATTACGACGTGGGGAGTAATTACGGCAATTGGCAGTATTTGGCGGGAGTGGGCAGTGATCCCCGCGGTGGACGGCATTTCAATCTTGAGAAGCAAACCGCACAGCATGACCCCAACGGCGTTTTTACCCAGAAGTGGGGCGGATTCAGGCCACCCCAACCAGAACATGTGCTCGACGGTGCCGATTGGCCGATTACCGAGCCACGCTAATGGCGCATCGCAAAAAGTCTGACTTACCGACAAAACTCTGCCCCGTCTGCCAGCGCCCCTTCACCTGGCGCGCCCGATGGAAGCATCAATGGGAAAAAATCGTTTATTGCTCGCGTCGCTGCAGCCGCAATCGGCATCAACGCGTAACAGAGGACACAGCCACGCCTTATCAGTAGTCTCAGTCAATGGCCCGCTTAGCTCGCTGATCAGGCGCTAGCGAGGCGGTGCTGCTTAAGCCCTCAGCCTGACGGGTTTGACGGAATTTAACAGGGCGCCACTAAAGCGACGCTAATCTCAGCAAATTAGTGTCTGCCCAGGAGACAACCGCGGCCCGATTGTCGTCAGTGCGCTTGCGCCACCCCCCCAAAATTAACCCCATGCGAGGATTTGCGCTCAATAACTCTCGATGGCGATCAATAAAATGCCAATACAAGCTATTGTAAGGACACGCACCGTCGCCGGTCACTTTCTTAGGGTCGTAGCAGCACGCTTTACAGTGGTCACCCTGTTTTTGGATATATTTACCACTGGCCGCGTAAGGCTTGGACGCCATGATGCCGCCATCGGCAAACAGCGCCATTCCGGGTGTGTTGGGCAGCTCAACCCATTCATAAGCATCGACGTAAACCGCGAGGTACCACTCACAAACGGCGGTCACATCCAGCCCAGCAAGCAACGCAAAGTTACCAATCACCATTAGCCGCTGTATGTGGTGTGCGTAACCTAAATCCAGTGACTGAGTGAGTGCCCGGGACAGGCACTGCATATCGGTCTCACCGGTCCAAAACCAATCGGGCAAGGGTGTCGTGGCGTTAAGTGTGTTGTGCGTTTTGTAATCTGGCATGTGGTGCCAATACAGCCCTCGCACATATTCACGCCAGCCCAAGACTTGCCGAATAAACCCCTCAGCGGCAGCCAATGAACAGTCGCCTTTTCGATAAGCTGCCTCAACCCGTTCACACACCGCCAATGGCTCTAGCAGACCACAATTGAGGTACATCGAAATTAAGCCATGAAATAACCAGGGCGACGATTCCGTCAGGGCGTCTTGATAGGTCCCAAAATACGGCAATGCATGAGTACAAAACCAGGATAATTCGTCCGCTGCGTCCTCTGCCGTCACCGCCCACCGAAACGTGCTCAAGTCGCCCGGATTATCTGGAAAGGCCGCATTCACCGCTTTTATGACTTCGCGAGTCATCGCATCCTGCGGCGGAGTGGGACGCTCTGGAATCTCACATTGGCCGCGCCATCCCGAGCGATTCTCAGCGTCATAGTTCCACTTGCCGCCCTCTGGCTGATCGCCCTCCATCAGCAAGGCATAGCGCTTGCGCATCTCGCGATAAAAATACTCCATGCGCAACTGCTTGCGGCCTTCGGCCCATTGACTAAAGTCCTCTATCGAGGACAGGAAACGGGTGTCTTCGAGGATTTCGACTTCCCTCTCGAGGGCGGCTGACCACGTTTGCATCTGCTCTCGGAGCCGATACTCCCCCGGCTCACAGACGACCAATCGGTTAAAACCCACTTGTGCCTGAGCCCGCTCACATGCCGCCAGTAACGTGGGTAGCGCCTCCTCGAAGGCGTAATACTCGACCTGAAATCCCCGCTCTCGCAGCGCCACCGCAAAATGTCGCATCGCGCTGAACAGTAACGCGATCTTGTGGCGGTTATGACGCACATAAGTGGCCTCCTCGACCACTTCCGCGAGGATAACCACCGCGTCTGCTGGATCAGCTGAGATGAGCGCCGGGTGCTGCCAACTCAGCTGGTCACCCAGCACTAGAATACCTGTCGTTTTATTCATGACTCTTCCTACGGCGGCAGCGTCGGCCCAGACCAGTTGCCCGCTCTACTGAAACGCGACAGACTGATCCGCCACGGTGACGAGGCCGAGTCTCGAAGGAATATTCACATGATCTGGTTCAAACGATTTCTGACTGCCTGTGCAGCGCTGTCGCTGTTGTTGGTCATCGGATTTTTCACGCTCGCCCCCCAATGGGTAGACCGAAACGCCAATGTCGTGACGGGGGGGGCAGGACCGGCACCCTCTGCAGCGACACTGGCACTGCATCAACAGCTGCTGGTCGGTGATTTACACGCCGACTCAGCTTTGTGGGGCCGGGACCTTTTGACACGTCATCAATGGGGCCAAGTTGACCTACCACGGCTCATCGAGGGCGGCGCGGCGCTGCAAATGTTCACCACGGTGACCAAGTCACCACGAGGACAAAACTATGACCGCAATGCCTCGATGCCGCGGATAATATTACGCTGCTTGCGCTGGCACAGCGCTGGCCGGCAGCGGCCTACAACAGCCTTTTCGCCCGAGCGATGCTGCAAGCGGAGCGGGTGCTCACAGCGGCAGAGCACAGTTCGCAGCTGACCCTAATCCGTTCAAAAAGAGACCTCAGTCAGCTTGTTATCGCAGCGCGCAGACGGCGAGAGGATCGTTGGCGCCTTACTGGGCACAGAGGGCTCTCATGCGCTGGACGGCGAGCTGGAGAATATCGACCGGCTTTATGCTGCGGGCTTTCGGATGATGGGCCTTCAACATTTTTTTGATAACCGCCTCGGTGGCTCCCTTCATGGCGAGTCACAAACGGGCCTGACCCGCTTTGGGATCGACGCTGTCAAAAAAATGCACGCAATGGACGTGATGATTGATGTCGCACATAGCAGTGAGGCCACGGTGCGCGATACCTTGGCCGCGACCGGCAATGGGGCACTGATCGTGAGCCATACCGGCTTTCAAGGTCATTGCCCAAGCCCGCGTAACATTAGCGACGAGACGATGGCGCTGATTACGCAAGCAGGGGGACTGATCGGCGTCGGCTTTTGGGCAGATGTCACCTGCGGCGAAGAGCGTGACCGCGATTGCCGAGGCGATCCGCTACGGTGTGAAACGCTTTGGCGCGTCGCATATCGCCCTGGGTTCAGATTGGGACGGTTCTGTCACGACGCCCATCGACGCCGCGCAACTGCCCCACCTGACCCAAGCGCTGGTCGACGCCGGGCTCCGTGAGGCCTCCATCCGCGCCGTCATGGGCGGCAACATGGCGCGTTTTCTCAACGAGCATTTGCCCCCCACTTGATCACCCCGAAGCCGCATAAGATGCTTCAGAGGTTGTTTGTCTGACTCAGGAGTCTAAGAGCAGCGCCGCCAGCCTTTTGCGATGGTGAATCGCTCCACCAAACATCTGTTGCGCCCATTGAGCGCGGCGGATAAACAGCGTCGAGTCACAGTCCCAGGTAAAACCAAAGCCGCCATGAAACTGCACAGAGCGATCCCCAGCAAACACCATGACGTCGTCAGCGGCCACTTTGGCCATCCTGCAAGCCGTCTCGGCGTCTTCGGAGCCGGCTCAGATCATCCACCACACTCGCCCCGTGATAAATAAACGAGCGCGCGTTTTCCATGCCCACATAAATATCAACAGTGGGGTGCTTCAGTGCCTGATAGGACCCGATCAATTTCCCAAATTGCTTGCGCGTTTTGAGGTAGTCCGTAATACCACTAAGACACAGGGCTGCAGCGCCCGTCGTCTCTGATGCCGTGAGCAGCGCCCCCAGCAACAGAGTGTCCCGCAGCGCAGCCACAACGCGCTCGCCACGGAGAATATCGACCGGTACCACACCCGTAAAATCGACATTGGCGGATCGCTTCGTCAGGTCAATCACCACGTTATGGGAGAGTGCGTCACTCGACAGCGCCGTCGCTTCGACAATAGCCAGTATGGGTTCGCCATTATCGTTCGCCACGACAACGAACACATCAGCAACGCCCGCATCGGCAACAAAACATTTCCGGCCACTCAAGCATCCGTCACTGCCAAGGCTGACACCGCAGTTCGCCGCACCCCAATCCGCATGATCCAATAGGGCGAGGGCACCAACTTCGCCGCCACACAAGCGAGTCAGCCAACTGGCCGCAGCCTCTCCCGCCGCGCGCCAAATCAGTTGACCCGCTAACGTCGTACTGAGCAGGGGTGTACCGAGCAAGCCACCACCGAGTGACTCAAAAACCGGCACGGCAGAGCCAACGCCCATGCCTGCTCCGCCTACACTGTCGGGCAGGGCAATTCCGGTCCAACCCATGTCGACCATGCTTTGCCACAGAGCAGGATCAAACCCGGTCTCAGTCTCTAACTGTGCTCGAATCACATCGATAGGCGCCTTATCTCGCACGAACCCCCGCGCCACATCCAGCAACATGCCCTGCTCTTCACTAAAGGTCATGGTTACATTTGGTGTCACTGACATCGCATCCGCCCTCACTTCGGCAAACCAAGCACATGCTCGGCGACAATATTGGCTTGAACTTGAGTGGTGCCGCCACCAATGGTGGCACCAAAATTACTGAAGTACGCTCGCTGCCAAAACCCACCACTGACGGCGTCGTCATCACCCACATACAGCGCGCTCTGAGCCCCTTGCTTACTCGCAGTGTATTGTTTCATGCGACGCTCGTACTCAGTGCCTCGATACTTCACTGACAACGCCAAGCCCATGGGGTAATCGGTACCCAAAGCGGGAATCGCCATTCGTCGAGCAGCCAAGGACAGTGCCTTCGCCTCCATCATGAAGCCCACCAAGTCGTCTCGCACAATGGGATCGGATAACAGCGGTTCTCCATCTTGCTCAATGGCCGATAGCTCATCGATCATATCGTCGACTTGCACTGCAACGCCCCAATACGCACTGGCTTGGCCCGCCGTCACCCCTCGCTCATATTCCAGGGTCTTCATCGCCACGGTCCAGCCGCCGCCCTCTTCACCCATTAAGCAACTGGCCGGTATACGCGCGTCAGTAAAGAAGGTCTGATTAAAGCCATACTCGCCCGTCACCTTGCGAATCGGGTGCGCCTCGATGCCGGCTACTTTCATGGGAGACAGAAAAAATGAGAGCCCATCATATTTCCGCTCTGTTTTCGTGTTGGTGCGCGCCAACAGAATCATATGGTCCGCATAGTTGCCCAAGGTGGTCCATATTTTGGAACCATTGACCACGTATTCGTCGCCCTCTTTAACGGCACGCGTTTGCACCACTACCTAAATCAGAACCATGATCTGGCTCAGAGAAGCCCTGACACCAAATCTCCTCTGCCGAGAGGATGTTTTTAATGTACTTCGACTTCTCCGCTTCTGTTCCCATATCGAGTAACAGTGGGCCCACCCAGTTGAGACCAATCGTATTGAAAATAATCGGCGCCCGGTGACGCCCCAGCTCTTTATCCACTATGAATTGATAGGCCGAATCGGCGCCCTGCCCGCCGTATTCAGTGGGCCAGTGCATCCCCAAAAACCCTGCTTGCCACAGCTTGTGCTGCCACTCTCGTAAAAAATCGAGTTGCTGCTCTGTGCCCACCTCCAGAAAAGTCAGGGGCAGCAAAAAGCCGGGATCGGAGGGCACATTTTCTGCCATCCACGCGGCCACTTCTGACTTAAAAGCCTGCAAAGCGGCTTTGCTTTCACTCATATGTTCACTCCTATTGCATCTCTGTGATCTACCTGGTCGGCCTATTTTACTTCACTCTTTAGGCACTCTTTAGGCACTCTTCAGGCACTATCTCGGCACTTTAGGACACTCTTTACCGCGCTTTTCTCGCGATGTGCGCCAGTGGCCGCAGCTGAGGGCTTATTTCAGCGCGCCAGTATATCTGGTCGACCCACCTTATGCCGGGTTAAAGCCCGTATTGACGAGTGGCCAGATCACGCATAATTTCTTCTGACCCACCGCCAATGGCATTCACCCGCACCTCTCGATAAATCCGCTCTACCCGATTGCCTCGCATGTAACCGAGACCGCCCAGTATTTGCATCGCCTCACGCGCGCAAAACTCCATTACCTCGCTCGCTTGCACTTTCAATAGTGCGATATCACCCGGGTTCGGTGTCCCCGCTTCGATCGATTCGTAGCAGAGGCGAATGTAAGCTTGCGTGGCGTTCAGCTTCTGCTTCATCTGCGCGATCTTGTGCCTGATCACTTGATGGTCCGCCAGTCGCTTACCAAATGTTGAGCGCTCGATAGCCCACGCTACGGACTCCTCAAGACAAACGCGTCCGAAGGCTTCCATCGCCGCTGCCATGCCCATACGCTCGTTATTAAAGTTAGTCATGATGACCCTAAAGCCTTCATTTTCAGTGCCAATCAGGTTGCTCACCGGCACCCGCACCTGATCAAAATAGAGCGTGGCAGTATCCGACGCCCACCAGCCCATCTTGCGATCCAATGGCGTACGAGAGAATCCCTGTGCATCGGTGGGAATCAGCAGCATCGAAACGCCTTTTGCGCCTGCCTCACCGGTTCTCACCGCGGTCGAGACCCAATTGGCGCGCATGCCCCCGGTAATATAGGTTTTACTGCCTGTAACGACGTAATGATCACCGTCACGTACCGCCGTCGTACTGAGATTAGCGACATCAGAACCGCCGCCAGGTTCACTAATGCCGAGAGAGATCCACTTTTCGCCCCTCAAAATAGGCGGCGCGATCTCAGCTTGCATGGCTTCAGTGCCCCAGTTGAGGATAGGCGGTAAGCCGATTCCATGAACCATCAAGGACGCGGGAACGCCCCCTACGCCAATGCGCGCGAGCTCCTCATTCACAATCCAGGCGTGCCAACTGTCACCAGGCACGCCTCCAAACGCTTCGGGATAGCCCAAACCTAACAACCCGACCTCAGCCGCCTTGGGCCACAGTGAGTTGGGCATCGCACCGGCCTCATCCCAATCACTGGCATAAGGCATAATTTCGGCATCAATGAAGCGTCGGAGTGCCGCTCGCCACGCGAGGTGTTCCTCCTTCATATGCGGATTCGGTAACCGAGCACCATCAAAATCGAGGCTCATCAACATCTCCTTGCTAAGTGTGTCAGCGCCGCGCGAAACATCGAACGGCGATCATTCTTTTACGCACTGATCAAACCGGAGTCAATTTGCGTATAAGGTACAATCAGGGGCTCCATCACACCGCGCCAGAGCGCAATGGCCGGCAGCCCCGCGCTCAGGAATGTACTATGAAATACATCGGTCAGTCCGATTATCAGCACCACTCGACACCCCGCATTGGTGTGCTGCTGACCAATCTAGGGACACCTGAGGCACCCACGGCCAAGGCATTAAAACCCTATCTCAAGCAATTTCTTTGGGATCCTCGCGTCGTCGAGGTGCCTCGGCCCATTTGGTGGCTCATTCTCAATGGCATTATTCTAAATACCCGACCAAAACGCTCAGCAGAGGCCTATAAAGAAGTCTGGAGCGAGCGGGGGTCCCCTCTATTGGCTCACCTCGAGGATCAGGTAGCCGGCGTCTCGGCGCAACTCGAGGCCCGCTTTGGCAACCGTTTTATTGTGCGTGGTGCCATGCGCTATGGCGCGCCGGCCATCAGTACGGTGTTAACGGAAATGTTCGATGCCGGGATGGAGCAATTGGTGGTACTGCCGTTGTATCCGCAGTACGGCGGTCCGACCACTGGTTCGACATTCGATGAGGTCTCGGCAGAGCTCACGCGGCGACGCTGGCTGCCCTCGTTTCGGTTTGTCAGTGCTTATCACGACGACCCTCGCTATATCCGCGCAATGGCCGATAGCATTAAAGCACACTGGGCAGAGCACGGACGAGCCGACAAGCTCTTGCTCTCTTATCACGGCATGCCACAGCGCTATTTAATCGAGGGCGATCCTTATCATTGCCAGTGCTTTAAAACCTCTCGCCTCATCGGCGAAGGATCTAGCTGAGGCCCAGGTGATGACCACTTTTCAGTCGCGTTTTGGCCGTGAACCATGGTTACAGCCCTACACTGACGAGACCTTGAAAGCCCTGCCGAGTGAGGGTGTGACCTCGGTTCAAGTGGTGTGTCCGGGATTTTCGGCCGATTGCCTTGAGACGATTGAAGAGATTGGCATGGAAAATCGGGATTATTTTCTTGAGGCGGGGGGAACGCGCTACGAATATATCCCTTGTCTGAACGCGGAGCCCGGGCACGTCGCGGCATTAACCGGTCTGCTGGCGGACCAAATGCAGGGCTGGCTCACAAACGAACACGATCCGGCTATGAGCGATCGGTTAGCACGCAACTTGGGCGCACCCCACTAGGCGCAGCTTTAGGGCTAGTGTGCTGGTTCAAACCAGCCGATAGCCAAGGCCAAGGCAATCCCCATTAAGAATAATAAGGTCAGCCGAACGCGATCATGGCTGTGAAATTGCACCTCGGGTAACAAGTCACTCAACGCAATACAGATAAACGCGCCACCGGCAAAGGCGAGGGTTCCCGGCAGCCACAGAGACGACTCGAGATAAGGCGCCATACCCAAGTGAAAGGCAATCGCCGCCAGCGGGCATAGCATGGCAAATACGATGGCAGCTGACCAACGTTGGGCGGACGACCAGCCAGCGTTGGCCATCACGGTCTCTATAGACAGAGAATCCAGTGGCTTGTGCAGTAAAATAGCCAAAAACACACCCAAACCAAGGCCATGATCACTGAGCATGACGGCGCCTAGAGCAATGCCGTCGATCACTGTGTGAACACATAAACCCGTGAAAAGCCCGAGTGCACCGATCCCCCTCTCAGACGGGTGACTGTGGGCATGAGCATGTGAATCGGCATGTAAATCGGCACGTAAATTGGTTTGAGAGTCGGCCTCCGCTGACGACAGCTCGCTGGACGCTGCGGCGGCAACAAAATCATGCTGATGGAAATGGAATAGCCGCAACAGCAGCAACATAAAAACAAGTCCAACGAGACTGCCATTACCAAATCAATATCACCGGCAAGACCGAAGCTATGAGGAATCAAGTGGCAAAGCGCTACACCCAGCATCAACCCTGACACCAAACTCAGCACCATCTGAGTACGCGTATGCGTCATGGTGATCTGGCGCGGTAACCAACTGCCGAGCAGCGACGCCGCCAGGAGTGCCAGACTAAAAATTCCCAGCCAGGACCATCCCGTCATGCGGCTAACCCCCGACCAAATTATCGCGGTGAATCATTTCCTCTTCACCTCGGTAGCCCAGAATCGCTTCAATATCTGTCGAACTTTTTCCGATCAGCGCCGCGGCTTCGTCACTGGCGTAGTTGACCAGCCCCCGCGCCCGCTCTTTTCCGGTCGCATCGACACAGCTCACCAAATCACCTCTTTGGAAAGCGCCTGTCACCGCAGTAATCCCAATGGGCAATAGGGAGCGGCCGTGGTCAGATACGACCGCCACCGCACCCTCATCGAGCACCAGCTGCCCTTGCGCATGCAGCAGGCTAGCCAGCCATTGTTTGCGGGCGCTAAGCGGTTGGCGACTGGTGTGTAAGAAGGTTCCCACCATTTCGCCCTCGACCACCTTAGGGATCACATCGGGCAACCGACCATTTGCAATAATCGTGCTAGTACCAGAGCGCGCAGCCAAACGAGCGGCACTGAGTTTCGTCGCCATACCCCCGCGCCCCAAGGTACTGCCCTCACCCGCTATCGCGTCGAGGTCTGGATCATGCACATCGGCTGAGGCAATCAGTTTGGCATCCTTATCCTGTCGCGGATCGCGATCCATGAGCCCATCTTGATCGGTCAGAATTAACAGTGCTTCCGCATCTACCAGATTCGCAACCAAGGCCGCCAGAGTGTCATTGTCGCCCAGCCGAATTTCGTCGGTCACCACGGTGTCATTCTCGTTGATGATCGGCAACACACCCATGCCGAGCAGCGTATTGAGGGTACTGCGCGCATTTAAATATCGATCACGAGCGCGGACATCGGCATGGCTTAATAAAATTTGTGCCGTGACCACACCATGTGGCCCCAGGCAATCCTCATAAGCGCGCACGAGTGCCGACTGCCCTACGGCCGCGGCAGCTTGGGATAAGTGGATCTCTCGCGGGCGCTCTGACAGATTAAGCCGCACCAAACCGGCAGCAATGGCGCCACTGGAAACCAGCACCACTTCATGCCCGAGGGCGTGAAGTGACGCCAATTGGCGCGTCAACGTCTTCATGACGAGTGGATCCAGCCCCAGACCATCGTTGGTGAGCAATGCGCTGCCCACCTTGATCACCCAGCGTCGAACGCTCGTTAAGCGATGCCGAGCCGTATTGTCGGCTGTATCGCTCAAGACCGAATTCCGCGCCGGCGACGACGGCGCGCGCTTCGCCGAGCTGCAGGCCGCGCTGCGCGTCGCTGCGCGCCTCGGCCCGTGCCCGATTCAGCGTGGCAATCCGCTCGCGGGCTTCATGCTGCATTTGCTCTTGTGCGGTTTGCTCTGCCGCTAATGCGCCAGCATCGGTTTGATAGTGCTCCATCAACTGCTCGAGATGGGTCATCAAATCACCGCAGAGTGTCTGAGTTTGGGTCCCTGCCACGGCGGAGACCTCATAGACTGGCCCCTGCCAACCCAGCGCAGCCACAATCGCTTCGCGGCGCGCTTTCAACGTCTCCTGGTCGACTAAATCGATCTTATTCAACACCAGCCAACGCGGTCTGGCCGCTAACGCGGGGCTGAATCGCTCTAGCTCATGAATCACCGAACAGGCGGCACTCGCTGGATCGCTGCCATCGATCGGCGCCACATCGACGAGATGTAATAAAACACGATTTCGGGTCAGGTGCTTCAGAAAGCGGATACCCAGCCCGGCACCTTCAGAAGCACCCTCAATAAGCCCGGAATATCGGCCACAACAAATTCAACGTACGCATTGACCTTCACAACCCCCAAACTGGGGATCAGAGTAGTGAAGGGATAATCGGCAACTTTAGGCGTCGCGGCTGAAATAGCGCGAATCAAGGTGGACTTACCGGCGTTCGGCAAACCCAGGAGTCCGACGTCGGCGAGTACCTTTAGCTCCAACTTAAGTTTGCGAAGCTCCCCCTCGGAACCCGGTGAACTTTGCCGAGGTGCGCGGTTCACGCTCGATTTGTAGCGGGTGTTACCCAACCCATGAAAACCACCCTGTGCCACTAACAGCCGCTGACCGGGAGTGCGAATATCACCCAGCACTTCGCCCGATTCGTCATCCAGCACCGTTGTTCCCAAAGGCACTGGCAAGAACAAATCCTCCCCAGATTTACCCGTGCAATTTCGCCCACGTCCTGCCTGTCCGCTTTCTGCTCGAAAAGCGCGGGTGTAGCGATAATCAATCATGGTATTCAACGCATCGTCGCCCTCTAGGAACACCGATCCGCCGTCGCCCCCATCGCCGCCATCAGGGCCCCCTCGCTGAATGAATTTTTCGCGGCGAAAACTGACACAACCATTACCGCCCTTACCCGCGGTCACGTCAATTGTGGCTTCATCAACAAACTTCATGGACTCACCTAATCAACCAGCAAAAAAAAACCTCGTCGGATGACGAGGTTTCTAAATCCTATGGCACCCAAGTTACGCCGCTACGATACGAACCTGTTTACGCATCTGCGGGCCACCGCTGAAAAATTCCACTTTACCATCCGCTGTAGCGAACAGGGTGTGATCCTTGGCCACACGAACGTTTTCCGCTGCGTGGAAGCGTGTGCCGCGTTGACGCACAATAATGCTGCCGGCTGTGACAGCCTGACCGCCGTACGCTTTCACGCCCAGCCGCTTACTCTCAGAATCGCGCCCGTTACGAGTACTACCGCCTGCTTTTTTATGTGCCATTGATAGTGTCTCCTGTTAGCCTGTGATCGCCGTAATTTTAACCTCTGTAAACCACTGGCGGTGACCAGTTTCTTTACGAAAGTGCTTACGTCGATTGAATTTTACAATGCGGATCTTTTCATGACGTCCATGACCAACCACCTCAGCGGTTACCTTGCCGCCCTCTACCAGTGGCGAACCAATTTTCACGCCGCTGCCAGAGCCGAGTAACAATACTTCGTCGAACTCAATGGTTTGACCCATTTCCGCTTCAATTTTCTCGAGCTTCAGTTGCTCGCCTTCTTCAACACGGTGCTGTTTACCACCGCTTTTGATCACTGCGTACATTCTAATTCCCTCTCAGTTAGCCTGCTCGCAGTCGAAATCTGGTTTGCGCTGGGCAGAGTTCAGGCACCGAAAGACGGCCCAACGGCCATCCCAAGGGCGCGAAAGATACGCCTTCAGCGGGTTGAACGCAAGTGTGAGTATTGGTTGCTATTGCGCGAACCCAGCCACTTTGCGACGCCATGCGCACCATGATGGCATGGCGGTAGCTCGCCACGCGCCCTATACTAACTGGCTACGGGGGGATATTGCGTGGATGTAACATTCAAGTCGAGCGTGGCGGCAGAATTCGCTCAGGTCGACGACGTTATTGTGGAATTACTGAAGTCTGACGTCGAAATGGTCGAAAATATTGGCCACTACATCGTCAGGGCCGGCGGAAAGCGCATGCGGCCACTGTTGGTTTTACTGTCCGCCAAAGCACTCGGCGGGGTCAATTCAGCCCACATTCGCTTTGCCGCTGTCGTCGAGTTTATCCATACAGCAACCTTGTTACATGACGACGTGGTCGATTTATCGACGCTCCGCCGAGGCATGCCGACGGCAAACGCTGCATTTGGTAATGCACCCAGCGTGCTGGTGGGGGATTTCATTTATACGCGCGCCTTTCAGCTGATGGTAGAACTGAACAATATGCCGTTGTTGGCCCACATGGCAGAAACCACCAACACCATCGCCGCAGGTGAGGTCATGCAGCTGGTGCACGCCGGCGATCCTGACACTCAAGCAGAGCAGTACCAAGAAATCATCCGGCGTAAGACAGCGGCGACTGTTTGCTGCCGCCTGTTGTGGCGCCGGGCTATTGCACCAAAGTCCTGCTGACCAAACAGACGGGCTGTAGATTTCACGCCAATCTGGGCATCGCGTTTCAACTGGCGGACGACCTGCTCGACTACGCGGGCGACCCGTCTCAGACAGGGAAAAATGTTGGTGATGACCTCAGAGAGGGAAAAATCACCCTGCCTCTACTGCATGCGATGAAAGCGGGAACCCCTGCCCAACGGGACCGTGTCGCAGAGGTATTGCGGCAAAAGGAGGGGGATGCCTTTGCGGAAATCATCGAGATCGTGCGTCACACCGGCGGTATTGAAGCCACACGAGACGCCGCCATCCATCATCAAGCTTTGGCGCAAGCAGCACTGGCGCCACTGCCAGCGTCTGACGCACTCAACGCATTGAATCAGATGGCTGAAAAAGCGGTGGATCGACAGGCCTGATGACCACCGATGCGCAAACACTGCACGAGCAGCTGTGCGAGGCCCGCGCTGAACTAAGCCATCGGAGAATCACAACACTCTTTGACACTGATCCTGGTCGAGCCGAACGGTATCAATGCCAAAGCAACGGACTCGTGGTCGATTTTTCGAAGCACTTAATCGACGACCACGTTTGGCAGTTACTCATCGAACTGGCCTCTGCCCAAGCTTTACCAGCCGCTTTTGCTGGTTTGGTGGTGGGCCAGTCTGTCAATACGTCAGAGTGTCGGCCAGCGTTGCATACCCTGCTGCGCGGCACAGCAGCCGAGCAGCATCCTGAAAATACAGCTGCCGTTCGTAACGCCCTGACGCGGATGAAGACACTGGTCACTCGCATTCACGGAGGTGCAGACACTGGCTGGACCGATCAAGCGTTTACCGATGTGGTGAATCTCGGTATTGGCGGCTCTGATCTCGGCCCACGTTTCATTTGTGACGCACTCAAAACGCCGGAGGCGCCACTGCGCGCGCATTTCGTCGCGAACGTCGATCCGGAGGACCTCGACCACACATTGGCCGCCCTAGATCCAACCCGAACACTCTTTGTGGTGTGCTCAAAATCTTTTACCACCGAGGAGACACTGTCCAATGCTCACCGCGCCAGGGCGTGGCTGCAAGCTGCTGGTGCGCCACCACATAGCTTAGGACAACACTTCGTCGCCGTGACAACTCAAGTGACTCAAGCACAGCAATGGGGCATTCCCGCTGAACGTTGCTTGCCTACTTGGGATTGGGTCGGCGGCCGCTATTCACTGTGGTCAGCCACAGGGTTAACCATTCCCCTCGCGCTGGGTTGGTCTGCTTTTGAGAAGTTACTAGGCGGCGCAAAAAACCTAGATCAGCACACGCTGGAGTCGCCGACTGCCGACAACCTACCCATGATGATGGCGTTATTGGAGTTTTGGCAAACGCGCTACCTCAATGCCAATACGCACGCAGTACTGCCCTATGCGCAGAGGCTGCAGCATTTAACGGATTTCTTGCAGCAACTCACGATGGAGAGTAACGGTAAGCGCGTCTCGACCACCGGTGAGCCTCTGAGGAGCGATTCTGCCCCCGTGTTGTGGGGATCTACCGGAACCAATGGACAGCACTCTTACTACCAGCTATTACATCAAGGCACGCGCTCATTTTCAGCTGACATTATTTTGCCATTGATATCAGGCAGTGGAGACCTGCCTGCGCGGCGCAGCTTGGCAGCTCATGCGCTCGCACAAAGTCGCGCCTTAATGGTGGGACGCTCGCCAGATGAAGCTCGGGAGATAGGTGCATTGCGAGGCTTTAACGAGCGCGAGTGCCGTCAACTTGAGATACCGGGCAATCACAGCCACTCTCTGATTCTGATGGAGGCCGTAACGCCAGAGTGCCTAGGCGCCCTGATCGCAGCCTATGAGCACAAAACGTATTTTCTTGCCGTATTGCTGGGTATCAATGCCTTTGATCAATGGGGGGTGGAACTGGGCAAGGAGATTGCGGCGGCAATACAGCCTTTTTTGGAGACTGGCGCGACAGCGCCAACAACCGACCCAGCCACACTCGACCCCGCGACACGGCAAGCGGCGATAGCCTGGCGTAAAGCGAACGTAAAATAAAACGTTAGGCGTTAATCAGCGCCAATAGCTCCTCGGTTTTTGCTTTCATCAGCGCCCCATCGCCACGAGACTCCACGTTGAGTCGCACTACCGGCTCAGTGTTAGACAGGCGTAAATTGAACCGCCAATCATCAAACTCCATCCCCAATCCATCGAGCCGCTCGATCAAAATAGACCCTTCGGCGTACCGATCCTCGACCGCACTCAACAGCGCAACAGGGTCAGTGACGGTTGAATTAATCTCTCCAGAGCACGGAAACGCAAGCGCCCGCGCCGCAACCATATCGGCGAGCGAACGCCCAGATTTTGATATAAACTCTGCCATTAATAACCATGGAATCATGCCACTATCACAATAAGCAAAATCACGGAAATAGTGGTGGGCAGACATTTCTCCACCGTAAATTGCCTCCTCTGCGCGCATAGTTTGCTTGATGAATGCATGTCCTGTTTTTGACTGAATTGACGCTCCACCGTTATCAGCGACAATATCCTGTGTATTCCATATAACACGTGGATCATGAACAATTTTACTCCCAGGCTCTTTCTCTAGAAAGATAGCACCCAATAGGCCAACAACATATTCACCAGGAACAAAGGTGCCCTTTTCATCAAAAAAGAAACATCGGTCAAAATCTCCATCAAAGGCGACCCCTATATCTGCACTGCTCAGCGCGCACATGCTCGGCTGTCACGGCACGGTTTTCGATCAACAGCGGGTTCGGTACGCCATTGGGGAAATGACCATCCGGCTCATGGTGCACTCGGATAAACTCAAATGGTAAGTGGGGGGCTAAGGCGTCAACCACTCGGCCTGCACCCCCGTTGCCGGCGGTGCAGACAATCTTAAGCGGCTTCAATGCCTCGATGTCGACATAAGACAGTAAGTGTTCAATATAGGCCGCTTGAGTCGTCACGCTGCGCAATTCACCTCGCGCCTCTGCCGGCGTAAAGTCATTGCGCTCTGCGAGCGCCTGAATATCAGCTAAGCCTGAGTCCCCCGAAATCGGGCGAGCGCCCTCGCGCACAAATTTCATGCCGTTGTAGTCCTTGGGGTTATGGCTTGCGGTCACGACGATACCGCCGCCAACACCAAGGTGCGCGGTCGCGAAATAGATCTCCTCTGTTCCGCACAGACCAATGTCTTGCACCGACACCCCCTGCTCGCGCAGTCCATCAATTAGCGCTGCTTTGATGCTCTCACTGGTAAGACGGATATCGTGGCCCACCACGACGGTACCTGGGTCAATCACCTCGGCATAGGCCTGCCCAATCCGACGTGCGATGGTCTCGTTCAACTGATCGGGGATGCGACCCCGAACGTCATAAGCCTTAAAGCAGTCAAATGTGTCGGTCATGTCAGCTTTGCCCGTAATGATGCTCGAAGACGTATTGTGTCGCTTCAACAAAACCAGGCACCTGACCACAGTCAAAGCGGATGCCCTCAAATTCATAGGCCAACACCCCACCCTCGCTGGCCTGCACTTTCAGCGCATCCGTCAGCTGTATTTCACCTCGGTCATCCGGTGGCATATCACGGAGAATGTCAAAGATATCAGGGGTGAGAATATAGCGACCAATCACGGCGAAATTAGAAGGTGCCTGTTCTGGTGTCGGTTTTTCGACCATCTGGGAGACCCGGATCAGCCCATCTCGCTCAGTCGGACCCGCCACCGCTCCGTAATGACTGATCTCCGCCGGGGACACTTTCTGTATGGCCACAATAGAACATTGGAACTCTTCGTACAGCGCGGCCATTTGCGTCAATACGCCGGAACCCTCACTGTTCAAGCACAAGTCATCTGACAGCACCACACCAAAAGGCTCATGCCCAATCAAGGGCTCGCCTGTGAGAATGGCATGACCTAACCCCCGCATGCTCCGCTGCCGCACGGTCGTAAAGACGCCACGATCCATTACCTCTCGAATACCCTCAAGGTGCTGCTCCTTGGTCGACCCCGCGATCTGATGCTCCAGCTCGTAACTGGTATCAAAATGATCAGCGATCGCCCGCTTGCCTCGGCCTGTCACGAAGGCACAATTGCTCATGCCGGCTTCGATGGCCTCCTCCACGCCGTATTGCACCAGCGGTTTATTCACAATGGGTAACATTTCCTTGGGCATGCTCTTCGTCGCGGGGAGAAACCGCGTGCCGTATCCCGCCACGGGAAATAAGCATTTACCGATCATTTGGGGGATTCCTCCCGTCCATAGACATCCTCAAAACGCACAATATCATCCTCGCCCAAATAAGAACCCGATTGTACTTCAATGACTTCCAGCGGATCAGTGCCTCGGTTAGCCAGCCGGTGTTTCACACCGATGGGGATATAAGTTGATTCGTCGGGCCCTAGCGTTAAGTGCTCCTCTCCACGAATCACCTCAGCGCTGCCAGAGACCACCACCCAGTGCTCCGCGCGATAATGATGCAATTGAAGAGACAGCACCTGACCTGGCTGTACCGTCAATCGTTTGACCTGAAATTGCTCTCCGACCACCAAAGACTCATACGACCCCCAAGGGCGCCAGACTTTCCGGTGTTGCGTGGCCTCAGGGCGGTTTTCCAATAGAAGCGCTTCGACCACCTTTTTAACATCCTGCACCCGATCTTTAGCGCCTACCATCACCGCATCCGCCGTCTCGACAATCACTAGGTCGGCTATTCCAACACCGGTGACCAAGCGACTTTCGCTGCGAACATAATTATTACTAGCCCCGTGCAAGAGCACATCGCCGGAGGTGACATTGCCCTCCGCATCACCCGAACCCATCTCCCACAGTGCAGGCCATGCTCCGACATCACTCCAACCACACTTCAGTGCCGCCACACCGCCAGCCTGGGTATGCTCCATCACAGCGTAATCGATGCTGTTGGCTGGCGACGCCAAAAAGGCCTCAGCGTTGGGGCGAATAAAATCTAAATCTCGGTGCGCGTCCGTCATCGCCAGCTCACAGGCCGCCAGCATCTCAGGTTGATGGGCTGCGAGCTCAGCTAAATAACGATCTGCTCTCAACAAAAACATGCCGCTGTTCCAAAAATAAGTGCCCGAGTCCACATAATGCTGCGCCGTCGTTTGGTCTGGTTTCTCTACAAACTCAGCAAGCTCAAACAGCCCCTCCTCCCATTCAGCACCGCAGCGCACATAGCCGTAACCTGTTTCAGCGTGCGACGGCACGACGCCAAATGTCATCAGCGTCCCGGCCATCGCCCGCTCGGACGCCTGCTCGACCGCGCGCCGAAACGCCGCCGTATCCGTCACATGATGATCAGCAGGCAAAACCAGAAGCAATGCCTCTGGGTCAACCTCTCGGCTGTGGATCGCGGCCAACGCAATCGCCGGTGCCGTATTGCGGCCCGCAGGCTCGAGAATGATTGTGGGGGCTTGCTCCGATTCGTGCTGAAGCTGCTCAGCCACCAAAAACCGATGGTCTGCATTACAGACCACAATGGCGTTATCGCAGCTTAAGCCCGCTAAACGTCTCTGAGTCTCTTGCAACATCGACCCTTCGGCACTCAATGGCAGGAACTGTTTCGGTCTGGCAGCCCGAGAGACGGGCCACAAACGACTGCCTACACCGCCAGACAATAAAACGGGAATCAACATCACCACACGACCTATTCGTTAAAAATTTAGACTCATTGCCACGCTCTCGGCATCACTGTTTTGCTTGCCGCTGACCTGACTGCGCAGTTTACGCGTCTTATCCCCGCAGCTATAGCGGCTCAAATCACACTAAAAGCCGGCTCCCTGAGGCGGATCAAGCACCCAAAATGGCAGCGCATTTCCAAGGGTGCGACGCTCTCAACCGACACCTTGGATGCTACTGCAATGACCCCCTTTTTTTAACCCTCAGTCTCGCTTAGTCATAGTTTTATGAACAAAACTGCGGCTTATCGGCCGCTGGATCGCCCGTTGCCCTTCCACTACAATAACGCTTCGCGAAGCGCGGCCACTCCTTTGGCCGCCTCCTGCGCCCACCCTTGTCGGAAATCTCCCCATGCCAGAGCGTCCCCCTTTCGAACAGCAGTCGCACTATGACAAATCTGAACTCGTCGCCTGCGGACGGGGGGAGTTGTTTGGACCCGGTAATGCACAACTCCCGATGGACAACATGTTGATGGTGGACCGCATCACCCACATCAGCTCGTTAGGAGGAGCACAGGACAAGGGTGAGATTATCGCAGAACTCGATATCCATCCTGATCTCTGGTTTTTTGCATGCCACTTTCCCGGAGACCCGGTGATGCCCGGCTGCCTCGGATTGGACGCGATGTGGCAATTAGTTGGTTTTTTCCTCGGCTGGCGGGGCAACCCCGGAAGAGGCCGTGCGCTAGGCTCTGGTAACGTCAAATTCACTGGGCAGATCCTACCCACTCACTCGCTCGTGCGTTATCACATTCAAATGAAGCGGGTCATCGAGCGAAAGTTGGTGATGGGCATTGCAGACGGTTCAGTCTCTGTTGATGGCGAAATCATCTATACCGCTTCAGACCTCCGGGTCGGTCTCTTTAACAATACGGATACCCTCTAATGCTCGAGCGTGTAGTGGTAACAGGAGCGGGCATCGTCTCCTGTCTCGGTAACAGCGCGAAGGAAGTCAGGGACTCCTTGTATTCAGGCCGATCTGGGATCGCGCTTTGCCCAGCCCAGATTGATGCGGGTATGCGCTCGCACGTTGCGGGAATACCTCAGATTGATTTGGCCGAACATATTGATCGCAAGCAGTGGCGTTTCATGGGTGACGCAGCAGGCTATGCGTACCTCAGCCTCCAACAAGCGATTGCACAGGCAGGCCTCAGTGAAACCCAAGTGTCGAACCCCCGAACGGGCATCGTCGCAGGATCAGGCGGCGCCTCCTCGGCAAGCCAAGTTGAGGCTGCCGATATACTGCGTGACCGCGGTATTCGTCGTGTCGGTCCCTACCGAGTGACACAAACCATGGGCAGCACTGTGTCAGCCTGCCTTGCAACCCCTTTTCAGATCAAAGGTGTCAACTACTCAATCTCCTCGGCCTGCTCAACCAGTGCGCATTGCATCGGACATGCGATGGAGCTGATTCAGCTAGGCAAACAAGATGTCATGTTTGCCGGTGGTGGCGAAGAACTGCATTGGACCTTGTCCGTTTTGTTTGACGCGATGGGGGCAATGTCTTCGAAATATAACGACACGCCAGAACTAGCCTCACGCGCTTACGATGCAGATCGAGATGGCTTTGTGATTGCCGGGGGTGGCGGGATGCTAGTACTCGAATCCTTGGCGCACGCGACCGCTCGAGGCGCCCCAATTCTTGCCGAATTGGTGGGTTATGGCGCCACCTCAGATGGCTATGACATGGTCGCCCCATCAGGAGAAGGTGCCGTACGATGCATGCAACAGGCGATGAACCCTCTGATGTTGACTATATCAACGCCCATGGCACCTCCACCCCGGCAGGTGATATTCAAGAGCTGAACGCCTTACGCACCGCATTTGGCAACGATGCGCCGATTATCGGATCTACCAAATCCTTATCGGGTCACTCATTAGGTGCCGCGGGCGTGCAAGAAGCGATTTATGCTTTGTTGATGATGCGCGACGACTTTATTGCCGCCTCGGCAAACATCGAGTCCCTCGATGCCGGCGCTGAGGGGTTACCGATTGCCCGTGAACGCATCGACGCGGCACAACTCAATCAAGTCATGTCGAATAGCTTTGGTTTCGGCGGGACCAATGCGACCCTCATCTTTCGTCGCTTCACAAACTGACTCAGGCGGCTCCAGCATCCAGCAACGCGGATAATGGGATCACCTCTACGTAATCGCCTTGGGACACCGTTGCCCCCGCAGGAATCACCGCCACCGCATCGGCCTCACTGAGGCCACTTAACACCCCGGAACTTTGATTGGTTAGCGCGTTTGCACACATCGTCTCGCCTTGCCCGGTCAGAGACACGCGCAAGAACTCCTCTCGTGAACCCGCGCGCTCTATGGTGAAGGCAGCCCGGACCGAAAAACGAAAAGCAGGGCGTAGCGCCGCGCCTTGGCGTTTCAACAACCAAGGCTTCGCGACCAAAGCAAACGTAATCCACGCCGACACGGGGTTGCCAGGCAATCCAAAGATAGGCGTTCCCTGCACTGAGCCAAATGCCAATGGCTTGCCGGGCTTAATCGCCAATTTCCATAGCGCCAAGTCGCCGCGGGCTTCAATCTGCGACCGAACATGGTCTTCTTCACCGACCGAGACCCCACCCGCAGTCACAATGCAGTCAGCCTCCTTGGCCGCGCGCTCCAGCATGCTGCCGATTTGAGCCGGATCATCAGGCACATTATCCAGGTCCACCACCGTCATCCCTAATGCACGAATTTGTGCTCCCAGGCTAAAGCGGTTGCTATTGAAAATTTGCCCCGGCTGTAAATCACCCGACCCCGGATCTCGCAGCTCATCACCTGTTGTCATGATAGCCACCGTCAGTGGACAAAATACCGCAATGCGGTCAACGCCGACCGATGCCAGCAAGCCGATATCTTGGGGGCGTAAATACTGTCCCGGGGCAACCAGTTGATCCTCGGGCTGAATATCATTCCCGCGCCGCCGAATATGTTGCCCCGCTTGCACGGCCGGCAAGCGAATGCCCTGATCCGTCTCCTCTGTTGCCTCCTGCAGCACCACCGCATCGGCGCCCTCCGGCATTTCAGCGCCGGTAAAAATGCGCGCTGCGGTGCCCGGTTCAAGCGGCAGGGGGACTGAGCCAGCCGGAATACGCTGACTCACACTGAGCACCGCCGGAACGTCACGACTACAGACCGCGTATCCATCCATCGCACTGTTATCGGCGGGTGGTACCGCCATACCGGCGGTGACCCAACGTTCCCCCAAAATCGACCCAAAGCTTGATCGCAGGCCTACGGGCTTCGGGATAGGGCTCCGCGCGTGTCACCACACGGTCGCCATTGCCTCCGATAAAGCGGTCAGCGCCATCGGCTAATGCCCCCGCAATACGCCAACGAAATTACAAGGCTGGTGGGTGCTATCGAGCTGGTCTTTGAGCACCCCCTCCCAAGCGGTTCGACACGCGCCTGTTGACCCGGGCATGCAGAAAATCACTGTGCCATTAGCCATGCCCGCCAGTGCGCGTGATTGCACGGTAGAAGAACCGATTTCAACGAGGCTCAGAGCCCGAAAAACTTCTCCAAAGCCATCGATAGACTTATCAAATAGGGGGCTGAGTGCTTCCGGCGTGGAATCGCGACCCGAAAACCCAGTGCCACCGGTCACCAACACCACCTCGATCGCAGGATCTGCGATCCACTGCGATACCGTTGCTCGCAGCTGATAAATATCGTCGATCACCAATTGCCGATCGCTGACGGTATGACCCGCCTCGACCAACGCGTCGGCAAGAAACGCCCCAGAAGTATCGGTCTCCGGGGTGCGCGTATCACTGACGGTTAACACCGCCACCTGTAAGGCCACTGTCACAATTCATTCCCTCCTTCTTCAACATACAGTTCGACGTAACGCTTGACAGCCCGCGGCACAAACTCCCGCCAGCTCAATTGCTGAATACCAAATTGATGACGAATCTCCGCACAGTCAAGGCTCAGACCAATCTTCTGGGACCCCTCGCTCAGGTTACCCTCCATCAAGTCGCGCGCGCCCTCAAATGGACTGTATTGTGAGGCGTTGGCCAGCACCGTTTCCATAAAAGAATAGGCCGTGACCTCGCCGATACCGCTGTAATGATATAAGCCTCTACAGGGCGCCCCCGTGCTCAGTTGGTCAACGATCCCATGGATCACCCGGGCGACCTCGGCCACATGCACCGGACTGCCCCTGACCTGCTCGCTCACTTTGACAACATCACCGCGGGCCAACGCGTCGAGCGCTCTCGCCAACGGATTAGGCCGGCGCCCACCGAACATCAGGCCCAGTCTGAGTATAAAAAGGTCATCCAGTGTCGCCCGCAGCAGGTCTTCCAAGGCAACCAGCGTTTCACCAACGGGGTCCTGCGCATCAGGCCGATCGGTCTCTCGATAGGGTCTGGTTAATGCGCCCGAAAATACTCGGGCACTCGAAAGGAACAGGTAGCTGATTTGATCGCGCGCAGCCAAATTGGCCAGCCACTGTGTCCGCTCCATATCGGGATGACCGACCGGATCCACCCCATCGATTTGTGTGACCAACCGCGCGTCAAGAATCAGATCAATCGGCTGACGACGAATCAACTTCTTGACTTGGCGTTCCCGACGCCAGCGGGTAGCGTCCATCTCTACCCCAATAATCTCGTGCCGCATCAAGGGTGCGGCAAACGAGCGGAGTGAGTAGCCCAGCGGTGAATCAAGGCCCAGTACAAGAATACGCATCAGCAATCAGCTCGTACGACGAACCAATTCAGTGAGGTCGTTTGGCTAAAACGGAATGTCGTCTTCAGGGAAATCGATAGGCTCCGGATTGGCCGCGGCCGGCGCCGGTGAACTGGCAGCTGGCGCACTCTGGTAACCGCCCCCATCCTGAGTCGCACCGCGACTGTCCAGCATTTGCATTTCAGCGCCGACAATCTCTGTGGTGTAGCGGTCTTGGCCCGATTGGTCTTGCCACTTGCGCGTTCTCAACGCCCCCTCCACATAGACCTTGGAGCCTTTACGCAGATATTCGGCTGCGATTTCAGACAAGCGATTAAAAAAAAAATAAAGATGCCACTCCGTCCGCTCTTTCTGCTCGCCCGAGGTTTTATCCTTCCAACTCTCCGAGGTGGCCAGGCTAATGTTGGTCACGCCGCCACCTGAGGGCAATACGCGATGCTCAGGGTCATTACCCAGGTTGCCAACAAGAATCACTTTATTGATGCCACGAGAGGCCATGGGGTTCTCCGTTTCTGCTCTCAGCCGCGCTGACACGGGCGTCTGAGAAGTGATGAATTCAGTTCCTGACTATAGCAATGACAAGCCGCCTAGGGGTACATCATTCTCGATCATTTCCGTATTTAGGTGGTCGAGACGGGGGCGTGACTGAAACGCCATAAACCCAAAAGCCAAATTAGGGTCAGCACCAGGACCGCCGTCACTAAACCCTCGTAACCACCCCAATACAGGGCATTGCCGCCGAGGGCGCCGCCCGCGAAGACGCCTAAAAATTGCGCACTGGAGAAAATACCCATGGCGGTACCGCGCAAAGTGGCGGGGGCAAAAATCGATACGAGTGCCGGCAGAATCGTTTCTAAGGCCGTGAACCCAGCGAAAAACAGTACCAGCCCCAATCCCAATGTCCACGCCGACAGTGACCACAGTGCCACCACCAAGCCCGCCACCGTTAACAGAATGGCTACTGCAATTAAGCCACGAGGGTCAGCCATGTGGCGGTGCATCCGCACCAGGATTGCCACCCCCGGTAGCGCCCCCATGAGCGTGATTAAGTACATCCACGCGTGTTGCTCTGGAGGCAGCGCCACCTCGTTAATCATCACTGAGGGAATGGCCGTGAATGCCGCCATCAACAATAGATGGAGGCAAAAAATACTGCCATACAGTGCCCCAAGGCCTCGGCCCCACAGCGCCTCACCTAAGCGCTCTCTGTCCGCGATGTGTGATCTACCGGCCTCACTGATGTTCGGCGTTGGCGGTAACCAAAACACCACTACCAGTAGTCCGAGCCCGCCTAAGATGGCGGTCGTTTCGAACACGCGAGACAAACCACCCCAGGCGGCTAAAACCGGACCCAGTACCAGCGCCAACGCAAAGGAGACCCCAATGCTGGCACCGATAATGGCAGAAGCTTTGGTGCGCTGCTCAACGCGTGTGTAATCCGCTGCTAGTGCCATGGTCGCAGAGGCGATGGCACCCGATCCTTGCAGTAAACGACCGATTGCCAGCCACGTCAGGGTATCGGCGAGGGCAGCCACAGCACTCCCTAGAATCAGCAGCGTCAACCCGCCCAGTATCACGGGCTTGCGACCGATCTGATCTGAAAGCCAACCCAGAGGAACCTGCAAGACTGCTTGAGTGAGGCCATAAGCCCCCAGTGCTAAACCGATGCTCGCCACACTGGCACCTGCTAGCGCCTCAGCATAGACCGCAAATAGGGGTAGCACCATGAATAAGCCCAGCATCCGCAGGCAATAGAGACTGGCTAGGCCCAAGACGGCACGACGTTCGACAGCGGTAAAGGCTTCTGATGAAATCACGATGTCTGAGCAAATCGATAATTTTTCAGTGTATCACGGGGACAAAACGGTCCACGGTCAGTCCGCCGCCGCCTGATCCTCGTATACTGTCGTGTTGGCAGTCATACACAGGGCACACAATGGATACCATCGAGGTCCGCGGCGCGCGCACCCATAATCTGAAGAACATTGATCTCGATATCCCGCGGGATAAGCTGGTGGTCATCACGGGGCTCTCGGGCTCAGGCAAGTCTTCCCTCGCTTTTGACACCCTCTATGCTGAAGGCCAACGGCGATACGTCGAATCGTTGTCGACTTATGCGCGGCAATTTTTATCCATGATGGAAAAGCCCGATATCGACCATATCGAGGGGCTTTCGCCAGCAATTTCGATCGAACAAAAATCGACCTCTCACAACCCACGTTCTACAGTCGGCACCATCACTGAAATTTATGATTACTTGCGACTTTTGTATGCAAGGATTGGTGTGTCCCACCCATGGCGTCACCCTGAAAGCTCAGACCGTGACCCAAATGGTCGATGCGGTGCTCGCAATGCCGGAGGGCAGTAAGCTGATGCTGCTCGCACCCGTCGTGCGAGATCGAAAGGGTGAACACCTGCACGTCTTTGAGCAGATGCGCGCTGCCGGCTTTATCCGCGTGCGGGTCGACGGCATCGTGGTCGACCTCGACGACGTTCCCGAATTAGATAAAAAGCGAAAGCACCGAATCGACGTCGTCATCGACCGCTTCAAAGTCCGCGAGGATCTCCAGCTGCGACTCGCCGAATCCTTTGAAACGGCACTGGAACTCACCGATGGCGTGGCTGCTGTCGCCCCAATGGACGGCGACGGTCCAGAAACCCTCTTTTCCGCACGCTATGCCTGCCCCAGCTGCGGGCATTCAATCGATGAGCTAGAACCGAGACTCTTTTCCTTCAACAACCCCGCCGGGGCTTGCACGAGCTGTGACGGATTAGGGGTAAAGCAATTCTTCGATGAAGACCGGGTCGTCTTGCACCCAGAGGCCAGTCTTGCCGAGGGCGCTATCCGTGGCTGGGACCGCCGCAACGTTTACTACTTTCACTTACTGCGGTCACTTGCCGAGCATTACGACTTCGACATGGAAAAGCCCTTCAACGAACTGGCCCAAAAGCATCGCGACATCATCCTACAAGGGAGTGGTGGCGAAGAAATTGAGTTCTCTTATGTCAACGACAGAGGCACCGTATTCAAACGGCGACACGCTTTTGAAGGCGTGATCCCCAACATGGATCGGCGCTACCGGGAGACTGAATCATCTTCGGTTCGCGATGAGCTCGCTAAGTACGTTTCCACTGCATCCTGCAAAGCGTGTGAAGGGACGCGACTCTGTGAAGATGCTCGCAGTGTCTACGTGGACGATAGAACGCTGCCCAGCATCACCGCTCTGCCGGTCGGTGACGCCCAGGCCTACTTTGATGCGCTCGAGCTAGAAGGCCGACAAGGTACGATCGCCGAGAAAATATTGAAAGAGCTCCGCGCTCGCTACCGTTTTCTCGTCGATGTGGGTCTTAATTATTTAACGCTGAACCGGAGCGCCGACAACCCTCTCTGGTGGTGAGGCTCAGCGAATTCGCCTAGCCAGCCAGATTGGCGCCGGGTTGGTAGGCGTCATGTATATCCTCGATGAGCCGTCAATCGGGCTCCATCAACGCGATAATGAACGGCTTCTGAGCACGCTCATTCATCTGCGCGATCTGGGCAATACGGTCTTGGTCGTCGAGCACGATGAAGACGCGATCCGCAATGCGGACCATATTATCGATATTGGGCCGGGTGCCGGTGTGCACGGTGGCGAGGTGGTTGTATCCGGCACGATACAAGACGTGCTCGCACATCCCGATTCACTGACTGGCGCCTATTTGTCCGGCAGGAAAATGATCGTGGTGCCAGAGACGCGCCATACTCAGGATCCAAAGCGGCAAATCAAAATTGAGGGCGCGCGTGGCAACAATCTGCAAAACGTATCGCTTTCACTTCCGCTGGGATTGCTCACTTGTGTCACCGGTGTGTCGGGCTCAGGCAAATCCTCGCTGATCAACGGCACCCTCTACCCGCTCGCCGCGACCGCTTTGAATGGGGCGACCACGTTAAAGGCGGCGGCCCATGACCAGATTGATGGCCTAGAGCAACTCGACAAATGCATCGATATTGATCAGAGCCCCATTGGCCGGACGCCGCGCTCCAACCCGGCCACTTATACAGGCATTTTTACGCCCATCCGTGAGCTCTTTGCCGGCACTCAAGAAGCACGCTCGCGCGGTTATAAGCCCGGGCGCTTCAGCTTTAACGTGCGCGGTGGCCGTTGCGAGGCATGCCAAGGTGATGGGGTCACCAAAGTCGAAATGCACTTTTTACCGGACATTTACGTATCCTGCGATGTTTGCAAAGGAAAGCGTTACAACCGCGAAACACTCGAGATCCGCTTCAAGGATTTAAACATCTCTGAAGTTCTAAACCTCACCATAGAAGATGCGTGTGCGTTTTTTGAGGCGGTTCCAGCCATCCATCGTAAGCTCCAAACGCTGATGGACGTCGGCTTATCCTATATTCGACTGGGCCAAGCCGCGACGACCCTGTCCGGCGGTGAGGCTCAGCGGGTAAAGCTCTCGAGAGAACTGTCGAAACGGGATACCGGCAACACGCTGTATATCCTGGATGAACCCACCACTGGGCTACATTTTGAGGACATTCGACAACTGCTAGACGTGTTGCATCGACTCCGCGATGGCGGCAATACCGTGGTCATTATTGAGCACAATCTTGACGTCATCAAAACGGCTGATTGGCTCATCGACCTCGGGCCGGAGGGAGGGTCAGGCGGTGGGCAGATTATTGCCACCGGGACGCCCGAGTCTGTGGCGCAAAACGAAGCGTCGCATACGGGCCGGTTCTTAAAGGCCTTATTACCGGCGCTCAGTGCGCCAAAGCCCCGACAGCGCCGCAGCAAGAAGGCCGCTTAGCCGAGGGCGTCATCGCTGCGCCTCAGGTCGCCGCTGGTCGACTACTATTCGGCTGACCGGCGGCTAGGTCGACCGCCATTAGACTACGAGTGCTGGTCACGCTGATGGAGACGCTGTGAGTCGCGCAAACGCTGATTGCGAAGGCAAAAAAAAGCCCGGCCTGAGCCGGGCTTTTGCGTCGTGCAGTATCCGTTCAGAACTTCCAACCTAAACTCAGGCCATAAGTCTGTGGATCCAAAATGAACTGGTTTGTGAACAGTGCCGATACCGACGACGTTAAGTAGTGCCCCGTCACGTTATCGTTGTCTTCAATGTTCTTGATCCATGCCTCAGCGTACCAGCTCTCTCCTGACAAACGCGCACTGGCGTTCCACATTGACCAATCGTCAATCTTATTTGAGAGGTTATTAAAGTTAGAAGCGTAGTACTCGTCCTGCCAATAGTAATTAGTCGATAACGTCAGATCCATGCTACCCAGCGGCATGTTGTAAGACACGCCCACGTTGTAGTTCAGTTCTGGTGAGCCCGCGATCTGGTTACCTTTTAGACTCTGCACATAACCGGGGCAAGGGGTTGGCGCGGCGGCCTCACAACGGCTGTAATCGGGCGCCGCCACAAAGTTAACGCCATTAACGCTCACCAAACCCTGTGACGCCACGGTGGGGTCCGCCGCTAAAGCGGCCGCCGAGGAGGCATTGGGGTTGGCTGTATCCACTGTGAAGAAATCACCGATCTCGCTATCAAGCCAGCCACCCGAGAGGGAGAAGATCAAATTCGGGGTGAGTGCCCACAGTAAATCGAGTTCGAGACCTGTAATTTCGGCATCAGCATTTTGATTCAGCGAGGTCGTGTTGACAATTTTAGAGAGCTGCATGTCCTTATAGTCGTAATAAAAAGCTGCTGCATTGATCTGCATCGCGCCATCGAGCAGTGTCGTCTTCAAGCCCAGTTCAAAGGCGTCAATAAACTCGGGGGCAAAATCCACGTTATTGGCGTTGCCGCCAAGAGCGGGATTCACCAGCGGTGAGTTGTCGCTAATGGGGTTGAAACCGCCTGACTTAAAGCTACTGGAGACTGTGGCATACATCATGACGTCGTCACTAAAGTCGTAAGTGGCATTCACCTTCCAAGTGAACTCATCCTGCTCATATTTTGGCTCAAAGAACGCGTTGTTAGGCTGAATCGGTGGTAAGTCAGCAAAAGTGACATAGATGGTGCGCTGCCTGCCTTCTTTTTCCTCTTCTGAGTACCGTCCGCCAAAGGTCAACCGCAATGCATCGGTGACATCCCAATAGAGTTCACCGAAAATCGCCTGAGCCTCTAGCGTGTAGACACGCGAATCATTGTGGTAACCCAACATGTAGGGGTTGGATTCTGAGCGCGGATTACTCGGATCTCCCGTTGGCGCAGGGAAAACAGCCGGATTAATTGGCAGAATCAAGCCTGGCAGCGCCAGCCCCGCGGCACGCACGATATACGCGTTGGTATTATCGAAGTCGAGATAAAAGCCGCCGACCAAAAAGTTTAGGGGGCCATCGAAGCTACTCTGAAAGCGCAGCTCATGGGTCCACTGCTCGTTATAGTTCGATGATTCATCAATACCGGCATTTCGGAACCAATACGAAGTCGTTTTATCATCAGGGTGGAGCAGTGGTACGCCATTGGACAGTGCCTGCAAGCCGGGGTTACCCGCCCACAAGCCAACCCCCGGGATACCGGTGGCCGCGTCAGTAATTAACAACCCGACTGTTTGCGCAGTCCCCGCACCATAAGTCGGCGCCAATGCTCCGATTATACCGGGCAAAGCGGCGGCTGGTAGCGCAGGAACGGAGCCCAGCTGTGCCAGAGAGTTCAAAGCGGGCGTCCAGTCGGCGTTCGACACGCCTTTTTCATAGTCCTCGGTCGAATTGACCTCGCTCTCGGTATAGCCGCCTGCGTAATACATCTGAATATTGCCAAAATCGTGACTGAACTGCAGTTGAATATTGGTCTCTTCGGTGTAGTACGTTGGCGTCCAGTCCATATTGACCTGACGCGCTCCATCGGGATTGGTATCGCCGATATAGTCCTCTGCCGGGAAAAACGCGGAGCCGTTCAGCGCATTGAGGCCCAGTGCGGCGTAATTTGCCTGCCCAGTCGCGGCGCCATACTGACCCAAGTATCCTTGTGCAATCGCGTTAAGCCCACTAATACTGTTGATCAACGCGCCGGTAATGCCCGCGGCCGAATTGGTAGTTTGGTATTGCGGGGAGCCTGGTAAGCATCCCAACACGCCACTTGGGTCGTACACACACGCCTGCTTCTGAGACCGCACGCGGCTGTCATCTTCCTCGAAATAGCTGCCCATCAGACTGATCTCAGTCCGCTCACTGGGCGTCCAGGTCAGCGACAAACGACCTGACCACATATCACGATCATCGATGTCTTCGCCCGTATAAAGGTTGTCGACAAAGCCATCTCGCTGCAGTGTCATGCCCGCAGCTCTAACCGCAAAGGTATCGCTCAGAGGCATGTTGACCATACCGCGCACTTGGGTGTAACCGTAATTGCCCACGGTGCCATCAATCTGGCCCTTAAACGCTGAAGGGTCCGCTTTGGCGGTGATGACATTGACCACGCCACCGGTCGTGTTTCGACCGTAAAGCGTCCCCTGCGGGCCACGCAGCACCTCGACACGCTCAGTGTCAAAGTACTGGGTCTCAAAAATTCGGGTCGAGGTTTGGTAGACACCATTAATGTGAATGCCCACTCCACTATCACCGGCTGGGCCAATTGCGCCTGAGCCGATGCCCCGGATGCGGATGTCATTAGCCGTGAAGTTCTGCTTGGTCATCGTCATATTAGGGACAGAGAACTGCAGATTCATCGTGTCGTTAATCAACTGCGAATCAAGTTGATCCTGCGTAAAAGCTGAGACCGCGATGGGTGTATCTTGTATCGACGTCTCAATCTTAGTCGCGGTGACAATCACTTCTTCGAGTTGCGCTTGGGTGACCGACGATACCGCAACTGTCGCGACTAGGGCGGCCGCCGACAGTCCCTTAGGAAACTGATTCATAGCTGTGACCTCATTTATTATAATAATCATTATTGTGGTGTCTCGACGCGCAGGCTAGGCGCGTCCATTAATGCAACGGACCGTTGCATTAATAACACGACCATACCGCTATCAGGCAATTAAACAATCACTGGTTCACATTATTTGTCGTCAGCTCGGCCCTCCAATAGTGCAAGTTCAGACTCATAAATGAGATTTAAGGTCTAAAATTGATCTTTTTAGGCATAATGTTGCTATGAAAATCTCTGAATATCGAAATGGAGGCAAAAAAAACCCAGCCGAAGCTGGGTTCTCACGCTCGGCGTTCATTAGAACCGCAAAGTTCCTCGAATACCAAAGACTGCACCTTCTTCCATAAAGAAGGTGTGACTTCCTGCCAAGACTGGCGTGTCAAAGCTTTGCTGGTAGGCCACTTCGTCAAAAATGTTGCGTCCGTAAGCCATAATTTCCCAACGCTCCGCACTCAGGCCAATCCGCGCATTGACCTTGGTGTATGCGTCAATGACGTCATAAGGGTCAGCATCGCCCGCCGAGTCAAACTCATCGCGATAGTTAACGTCTACGCCACCAAACCACTCCATGTTGCCCATGGGGAAGCGCACATCAATAAATGCGTTACCACTCCACTCCGAGGCGTACAGAGTTCGGTACCCAGTCAAATCGTTGCTTGTTGTGCCCGCTGGCGTACCGCAGGCTCTGTCAGCGTCAAGCTGGATCGCATCGCAGGGACCATCTTTAAAATCGCCGTAAGACGCGTCGAGATATGCCGCATTGATACCGACACGAATCGCATCCGTCATCTGGAAAAGCCAATCGACCTCTAGCCCTTCCACCTCAGACGACGCCGCATTCTTCACTGAGAAACCAACGCCTTTGAAGATCGTGGTTTGAAGGTTATCGTACTCAGAGTAGAACGCCGCCCAGTTCAAGCGCATCCGACCATCCATAAACTCGTGCTTGCCGCCGATTTCGATCGAATCGACCGACTCGTCCTCGAACTCAAAGTCCTCATTGGGCACTGTAGAGACATACCCATTGGCCTGAAAACCATTGTCGACAGCGGGTGGAATAGGCGGCACGCCCACCGGCAGATCGCCCGGGTTACCATCGTCGGCCGCGCTAAAGCCGCCTGATTTAAAACCTTCGGACCAGTTCACGTAGAACATGCTGCTGTCACTCATGTCCCACTGAAGATTCACAGAAGGTGACAGATCGTCAGTCTTTCGAGATCCAGTCCAATACTTGTTGTAGCTGTTAAAATTACTAGCCTGCACAACAGCCAACCAGTTATTGTAGCCAGCGCATTGACCCTGAGATCCACCCTCGAGATTACCGGTCATGCCACAGAAGCTATCACCCAGTTTTTGATCGCTGACTGCGTCCTTTTCTTCCTCGGTGTATCGAACACCCACCGTAACGCGCAACGCATCGGTCAGGTCATAGGTGCCCTGCGCAAACACCGCCCAAGACTCCGTGTCCTGAGTGAAGTTGTGGTTTCGCGATACCTGCTCCGCCGCGTAAGCGCCATAGCCAGGAATACCATTCAAGGGACTATTCGCCGTCAGTGGGCCTAACAAACTTTGCGGCATAAAAGGCACTGCCTCGGGGCCCAATCCAGCACCAAGTGCTGCAAATAAAGGGAAAAGTCCATCAAAGTTGGTGTCGATCACGACCTGGCCCTGAGCATCAAGTTCGTTTTTATCGACATAACCACCAACGGTATAGGAGAAGCGGTCGCCAATGTCCGAGGACCAGCGTAACTCTTGGCTGAATTGCTCAAAGTCGTGTTGGTCAGAGCGGTCGATGAACTGCAGGGGCAACCAATCAACATCCACGTCATCAAAGTATTCGTAGCCGGCAAAACCCGTGACCGAGGTCACCGTACCGCCGGCCACTTCCCACGTGAGGCTTAGGGACATATTTTCAATTTCGTCCTCGCTGCTGTCTGGCCTCAGGCCGATGCCGATGCCGTCGGCTGCGCTCTGTCCGTAGTTGTTATCCTTGTACGTTGTGAAATCTTTGCCCGCTATGGCGGGGAAGTCGGGAAAAAAGACATCCATCATGGTGTAAGCGGTGTCCGCGAAAGCACTGCGATTAGGGACCTGTGCATTTCGCTCCGCCGGACTCAGGAAGCGCCAAGTCGCGCTATTAGAGCCATCGCGGTCCCGCTCCATGTAAGAGTATTTAAAGTTTGCCGAAAACACTTCGCTGGGCTCCCACACCAAGGTTATCCGGCCGCCGAATTCGTCAATGCCGCCTTCGTCTTGCTCTAAAAAGGCATTGTAAACATAGCCATCCGTTTCTCGACCCCGGAGCGCGATACGTGCGGCAAATGTCTCGCTACCGCCCTGAATAAAGCCTTCGGCGATACTGCCGCCGTTCTCTTCGACTGACACATTGATCTCGCCCGACGTGTCGTCACCAACTACCGGCGACGCACTCGTAATGTTGATCGCACCCGCTACCGTATTCTTACCAAATAGCGTGCCCTGTGGACCGCGCAAGACCTCGATCCGCTCGATGTCCATGAGGCCAGCGCGCAAGCGCACCGCGCCCGGCATATACGCCGTCGATGAACATGCCCACCGATTGCTCGAAGCCGGCATTGGTGCCGGAGCCTACGCCGCGGATAAACAGGTTCGGTGTGCCTGCACCATTGTTAATGGTGACATTGGGGACGTAGGTGGTGAGCTCCTGCAGGTCGATAATGGCGAAATCGTTCACCTTTTCACCACTGATGGCGATGATGGAGATCGGCACGTCCTGCAAGCTCTCTACCCGCTTCTGGGCCGTCACAATGACCTCCTCCAAAACAAGTTGCTGAGCCTGTGCCAGCGCACTATTGCCAAGCAGCACTATAGCGACGACTGATGCGAGGGAGGTGCTTCGATGGCTGTAGCGATGCTTGGACTTCATGGGAGAATCTCCGATACACAGGTATTAGCGTTATGTTGCACAGTGTATTCAGTGTGCCGCTCTTCCGTGTATCATCTCCGGACAATCGACACACTGCGGTTATCGCGGTGATGCCCCATCCAGCAGGAGAAGATCAATCTGAACACACTATCGCGATGCTACAAAGTTTACTGGGCTTTTGCCACTTTGGAAGCCACGCTCACCGGCATAAATACCAGCCAAAAAAAACCCCGCTGGTTGCACGAGCGGGGTTTTTAGTCACAACTCTGTCGTGTCGTCAGCGACTCACTCTTCTACGGTGGTCTCCGCACTCTCGTCTTCTGCTTCGGGCTGAGGACGATCGACTAATTCGACGTAGGCCATAGGGGCTTTATCGCCTGTGCGATAGCCGCACTTTAAAATGCGAATGTAACCGCCGGGGCGCTCCAGATAACGAGGGCCCAGCTCTTCGAATAACTTACCAACTGCCGCCTTTGAGCGAGTGCGATCAAAGGCCAGACGACGGTTCGCCACACTGTCGCTTTTAGCGAGCGTGATCAGCGGCTCAGCATAGCTTCTGAGCTCCTTTGCCTTGGGGACAGTGGTCTTGATCAGTTCGTGTTCCACCAATGATACGGCCATGTTACGAAACATGGCTTTTCGGTGTGAACTGTTGCGATTTAACTGTCGTCCGCTGTGACGATGTCGCATGACTGTTTTCCTTACAAATCGTGCCGGACAACCACTGTCCGACGTTATTTAATGTTAGACGCTCAACAGGCGCTCATCATTTTTAAGACTCGCCGGTGGCCACGCCTCAAGACGCATACCCAAGGACAAACCTCGAGACGCCAACACGTCTTTAATTTCCGTTAAAGACTTCTTGCCAAGGTTCGGCGTTTTTAACAGCTCCACCTCGGTGCGCTGCACCAAATCGCCAATGTAATAAATGTTTTCAGCCTTCAAACAATTCGCTGAACGAACGGTCAGCTCGAGGTCATCAACCGGTCTCAGCAAGATAGGATCAACTTCCTCAGCAGCCTCTGTTGCCGCTGCCTGCGCCTCTCCCTCTAGGTCAACAAACACCGCCAGCTGCTGCTGTAGGATCGTCGCCGCACGTCGGATGGCTTCTTCTGGATCCAGCGTGCCGTTTGTTTCCAGATCAATAATGAGTTTATCCAGATCCGTGCGCTGCTCAACTCGCGCCGAATCTACCACGTAACTGATCCGCCGAATCGGTGAAAAAGACGCGTCCAGCGGCAAGCGACCAATAGAGCGGGTCTCTTCTTCTGGATTGTCGCGTGCGTCTGCCGGCACATAACCGCGGCCTCGCTCAACCATCAATCGGATCGACAATGCCGACTTAGCCGTGATCTCACAAATAACGTGTTCCGGATTTGAGATCTCAACATCGTGATCTACCTGAATGTCTGCTGCCGTCACGGTGCAAGGACCCTGCGCCGACAAAGTCAGCTGAGCCGAATCTTTGCCCGATAAGGACAGTGCAACACCTTTCAGGTTTAACAGGATTTCAATGACATCTTCCTGCACGCCCTCGATGGCAGAATACTCATGCTCGACGCCGTCGATTTCGACTTCAGTGATGGCGCAACCAGGCATAGAGGACAACAGAATACGACGCAGCGCATTGCCCAGTGTATGGCCGAAGCCACGCTCGAGCGGCTCCAATGTTACGGTGGCGCGGGTATTAGAGGCCTCATCAACTTTGATGACGCGGGGTGTCAAAAACTCAGTGACCGAACTTTGCATAAAGCACCTTCGATTGCATCAGGGATTGGGGAATAACAGTGTCTCGACGCCAATTACTTCGAGTACAGCTCCACAATCAGGTTTTCGTTAATTTCGCTGGACAGATCCTGCCGATCTGGATGCGACTTAAAAGTCCCTTCCAACTTATCGACATCGACGTCTACCCAAATGGGTTCGCCGCGCTGTTCTGCAATCGCTAAAGCTGATTGCACGCGAAGCTGTTTCTTCGCTTTCTCCCGCACCGAGACAACATCACCCGGCTTCACTTGATAAGACGGGATATTCACTACCACGCCATTCACCAGTATTCCTTTGTGTGAGACCAACTGCCGAGATTCTGATCGAGTGGATCCAAACCCCATGCGATACACCACATTGTCCAATCGACTCTCTAATAATGTGAGCAGGTTTTCACCGGTAGCCCCTTTTAAACGGGCAGCTTCTTTGTAGTAATTGCGAAACTGCTTTTCCAGCACGCCATAAATGCGACGTACTTTCTGCTTTTCGCGCAGCTGAACGCCATAATCTGATAAACGTCCTCGGCGAGCGCCATGCTGGCCAGGCGCTGTTTCTGACTTACACTTCTTATCAAAAGCAGTAACACCGCTCTTGAGCTGCAAATCGGTGCCCTCCCTGCGGGAGAGCTTGCACTTCGGTCCAATATATCGAGCCATTTGCTAAGTCCTCTCTAACAGCGCGCTTAAACGCGACGCTTCTTGGGTGGGCGACAACCGTTATGCGGGATTGGCGTCACATCGGTGATATTCGTAATCTTGTAGCCGCAACTATTGAGAGCACGCACCGCTGACTCTCGACCCGGTCCTGGGCCCTTTACTTGGACATCTAAGTTTCTCAGTCCGTATTCTTTGGCTGCCTCACCTGCTCGCTCTGCCGCAACCTGTGCAGCAAAGGGCGTTGATTTACGCGAGCCACGGAACCCGGAACCACCAGCGGTGGCCCAACTCAAGGTATTACCCTGCCGGTCCGTAATCGTGATAATGGTGTTGTTAAACGACGCATGGATGTGCGCGACACCATCGACCACCTGCTTGGTGATCTTCCGTTTTGTTGTCTTGGCGTTTTTTGCCATCTGTCTTCTCGCTTTAATATCGACGCTACAAACAGTGATGTAGCTCCACCAAAGTCATCGCCCATTTACTGCCCCGGGCGACTGCCTATTTACCTTCGTATGGGCTTTCGCGGCCCTTTTCTTGTTCTAGCGTTCGTCTTGGTACGCTGACCGCGCAACGGTAGACCCCGGCGATGTCGCAAACCGCGATTACAACCCAGATCCATCAATCGTTTGATGTTCATAGACACCTCACGACGCAAATCTCCTTCTACATTCATATCTGAAACCAGTGAACGCAACTGATCCAACTCACCGTCAGACAACTCGCCAATCTTGGTCGTCTCGGGAATGTTGCTCACTTCACAGAGCTTCTTGGCCTGCGTTCTGCCAATACCAAAAATATGTGTCAGGGAGATCACTGCATGTTTGTGATCTGGAATGTTGACCCCGGCGATACGCGCCATCTTTTATCTCCACACCTGTTGAGCGGCACATAAAAAGGTGCACGCAGTCTGCTCGTCCCACTTTGGGGCGCGCATCTTAATGATTTGATTGCAAAGCTTCAAGGCTTAGCCCTGGCGTTGCTTGTGTCGGGGGTCAGAAGAACAAATCACCCTGACCACACCATTACGCCGCACCACTTTGCAGTTACGACACATTTTCTTTACCGAAGCTCGCACTTTCATCGGAAACTCCTAGTTCCTATCTCACCCGACCTGCAGGGCTCACGCTCCCGAGGTTGGCTTTCTTCATCACGCCTTCATATTGGTGTGACATTAAATGACTTTGTACTTGAGCCATAAAATCCATGACTACAACCACCACGATCAACATTGACGTGCCGCCAAGGTAAAAAGGCACGTTGAACATCACGACTAAAAACTGGGGCAGTAGGCACACTAAAGCGATGTAGGCAGAACCAAACACCGTCAATCTCGTCAGCACACCATCAATGTAATTGGCGGTTTGTTGTCCCGGGCGAATTCCGGGCACAAATGCCCCAGAACGCTTGAGGTTATCGGCCACTTCCTGCGGATTGAACATTAGGGCCGTGTAGAAAAAACAGAAGAAAACAATAAAGCCGGTAAACAACAAAATATTTAACGGCTGACCGGGACCAATCGCCACCGCCAAGTCCTGCAACCAATCGGCGCTATCGCCGCTACCAAACCACTGCGCGACCGAAGCCGGAAATAACAAAATGGAGCTGGCAAAAATAGCGGGGATAACCCCTGCCATATTCACTTTTAAAGGCAAATGCGACGCTTGAGCTTGCATCATCTTGCGACCCTGCTGTCGCTTTGCGTAATTCACCGTGATACGGCGCTGTCCACGCTCGATGAACACCACCAAATAGATCACAACGGCTGCCAAGACCAAAATACCCAGCAAAATCAGAATGCTTATTTCACCTTGTCTCGCCTGCTCGAGGGACTGCCCGATGGCTGCAGGTAAACCGGCCACAATACCGGCAAAAATCAACAACGAGATCCCGTTTCCGACACCGCGCTCCGTAATTTGCTCGCCCAACCACATCATGAATACCGCGCCGGTGACCAGAGAGGCGACTGCCGTCACATAAAAGCTGAATCCGGTAACGTAGGTCAGGCCTTGGTTGGCCAATCCCACGGTCATGCCAGAGCCTTGCACCAGCGCCAGCACGACGGTCAGATAGCGGGTCCACTGAGAAATCTTGCGGCGACCGCTGTCACCTTCTTTCTTTAACTGCTCTAGCTGCGGCGTCACTGCCGTCATCAGCTGCATAATAATGGAGGCCGATATGTAAGGCAGAATGCCCAACGCTAAGATACTCATGCGCTCCAGCGCACCACCCGAAAAGACATTAGCCAAGCCTAAAATGGTGCCCTGATTTTGATCAAATAACGCCGACAACTGCTCTGGATCAATACCGAGTCCGATTAGCCAACTCGGGGTAATCAACAGCGCAATCAGCACTAGCGGCTTGTTAAGAGCTCCCCCATGCCGGCTGAATTCATTGTAGGCATACCATTCGCCATCGATTACGCCTCGACGCTCCCACCAGCGGCTTCGATAGCTGCTCGTGCACCCTTGGTCACCGTAATGCCCGATATTTTGACGGCGCGCGTTATCTCTCCAGACAAAAACACGCGAACACGCGCGACGTCTTCTCTAATTAGATCAGCTGATTTCAAGGCCGCAATATCGATGGTGTCACCTTCGACTAGGTTCAATTCGTGCAGTCGCACTTCGGCAGTAGTCCTACCGATACGAGACGTAAAACCGTACTTCGGCAACCGCTTCTGCAGTGGCATTTGGCCGCCCTCAAAGCCCGCTTTTACCGTGCCACCTGAGCGAGACTTCAGTCCTTTATGACCGCGACCCGCCGTCTTTCCGTTTCCAGAACCAATACCGCGGCCTACACGCTTTGCGTCACGCTTCGCGCCCGGTGCCGGACTCAAACTATTCAAACGCATTTCGTCAGACATTGCTCTCGTCCTCCACACGCACGAGGTAATTGACCTTGTTGATCATGCCTCGCACTGACGGTGTGTCTTCCACTTCGACAGTGTGGCCAATACGACGCAGACCCAGCCCCGCCACACAAGCTTTATGCTTCTGCAGTCGACCGTGAATACTGCGAACTTGTGTCACTTTAATCATCGCTTTGCTCATTATCCTTGCCTCGCCAATCAGCTGAGGATTTCTTCTACGCTGAGACCGCGACGTGCCGCGACATCCTCAGGAGAAATCATGTCACGCAGGCCTTTGTAGGTCGCCTGAACAACGTTAACGGGGTTGGTAGAGCCGTAGCACTTTGCCAGGACGTTGTGGACACCTGCCAGCTCTAAAACTGACCGCATCGCACCCCCGGCAATCACGCCCGTTCCCTCAGAGGCGGGCTGCATATAGACCTTTGAAGCACCATGAGCAGCCCTAATTGGATACTGCAGCGTGCCGTTTACCAACTGCACTTTCACCATATTGCGGCGTGCTGCTTCCATCGCCTTCTGTAATCGCAACTGGCACTTCTCGTGCTTTACCACGTCCGTACCCGACTCGACCTTTACCGTCTCCCACCACCGTAAGGGCGGTAAAACTCATAATCCGGCCACCTTTCACGGTCTTAGCGACGCGGTTAACCTGTACCAATTTCTCTTGCAGGTCGCCTTCGGTGCGCTGCTCACGCTGCTGTTTCTTGTCGTTCATTGCCATCTCTTAAAACTCCAGTCCGCCTTCACGAGCGGCTTCTGCAAGGGCTTTTACCCGACCGTGATATCGAAATCCTGACCGGTCAAAGGCGACCGTGGAAACACCCGCTGCCTTCGCTCGTTCAGCAACCAATTTACCCACCGCACCGGCCGCAGTCATATTGCCTGTCGCATCCGCACGCAACGCTTTGTCCAGCGTCGACGCCTGCGCAAGAACAGTCCTACTATCGCCTGCAATCACCTGCGCATAAATATGCCGTGGTGTGCGGTGGACAGACAGCCGGACAGTCCCTGCAGTGCGCATCTGCACTCTGGACTTCTTTGCTCGGCGCAATCGCGCTTGTGTTTTCGTATTCATAACGGGTTCCGATTACTTTTTCTTGGCTTCTTTACGTCGGACGTGCTCGTCCGCATAACGAATGCCTTTGCCCTTGTAAGGCTCTGGCGGACGGAAGCTGCGAATTTCTGCGGCCGCTTGGCCCACAGCCTGCTTGTCGATGCCAGAGATCACGATCTCTGTTTGCGTCGGCGTGTCAGCGGACAATCCCTCTGCCAACTGATAGTCAACAGGATGAGACAGACCAATCGTTAGATTGACTGACTGACCTGAGGCCTTTGCACGATAACCAACGCCATTGAGCAACAGCCGCTTTTCCCAGCCCTCTGAGACACCCTTCACCATGTTGGCAAGCAGCGAACGGGTTGTTCCAGCCATGGCACGGCAGTCATCGTTGTCATAGGTAATAGTGGCGACGTCTTCCGCGACGCTGACACCAATACCATTGGTCAGCATCAGGTCCAACGAACCCTTGCCGCCTTTAACGGAGATGTTCGCGCCGTCAATATTGATATCAACCCCTTTAGGGACCGCGACTGGGCTATTTGCTACACGAGACATTTTTCAAACGCTCCAATTCTTTATTCAGAAGACGGTGCAGAGGACTTCGCCCCCCACACCGGCAGCACGAGCGGCACGATCTGTCATGACACCTTGCGAAGTGGAGACAATCGCCACCCCTAGGCCGCCACGAACGGTGGGCAACCCGTCCTTACCTGAGTACCGGCGTAAAGACGGCTTACTGATTCGGTCTATCTCGGCTATCACCGGCTTGCCCTCGTAATACTTGAGGTCAATGTGGAGACGCGGCTTGCCCGAACTCTCGTCGTACCGGTGCCCTGCAATGTATCCCTCTTGCTCCAGGACCTTTGCCACAGACACTTTCAACTTGGACCCCGGCATATCAACATTCTGTTTGCCTGCCATTTGCGCATTGCGCAAGCGGGTCAACATATCGCTCAACGGATCTTGCATGCTCATTTAAAAGTTCTCCGTTACCAGCTGGACTTAACCAGACCCGGTACATCGCCGCGCATGGCGGCTTCCCTTAGCTTGTTACGACACAAGCCAAATTTTCGATAAACACCGTGTGGCCGACCTGTCACCTGGCAGCGTCGCCGCTGGCGGACAGGGCTGGCGTTGCGGGGCAACTTTTGAAATGCGATCTGTGCTTCCCATCGCTCCTCATCGGACGTATTCAAATTGGCGATGGTTTCCTTAAGCTGTGCGCGTTTCGCTGCAAACTTCTCAACGGTCCGTGCACGCTTAGCCTCGCGGGCAACCATGGATTTCTTAGCCATATCTCTGATGCCTCAGCTTCTGAAGGGGAAGTTAAACGCCGCAAGCAACGCCCGACCCTGTTCATCGTTTGCCGCAGTGGTGGCAGATGGTGATGTCCATGCCCCGCAGCTTGTCAATTTGGTCGTAATCAACTTCTGGGAAAATGATCTGCTCTGTCACGCCCATGGCAAAGTTGCCGCGACCGTCAAACTGCTTTGGGCTCACATGCCTCGGAAGTCACGCACCCGGGGGATTGAGATGCTGATGAGGCGGTCCAGGAACTCGTACATCCGCTCATCGCGCAGCGTCACCTTGCAGCCGATCGGCCAGCCATCCCGAATCTTGAAGCCGGCAATCGACTTGCGAGATTTGGTGACTCACAGGCTTTTGCCCGGCAATTTTTGCCATATCTGCTTCAGCGTGCTTTCCAGCACTTTCTTGTCTCCCAACCGCCTCTCCAACACCCATATTCAAGGTGATTTTGGAAATGCGCGGCACCGCCATCACATTCTCAAGACCCAGCTCTTCTTGCAGCTTAGGCACAATCTCGGTCCGATACATTTCTTTCAGCGCTGTCATCTCTTCAATGCCTCTGTTTCAACTGGGCTCAGGCGTCAACTAAGTCGCCAGACGGCCTAAAGACGCGCACTTTCTTGCCGTCTTCAACCCGATACCCCACTCGCTCGCCCTTACCGGACTTGCTATTAAATATCGCCAGGTTCGACGCCCGAATCGGCGCCTCCTGCTCGACGATGCCGCCCGCGACACCGGCCTGAGGGTTTGGCTTGGTGTGCTTCTTAACCATATTCACACCGCCCACGATCACGCGATCACTGTCTAGCAACCGCCGCACCGTGCCACGCTTTCCTTTGTCTTTTCCGGCAATCACGATCACGTCGTCATCACTCTTGAGCTTCGCCATGGTCTGACCCTCTTAATCCTTGCTCAAATCACTTCTGGCGCGAGTGAAATTATTTTCATGAATTTCTCCCCACGCAACTCACGCGTCACTGGCCCAAATATACGAGTGCCAATCGGCGCGTCCTGGGCATTCAGCAGCACCGCCGCATTCTCGTCGAACTTGATCAGCGAACCGTCTGGGCGGCGCACGCCCTTCTTAGTGCGAACCACCACTGCCGTGATCACCTGCCCTTTCTTCACTTTGCCGCGAGGTATCGCTTCCTTAACAGTGACTTTAATCAGGTCACCAACGCGAGCGTAACGACGCTTAGAGCCGCCCAACACCTTGATACACATCACCCGACGTGCGCCACTGTTGTCAGCCACTTCTAAATACGACTGCGTCTGAATCATTTTCTCTACTCCGCCAACGAGCGCTTATCGCTCGCACCATTGAGCCACATCTCAAATCTGAGTTGCGGTCTCCACGATCTCTACCAACGCCCAGCTCTTACTCTTGGACATCGGGCGCGACTCTGCGACCAATACGGTGTCGCCCATACCAGCCTTGTTCTCTTCGTCATGTGCGTGCACCTTCGAAGACCGGGTAATATACTTTCCATATACCGGGTGCTTCACGCGCCGCTCAATCTTGACGGTAACCGTCTTGTCCATCTTGTCACTGACGATACGCCCCTGAAGGGTTCGTGTTTGATTTTCAGTCGATCCCATTACTGTTCTGCCTTCTGTTGCATCACGGTTTTTACGCGCGCGATATCTCGCTTAGCCTGCTTCAGCAAATGGCTCTGGCCCAACTGGCCGGTGGCATTAGCCATTCGCAACTTAAATTGCTCCTCGCGAAGCTTCAGCAACTGCTGATTAAGCTCATCGACCGACTTATCTCGAAGTTCACTTGCTTTCATCACATCACCGATCGCTTCACAAACATAGTCTGCAGAGGCAATTTCGCCGCAGCCAAGTCAAATGCTTCGCGCGCCAACTGCTCTGACACGCCCTCAACTTCATATAGCACTCGACCCGGCTTGGATCTGCGCTACCCAGTACTCAACGTTACCCTTGCCCTTACCTTGGCGGACTTCGAGTGGCTTGCCCGTAATCGGCTTGTCAGGGAAGACACGAATCCAAATCTTTCCGCCTCGCTTAATATGGCGAGTCATAGCACGACGAGCGGCCTCAATCTGGCGGGCAGTGATACGGCCTCGGCCTGTGGCCTTGAGCGCGTATTCACCAAAACTCACCTTACTGCCACGCTCCGCCAGGCCGCGGTTACGGCCTTTTTGCATCTTGCGGAACTTGGTCCGTTTTGGTTGTAACATCTTCTAATTCCTCAATCAGATAATCAGCTTGCGGCCGTCAAGGCGCTTACGCCTCTTGACCTTCGCCAATCACCTCACCTTTAAAAATCCAGACCTTGACGCCGATCACCCCATAAGTGGTGTGCGCCTCATAGGTGGCGTAATCAATGTCCGCACGCAGAGTGTGCAATGGCACTCGGCCTTCGCGATACCACTCGGACGCGCGATCTCAGCGCCACCCAGACGGCCGCAACATTGACACTTGATGCCCAAAGCACCCTGACGCATGGCATTTTGAACTGACCCGCTTCATGGCGCGACGGAACATTACACGACGCTCCAACTGCTGCGCTACGTTCTGTGCAACGAGGCTCGCATCCAAATCAGGCTTGCGTATCTCTTCGATATTGATGTTGACTGGCACACCCATTTTCGCGGACAGCTCCTTGCGCAGGCCATCAACGTCTTCACCTTTCTTACCAATCACAATACCAGGACGTGCGGTATAGATGGTGATGCGAGCCGTTTGCGCTGGCCGCTCAATTTTGACCCGACTCACAGAGGCTGCATCCAAACGTTCTTGTTGGACTCGCGACCTCGATGTCGTTAATCAAGTTCTTCGCGTAGGACTTGCTGTCGGCATACCAGACCGAATTATGGTCCTTGACTATGCCGAGGCGAATACCTGTTGGATGTACCTTTTGACCCATGCGGTCGTCTCCTTAGCTTTCGCTATCCGCAACCTTGACCGTGATATGGCAGGTGCGTTTAAAAATTCGGTCTCCGCGGCCCTTTGCTCGGGGCTGAGACGTTTCATGGTAAAACCTTCATCGACGTAAATCGTCGACACAGAGAGCTCGTCGACATCTGCGCCTTCATTGTTTTCGGCGTTCGCAATGGCTGAGTTCAGCACCTTGCGCACCAATGTCTGCCGCTTTCTTGGTGCTGAACTCGAGCAAATTTAATGCCTCACCAACCGGCTTACCGCGGACTTGATCTGCGACCAGACGCGCCTTTTGTGCCGATATTCGGGCCGCCTTTAACTTGGCTGCTACTTCCATCTCTCTCTCCACCCAGCCTTAGCGCTTAGCCTTCTTGTCCACAATGTGGCCCTTGAAGGTTCGGGTAACGGCAAATTCGCCTAACTTATGGCCGACCATGTCCTCATTAATCAAAATAGGGACATGCTGCCGACCGTTATGAACCGCAATAGTCAGCCCAACCATATTGGGGGCGACCATAGACCGACGTGACCATGTCTTGATCGGGCGACGATCGTTCGCCTCAGCAGCAACTTCCACCTTCTTCATGAGGTGAAGGTCGATAAAGGGACCTTTTTTTAATGAACGAGGCACAGTATTTACTCTCCTGACCGTTTACTTCTTGCCGCGCCGGCGGACAATCATGCCGTCGGTGCGCTTGTTCTTTCGTGTTTTATAGCCCTTAGTCGGAACACCCCATGGCGTGACCGGATGACGGCCGCCTGATGTCTTTCCTTCACCACCACCGTGCGGGTGGTCAACCGGGTTCATCGCCACACCGCGAACAGTGGGCCGAACGCCTCTCCAGCGCGCAGCGCCGGCCTTAGCCTAATTCGTAAACTGTGCTCTGAGTTAGAGACCTCTCCCAATGTCGCGCGGCAGTCGATGGGCACCTTGCGCATTTCACCCGACCGCAGTCGAATCGTCGCGTACTGCCCCTCACGTGCCACCAACTGCACTGAAGCGCCTGCGGAACGCGCCAACTGGGCGCCTTTTCCAGGCTTCAGCTCAATAGCATGCACAACAGACCCCACGGGGATACTGCGACTGGCAAGCAATTACCTGGCTTGATCGGCGCCGCAGCACCTGAATGCAACACGTCTCCCGCTGCAACACCCTTCGGCGCAATATGTAACGACGCTCACCATCAGCGTACAGAACAGCGCGATGTGTGCGGTTCGGTTTGGGTCGTACTCTAGCGCTCAACTTTGGCAGCCAATACCGTCTTTAATGCGCTTAAAGTCTATCTTGCGATAATGCTGCTTGTGTCCGCCACCAATATGCCGAGTCGTGATACGCCCCGCATTGTTTCTGCCGCCCGTTTTCGACTTCTTCTCAAGAAGCGGTCCGTGCGGACGCTCCTTATGAAGACCCTCTGTCACCACCTTAACCTGGTGGCGACGTCCTGCCGATGTGGGTTTACTCTTTAACGACTGCCATGACTTACCACCTCAGCTCATCGACGCAAAGTCAATTTCTTGACCTTGCTCCACCCGCACGTAGGCTTTCTTCCACGACGGGCGTTTGCTCAAACCATATTTATTGCGCTTGGTTTTACCCTTAACGCGCAAAGTTGTGACACCGTTAACGGTGACTTTAAACAGCTGCTCCACGGACTGACGGATCTCAGCTTTTGTGGCATCCAGCGATACACGGAATACATACTGGTTACTCTGGTCAGCCACGATCGCCGACTTCTCCGAGACATGTGGACCCAGCAGGATCTGAAAAACGCGCTCCGGATTCATGCCAGGGTCTCCTCAAACTTCTTAATCGCATCGACAGTGATCATGACCTTTTCGTAAGCAATCAAGCTCACCGGATCAGCACCCTCGACATCCCGCACGTCGACTTTGTGCAAATTACGCGACGCCAAGTAAAGATTCTTATCAACGCCGTCGGCGACGATCAGCACGTTATCCACGCCGTATTCGTTTAAGGCCTCCACGAGCAACTTCGTTTTAGGTTGCTCAACGTCGAACGTCTCAACGATCATCAGTCGATCAGTGCGCGCCAGCTCGGACAAAATAGAACGCATCGCTGCGCGATACATTTTTCGATTCACTTTTTGCGAGTGATCTTGCGGCTTCGCTGCAAAAGTCACACCACCAGAGCGCCAGATAGGTGAGCGGATGGTGCCTGCCCTTGCGCGTCCCGTGCCCTTCTGACGCCATGGCTTCTTGCCGCCACCCGCCACTTCTGAGCGCGTCTTTTGCGCTCTCGTTCCCTGCCGTGCGTCGGCAAGAAAGGCCGTGACCACTTGGTGGACTAACGCCTCGTTATATTCGCGGGCAAAGTTCGTCTCAGAGACCGCGACAGTCCCCCCTGCTTGGTTACCCGGCTTGACTACACTTAATTCCACGTCTCGCCCCCGCTACTCAAGACTTGGACGGGCTGTTGCCCGCCCCTTTAACTGTCGGACGAATTACAACCTCGCCACCCGGGGCACCTGGCACAGCGCCTTTAATGAGCAGCAAGTTGCGCTCCACGTCCACTCGGACTACTTCGAGTCCCTGAGTGGTGACCCGCTCGGCACCCATGTGGCCCGACATCTTCTTTCCTTTGAAGACGCGGCCCGGCGTTTGACACTGACCGATAGAGCCCGGCGCACGATGCGACAAAGAGTTGCCGTGTGTCGCGTCTTGCATGCTGAAATTCCAGCGCTTGATCACACCCTGAAAGCCCTTACCCTTCGAGCGACCGGCCACGTCTACTATTTGACCTTGCTCAAATCGACCGACCGTCAACTCAGAGCCGACCTCAAAGGCCCCGTTGCTGCGCTCGCACAGCGCGGGCAGCGCGTCGCCCGCCACGACGCCCGCCTTGGCAAAATGCCCGGCTTCTGGCTTGCTGACTTTTGAGGCCTTGCGGCTGCCCGCGGTGACCTGAATAGCTCGGTACCCATCGGTCTCAAGCTCTTTGATTTGAGTAACACGGTTTGGAGCAATCTCCACTACGGTTACTGGTACTGATGCGCCATCCTCGGTAAAGACTCTTGTCATTCCCGATTTGCGCCCGACTAATCCAATAGTCATGGCATAAACCTCACAGTGTACGGGGCTCAACCCTCTATGGCCGCCCAAAAGTCCCAGGATGGAAGCTCTTGAACGTTACACACTCGGCACAAACCGAGCAGGCTAATTAAAACTTTTTACTAACGCTTAACCGAGGCTGATTTGGACTTCTACGCCCGCAGCCAGGTCAAGCTTCATCAACGCGTCAACAGTCTTCTCTGTTGGCTCGACGATATCGAGGAGACGCTTGTGTGTGCGAATCTCATACTGGTCCCTTGCGTCCTTGTTGACGTGGGGAGAAACCAAGATGGTGAATTTCTCCTTTTTTGTCGGCAACGGAATGGGACCCCGAACCTGAGCACCAGTGCGGCGGGCCGTTTCCACAATCTCTTGTGTCGACGCGTCAATCAGGCGATGGTCAAAGGCCTTCAGCCGGATTCTGATACGCTGGTTCTGCACACTACCTCTCCTTAAAACAACCGGCGACCGCTGAGGGACCCCGAAAAAAGAGAGCGAAGTCTACGGAGCAGGCCAAGGGGTGTCAACAGGAAACGGGGCTAATTAAAGGGCTTTCGGCAGGATGGGACTTTTCACACTATTGCATGCCGCGTCCCCTGGAGACATCTCAAGACCGCCCCTCGGTAGGGACCCCTCTGCTATGACGGCAAACATTGGGCCGCCGGAAGCGCCGGAAAGCTGCTAAACGCTCTCAGATAGAGCTTTTCGAGCGGTCACCTGTCCAGTCAGTTTGCCGTAACGAGGTGGCAGATCAATGAGATAGTGGGCCTCAAAGGTATCCGGGGCTGGGCAACTGTCACCGATCGGATCCTGGGGCCCGTCTCTAAAGGCAGATAAGTCGAACCGCCCTTTGCACAGCAAACCGAAGCAAGTGTCAGCCCACCTTTTGTCGCTCAGTCGTGAGCATCCGAGCATAAAAACAACCTGAAATGCCACCCATAAGGGCGTTACGAATAAGGCCTGGGCGCACTCAACTCAGAAACGCCAGTTCGGTATCATACTGATCCGTAGAAAAGTAGGCCCCCCGCCGGCTATCTTCATTGACCGACAGTCGCGCGAGGCGGGCTATCGCCGACGCCCTTTAGTGACACGTTATTAACGACAATTCTTTAGCCACACCCCATTAAAAACAAGGAAACAGGCAATGCCAGAAATGATCCCACTAGGTTGGTTCCATACGATACTCGGCATCGGTGCTCTAATGAGCGGGTTTTACACCCTCATCAAGTATCGAGTCGTGGCGCTGGCAACCGATCCGGCAAGCTGTATGCGCTCTTAACACTGACCGTGGCCGGCACCGCGTTGGGGATTTATAACCAAGGAGGCTTTGGTATTGCCCACAATCTCGCGGTCTTGACCCTGGTGGCGCTGGCGGGCGGCGTAGTGATGGAAAAAACCAGGCTTTTCGGCTCGTTTTCAAAATACTGTCAGGCACTCGGTTATAGCAGCACGCTGCTGTTTCATATGATTCCGGCCATCACCGATTTCTTACGACGACTTCCGGTCGGAGACCCTTTCATCGATACCCTAGAAGACCCCTTGCTGAGGCAATTCCATCTCGCCTTTTTAGCGATCTTTGTCGTGGGCGTCATCGCGCAGGTGCGCTGGCTGAGAAAGTCGCATCACAGTCTTGATCAGGCAGTGACCGGCCGTTCACGACGCGGCGGCGCCAGTGCGGTCGCTCCACTCCAAGGCCGATGCGCTGAGGCGTTGTCGCACTGTCAGCGATCGATCGGCTGGCTGACATCACAGACACAAAAAAGCCCGCACTCGGCGGGCTTTTTTGTATCCTAGTACTGCGTTACTCGAAGATCTTAGCGACGACGCCAGCGCCTACCGTTCGACCACCCTCGCGGATCGCAAAACGAAGCCCTTCTTCCATCGCAATCGGCGCAATCAATGTCGCCACAAAGTTAATGCTGTCACCCGGCATTACCATCTCAATACCTTCAGGCAACTCAACCGCACCCGTCACATCCGTCGTACGGAAGTAAAACTGCGGACGATAGCCCTTGAAAGAACGGCGTATGGCGGCCACCCTCGTCCTTCGACAGTACATAAACCTCTGCCTCAAACTTAGTGTGCGGCTGAACCGATCCCGGCTTCGCCAGTACCTGACCACGCTCTACGTCTTCGCGCTTCGTACCACGCAGCAAAACACCCACGTTCTCGCCCGCACGACCTTCGTCTAGCAGCTTGCGGAACATCTCAACGCCCGTACAGTCGTCTTCTGGGTCTCTTTGATACCATAATCTCGATCTCATCACCCACCTTCACAATACCGCGCTCAACACGACCCGTTACAACCGTGCCGCGACCCGAGATAGAGAACACGTCCTCAACCGGCATCAAGAAAGGCTGGTCAATCGCTCGCTCTGGCTCAGGAATGTACGAATCCAGCGTCTCAACCAAGCTCTTGAACCGCCGTCGTACCCAGACCGTTGTCATCCTTGCCGTTCAACGCCATCAGCGCTGAACCGCAATGATCGGTGTATCGTCACCAGGGAACTCGTAGGCATCCAGCAGCTCGCGCAGCTCCATCTCTACCAGTTCCTTCATCTCGGTGTACTCCTCAGAGTCCACACCACCGCAGTCTTCTGCCATAGGTCAGCCTTGTTCAGGAAAACCACGATGTAAGGAACACCGACCTGACGCGACAGCAAAATGTGCTCGCGGGTTTGTGGCATCGGACCATCGGTCGCGCCACATACCAAGATCGCACCGTCCATCTGCGCCGCACCCGTGATCATGTTCTTCACATAATCCGCGTGTCCAGGGCAGTCAACGTGCGCGTAGTGTCGGGCTTCCGTCTCATACTCAACGTGTGACGTCGCAATCGTGATACCACGCTCTTTCTCTTCTGGCGCGTTATCAATGCCGTCAAACGCGACCAGCTCGCCGCCCCATACTTCTGCAGCAAACACGCGTCAGCGCCGCCGTCAGCGTCGTCTTACCGTGGTCTACGTGTCCAATCGTTCCCACATTCACGTGGGGCTTCGAACGCTCAAATGCCTCTTTTGCCATCTTTCTTCACCTTAGTGTGTTTGCAGACGATTAGGACGTCTGGTTTTTAGAAATAATGTCTTTTGCGACGTTATTCGGCGCAGCGGCATATCGCGCGAATTCCATCGTGTAGGTCGCTCGACCCTGCGTGGCAGAGCGCAAATCTGTGGCATAACCAAACATTTCGGCCAGCGGCACCTCGGCATTCACAATCTTGCCAGCGGCATTCTCGTCCATACCCTGTATCACCACGTCGACGGTTAAGGTCACCGACCACGTCACCCATGTTCTCTTCGGGGGTTACCACTTCGACCTGCATCATCGGCTCCAGCAACTCGGCACCACCGACTCCATGGCGTCTCGGAAAGCGAAGATGCCGGCCATCTTGAAGGACATTTCAGAGGAATCCACATCGTGGAAAGAACCGTCGAAAAGGGTAACTTTAAAATCCAATACGGGTAGCCCGCAAGACGCCGTTGCTTGCATTTGCTCTCTCGATGCCCTTGTTGACTGCGGGAATGATATTCTTTGGGCACTACCGCCAACGACTGTCGTTCACGAACTCGAGACCCTCAGCGTTTTCGTCCTCGGCCGGCTCAAATTTGACCCAGACGTGACCGTACTGGCCCCGGCCACCGGACTGACGAACAAATTTCCCTTCGACCTCAGTCGTGGTGGTAATGCGCTCACGATAGGCCACTTGCGGCTTACCAATGTTTGCCTCAACGCTGAACTCCCGGCGCATACGATCGACCAAGATATCGAGGTGCAATTCACCCATACCAGAGATGATGGTTTGACCGGTTTCTTCGTCGGTTTTAACGCGGAATGAGGGATCCTCTTGCGCCAACTTACCCAGCGCCACGCCCATCTTCTGCTGGTCAACCTTTGACTTAGGCTCAACCGCTACCGAAATCACAGGCTCTGGAAATTCCATGCGCTCCAGAATGACAACATTGTCGCCATCACACAGAGTGTCACCCGTGGTCACGTCTTTCAGACCAATGGCGGCAGCAATATCCCCCGCCAAGCACTTCTTTAATCTCTTCCCGGCTGTTGGCGTGCATTTGCACCATACGGCCAACCCGCTCCTTCTTTTGCTTGACCGCGTTAAAGATACCCGGTCCCGACTGCCAACGTGCCCGAATACACCCTGAAGAACGTCAGCGTGCCCACAAAGGGGTCTGTCGCGATTTTAAACGCCAACGCCGAGAAAGGAGCGTGTCATCTGCCGGTCGCTCGCACGACGGTCTCACCATCATCTAACGTACCTTCAATGGCCTTCACTTCGGTCGGCGAGGGCAAATACTCAATCACGGCATCCAATACCGCCTGCACTCCCTTATTTTTAAAGGCTGAACCACCCATGATGGGCACAATTTCATTCGCTAAAGTACGGATGCGGAGGCCTTGCTTGATTTCCTCCTCAGACAACTCACCATCGTCGAGGTACTTGGTCATCAGCTCTTCGGTGGCTTCTGCCGCAGCTTCGACCATGTATTCACGCATTTCTGCCGCTTTCTCTACCAGGTCTGCAGGGATATCCTCATATTCGAAGGTGACCCCATTATCTGCTTCATTCCAGATAATGGCTTTTTCCTTGATCAGATCGACAACGCCCTTGAAATTCTCTTCGGCACCAATCGTCATTGTGAATGGGCACCGCATTGCAACCAAGGCGCTCGCCGAGCTGTTCAACCACCTCGCGCAAAGTCGGCGCCGGCACGATCCATCTTATTGACGAACACCATGCGCGGCACTTCGTACTTGTTGGCCTGTCGCCATACCGTCTCGGTCTGTGGCTGAACACCCGGAGGAACCACATAGCACGACTACCGCACCGTCTAGCACGCGCAACGATCGCTCTACTTCAATCGTGAAATCAACGTGCCCAGGCGTATCGATGATGTTGATACGGTGCTGATCGAACTGTTGCTGCATGCCCTGCCAAAAACAGGTTGTTGCGGCTGAAGTAATCGTAATGCCACGCTCTTGCTCCTGCTCCATCCAATCCATCGTGGCAGCACCATCGTGCACTTCACCAATCTTGTGCGATAGCCCGGTATAAAACAGCACCCGCTCAGTAGTAGTGGTTTTACCAGCGTCCACGTGGGCAACAATACCAATGTTGCGATAACGATTGATCGGAGTCTTACGAGCCACAAGAGTGTCCTCAGATTAGGGTTGGGGAGCTGTGTTTAAAATCTAAAGTGCGAGAAGGCTTTGTTGGCTTCTGCCATGCGATGCACGTCTTCACGCTTCTTCACAGCATTACCCTTAGCCTGCGCCGCATCAACAATCTCACCGGCAAGGCGTTGACGCATGGACTTCTCACCGCGATTTCGCGCGTAGTCCACAGCCATCGCATCGACAAGGCAACACGACGGGAAGGCCTTACCTCAACAGGGACCTGGTAGGTAGCACCGCCGACACGACGAGACTTTACCTCGACCATCGGTGCAATGTTTTCAAGTGCCTCGTCAAACACCTCGATGGGGTCACGCTTAGTGCGCTCTTCTACGAGATCTAATGCACCATAGACAATCGACTCAGCAACCGACTTTTTGCCGCTGATCATGACGTGGTTCATAAATTTTGCGAGGGTGGTAATCTCCCGAACTTCGGGTCTGGCAGAACTTCACGCTTGGCAACTACGCGTCTTCTTGGCATTACTGTGACCTCCTATGCTCATTCAGGGTGATCCCGGACTTTTTTCAGCCACTTCACTAGCGGCTATTACCTGGCCTTACTCTCTACACTGTCCGACAATCTACGCGTGAGCGGCCGTCGTGGCACTTACGCGTCTTACTTAGGTCGCTTGGCGCCGTACTTAGACCGCCCTTGTCGACGAGCAGAGACACCCGAGGTGTCCAAGACTGCCGCGCACGGTGTGGTAGCGCACACCCGGCAAGATCTTTGACTCGGCCGCCGCGGATTAGCACGAACTACTGTGCTCCTGCAGGTTGTGGCCTTCTCCACCAATGTAAGAGGAGACCTCAAATCCGTTGGTCAGTCGGACTCGACATACTTTACGCAATGCCGAGTTGGGTTTCTTAGGGGTAGTGGTGTAGACACGCGTGCACACTCCGCGCCGCTGAGGACACGCCTGCAGTGCGGGAACGCCGCTCTTCGTCACCTTTACGCTTGCGCGGCTTGCGCACAAGTTGGTTAATGGTTGCCATTCAGCCTTTGCTCCCAACAATGGTTTCGGGGCCGAGGCCCGAAAATGAGCGCGCAGTTTATAGACCGCCCAGAGGACGGTCAAGCGCGCCAACGTGTGACTATTCCGCTGAGGCGTCCGCCGCTTCAGCTTTCTCCATTTCTTCTGCAAAACTCTCAGAGAATTCTTCAGCAGACATGGTCAGCGCCAATTCATCGCCTTCAGACTTGTTACGACGCCTTTCCTCGTGATAAGCCAAGCCCGTACCCGCAGGTATCAATCGGCCTACGATCACGTTCTCCTTCAAGCCGCGGAGATAATCCCGCTTACCGGTCACCGCTGCTTCTGTCAGGACACGGGTTGTCTCCTGGAAGGAAGCGGCAGAGATAAAGGACTCTGTCTCAAGAGAAGCCTTGTGTAATACCCAACAGACTCTCGGTTTGCGGTAGGTGGAATCAGCCCTTCTGCCTTGAGTCGATCGCACTCCTCAAGGAACGCGGTGTGCTCCGCTTGCTCTCCCTTGATAAAGGTCGAATCCCCTGTTGAGGCAATCTCTACTTTACGCAGCATCTGACGAACAATGACTTCGATATGCTTGTCATTGATCTTGACCCCTTGCAAGCGGTAAACCTCCTGAATCTCATTGACGATGTACTCTGCCAATGCAGGAATACCCTTAAGGCGAAGAATATCGTGTGGACTGGGCGGTCCTTCTGAGACAACCTCGCCCTTCTGAACGGCTTCGCCCTCAAATACAGACAGTTGACGCCACTTTGGAATCAGCTCTTCGTAGTGATCAGATCCTTCTGGTAACACTGACGTGTCAGTTGGCGTGATCACCAACCGACGCTTACCTTTGGTCTCTTTACCAAAGCTCACTGTTCCAGAGATCTCCGCCAAAATCGCGGGCTCCTTCGGCTTACGCGCCTCAAACAGATCCGCTACCCGCGGCAAACCACCGGTAATGTCACGCGTTTTGGAACCTTCTTGGGGGATTCGGGCCACAACGTCACCCACTTCGACTTTAACGCCATCCTCCAAATTCACCATCGCGCCATGCGGCAAGAAGTAGTGGGCCGGTACGTTAGTCCCCGCCAAATTGAGTTCCTTACCTTTGCCATCAACCAGCGTGATAGCGGGGCGAATGTCTTTACCCGCCATCGGTCTTTCAGCCGGGTCAATCACCGAGATGCTGGACAGACCCGTAAATTCGTCGGTCTGGCGCGTAATCGTGACGCCCTCATCCATCGCACTGAACTTTACCGTACCCGCTACTTCGGTGATGATCGGGTGTGTGTGTGGATCCCAAGTCGCAACAATATCACCCGCCGCAACCGAGGCTTCGTCCTTCACCCGAATTGTGGCGCCATAAGGCACCTTATATCGCTCTCGCTCTCTGCCCACCGCGTCTAATAACGACAACTCTCCAGAACGTGAGACCGCCACCAAGGACCCATCAGGCTTATCCACAACCTTGATGTTGTGGAGGCGAATGACACCATCATTGTTCACCTGAATGTTGTCTTGTGCCGCTTGTCCAGACGCTGCTCCCCCAATGTGGAAGGTCCGCATGGTTAGCTGAGTGCCCGGTTCACCAATCGACTGGGCTCCAACAACACCAATGGCTTCGCCTAAGTTCACCTGATGCCCGCGACCTAGATCACGGCCATAACAAGCTGAACAAATGCCGTAACGCGTCTCACAGGTAATGGGAGAGCGGACGATGATCTCCTCGATGCCCATCTGATCGACTTTTGCGGTCATAATCTCATCCATCATCGTACCGGCTTCGATCAAGACCTCACCCGTTGTCACATCGACCACGTCCTTCGCCACAATTCGGCCAAGCACTCGCTCGGACAAGGGATCGATGATGTCGCCACCGTCGATGACCGACGAGGTCGCGAGCCCTTGGTCGGTGCCACAATCCTGCTCGGTCACTACCACATCTTGTGCCACATCCACTAAGCGACGAGTAAGATAACCCGAGTTAGCCGTTTTCAATGCGGTATCTGCTAGGCCTTTACGCGCACCGTGGGTCGAAATGAAGTATTGCAGTACGTTCAAACCTTCACGGAAGTTCGCGGTGATGGGCGTCTCAATGATAGAACCGTCGGGCTTCGCCATTAAGCCGCGCATACCGGCCAACTGACGAATCTGGGCGGGGGATCCCCGCGCGCCTGAGTCGGCGTACATGTAAACCGAATTGAAGGAATCCTGCTCTTCATCGTCACCGTCGCGATTCGTCACTGTCTCTTTGGAGAGACCGGACATCATCGCTTTCGAAACCTGATCATTGGTGCGTGACCAGATATCGATCACTTTGTTGTATTTCTCACCTTGCGTCACCAGACCGGCGCGATACTGCTGCTCAATCTCAGCAACCTCACCTTCTGCTTTATCAACAAGCGCCGCTTTCTCATCAGGAATCACAAAGTCATTCACACCAATCGAGGCACCTGAACGCGTCGAGTATTCATAGCCGGTATACATCAATTGATCCGCAAAGATCACCGTTTGCTTAAGCCCGACGGCGCGATAGCACTGGTTAATCACCCGCGAAATCGCCTTCTTCACCATCGGCTGGTTGATCTGATCGTAAGACAAACCCTCAGGCACAATATCCCATAGCAAGGCACGCCCGACTGTCGTCTCGACAATGCGCGTTTGCTCCCGGGTTTCTTCACCCAGGTTCATCAACACCTCATGTATGCGGACTTTGACACGAGCCTGCAGGTCGACTTGGCCGCTACCGAAAGCGCGCTGAACCTCTTCGTTATCAGCAAAAGTCATCCCTTCGCCCTTGGCGTTAACACGCTCTCGGGTCATGTAATACAGGCCCAGAACCACGTCTTGAGACGGCACGATAATGGGATCACCCGACGCCGGTGACAAAATGTTGTTCGTCGACATCATCAGCGCTCGTGCTTCCAACTGCGCTTCTATGGTCAACGGCACGTGCACTGCCATCTGATCGCCATCGAAATCGGCGTTGTAAGCAGCACAAACCAGCGGATGCAGCTGGATAGCCTTACCTTCGATTAGCACTGGCTCAAACGCCTGAATGCCTAAGCGGTGCAAAGTAGGCGCCCGGTTCAATAGGACCGGATGCTCTCTGATCACCTCGGCGAGAATATCCCACACCTCTGACGGCTCCCGCTCCACCATCTTCTTGGCGGCTTTAATTGTCGTCGCTAAACCACGTGCTCCAACTTGCCAAAGATAAATGGCTTGAACAGTTCGAGGGCCATCTTTTTAGGCAAACCACACTGGTGCAACTTGAGCGTAGGACCGGTCACGATCACAGATCGACCCGAGTAATCCACGCGTTTGCCCAATAAGTTCTGACGGAAGCGGCCTTGCTTTCCTTTAATCATGTCGGCGAGCGACTTCAGCGGACGCTTGTTAGATCCGGTGATGGCGCGGCCACGTCGACCGTTATCCAGCAACGCATCAACTGACTCCTGCAACATGCGCTTTTCGTTACGCACAATGATGTCAGGCGCATTAAGATCGAGTAGACGCTTTAAGCGGTTATTACGGTTAATGACGCGACGATACAGATCATTCAGATCAGAAGTGGCAAAACGCCCGCCATCCAAAGGTACCAAAGGGCGTAAATCAGGTGGTAAAACTGGCAATGCCTGCAATACCATCCACTCTGGCTTGTTACCAGAACCGTGGAAAGCTTCGAGCAATTTCAATCGCTTAGAAAACTTTTTAATCTTTGTTTCTGAGTTGGTCTGGGGGATTTCCTCACGAAGGTGCTCAATCTCGACCTTGAGATTGATCTCCATCATGAGATCTTGGATCGCCTCAGCACCCATTTTGGCGGTGAACTCATCACCAAACTCTTCCATCGCCTCGTAGTACTGCTCGTCATTAAGGAGCTGTCCATGTTCGAGGGCAGAGAGACCCGGGTCGGTCACCACATAGGCTTCAAAGTACAAAATACGCTCTATGTCACGAAGCGTCATATCCAATAGCAAACCAATCCTGGAGGGGAGTGATTTCAGGAACCAAATGTGCGCCACTGGACTGGCCAATTCGACGTGACCCATTCGCTCACGGCGGACCTTCGCCAAAGCCACCTCAACACCGCACTTCTCACAGATCACACCGCGGTGCTTAAGCCGCTTGTATTTGCCACATAAGCACTCGTAATCCTTTACTGGGCCAAAAATTTTGGCGCAAAAAAGACCGTCGCGCTCTGGCTTGAAAGTACGGTAATTAATGGTCTCCGGCTTTTTGACCTCACCAAAGGACCATGAACGAACCATCTCCGGGGATGCCAGTCCGATGCGGATGGCGTCGAAGTCGTCATTTTTTTCTCTGCTCAGCAGATTTAATAAATCTTTCACGTCTTATCTCCCCTCAGAAGCCGGATGACTCAGACTCGAGATCGATATCGATACCGAGTGAGCGGATTTCTTTGATCAACACGTTAAAGGATTCGGGCATACCCGGATCCATCTGATGATCCCCATCGACGATGTTCTTGTACATCTTGGTACGGCCAGCAACATCGTCTGACTTCACAGTCAGCATCTCCTGCAGCGTGTAAGCGGCACCATAAGCCTCTAACGCCCAGACCTCCATCTCGCCGAACCGCTGCCCACCAAACTGCGCTTTTCCGCCCAGTGGCTGCTGCGTGACCAGACTATAAGAACCCGTCGAGCGCGCATGCATCTTATCGTCAACCAAGTGGTTGAGTTTCAGCATGTACATGTAGCCCACGGTGACCGGCCGATCAAATCGCTCACCGCTTCGACCGTCATAGAGCGTCAGCTGACCGCTATCGGGCAGTTCTGCCATGCGCAGCAACTCTTTGATAGATTCCTCACGGGCACCGTCAAATACTGGTGTCGCCATGGGTACACCCGCCCGTAAGTTCTCGGCCAATGCGAGCAATTCATCATCACTCAGTGAGGCAATGTCGGCGCTACGACGAGCGTCGGTAGTGTGGCTATACACTTGCTTCAAGAAGCTTCGTAACTGCGTCAACTTGACCTGTTGCTCAAGCATCTCGTCGATCTTCTTACCTAAACCGCGAGCAGCCATCCCCAAATGGGTCTCCAAAATCTGACCCACGTTCATCCGCGAGGGCACACCGAGCGGGTTCAAAACGATATCAATCGGCTCACCGTGCTCGTCGTAAGGCATGTCCTCCACGGGCATAATGACCGAAATGACACCCTTGTTACCGTGTCGGCCCGCCATTTTGTCACCGGGCTGAATGCGCCGCTTCACCGCGAGGTAAACCTTAGCGATCTTCAGTACGCCCGGTGCAAGATCGTCGCCGCTTTGCAACTTCTGCTTCTTAATCTCGAAACGCTCTTCGAGCTGCTGGTTCTGCTCCTCCAGCAATCGCTGAGCCGAGACCAATTGACTATTGAGATCGGAATCCGACAATTTGAGCTTGAACCACTGCTCACGCTCCAGCTCTGCCAACACTGCCTTAGTCAGCTTGGTACCTTTGCTGAGGCCACCACCCGACACCGTGGCTTGCCCATCCAACAGGCCAGCCAAACGGGCGAATGTCGCTTCTTCGTAGATCCGATACTCTTCGCGAAGATCCTTGCGATAGTCGGCTAACTGCGCCGCTTCAATTTGCTTCGCGCGAGGGTCTTTTTCCAAGCCATCGCGAGTAAACACCTGCACGTCAATCACAGTGCCTTTGTAACTTGACGGCACGCGCAGTGAGGTATCTTTCACGTCAGAGGCTTTTTCACCAAAGATTGCGCGCAGCAGTTTTTCCTCTGGCGTCAGCTGAGTCTCGCCTTTAGGCGTTACCTTGCCGACCAGAATATCGCCAGCATCCACTTCGGCACCGATATACACAATGCCAGACTCATCAAGCTTGCTCAGTGCGCCTTCACCCACATTGGGGATGTCCGCCGTGATTTCCTCGGAGCCCAGCTTGGTGTCGCGAGCAACGCAGGTCAATTCCTGTATGTGTATCGTCGTAAAACGATCTTCTTGTACGACCCGCTCAGACACCAGAATGGAGTCCTCAAAGTTGTAACCATTCCAGGGCATAAAGGCGATTCGACATGTTCTGCCCAAGCGCCAGCTCACCGAGATCTACCGATGGGCCATCTGCCAAAATATCACCGCGCTCTACTGAGTCACCCGTCTGAACAATGGGACGCTGGTTGATGCAGGTATTTTGGTTAGATCGCTTGTACTTCGTGAGGTTATAGATATCGACGGGTGAATCATTGATTCCCACTTCTTTAGCATTCACGCGCACCACAATGCGGCTGGCATCGACCGAGTCAATCACGCCACCCCGCGCCGCCACTTTGCAAACACCGGAATCAGAAGCCACATAGCGCTCCATTCCCGTGCCTACTAGGGGCTTGTCAGCCTTCAGCGTTGGTACTGCCTGGCGCTGCATGTTTGAACCCATCAAGGCACGGTTAGCATCATCGTGCTCAAGGAAAGGAATAAGCGACGCCGCCACGGAGACCACCTGTTGAGGCGATACGTCCATATATTGGACATCTGCCGCGGTTTTGACGGTGAACTCGTTCATGTGGCGCACGTTTATCAGGTCTTCCACAAAGCGGTTCTTTGTATCGAGCGGAGCCGACGCCTGCGCAATCGCATACTCAGCTTCGTTGATAGCAGACAAGTACTCAATGTCATCTGTCACAACGCCCTTGATCACCTTGCGGTAGGGCGACTCCAAAAAACCGTATTCGTTCGTGCGGGCATACGTCGCCAGCGAATTGATCAGACCGATGTTTGGGCCCTCAGGGGTCTCAATGGGACAGACTCGCCCATAGTGGGTGGGGTGCACGTCGCGCACCTCAAAGCCCGCCCGCTCGCGGGTCAGACCACCTGGCCCAAGCGCTGAAACACGGCGCTTGTGAGTGACCTCAGACAGTGGGTTATTCTGATCCATAAATTGCGACAGCTGGCTGGAACCAAAGAATTCCTTCACTGCCGCCGAGACTGGCTTCGCATTGATCAGGTCTTGCGGCATGAGGCCTTCGCTTTCAGCCATCGAGAGGCGCTCTTTTACTGCTCGCTCTACCCGGACAAGACCCACTCGGAACTGATTCTCTGCCATTTCGCCAATCGAACGAACGCGGCGATTACCCAGATGATCGATATCATCCACGATCCCTTTACCGTTTCGAATGCCGACCAGCGCCCGCATCACGTCAACGATATCGTCTTTGTCGAGAATCGCTGATCCGATCTTGTCTTCTCGTCCAAGGCGGCGATTGAACTTCATTCGCCCTACCGTCGACAGATCGTATCGCTCTGGCGAGAAAAATAAATTCTGGAACAAATTTTCGGCCGACTCCTTCGTCGGTGGCTCGCCAGGACGCATCATGCGATAAATCTCGACCAGCGCCTCGAGGACACTTCGTGTGCCATCTATCGCCAACGTGTCAGAGATAAAGGGACCGCAATCGTACTCGTTGGTATAAAGCGTATCGATATTCTGTACCCCGTTTTCGCGCAGCTCAGCGAGGAGCGCAACGGTTATCTCAACGTTACATTCTGCCAACACCTCACCGGTGTTGGTATCAACAATATTCTTAGACAGCCGACGGCCCTCAAGGTATTCCTCGGGCACGGACAGCAGCTCTATTTTGGCGTCCTCTAACTGACGGATGTGACGAGCGGTAATACGTCTGCCACGCTCTACAATCAGCTTCTTCCCCGCCATAATGTCGAAGGCAGCCATGTCGCCCTGCAGCCGCTTGGGCACCAAGGTCATGGACGCAGAGTTTTCTTCACCCAGCTGGAATGTCGTAGTCTCATAAAAGATCTCGAGGATCCCCTCTGAGTCATAACCCAGTGCGCGCAACAATACCGTTGCAGGTAACTTGCGGCGACGGTCGATTCGCACATAAAGCATATCTTTTGGGTCGAATTCAAAATCCAACCACGACCCGCGGTAAGGAATCACACGGGCGCTGTACAAGAGCTTGCCCGATGAGTGCGTTTTACCGCGATCATGGTCAAAGAAAACACCAGGGGAACGATGCAGCTGAGAGACGATGACGCGTTCAGTACCGTTGATGACAAACGTACCATTTTGCGTCATGAGGGGGATCTCCCCCATGTAGACGTCCTGCTCTTTAATGTCTTTGATCGACTTTGAAGATGATTCCTTATCGTAAATAATCAACCGAACCTTTACTCGCAAGGCGCAGGCGTAGGTGGTGCCGCGCAATACGCATTCGTCAACGTCAAAGACGGGCTCACCCAAAGCGTAATCGACATACTCGAGGGCAGCGCTACCGCTGTAACTCGCGATCGGGAAGACCGACTTAAAGGCGGCATGTAAGCCACTCTCCGCACGATCTTCGAGCGCTACGCCGTCTTGGGTAAACTTGCCATAGGAGTCCAGTTGAATCGCCAACAGGTAAGGGATATCCATTACCTTGGGCAGCGAACCGAAATCCTTGCGAATGCGTTTCTTTTCCGTATACGAGTAAGCCATCAATACTCCCCTACGATCTGCATTGTCCGACCACAATGCACACCATCAATATTCGAAAACCGGTTAATTAACCGGGAAAAGACAGGGGCGCATTAACGCCCCAGCCTGTTACGGTGCCTCAAACAACAACATCAGTTACTTGAGTTCTGCTGCGCCGCCTGCTTCTTCGATCTGCTTCTTGATATCTTCTGCTTCGTCTTTGGTCGCGCCTTCTTTGACAGGCCCGGGTGCGCCATCGACGACTGCCTTCGCTTCCTTCAGGCCAAGACCTGTAACCGCGCGAACCACCTTAATGACGTTGACTTTCTTGTCTCCACCTGAAGTCAGAATGACGTCAAACTCGGTTTGCTCTTCTGCGGCCGCGCCACCTGCGTCACCGCCGGCTGCGGGTGCTGCAACAGCGACTGCCGCCGCAGCTGATACGCCAAACTTTTCTTCCATCGCTTCCACTAAAGATACGATGTCCATTACGCTCATCTCGGCGATTGCGTCGAGAATTTCGTCTGTTGAAAGTGCCATGTCTTAATCTCCGTTAAATAATTGCAGGGTCAGGTCGGGCCGAATTAGGCCGCCTGCTCTTTTTGATCGCGAACTGCCGCCATCACGCGGACCAGCCTGCCTGGAACATCATTCGTTGTGCGAGTGAGCTTCTCGATAGGTGCTTTCATCACACTCATCAGTATCGCCAGACCTTGCTCCCTAGTGGGTAGCTTGGCCAACACATCGATTTGATCGGCTCCGAGCAGCTTTCCGCTCACCGACAGTGCCTTTACCTCAAACTTATCGTTGTCAGAGGCAAAATCTTTGAACAATCGTGCTGCAGCGCCTGGATCTTCCATAGAAAATCCAAAAAGCGAGGGACCCGTGAGGGTGTCAGTGACACACTCGTATTCCGTTCCTTCCAGCGCACGTCTCGCTAGCGTGTTCCGTACCATCCTAAGATCAATACGGTTCTCGCGAGCAGAAGCGCGCAGAGCAGTCATGTCATTCGATGCAACACCGCGCGCGTCGGCAATTACAAGCGAAAGTGCACTGGCGGCTGTCTCGTTTACTTCAGCAACAATTGCTTTCTTCTCTTCGAGTCCTATAGCCACTTGGCTTACTCCTTTTGTGGTTATTTAGGCCGCCGATACTGCAAGCGACCCCCCTCGGTGATGAACTGCCTCACCATCTGCGTAGGTCATCAGGCCCATGCCTGCCATTAAGGTCCCGATGCGGGACCGCCTACGGTCTTTGACAGCCTTTGGCGTTCAGCGGGGGTATCCCACACTTCCCTGCAAAGACTTCCAAAGCGGACCAAGCCATTACGGCGCTTCGCCCAGCCCTCTCGATAACCCTGAGAGCGCACCGACCTCGGACAACAAGTGCCCTAGGCCGGACTGAACACTTAAAATTCGATCGCGTTGTGATCGATACTGACGCCAGGGCCCATCGTCGTCGACAGCGTGACCTTGCGGAAGTAGACACCTTTCGCTGACGCGGGCTTAGACTTTTTCAAGTCTGCCAGTACCGCGACTAAGTTGCCGCGGATCTCGTCTGGACCAAAGCTCACCTTGCCAATACCGCCATGAATAATGCCGTTCTTATCGCTGCGGAATCGCATTTGACCCGCCTTGGCATTCTTGACCGCCAATTCGACATCAGGCGAAACTGAACCAAGCTTAGGATTCGGCATCAAACCTTTTGGACCTAAAACTTTACCCAGTTTTCCCACCACGCGCATCGCGTCGGGAGAGGCAATCACGACATCAAAATCCATCATGCCGCCCTTGATTTGTTCGGCGAGATCTTCCATACCAATAAAATCGGCAGTCCAACGCCTTGGCTTTCTCAACGTTGTCTCCCTGAGTGAACACCGCCACACGCACTTCAGCACCGGTTCCGTGGGGCAAAGTGGTTGCACCGCGAACACCTTGATCAGATTTGCGCGCGTCGATACCCAGATTCACGGCCACTTCGACCGTCTCATTAAATTTCACCGTTCCAAACTCTTTCAACAGCGCAATGGCCTCGTCGAGAGAATAGGTTTGCCTAGCGTCAACCTTTTCGCGAAAAGCACGCACACGTTTTGATAACTTAGCCATCAGTTCACACCCTCCGTCTCAATACCCGCAGAACGCGCACTACCCGCTATGGTGCGCACGGCAGCATCCATATCCGAGGCAGTGAGATCGGGCCACTTCTGGTTAGCCACATCTTCGAGCTGAGCCCGAGATACCTTGCCAACCTTTTCGGTGTTGGGGCGCCCTGAACCACTCTTGATACCCGCCACTTTTCGCAGCAAGACAGACGCTGGTGGCGTTTTCTTAATAAAAGTAAATGAGCGGTCAGCATAGACCGTAATCACGACTGGAATCGGCAGACCCGGCTCCATGCCCTGCGTATCGGCGTTAAACGCCTTGCAGAACTCCATGATGTTGACCCCTTTCTGGCCCAGTGCGGGGCCCACCGGTGGCGAGGGATTAGCCTGACCGGCCGGAATCTGCAGCTTAATGTAGCTGTCGATTTTCTTTGCCATGTTCTTCTCTCCTGGGTTCCAACGCCGTTGTAGTCTCCGCATGATGCGGACCGCTACGCGGGCTCCCCATTTTCACCGCCGAAACGGTGTTCAGTTCAGGACAAGCTCACGCCTGCCAATAATCAGGCTTTTTCGACCTGACCAAAGTCCAGTTCGACGGGCGTCGATCGCCCGAAGATCAGCACCGCCACATTCAGGCGACTCTTTTCGTAATTCACGTCCTCAACGACACCATTAAAGTCGTTGAAGGGACCGTCGATCACCCGCACCATCTCACCGGGCTCGAACATCGTCTTAGGCCTAGGCTGATCAACACCCGCCTCGACGCGCTGTAGGATCACATTGACCTCTGCGTCCGTTATCGGAGAGGGCTTATCCGCCTTTCCACCAATGAAGCCGAGCACGCGTGGCGTGTCTTTCACCAAGTGCCAGCTGTCATCGTCTAATTCCATCTGCACTAGCACGTAACCGGGGAAAAACTTACGCTCGGTCTTGCGCTTTTGTCCGCCCTTCATCTCGATCACTTCTTCCGTAGGCACAATGATCTCACCAAAGCGGTCCTGCATATCCAGCCGCTCAATGCGCTCCTGAATGGCGATGGCCACTTTCTTCTCATACTGAGAATAGGCATGCACTACGTACCACTTTAAAGCCATATTCCTACCCTCAACCAAGAATCAAAGACGCAAGCCAACCCAGCACGCTATCGAGGCCCCACAGAATCAGGCCCGTCACAATCACAAAGACAAAAACAATGAGTGTCGTTTGTGTCGTCTCCTGACGCGTAGGCCACACGACCTTACGGATTTCGTTACGCGAGCCTTTGACTAACGTAAAAAAATCACCGCCTTTCTGTGTGAGAGAAGCGAACCAGCCGGCCAACAACGCCAATACCAACAGCACCAGGACCCGATAAAGGATCGGTTGATCGCCATAATAACTATTGCCAAAGATGCCGCCGGCGACCAGCACCAGTACGACAACCCATTTTAGCGAATCAAGCCTGCTTGTTGCGGCTTCACTCATGTCTCTCTCTCCATTCACTGGCTACGGCCACCGCCGACCACCAGCCTCTCTTTACTTACCACCTAGGCGTCGTGCCTAAGGTGGCAGGCCAGGAGGGAATCGAACCCCCAACCTGCGGATTTGGAATCCGCTGCTCTGCCAATTGAGCTACTGGCCTTCCACTCCTCCGGGCCGTCTCGGGGCGGTCAACACCGCTTTTCCAGAGACGACGAAGCCGAACAGCCAAAAGAGGCGGTTCGGCCCATTCGTCAGGCGGTCTCTCGACCGCCGATCTGTGTTACTCGAAGATCTTAGCGACGACGCCAGCGCCTACCGTTCGACCACCCTCGCGGATCGCAAAACGAAGCCCTTCTTCCATCGCAATCGGCGCAATCAATGTCGCCACAAAGTTAATGCTGTCACCCGGCATTACCATCTCAATACCTTCAGGCAACTCAACCGCTCCCGTCACATCCGTCGTACGGAAGTAAAACTGCGGACGATAGCCCTTGAAAAACGGCGTATGGCGGCCACCCTCGTCCTTCGACAGTACATAAACCTCTGCCTCAAACTTAGTGTGCGGCTGAACCGATCCCGGAATCGCCAGTACCTGTCCACGCTCTACGTCATCGCGCTTCGTACCACGCAGCAAAACACCCACGTTCTCGCCCGCACGACCTTCGTCTAGCAGCTTGCGGAACATCTCAACGCCCGTACAGGTCGTCTTCTGGGTCTCTTTGATACCGATAATCTCGATCTCATCACCCACCTTCACAATACCGCGCTCAACACGACCCGTTACCACCGTGCCGCGACCCGAGATAGAGAACACGTCCTCAACCGGCATCAAGAAAGGCTGGTCAATCGCTCGCTCAGGCTCAGGAATGTATGAATCCAGCGTCTCAACCAGCTCTTTAACCGCCGTTGTACCCAGACCGTTGTCATCCTTGCCTTCCAACGCCATCAGCGCTGAACCGCAAATAATCGGTGTATCGTCACCAGGGAACTCGTAGGCATCCAGCAGCTCGCGCAGCTCCATCTCTACCAGTTCCTTCATCTCGGTGTACTCCTCAGAGTCCACACCACCGCAGTCTTCTGCCAGTAGGTCAGCCTTGTTCAGGAAAACCACGATGTAAGGAACACCGACCTGACGCGACAGCAAAATGTGCTCGCGGGTTTGTGGCATCGGACCATCGGTCGCGCCACATACCAAGATCGCACCGTCCATCTGCGCCGCACCCGTGATCATGTTCTTCACATAATCCGCGTGTCCAGGGCAGTCAACGTGCGCGTAGTGTCGGGCTTCCGACTCATACTCAACGTGTGACGTCGCAATCGTGATACCACGCTCTTTCTCTTCTGGCGCGTTATCAATGCCGTCAAACGCTACCAGCTCGCCGCCCCATACTTCAGAGCAAACACGCGTCAGCGCCGCCGTCAGCGTCGTCTTACCGTGATCTACGTGTCCAATCGTTCCCACATTCACGTGGGGCTTCGAACGCTCAAATGCCTCTTTTGCCATGGCGACACTCTCCTCAATTTCTTTTGCGGCGCAGACTCATCAGTCGCCGGCTCGTCTTACTCAGTGCGCTGACTGCGCCCACCCTTTTCTCTTCTATGGGCCTTCTGACCCACCTTTCCGATGTCGCGCCTTCGGCGCCATACCGCATTGGAGCTCATAACCGGATTTGAACCGGTGACCTCTTCCTTACCAAGGAAGTGCTCTACCGACTGAGCTATATGAGCAAAACTGCTGCTCTTTAATGGAGCGGGTAGCGGGAATCGAACCCGCATCATCAGCTTGGAAGGCTGAGGTTCTACCATTAAACTATACCCGCGGCGTCACTTTCACCTCGGGACCCGCGCCCAACACCGAAGGTTCTCACTCCCCCTTCCGGCGTTATCCTTGGTGGAGGGGGGTGGATTCGAACCACCGAAGCTCGCGCGTCAGATTTACAGTCTGATCCCTTTGGCCACTCGGGAACCCCTCCGGAAGGGCGCACATTCTCTAGATGTACACCCTCTGTGTCAACACTGTCGATTAGGGAATTCTGCCTGTGATGGCAGATGCCGAGTACGGACTCAATGCGGTCGTGGGGGCGGCGCACCCTGCTTAAGTATAGCGCCAGTGACATCGAAGCCCCGTTTCGCAATCGAGTACTACCAACCTGACAAGAATGCCAAGCCTGCCGCTAGAAAGGAGATTAAAAACTATGGAGCTGGCGAGAGGAATCGAACCCCCGACCGGCTGATTACAAATCAGCTGCTCTACCTACTGAGCTACGCCAGCCTTGTTCAACGCAGGCGGTGAACAAAAATACTTGCCCTGTTTGCGGGGCGCATCATCCCCTCAGCGGGCCGACTCGTCAAGCTCAGATGACAACCACACCCTCAACCCGTCGAGCACCAAATGGGGCCGATGTTCGCCCTCGCTCCCCAACGCCATCAATTCAGGCGCGGTACCGCCCGTGAGCATCAGTCGGTGGTGAGGATATTGGGTGATCACGGACTGAATCGCACCCTGAGCCGCCTGCCATACCCCAGCGTTGACGCATTGTGCCGTATTACTGCCGGGCAATATCGCCGGCGCCGCCAATGCCTTGACGTCGATCAGACGGGTATCGTTAGTCAGCGATTGGCGCATAAGATTTACCCCTGGGATAATGTAGCCGCCCTCGTGGCGGCCTTCAGACGTAACGATGTCGATGGTGATCGCAGTCCCCGCGTCAACAACACACAGCGGCCCCTTGTGTTCGTGCCAAGCACCAAGCATCGCAAACCAACGGTCAGCCCCCATGGATTCTGGCGGTTGGTAGGCATTGGTCAGCCCGAAGCGTAATGCCTCTGCAATGCCATACCGCACCGGGGCTTCACTGATTTCGGAGAGCCTCGCGATCACATCGCCATCAAAAGACGGACCCGCAACGCTGGTTAGCGCGGCCTGCGACCAGGCCAACCCCTTTAATGCCTCGCACAACGCGTGCGTGTCAGAGGCAGTTCGACCGCCTTGATCCAACAATCCCTCAGCCTGCGCCAGGCGCCACTTAATGGCGGTATTGCCGACATCGAGTAGTAACCAGGGCAGCGCCTCGCTCATGAGGCTGGGCCGATTTCGAGCACGCTGGCCTCACCACCCGCAATCGCCAATTGACCTGCCGCAGATTCGACCAGCAATGCACCGCTGTCGTCGACGCCACAAGCAATGCCAGCGATGGGAGGGGTGCCATCTATCACAATTGATCTGCCCGATAGATAATCACGGCGGCACCAAGCGGCATGCCAATGCGCAAAGCCAGATTCGGCAAATTGCGCCAAACCATCGGCAACACCGGCCACGACAGCGCCCGCCAACGCATGGCGATCCACCTCTGCGCCAACGGCTGACCGTAGATCGGTCCAAGGACGCTCGATACTCACACCCGCTTCCTCCGGCATGTTGACGTTCAAACCAAGGCCGATCACGACGGACTGCCCACCTGCCTCGTCGCCCAACACCTCGACGAGTATGCCGCCCAACTTTTGCTCATTGTGATAAAGGTCATTGGGCCATTTTAATTGCAAGTCGACACCCAGGTGCGTCTTGATTTGCTCCGCTACCATCGCGCCAACAGCCAAACTGAGCCCCGTGAGCATTTCCAGCGAACCGTTAAAATGCCAACCCATTGAACAGTACAGGTTGGCACCCGCCGGGCTGCACCAGCGCCGGCCACGTCGACCTCGCCCTTCTGTTTGCTGGTTAGCGATCACCACAGTCCCATGCAAAGCGGCCTGCCCTTTCTTTTCACGAAGCACATCGTTGGTGGAGCCCACCGTGTCATAGACGGTGACCTGCAAGACCTCCCTGACCGCTGCCGGAAGCGCCTTGATCACTCGATCAGCGCAGAGTAAGTTGTTATCCATACCTTGCATCATACCGCTTGTCGCCAAAAGCCATATGCCCCATCTGTAACTCGGTGACATCACGCCAAACAAGAGTGCCCACTGACAACGAGTGGCATTGTTAAAAGAGTGACACCCCCATGGCACTGGTCATACCGCCCCTTAAAACGAGCCTGCGACAGCTCACCATGCTGCTCACGCTGTCGATGGGCATCTTGCTCATTGCGGGCCTGTGGCAATCCGATCTGTCTGCCACCAAGTTAATTAATGCGGGCCGGGGCACGCTCTTTCTCCTGCTCGCGTTAGGGCTGATGGGTACTCGGCGCCTGAGCCTCATCATTACCGGGCTACTGTGTTGCACTGCACTACCACCCCTTGTATCCAGCGATTCACCTGGGCAACCGAGCGATTGGCTAGCGTTGCTGACCTTGTTGCTGTGTGTGGGATTATCGCTGGCACCTGCCGCACAGCGCGTTGATGGAGAGCCGCGCTAACCATGCTCTTTCGGCAGTCGTTGATGACACCAATCGGTGTGCTACGGCTAGAGGCGACGGAATCCGGTTTGAGCGCTATTCGCTTCCCCAGTCGCGCCGCAAAACCAATGAAGACGTCAGAGACAACGCCAGTGCTAGACCACGCCATCGAAGAGCTCACCGCTTACTTTAAGTCAAAGCTCACTCGCTTTTCAGTGCCGCTGGTTTGGGCAGGCACGCCCTTTCAAGAATCAGTATGGGCCGCACTCACTCATATTCCATATGGCGAGACCGTGAGTTACAACGAGGTCGCACACGCCATTGGTCGACCCCGTTCGGCAAGGCCAGTTGGTGGTGCAGTGGGACGCAACCCTCTCCCCATTATTGTGCCCTGCCATCGGGTGATGGGCAGCAATGGTGCATTGACGGGGTTTACCGGAGGGCTGGAGTTTAAAGTGTCACTCCTGACTCACGAAGGGCATAGCCTGTCCTGATGAATTAGGCATTCAGATCGGGAATCATCTCTCCCTTTAATCGTTCGATGACCTCTTTTAGCCGAAGCTTTTCCTTCTTCAAGCGCTGCACCAGTAGCTGGTTTTGCCACGGGCGCGCCTGCAACTCGATGATTTTTTGATCCAGAGACCGATGCTGACCCTCGATGAGCACGAGTCGCTCAGCGGGCGAGAGCTCATCATTTGCGGCGGCTTGGTCTTGTTCAATATGGTCTGTCATGCATCGCTCTGCATTGTGCTCAAAGCCACTCTCTCCGGCATAGCAGTTGACCGAAAAGCCTCATCGCCACTCAATCCCAAAGCATTACTGAGCCAAGATGCTTGACTGGGATACGGGCGCCATCAGACATCCTGCTCGCGCACCAACGGTGCATAATCCACGCTTGGATCAGCGGCTGCAATAAACTTAGGCGCTTTCAGGCTATCCCACTGGTTATAGCGAATACCAGCACCCTCAAGAGTCGTCACGCGACCTCCTGCCGCGCGCACTAATGCATCGCCAGCAGCAAGATCCCATTCATAGCAGGGTGACGTTCTTGGATAGACGTCAGCATCCCCTCCCACCAAATCGCAAAATTTCAGTGCACTGCCAGCGTTCAGTCGCTGCGCACCGCTTGCCAGCGGCGACAAACGATTCATCATCACTTGAACGCGTTCTTCTCGATGCCGAGCACTCGATGACATAACCAAGGGCACTGCTGTGTCCAGCGGGCGTGTTGTCAGCGCGGCGCCGTCATCCTGATCAAAGAGTCCATATCGCCGTGCACCCCACCCAGGAACGCCAAGGTCCGTGTATCCCCGATTGGGGGCGGCGATGAGCCCCAGCATTGCCTGAGCCTCAACAATGAGTGCAATGTTAATCGTAAATTCACCGGTACCTTCTATGAATTCACGGGTGCCATCCAAGGGGTCAATCATCCAACAGACTGGCCAATCGCGGCGGCCAATCAATTGTTCGAGGGTAGACTCCTCAGACAGGGTAGGGATATTGGGAGTCAGAGCTTGCAGTGACTGACAAATCAGCCGGTGAGAGGCATGATCTGCCTCGGTCACAGGACTCGCGTCAGACTTTTGACTCACGGCCACCTCGCTGGCGACCGCGTACAGTTCCAAAATACAGCGCGCGGCATCAGCCGCTATCCCTCTCAATGCAGCGCGGAGTTGACCAAAAGTCATATTTGTTTGCTGCAGCACCCCATCGAACTCAGGGTTACCGCTATAGTGTGACTCATTCATATCCACAGGGTAGCACTCGATGGCGCTAACTGTTGCAACCAATCTGGCGGTCGAAACCGTTGACTGGTCACAGCTCGACACTATTTTGCTCGACATGGATGGCACGCTGCTAGATCTTGAGTTCGACAACCATTTTTGGGGCACGGTGATCCCCGAGCGATGGGGGCAGGAGCGCGGTCTCGATGTCGCAGCTAGTCAAGCAACTTTGGCGCCGCTGTTCAAGGAAGTCCGAGGTACGCTGGATTGGTACTGCCTTGATTTTTGGAGCCAGAAATTATCACTCGATATCCCCACCATCAAAGCGGGCTATAGCGAGGGAATTCGTTGGCGACCCCAAGCCGAGACGTTTTTGAGACACCTGAATACGAGCCACCTTGATGTGGTGCTGATCACCAATGCCCACCCAGTCACGCTCGCCATGAAAGCGGAGCGACTACCCCTGGCCCAATGGTTTAACCACATGGTGAGCTCGCACGACTATGGCGCGCCCAAAGAGACCACTCGTTTTTGGGATACCCTGATGGCTGAACGACCTTTCGACCCAGAGCGGACCCTGTTCGTAGACGACTCCGAATATGTACTCGACGCCGCGCTCGCCTATGGCGTAAGCCACCTCATCACGCTACTGCAGCCTGACTCCACCCTAGCACCAAGAGAACAAACCCGCTTTCCTGCCATTCATCACTTTGAGGAAATACTGCAAGGCCTACCTGACATTGACTGATCACGACGATAAAGCCGTCAAAGTCCGTATCGACAAGTGGCTGTGGGCCGCGCGATTCTTCAAAACGCGTACGCTCGCTAAGGCGGCCATTGAGGGCGGCAAAGTGCAGGCGTCTGGACAGCGCATTAAAGTCTCTAAAGAGATCGTCACCGGCGACATATTGCGTATTCGCCTAGGTTGGGATGAACGCGAGATCGTGGTCAAAGCGATCAGTGATGTGCGGCGATCTGCACCCATTGCGCAAGCACTCTACGAGGAGACCGCAGGCAGTCTCGAACGACGCTCACGAGCAGCAGAGGCACGCAAAGCCGCCGGCGCCCTAGCGAGGCCCTCACAGAAACCCGGCAAGCATGAACGCAAAGCGTTGGAGCGGCTTCGCAAGCAGTTCGATGCGCCTTGATTTAGAGCGGCGCCGACGCGCGCACTTGAGGTATCATCTTTCATATGATTGAAGATCTCCCAACAACGCGACCCGCTTCGCCCTTGATGGATCAGCTGTCGAGCGACCTGACTTTGCTGGGGCAACTCGAGAGCCACGATCTTATCCGCTTGGCAGACGAGCTACGGCATGATCTGCTCTACGCGGTAGCGGGCACTGGAGGGCACTTTGGTGCAGGCCTAGGAGTGGTTGAACTCACTGTCGCTTTGCACCATGTCTTCAACACGCCCCACGACCGCATCGTATGGGATGTCGGTCATCAGACGTACCCGCATAAAATGCTCACCGGCCGTCGCGACCGGATGTCCACTATGCGACAGCTTGAAGGGCTATCCGGCTTTCCCAAGCGCAGCGAAAGTCCTTTTGATACGTTTGGCGTAGGCCACTCTTCTACCAGCATTTCGGCGGCCATGGGCATGGCGCTGGCGGCGCAAAAGCAGGGTATCGATCGAAAAGTGATTGCCGTCATTGGTGATGGTGCCATCACCGGCGGCATGGCTTTTGAAGCCTTAGCCCACGCCGGGCACGAACGCCCGAACATGCTGGTGATACTGAACGATAATCAGATGTCGATCGGACATAACACGGGCGGTCTGGCCACCTACTTTGCCAAGATTTGGGCCAGTAAGACCTACATGGCAATGCGCGAAGGCTCAAAAAAACTGCTGGAGCACGTGCGCGGCGCATGGGATTTAGCCAAGAAAACTGAAGAGCATATGAAAGGCATGGTGGCACCCGGGACTATGTTTGAAGAATTGGGCTGGCATTACATCGGCCCGCTGGATGGCCACGATCTCCCTCAGCTGGTGAGCACGCTGCAGATTATGTCAGAGCTCAAAGGCCCCCAGTTTTTGCATATCCGGACGATTAAGGGTAAGGGTTTCGCGCCAGCAGAGCGAGATCCGATCGGCTATCACGCCATCAACAAATTGGAACCGGCTAAACCGGTGAGCGATGCCGTGGCGCCGGCAAAGCCGAAAGCACCAAAGTACCAAGATGTCTTCGGACAATGGTTGTGTGACCTTGCGACACAAGATGATCGGGTCGTTGGTATCACCCCCGCCATGTGCGAAGGCTCGGGCATGGTGGAATTTGCCAAGCGCTTTCCCGATCGCTACTACGATGTCGCCATCGCCGAGCAACACGCCGTGACGCTGGCAGCTGGGATGGCTTGCGACGGCCTCAAACCAGTGCTCGCCATCTACTCCACTTTTTTACAGCGAGGCTATGACCAGCTGATTCATGACATTGCGCTGCAAGATCTCGATGTCACGTTGGCGATTGATCGGGCCGGTCTCGTGGGCCAAGACGGGCCCACCCACCATGGCACCTTCGACCTCTCTTATTTACGCTGCATTCCGAATATGGTGATCGGTGCACCCAGTGACGAGAACCAATGTCGGCACATGTTGCAGAGCGCTTGGTTACACGAAGGGCCCGCTGCGATTCGTTATCCTCGCGGAGAGGGACGGGGCGTTCCGATCGATTCGAGCCTCGCTCCACTGACCATCGGCAAAGGCGAGGTAGTCCGAGAGGGCCGAGATATCGCCATTCTGAACTTCGGGGTCTTACTGGATCAGGCGTTAATCGCCGCCGAGACGTTAAATGCCTCGGTGATTGATATGCGCTGGGTGAAGCCCCTCGATGAAGCCTTAATTCTGTCAGTGGCGGAGCGCCATAACTGTCTCATCACACTCGAGGAAAACGCCATTGCGGGTGGCGCCGGCAGCAGCGTTGCTGAGTTCATTGCCCAATCGGGCGCTACCTGTGCCGTGCGTCACATCGGGATACCCGACACTTTTATTGCCCATGCCGGACAGGGAGAATGTCGCCAACTCGCCGGGCTTACCGCTGAGGCCATTGTGGCGGCTGCTCAGACCAGCGTGCCCATGGCCAGCCAACAGACTCTTTAACCATTGATCACGGCGGACAAAAAACGTGCCTAAGTCGACCCAAGATAAACCTGCTGTGAGTATCTCAGCCCAAATGACCACGCTAAGTGAACTCGTCGAAAAGCTCGAAGATCCAGAGATTGAGCTAGAGACCGCGCTCGTGCTCTATGAGCAGGGCATTGCCCTCAGTAGTTCGATTCAGAAGACGCTGGAAGCGGCTGAGCAACGTGTGGCACAAGTGGCAGCCAACGGCTCGCTGATGGAAGAAGAAGGCTCCCCCGGGGAGGCTTAACGCGACCATGGAACCTCTCGCATGGCTCACCTGCCCTGACCCCAAGCTCTCAGACGCGCTCGCTTATCTCGCGCACAATCCGGGTAAGCAATTGCGCAGCCGCCTCACCCTTGCCTGTGCCGAGCTGATCGCGGGCAGCCCTGTTCCCGAGGCCACGTGGGTTGGCGAAGCCATTGAACTGCTTCACACCTATTCACTCATCCATGACGATCTGCCGGCAATGGATGACGACGACCTCAGACGAGGGCAGCCCACACTGCATTGTGCCTTTGACGAAGCAACAGCCATCCTCACCGGAGACGGACTGCAAGCAGCTGCCTTTCAACGCGTTGCCGATATTGAATCGCTCACGGCCGAGCAGCGTCTCTCCATTATCAAAATCATGAGTACCGCCGTGGGTTTTAACGGCATGGTGGGCGGTCAAGCACTGGATTTAGCAGCGGAGCAGCAAGCGATATCAGTGGAAGCTTTGCGGGCAGTTCATTACTTAAAAACAGGGGCCTTGATCCGCGCAGCCGCCGAAGCGGGTGCCGTCTGCGGTAAAGCCACCCTAGCCGAGCGGCAAGCACTCGTGCGATTCGCTGAGGCGATTGGTCTGGCTTTTCAAGTCACAGACGACGTATTAGATGTGACCGGAGATAGTGCGCAATTAGGGAAGACTGCGGGTAAAGACGAGCGCGCGGAAAAATCAACTTACGTCAGCACTTTGGGCTTGAGCGGAGCGCAGCAAGAGGCTGAACGCCTGTTACAAGAAGCAACCGATGCCCTCAGTGTCTTTGGTGACCGCGCAACGCCTTTACGATCGCTCGCTGTCGCAATGGTCAAGCGAGATACCTAATCCAACTGGCAGTGGCCCAGTTGCGCTCCGGCGCTGATCAGGCGGGACCGATCACCAGCAGAGCCAGCGTCAGGATCATGCCTGCCATAGCCCCTGCCGCCAGATCATCGAGGACCACCCCCCAACCGCCGGGCAACCGTCGCTCCAACACATGCACAGGCCAGGGCTTCACAATATCATAGAGTCGAAACGCCAAAAATGCGCCCACCGCCAGTAACGGTAACGACACGCTGAACGTCAATATTGAGAGTGGCATTAAGATGGCGAGCCATACCCCCACCACTTCGTCGATGACAATCGCGGGGTGATCCATCACACCCCACGCTTTACCGGCTCGCTCAGCAGACACTATCGCCACGACGCAAGCTACAAAAAAAGTGGACCACTGTATGGCGCTACTCACACCGAGCAGCGGATAAAAACAGGCAATACCGAGTAAGCTGCCCACCGTACCGGGCGCCACGGGCGACAGACCCACACCAAAACCACTGGCTAACAGCGTCGTCAGGTTCGTCACCGAAGCCGGTGTCTCTGATTTAATCTATGGCCAAAGTGATCGTACCCCTTTCCCGTCGGCATACCGTCACAGCTTACCCCGCTCCCCGCCATCACTCGACCAATTTCCGTGCAGCCCTCGGGTAAAGCAGTGCTTTGCGGCAGCGTGAATAACAACTCGTAGTCATCCCCACCGCTCAGGAGATACTGTAACTGCTGGCTCGGTTCGACCACAGCGCAGAAGGCGGTCGATCGCGGTAACTGTCGGTGATCGATGTGCAGTGCAACACCGCTTTTGCTCGCCAAATGAGCACTGTCTGCCATCAGGCCATCCGAGATATCAATCGCTGCCGTAGCGGACACTCTTAGGGACTCACCTAACCCTATCCGAGCAGTGGGCCGCAAAAATCTCGTCGTTAAAAACGCCGCATCGGCAGGGTCTGATGCCACGAGTTCACCTTGTAACAAGGACAGGCCGGCGGCGGCGTCCCCCAAGGTGCCGCTCACGCAGAGTCGGTCACCCGGCGCCGCACCGCTGCGCAGTAGGCATTGACCGGCAGGCGTCTCGCCCATCACTGTCACAGTAATCACCAAGGGACCACGCGTCGTATCACCTCCCACTAGGGGAAGCCTAGCGTCCGCCGAGGCGGCACGTAGCCCCGTGCAAAACGCCGCCAACCAGGTGGTATCGGGCTCCGGCAGACTGATGGCTAACACCATGGCTCTGGGCGCCGCGCCCATAGCAGCGAGGTCACTGGCAGCCGTCATCACCGCACGGTAAGCGATATCGGATGCTGCGCAGTCGGGTAAAAAGTGGACGCCCTCTGTCAGGGTGTCGGTCGAAACGTGCAGCACCCAACCATCGGTAGTATCGATGATCGCCGCATCGTCACCAACACCCAGTAAGACGTGATCTGACGATCCCATGTCACCGAAGAACTGATGAATCAGGTCAAACTCAGTGAGCGCCATTAGTCCTCTTTGGCGCGTTCTACCGTGCGCAGTTCAGACGCGACCTTATCAAGAATGCCATTAATATAGCGGTGAGATTCGGTGGCGCCGAACTTCTTGGCTAACGACACCGCTTCATTGATCACCACTTTATAGGGGACATCAATGCGCTCCTTGAGTTCGAAAGTCCCCATGCGCAATAAGTTTCGCTCTATGGGATCAAGGTCATCCAACGCACGGTCAAGCAACGGCGAAAACAGTGCCTCGAGTGACTCAACATCCTCCATCACACCGCGGAGTAGCGCTTGAAAATACTCGCCGTCGGTATGACGGAAATCATTATCGACTCGAAATTCAGCATCGATATCGACCAACGACGCATCGGAGAGGGTCCATTGGTAGAGCGCTTGCAAACCAAAGTGGCGCGCTTTTCGTCGCTGTGCAGCAAGTGTATTCGGCTGCGACATCAGCTGCGCAACGCGCTGAGCAGATTAACCATTTCGACTGCACTCATCGCCGCCTCAACACCCTTATTCTCGGAATCGTCGCTCGAGCGAAAAACCGCCTGCTCAAGGGTATCCACCGTCAGCACACCAAAGGCAACGGGCTTCCCCGAGCGCAGTGCCACCTCGCCGAGGCTCATACTCACTCACCGGCAACATACTCGAAATGAGGCGTGCCGCCTCTGATCACCGCGCCAAGCGCAATCACCGCGTCGCAATCGGCTCTCTCGGCCGCCACCTGGCATGCCAAGGGCACCTCAAAAGCACCGGGCACCGTCACGACACGTACTTTGTCATCGGCGATACCCATCTGCTGCAGCGCTTGTTGGGCACCGGCAAGCAACCCATTCACAATGCCTTCGTTCCAGCGGGTAATCACAATGACATACCCCCCTTCGTTGCCCGAAATGCGCTCAGCGGCGTTGTCGATACCCTTAGCACCGCTCGATTGTGACTCGACCATATCCTATGACCTTTCAGTTATGCTCAGGACCACCGGGCGAGATAAACTCGACCACCTCTAATCCAAAACCCGCCAGCGCATTGTACTTGGTGGGTGAGGCCAGCAGCTTTATCTGGCCCACACCGAGATCTCTCAGTATCTGGGCGCCCAGCCCAATCTCATTGTACCCCTCCGCACCGGACGGTTGATCCACCTCGGTATCACCCAGCAATCGATCAATATCGTGCATCAGGTCTTCGGGTGATTCAGGTTTGCTGAGTAGCACCAGTACCCCAGAATTCGCCTCTGCGATGGCCGTCAAACTGGCATCGAGAGACCAACTCGCCATTCCGTCGAGGGAAGTCCCGATCAAATCTCTCAACACAGCGGTGATGTGCACCCGCACCAGTGTTGGGGACGCGGCATCGATGACGCCCTTACTGAGCGCTAAATGCACTCGTCCATGGGTGGCATCTTGATACGCTCGCATTTCAAAACGACCAAAGCGACTTTCCAAGATCCCTTGTCGCTGCACAGTAACGGTTTTTTGGTTCGCCAACCGATAGGTCACGAGGTCTGATACACGGCCGACTACCAGCTCATGTCGGGCAGCAAATTCAGTCAGAAACGGAGCATCGGCGACCGCACCCTCAGCATCGAGTACCTCAGTGAACACGGCTGCAGGCGACAGCCCGGCTAACGTCGCCAGATCGATGGCTGCTTCAGCTGGCGCGGTGCGCGTGAGCACCCCTCCGGTCGCCGCCGCAATCGGAAAGATATGTCCGGGCTGCACGAGATCGGCTGGGCGGGTCGACGGATCCACCGCAACACGCACCGTGCGAGCCCGATCGGCAGCCGAAATACCCGTATCAATTCCTGTCGTCGCCTCGATCGATAACGTAAAGGGCGACAGCGATTCATCGCCTTCAACCATAAAGGGTAAATCGAGCTCTGCACAGCGGGCTCGCGTCATCGCCAGGCAGATCAGTCCCCGCGCCTGCCGCGCCATGAACGCAATATGATCAGCCTCACAGTGCTCCGCACTCACCACGACGAAACCCGTCATGCCACCTGCACTATGCTCATTCAGTAACAGACAGGTGTGCCCATGACGCAGTGCACTCAGTACCTGATCGATACCAGCATAATCTTCGACCGACACTAGGTGGCCTCCGCGCTGGCTTCGAACTGCATCAGGCGCTCTAAATAGCGTGCAATCACATCCACCTCTAAATTGACCGGGCTGCCTAAACGATATTCACTGAAGACCGTCTCCTCCCAAGTCTGCGGAATGATCGTGAGTTCAAAATGACTACCCTCCACCTGATTCACGGTCAGGCTGGTTCCGTCGACACAGATACTGCCCTTCATTGCGACATAGCGCGCCAGCGTCTCTGGAGCCGCAATACG
>CAJJBO010000015.1 GCA_905182485.1 uncultured Luminiphilus sp.
GATCTCGTGACTCACGCCACGCCCTGATTTCAGTGCGCGTCCTCGGTGCAGACAAGAATTGTGGAACCCCTTTAATTCGCCGGACTCGGTGAGCACCATTAAAATCGAATAGCCAGCAACATCGTGAACATAAAAATCGCCCGCACTGCTGATCTCTGTCTCCCGGCACAGTGACTGCCACACTTTCGGCCACAGTTGACGCTTTTCCTGTTCGTGATACTCACGCGACAGATAGCGGTCTACTGATAACGGCTCGGAGCCTAGGTAGGTCTCTGTACTTTCTCGCAGTGATTGCGGTACCGGCCGAGACTCTTGATCAAGCAACTCTTGATAACTCAGAAAATCGGGTCTTTTCATAACTAAACCTTAAGCATTAATGATGGAGACGGCAGATCACGAAATCGTCTTGCTAAACGAGATGTGTAGGGTCCGTCAATCCGCGCAAACAGTACATTAGGGCTGTGCTTCAGCGGGTTCTTTCCCTCAACCAGCGCCCAGTCGGTGGTGCGATTCAGCAACCCCGTCAGCGCAACCTGCATCTCCATTCTGGCCAACTGCGCGCCCAAACAAAAGTGCGTGCCCTGCCCCAAAGGCCAGGTGACTATCAGCATTCTCTCGCGCCACACTCATTGCTCCCGCCGTCAGTGAATATCGACTCGTCACGATTGCCCGCTGCAAAACGGACCATCAAAAAAAGCGCCTTCTGGAATATCTACGCCCCCAATCTCTGTGTCTGCCGTCGCGCGACGCCACATACCACTGGTGGGCGTCTCAAGCCGCAAAATTTCCTCAACCGCTGCCGGTATGAGATCGGGGTGCTGCCGCAACATCGCTTGCTGGTCGGGATTCTGGATCAGCAATAACCACGCCGCCTGCAATCGCGCTGGTCGATGTTTCATTACCCGCGACGAGAATTTGCTGAATCATCCCCAAGGCCTCTGGCTTGGTCAGCAAGCGACCCCTCATCAATCGTATTGTTAGCCAAATCGGAGATAATGTTGTCCTCGGGCGCCTCGCGCATGGACATCAACGCAGCAAAATAGTGCTGGAACTCAACAATATCTTTGGCATTTTGAATTTGCTCTTCCTCATCGGCGAGCCGGCCCAATCGACTCGCTGACGCATCGGAACTAACCTACAACGACAGTTCTGACCGAGGCACACCCAACTGATCTGAGATCACGTAGATCGGTAGCGGCACACAGAAACGATTAAGAAGGTCCACCTCAGGCTCATCAATCCACTGATTAATCAGCTCGTTGCTCATCTTCTCAACTTCGCTGCGCATCCCCTCGATACGCTTATTCGAAAACACCTTATTAACCAGATTGCGATATACCCGGTGTCTCGGCGGGTCCTGAGTTAGCAGGGTCTCGACCATCTCATAACCCTGGCCATAAATAGTGTTGACCTCCTCGTTGGAGGAGCCCGTGTTGAGTAGCGCGCTAAAGCTTTTCGCGAATGATTTCGCGAATGATTTCGCGAATATCGTCATACCGTGTCACTACAAAAACATTGGTGCCCGGCATCTGCCATACCGGCGCCTCTTCTTGCAGCTGCTGGTAGACACGAAATGGACATTCCTGCACTTCAGCGCTGAAAAAATCCAGTTCCGATAGCTTCACTTTGCTCATTTCAGGGCCTCCTTTAAAATCAAATCTGCGTCGGGAAAAGCACTCTCTGGAAGAGAGCGGGTTTTTGCCTCAACGAATGACGCAAAATCGCCGACCACTATTTGCCACACAAAATAACGTGCTGAACCGCTCTATTTCCATCTCAAACGGGGTAAACCCCATGGGAATATACGAAAAGTCAGCCGCCCCATGGGCATACAAATGCTGGCTCTGAAAGGCTTCCAGCGCTTCTCTATCTTGACAATCCACCATATCGAAAAATGCGACCGCAGGCTGATCCACGCCGAGTCGCTGCAAGTATTGGGCGGGAAAGAGCCCCCCTGTCCACCGGGCATTGATTTCGGTGATCATGATGTCATCGCCAGAGATGAAATAGTCGATGCCGCAGTTCACTCCCCTCTCAGAGACATAGCCATGGTGACGCGCATACTCGCCGACCCGATAGAGCATCTCGCGATGCGAGTCCATAATCGCCAGCTCAGGAGAGAGGTAATTACCTACCCACTTTCCGCCAGCAAATAGCAGCTGTCGCACATTACTGATCTCGACTCGCTCGGGCGTGATGGTGAGGTCTACGGTCATTTCTTGCCAGTTGCCCGCATCCAACACCCGTTGCAGTAACACCAGCACCTCATCGTCATACTCCTCGATCCGCTCTAAACACTGTGCGGTAGAGCTCACCTTGAAGACGTTGCGAGAACCGGCAAGGCCTAACAACTTCATCATCAAACCAGCTGCGTTAGCCTCAAAAAAGTGATCGGCCTCGCCGGCTGCGATAGCGGATTTGGCGTAGACCTGAGTGTGGGGAACCGGTAACCCCGCCACAGGAGCATGCTGGGCAAAGTGCAACTTAGAATTCACATTACGACTCATATCCAGCGCGGATTGATCCTGATGCAGCGGAAAATTGCTTCCACTCCACATATAGAGGTTGAGCAGCTCCACCGTTGGCAGAGTCTGGGAGACACTTTCATAGAAGCCATCGAGGGGATGGTATTGCCAGTGCGATGCCGGCACTGATTCCAACCCCATCTGCTGGAACATGTGGCTGTAATGGCGTAAATGAGCGTGCCAGGGCGCCTCTTGAAACGCCTCGGCGAGCGCGACATGGTCCACTTTTTTACCCAGACCCGTTAACGCGATCTGCAACGCACACGTCAGCACTTGATTTTCATAGTGATCGACTTGTTGCTTTGGCGTGAGCGACCCCAGATCGTGATGCAGCGAGCAATCATCGCCGGCCATCGCGTATAAGGCTGAGCCTGCTTGCTCCGGTACAAATGATCCAACTTGCATTCAAAATTCCTCTTTTGGCGTCGATCCAAGGCGACCCGCCGTCGTGTCACCGCGTCACAATTCCCTACCTAGCGGGTCGACAGCAGACTGAGCCGTCACTGCCAACCTGCCATTATGCTGAGATCCCTGCCGCTTTGAGACCCATTGCTTCCAGCACGTTAGCGCGAGATGAGGCGGCGCGTAGTTGCCCAGTGAGGCCGGCAAACCCATCACCAGCAATCGTATCCATCTGCAGCCCAGCGGCATGATTATCCGAAAGGATCGGCGCTAAATCACGCGCAAACTGCCGATCAAACTGCTGCAGTATCGGCAACACCTGCCGCTCAGAAAATCCGGGGCTTAGCTCAGCAATCATGTTCGCCAGTTGATCCGCAACGCGGAAGCACGTGTTCATCCCCATGCTGCGTGCGGGATGCATCGCATGCCGCGCATCTCCCATTAATACCGCAGCGCCCTCGCCCTCATAGGCCTCACTTTGCTGCGACACAGGCGGATAGAGTGCACCGAACGTCAACGTCTCAAAATCAAGGGTCGGACACCACTGCCGCAGCTGCTCGTGCAACTGCGACTCTGGCGCATCACGCCAAAGGGTTAACTCCTCTACCGCTATCGGAAACCCAATTTTAGTACCGCCCCCTGTTCGAGGAATCAGTGACAGCATTCTACTTTGCGTCAGGTGAACGTCGAGCGTTCGCTTTTCGGGAACCGTGCGCTGCCTGCCATAGAGCACTGCAATCGGATGGTGGTAGCGATGGCGCTGAATATCGATATCGAGACGGGATCGCACACTCGAGCCGGTGCCATCCGCGCCGACCAGCAGAGTGCAGGATATCTCCTCGGCCCCTTGCGGCGACTCCCAAGACAAATGCCAACAGGCTTGCGCTCTCGTCAAAGACCAATGTTTTGCACCCAATGTGCACCGTGCGCCATTAACGATGGCCCGATCTAAGAGCACACGACCGATATCCTCGTGATTCAAGAACAAGAACCACGGCGCGCAGTCTTTATGCTCTGGCACCGGAATCGTGACGATGTGCTCATGGGATGCATCAAACCAGCGAGTACCAAAGCGCTTTTCCCCGCCTGCTAGCAGTAAGCTATCCCAAATACCCCAGCGCGACAGGACGGGTGCCATTGCCGGCTGAATATGATCGCCCCGCGCCGTATCGAGCGGCTGATCACTCCGGTCGATCAAACGGACACTGAAACCATTACTTGTCAGTGCCGTTGCCAGGGCAGATCCGGCAATACCCGCACCGATGATGGCAACATCAACCTGCTCCCTGCTGTTCACCAGACCCCCTTAACGTTCATGACACGCCTCCCACAATGCGCTGACGACAGCCTACCTCAAAACACTTTTCGCACTCAAAAATAAACCCTGCCCTGATGGCTTTCCTGATGACTCTGCGCAGGCCAGCACCGTAAAAACTGCGAGCCTCATCGTTACAATACCGACAAGGGTAGTGTAGTGTCGACACAGTGTTAAGGGGAGGCAAATCGATGCCAAAAGCACCTCAGGATCGTCGCAAATGGCCTGTCCTAAGCGGCTTGTTTCTGGTTTACATGGCCTCTAATGGCATTACGCTGCACACCCTGCCACTGCTCTATCCCGAACTCATCGAAACCTTTGGCTGGCGTGCCAGTGAAGTCACGCTACCCGCGACGGTTTTCTTCATTGTCGGCGCACTCACCTCGCCACCCGCCGGGTGGTTATTAGATCGCTATTCGTCACGACTGATCATTGCATTGGGCGGACTCTTGCTTTGCATTGGATTAGTGGCGTACGGCATGACACAGACCTTATGGCAACTGGTTGCCGTGTATGCCCTACTCGGGCTGGCACTATCCCTGTGCGGCCTCGTCTCCAATATGGTCATGCTCACAAGCTGGTTCGCTAGCGGGCGCGGACGCGCTACTGGCATTTTGCTCATGGCCTCGAGCCTGGGGGGGGCGCTGTTCCCGTTTATCGTCGGAACGGGGCTAGAGCAGAGCGGCTGGCGCACTACCGTCATGCTTGCAGGAATTGGCGTCGGGATCGCGATACTCGGCAGTGCCTGGTTACTGCTGCGGGATGGCCGCTTGACGAGCCAGGCCGCTCCGGCGCCATCACCCAGCCCTCGCGGCGTCGGATCACTGAACGCGGCACTCAAAGAGCGACGCTTTTACGCCATTATCTTTATTACCGGCAGCCTCTGGTTCATCATCATTGCGCTCACGCAACACCAGTCTATCCATCTCGCTCGCGACATTGGCCTCGCTAAAACGCTGCTGCCGGCGGTATTCAGTCTTTTCTTTGGTAGTTCAGTCATTGGAAAACTGGGCTTTGGCTTGCTGTCAGATCGTTTTGATCTCCATAAAGTGATGGCTATTTCGATACTGCTGCTAGCGCTCGCGTTACTCCTTCTGGCCCAGCTATCCGCGCTCGATAGAGTCCTACTGTATCTTTACGCAGTCATGGCAGGCATTGGCTTCAGCGGGACGTTTACCTGCATCCAGCTTTTGATCGCATCACATTACAGCGGCACTCATTATGGCCGTATTTTAGCCATCGTGGTGCTTATCGATACACTCTGTGGGGCTCTCGGCACAAGAGTCGTCGCGCTACTGCGTGAATCACAAGGCAATTATCAAATGGCGCTGACTATCATGGCTACCTAGGCCTGCGCGGGTGGAGTTGACGCTATCCAGCGCCTCGCTTAATCGGCCGAGTGAGGCCGCAGCTCCAGCGCTTGATGTAATATCAGTACCTTGTACTAGGGCATGCGAGCCGCGCGATAGCAAATTCAGCATCGCCTCATCATTGTTAAAAGAGGATTTGTAATGATTCATGAAAGCGACGCCTTCCTCCCGAATGCGACGCCGCTGGAGCGCACTACAAAACCGACGCACTTCTTCCTCACTTTCTAACACTAAGGGTGGAACCGTAGCAGTTTTTCCATCCGCGCCTTTGGCGACCATTGTGAAATAACAGGTGTTCGTGTGCTTACTCATGCCTTCTTGTAAATTTTCGGCCGTCACCTTGATACCCACGACGAGCGACTTATTGCCAACATAGTTTACCGAGCCCATCAGCGATACCACCTCGCCCACTTCTACTGGCTGCAGGAACTGCACATTGTCTACCGACACCGTGACGCAGTAATTACCCGCGTGCTTGCTGGCGCATACATAGGCGAGCTTATCCATCAGAGACATCAGCGTGCCGCCGTGAACCTTGCCGCCAAAGTTCGCATAACTGGGGACCATGAGCTCAGTGATAACCCGGCGTGAATACGCGACTGGATGTCCGTCCATAAAAACTCCTCGCCACTCCTGAGGGGGCAGCTCGATCACCATCTTAGGATAGTCGTTCTTTACCCCTACTACTGCAATACTTTGACGCCATTGCCAGTCGCTTGCCAATATACCCCATAAGGGTATACTTAAGCCTTTCATCAATACCCCCCGGGGGTAGGCTCCTATGCAAAACGAGACCAAGCGACGAGCCGATGCACGGCTGGCAAAAATTGAAGGACAGATACGCGCCGTCCGCAAAATGGTGGCAGACGACCGTTATTGTGTTGATGTCGTCAGGCAAGTCCAAGCGGCCCGCGCCGCCGTCCACGGCGACATTCCGGGATCGTCGAGGACCACGTCGACACATGTGTGCAACATGCCCTCGACAGTGGCTCACCCGACGACCGCAGAGAAAAAGTCACCGAACTGGTGTCGATTCTGACCGGCAAGAAAAAGTGAGTCGCCTTGTAGGCACGGTCGCGCTGCTACTGCTGTCGCTCAACAGCAACATCGGCACCGCTCGCCCGGTCTCCTACACTGGTGGAGTGACGCTGATTGAAGAATCTGATCGGCAGTCGACCTCTTTGCTCGTCCATTTCACCCCAGCACATCAATGGTCAATTGGTTTACGCGGCGAGCATAACCGCGATCAAGACTACGCCCTTTACACCATGCACCCCACTTGGCTCGCGAAGCGTTGGTTTGGAGAGAATCATCAAGGCAACCTTTACCTGCATGGTGGAGTCGGCGTCGCAACGGGTGTCAATGGCAATCCCCTCGGCAAAGACATCGCTGCTCATGGTGGCGTGATGGCTGATTGGGAGACCCGCTCACTCTTCGCAAGTTATCGCTCGCGATATCTCGATGCGGGTCACTTTGGCGCTCAGTTTGTGCACGCAGCGAGAGCGGGCTTTGCACCGTATATTGGAAAAACGGGTGATCTACACACGTGGCTCATGCTTGAGATAGATCACCGACCTAGCGAACGAATCTCCATGACAGCAACGCCCTTGATACGTTTCTTTAAAGGCCCTGTCTTACTTGAACTGGGCTACACCCTCTCAATCAACCAGCCCCTTATCAACTTCACCTATCGGCTCTGATAGCAAGGATGAAACGATGAAGCACCTTTTTGTGATCAGCTTTATGACCCTCAATCTACTCATCACGCCAACGGCCGTGAGTGAGAATATCGGGCACAGCGATGCGCACTCGCATCAAGACGTGAGCGCCAACGAGTCAGATAGCTCACACGACGTGCACCATCATCAAAGCCATAGCGTCCACCCTGTGGAAAGTGAGAGCGACGCAACAGAACCAGACGGTCAGGCAGACGCTGACACGAACCGATGAGATTGATCGGGCCCTAGCTGCGGGCGGCGCGCCGATCGTCGCCGATGTTCTGGGGGTGGTCTGCGACTTTTGTGCAATTGCCATGAATAAAATTTTTGGCGACCAGCCAGAGGTCGCTGCCGTCTATGTTGACCTTGATACCAAAGCACTCAGCCTCGTCTTATCGCCCAGTAGCTCGCTGAGCGATGCGGCAATTGCTGATCTTGCTGTGCAGGCTGGCTACCGCATTGCTGCTATCCGCCGCGACGAGGCGGCCCTGGGCGTAGCGTTATGAGAGGGGACTGGCGGGATACGGTACTGCCCAGCCTAGCCTTATTTGGGAGTACCTCTACTTTGTTATGTTGTGCGCTCCCGGCCGTACTGATCTCGTTGGGCGCAGGCGCGGTCATGGCCGGTCTGACCTCGGCTATACCAGGGCTCATGTGGCTGTCAGCGCAAAAGAACGTATTGTTTATCGCGGCGGGTGCCCTCTTGGCTGTCAGCTCTATAGTCGGCTGGCATCAAAGATCCGCGCCCTGCCCGACCGACCCCGAGAAGGCGGCCAACTGTCTGCAGCTGCGCCGTTTCAATGCCTGGCTACTCACCACGTCATGGCTAGCTTACGGCTGCGGAGTGTTCTTCGCCTATGTTTGGGTGCTCGTGTTCTTTTGACGATCGGGAAGACGACTCGTTGCTGCAAATAGCCACACCCCCATAACGGCTGTCCCGAGCGCCAACAAAGAGAAACATTTGAGCAGCCACGTTCCGATCGTATCTCGATCGGAGTAACTCATGATATGAAGGGACCAGAGAAAATCCCACCACCGCCAAGCCTCATGTCTTACCGCGACTAACTCGCCAGAAGAGGCATTGAGATAAGCAACCTCCGCAGGCGTATCAGCCGAAAATGCCCGCCATAACGGTAACGGCGCTCCCCGATATTCACTGCCCGGAGCGCCGCGGTCGACCCATTCCACGACATTAGGGTCCAATGTGGTTCGCTGCCGAGCAAGATCCAGCGCCTCAGCTGATGACAAGTAACCCAGTGCATTCCCTTGAGCGTCCCGCCAGCTCATGCCACCTTCTGAGCGCACTCCAATAATCAATTCGCCCGGCAAACGCTCGAGTATCGTCATCCTTTGCCCTGACAACCGAATTTTTTGCAACGCGGAGAGATCAAACAACCTGCTCGGGGCCTCCGCTTCGTAATGATGTCCACGAACATAATCAATATCGACAAACGAAAAATAAACACCACTTAACGTCCACAACAACAGTTGCACTGATGTCAGCATCGCGATGCCCCGGTGCCAACGTCGCACCCGACGTTGGCGTCTTATATGACTTGTCATAAGCGGCACCTCAGTAACCCCTCTGACTTAGGATGAAACAGTTAGTGCAGCGCAAGTAATGGCCATCCTGAAACCCTCTTCATCTATTTCGACTTCGTCCATCGGAAGACTAATGCTCGCAATGGCTTTCCATCCGGATATTGCGAAGCATCACCATATCGTCATAGCCTTCGACTTCTTCAAAGGTGCGCTCCAGCATCTGGTTTATGAGTGAGTGAATCGGATACTCAAGGGATCGCTCCAAAACGGCTACTCGCTCTCTGAACCCGGCATCTGTTTTTTTATTATGCTGCATGGGCGTTCCATCATTCAAAGTGGTAAAACACAGTTCCGGATGCGTCTCGAGCCACTCTTGAGCCCGACAAAGCCCTCCGCGTAATAGCGCTTCCGTCTCTCGAATTTTAGGGAGAAGATGAAAGGCCTGCTTACTCAGGCCCCGATCAAAACGTTGCTTACTCTCTTTGTTCAGCTCTGCGTAGGGGCGATCGGCGAGCGCCATTCTTGGCGGCGCCGGGAACACGCTACTGCGTCGAGGACCCAATAGCCGGCGAGCCGCCACATCACACTTGCGCACGCCAGTGACCGACAATCCAATGGGCATATCAATACAAACTGTGGCTGTTTGCTGCATGACCGAGACCACATCGGCTAGAGTCTCGACGCGCTCGAGCACCCAGGCAGCGCCATCCCAGCCAGCGATGATCCATCCAGCGCGACAGCCATCGATACCGGCCGCAAGAAAACGATCGGGATCAAGCACTGTAATAACTCACCGAAAAAATCAAAGCTGCGGACCCACCACACCACACTCTCGAGATCACGCTCGCCAGACTCGACAAACGCATGACGTTCCTGGCGGTCCCCTCTCTACATTTGGAACTCAGGTAATCGTACCGTGAGATCCGCCGTGTCGGCAGCCACCACAATCTGGCAGGCAAGGCGAGAATTGTCCGCCCGGTCTGGACGCAGCCCCAGCATTGCGCTTTCCTGTACGTCGGGAGCAGGCAAATCACCTGAAACCTCAACAAAACAATGACAGGTGCCACAGATCGCACCTCCACCACAGTCTGCATCAATGCCCGGCACATTATGCTTGAGCGCCGTTTCCATCAGCGACAGGCCAACGTCCCCATCAACCATGCTCTCGGCCCCATCATGCTGAATAAAAGTGATTACCGTCATACTTCCCAAACCCTCTCACTACGATTGTTGTCGGCATACTGCGCCTTCACGCATCAACATTCATCTCAATAAAGCAACGCCATTCCGCGTTGTGTCGCTAGGTCGCGGCCACTTGGTCTGAATGAAGCGCGTCATGAAACGCCGCTAGCATACTCTGTTCATGACTTTGTGCCTCCCCCGTATCGAGGGGCCGCTCGAGCTTCATCCAGTCGATGTCGCCATCGTCGGACATGGTCTCATACTCAAGAATCCCAAGCTCTTCAAATTTAGGGCGCACCTTGTCGGTCAACAACCCAATTCTGCGCAAATTAGGCACCACGCGCTGAAACAGTAGATTGCGAAAAGTCGACATCACGAATCCATCTAGAACCTTTCGTCGACTTTCCTCGACGTCCCAGCCAAAGTGCCGAAAAACGTCAGTCGCCACCAGCCGTTCGCGACTGATTGCACACGCTTCAAAAGCAAACAGCGCGCGCTCCTCGCGCTCTTCATCGGATAACGTCGTGATGAATTCTTCGAGATAATTCACGCCAAAAGTGACATGCCGCGCCTCATCACGCGTTACCAAGTAGACAATATCTTTCAATACCGGGTCAGGCGTTGTCTCCCTAGCAGTATTGAACGCTGACAACGCCAAGCCTTCGATCACAATCTGCATGCCAATGAATTTAAGATCCCAGCGGGGGTCGGTGAGAATTTTATCGATGATGCTGTTCAGGTGCGTATTGATGGGATACATCAGGCCAATACGCTTCTGGATGTACTGATTAAAGACCTCAACATGCCTCGCCTCATCAAAGGTCTGCGATGCCGCATATAATTTGGCATTGAACGTTGGTGCGCAGGAACAGAGCTGACTGGCCACTAATAACGCACCCTGCTCGCCATGGAGGAACTGAGACAGACTCCATGCATTCATGTGCAGCCAAAATTCGTCGCGTTCCTTATCGCTCAGCGCTAAGTAGGGCGGATAGTCGTGCAGATTCATGAGCTCAGCTTGCCCCGCCTCTTCAGGCCAAGGACGATCCCAATCGATATCGATCTGCGGATCCCAATTAAGTTGCTTACCCAGCTCATATAACTTTTTTATTCGATCGTCCTGAACCGAATAGTCCCAGTTATAAGAGCCGGTGAGCGGTGTCTTGAAGATTTGCGCAACATGATCGACATCTTGGCTGGTCAGCACATCCTCTAGATCCGGATTTTCGGTGGGGTAATCAGGATTCGCAAATTGTTGGATTTTACGTGGCGTTTCAGTGTTCCATTCAATCTTCATGACATTTCTCCTCTAGAGCGTCACATGATCCAGCGGTGCCTCCGAGTCCTCAAGGTGATTACTTGCCAACGCGAGGTCATTTATGGCCAAATATGGCGATGCAAGGTAGCTCCATTCCCAGCCAATACGTCCTGCTGCTCGTCGATCTAGCGGTCGAACGCGGCTGTTCGATAGACGCGATCTGCTCCGGCACACAGTTAACACTGCCCTCACTGTCCCAGCTGGGCGCGAGAGTGGATACGGGTGAGGTTGATCGCCTCACCATGAACGTGTTGGCACACACCAGCGACCCCCTAATAGGATTGGCGCTGGGACAGCGACTCAATCTCAGCGCTCACGCGGTGATCGGGCAAGCGTTTCTTACCTGCTCAAACCTAGCTGAAGCGCTCGACCTCTTGGATCGCTACGGCGCATTGCTGATGGGGACTCGCATACAGTTAATTAGGACTCCGAACAGCGAAGCGGATCGAGATGGCATGATCGTCGTACTAGATCAGACAGAACCAATGAAACGCTTTAATTACGAAGTGATCTTTTCGGCAATACAAAAAACACTCTCAGATCTACTGGGATCAGCGGTGCCCAATATCAAAGTCTCCTTTCCCTTTTCTGCCCCCCCTGACCTGACCCCCTTTACCCGCATATTTGGCGAACAAATATTTTTTGACGCCGCGCAGGCCGAGTTCAGCTTGCCACGGGACATTACCAGGCTCACTTTGCCATCCTCAAACCGAACGCTGCGCGAATTATATGAGTCAGAGTGCGCACGCTTACTGGCGAGCCTGTCGGACAGCGCGAGCCTCACAGAACAAACACTCGCATTAATAGATAAGCTCGAAGGGCAATACCCGCAACTCGAGCAGGTGGCGTCAATGCTCAATATGAGCACGCGTAGTTTTAGACGACGCCTCAAATCCGAAGCAGCTTCTTTTCAGGGACTCCTCAATGACGTTCGAGTCAAGCACGCGCGACGCTATCTACGAGACACCAACCTATCAGTCGAAGCGATAGCGGTCTCACTGGGATTTAACGACGCCTCCAATTTTCGACGTGCCTTTATCCAGTGGACCGGAGAATCGCCGGCAGAGTGGCGACGCACATCGCTGGGTGATAACCCAACGAACCTAGAGAGCCCTGACCTCGAACCCGCTAATGGGGAAGTGCAGAAACACAGCGTCACCTGAGGGCAGGTTGCGCTTAATGACACATTGATGTTCATCCATAAAGACTAAATGGCCCTCGGTGCTGTCGCGCGCGTAATCGGTTGGTCTAACAGAGACAAGCGAGTCACGCGCAAAAGCCCCCGACAACTCGCCAACAAAATCCTGAAATCGGTCGCCAGTCACCCTGTCATAGATTTGGCGCTCGGAGACCAACACTGACCTGCCGTGACCTAGCGCTGCTATTCGCCGCATCCATGCCTGCACCAAAGGCGGCAACGCCAATAGGGTCTCCCGATTAATGGCTGACGCCATCCACAGCGGATGGTAGCAACATAAATCGAGGTAGCCCGCGTGTGCGTCCCCTAAAAACCGATCTTGCTTGAGCAGGCCATTTAATTGCTCCACAAAATCTTCAACTAGCCGTGCTGCGGCGCGCTGTGACAGTTTCTCAATTGTCGAGCCTTTCATCATGTCCGAGCGATCCTTCAGAAATCGAAACAGTCCGAAGAGACCCAAGTCTTGAGCCAGCAATCGCAGCACACTGATCGGTGACGCTGCGGCGATCACAGCAAAAAAGATCCGATCCTCCGCATGCCGGCGCAATAATTCCTCGGTCTTAGATAAACGGCCAGCCGGCTTCAACCGATCACTGACTCCAGCCAGCGCGTCAAACGCTAATGCTGAATCACAGTAAAAATGTGCGCCAATCTGTAGCACCGGAATACGGCGATAACCACTGAGGAAAACATCTAAGAAAGGCCGAGGTGGCTGCGCGGGCACTATAACCGAACCCCATTGGATCCCAGCCATGCCCAGCGCCAAGCGCAATTTCTCTGAATAAGGCGAAGCCAAATAATGATACAAAATAGGTGTGTGTGATTCAGACATGTCCAACGCTAAGCAACCCTCTTCCCAGTAGCCTGGCAAATCGACCACCCGTTAGACCGTCGATTTGGCCGTCGATTTAGCAATAAAAAAAAAGCCGGCGAATCGCCGGCTTTACATAGCGGTAAACCACTGAAGACAGCGGCAAACCGGCTTTAACGCTTTTTCTTGCTAGCAGCTTTTTTCTTTGCGGGTGCTTTCTTCTTAGCAGCTGCCTTCTTCTTGGCAGGTGCTTTCTTAGCAGGTGCTTTCTTAGCAGGTGCTTTCTTCTTGGCAGCTGCCTTTTTCTTAGCAGGTGCTTTCTTCTTAGTCAGCTGCCTTTTTCTTAGCAGGTGCCTTCTTCTTGACAGCCGCCTTCTTCTTAGCACTGCCTTCTTCTTAGCAGGTGCCTTCTTCTTAGCAGGTGCCTTCTTCTTAGCAGCTGCCTTCTTCTTGGCAGGTGCCTTCTTGGCAGCTGCCTTCTTCTTGGCAGGTGCCTTCTTGGCAGCTGCCTTTTTCTTAGCAGGTGCTTTCTTCGCAGCTGCCTTTTTCTTGGCAGGTGCTTTCTTCTTTGCTACTACTTTTTTCTTTGCAGCGGGTTTCTTTTTTGTTGCTTTCTTTGCAGCGGCCATAGGTCCCTCCTAAAGGTGTCCGTCCCGTTACCAACGCTATCAAGGTTTATATTTATTGACAAGCAAACTGAATGGCATTTAACCCTAGCGCAATACGCCCATTATGTGACGAGTAATGTCATCGACAGCACCGATACCATCAAGTTGGTGATATTGAACGGCATCGAGTGCGCGGTAAAAATTGACCAGTGGACGCGTTTGCTCATGATAAACACTTAAACGCTTCTTCACTGTGTCCTCATGATCATCCTCACGCTGCACCAGTGGTTCACCTGACTCGTCGTCTACATCAGGTCGCGAGGGCGGGCTGTAGTCAACATGATAAATGCGGCCGGACCCCGGATGGACTCTTCGTCCACTCAAGCGCTTAACGATCTCCTCATCCGAAACCGTAATTTCCAACACGTGATCAATCGCGATGCCCTCATCCACCATTGCCTGAGCCTGCGGAATAGTTCGAGGGAAACCATCAAATAAACAACCATTTACACAGTCTTCTTGCTGTAGTCGCTCTTTTACTAAAGCAATAATGATGTCGTCGGATACTAGGCCACCAGACTCCATAATCGCTTTCGCCTGCTGCCCAAGTTCAGTGCCCGCAGCGACGGCGGCGCGCAACATATCTCCGGTAGAGATTTGCGGAATGCCGAATTGCTCACAAATAAACTGAGCCTGTGTTCCCTTGCCGGCGCCAGGCGGGCCAATAAATATGATGCGCATAAATGAAAAATTCCTGAAATACAATGTGGTCGACGCAGTCCTCAGCCGCTAACGCTACACAGGCCGTCGTCATGCCGCAAGTCATTCAATTTGCGAGCGATCGCGTTTTGCTGCCTGCCAGAGTGCCTCCAACGTACTGACACTTTCATCCTCGAGACGACTTCCGTTGGCAATGGCCTGCTCTTCCATCAATCGAAAACGACCCTCGAATTTTTTAGTCGCACCTCTCATAGCCGTTTCCGCATCGAAATCTAAGTGGCGGGCGAGGTTAACCACACAAAACAATACATCGCCCAGCTCGGACTTTATCGCCGCCCCTTCACCTTCGACCAGTGCCTCTTTTAATTCGCAAATCTCTTCCTCGAGTTTTTCAAAAACGCCCGCCACGTCCGCCCAGTCAAAACCAACGCGCGCCGCCCGCTTCTGTATTTTTTGCGCTCTTGTTAAGGCGGGCAGGTTCAGTGGGATATCGTCCAAAATACCTGACTGGTGCTTGCGCTGGCGCTCAATGCGCTTGATTTTCTCCCAGCTGTCAGACACATCAGAAACAACTATTGGCGCCTCGTACTGCGCGTTGCTGTTGCGCGAAAACACATGCGGATGCCGACGAATTAATTTTTTTGATAAACCATCCACCACGTCAGCAAAGTTGAAGTACTGCTTTTCGTCCGCCATCTGCGCGTAAAACAAGACCTGAAATAACACGTCACCCGCTTCTTCTCTTATCTGATCGAAATCGTTCGACTCAATCGCGTCAGCCAGCTCATAAGCTTCCTCGAGTGTATGGGAAACAATGGATTGAAAAGTCTGACCGACATCCCACGGACAACCCTGATCAGGATCTCGTAACCGACGGACAATGCCCAACAAGTGCTCTATTTGAACCGGCTCAGGGCCACTTTCATCGACCATTTTGGTCCTCTCTTACTCGTTCAAGCCCAAGCCTCGAAAGAGGCCCTAGGAAAAGAAATACCACTCAAGCTGAATCAGTGTTCGAAAATACGCCAGTTGAAAGATAGCGATCACCACGGTCACAAATAATGGCGACAATGACAGCATCCTCAACCTCGGCGCTCAAGCGCATGGCGGCGGCCACTGCGCCGCCAGAAGAGACGCCGGCAAAAATGCCCTCTTCCCGCGCGAGACGACGCATCATTACCTCAGACTCTGACTGCCCAATATCCATGACGCGGTCAACACGATCAGCAGAATAAATTTCGGGCAAATATGCCAGCGGCCACCGTCGTATACCGGGAATTTGCGAGCCATCTGTGGGCTGCAATCCAATGATTTGTATTACCGGGTTCTGGCTTTTTAAAAAACGCGAAACGCCCATGATCGTTCCAGTCGTTCCCATTGAAGCAATAAAATGCGTAATCCGACCTTCCGACTGCTCCCATATCTCCGGGCCAGTCGATCCAAAGTGCCCCACAGGATTATCGGGGTTTGAAAACTGATTCAATACCAAACCCTGGCCCTGAGATTGCATGGCCAGCGCGAGATCACGTGCCGCCTCCATACCCTCTTCGGCAGAGACATCGATCAGCTCAGCGCCAAACGCCCGCATCGCGCCCTTCCGCTCTTCACTTTGATTAGCCGGCATTATCAACTTAATCCGATAACCCTTGATCGCTGCGGCCATCGCTAACGCGATACCCGTATTGCCGCTCGTGGCTTCGATCAACGTATCACCCGGCGCAATCTCACCTCGGCCCTCCGCCTCTCTGATCATGCTGATCGCAGGGCGATCTTTAACGGATCCCGCCGGATTGTTGCCTTCAAGCTTACCTAGAATCAGATTAGAGGTGTCCCCTGGAATGCGCTGCAAACGCACCAGCGGCGTATTACCGATAGTATCCTCAATAGTTGGAAAATTACTCACTAGGGTTACTTGCCTCAAGTAAAAAGGGGCTCAGTATACCGACACTCTGACAATTTACTGCGCAGCACCTAATAGCCGCGGCGCACAAATACTCGGAGCATTATGTCTTTTTTAGTTGTCGATAAATCTCTCGGCTATGCAACGTGCGGCCAGCAGTCAGCTGATTCAGCGCGGCACGGGTTATCTGCTTGATCGGTGTCCAATCCAGCGTAGGCGCGACCAGACCAACCGCAAGCCAATCTGCCACCGCAGTCACTTGCGCCCCGGTGATCACAGGCCCCATGGCACCGGCCTTCTCGGCTGCCAACACCGGGCAAAAACCGCAACCCACTTCGAAGCGGTATGCGCACTCAGGCTGAATTTCGTCACCCTCGCAATCGCAAAACCAATCTATGCGATACCCCAACTCACTCAACAGTGTCAGCTCAAAACGTCTGAGGATCGTCTCAGAGGGACCGTTGCTGAGCGCTTCAACACTTTCTCCATAGCTTATGAAAACATCAGGATACGGATCGAAGCGTGGCACCACCCGATTAACAAGCTCGTTGACATATAGCCCGCTCATGAGCGCGTCACCGCGCAGAACGTAAGAAGGCCTCGGCGACTCTGCCGCACGTAACGTCCTTAACTCACCTCGCCCCACCAGAGTGATAAGCAGGGGGGAAAATGGCTGTAGTAAAGCAGCGAGTGACCCCCCCTGCTTGCGCCGATGAGCACCTCGAACAACCGCACTGCATCGACCTGATTCGGCCGTGAGAAGCTCTATCAAGAGGCCGCTGTCCCCATACGCCTTTCGGTTCAGCACCCATGCGGGCTGTAGCATCGTCATGATCCACTCAACGGATCCAGCCCCAGCGTTTTCAAAGCCCTGATGTCGTCGGACCAACCCGACTTCACCTTCACCCACAGCTTCAGCATCACCTTAGCGTCGAATGCGCGCTCCATATCCTTTCTGGCAGCTGTACCGATCGATTTGAGACGCCCGCCCGACTCGCCGACAAGAATCTTTTTCTGTCCATCCCGCTCTACCAAAATGAGCGCACTAATATGCAATACGCCCTTCTCATCAGCGCTAAAGTCCTCTATTTCAACGGCGGTTGCGTATGGCAGTTCATCTCCCAACTGCCTGATGATTTTTTCGCGAACCAGCTCTGCAGCAAGAAACCGCTGACTTCGATCCGTGATCTGGTCTTCAGGAAATAAGTGGGGGCCCAAGGGAGCGTATTGCTGAACATACTGCGTCAACTCTTCTAGACCACGCCGGCGCAACGCCGACACAGGTAAAACCGCATCGAATTGGCAACGAGCTGAGAGGCTTTTCGCAAACGGCAACAATACCGACTGATCCTCAAGTAAATCGACTTTATTGATCACGAGTGCGACCGGGCCGCTTTGCTGCGCTGCCAGTGACAGCACCAATTCGTCCTCATCTGTCCAACGTGTTCGATCACACAATACCAGCGTCACGTCGACGTCATTCATTGCCGCGGCAGCCGTCCGGTTCATGACCTGATTAATTGCCTTTGACTGCCCCATGTGAATACCTGGCGTGTCCACAAAAACAAGTTGCAGCGAGCCTTCTGTTTTCACTCCCAATAGTTGATGCCGCGTTGTCTGGGGCTTTCGAGACGTAATACTCAGCTTTTGTCCCAGTAAATGATTAAGCAGTGTTGACTTGCCAACATTGGGTCGACCCACGATGGCGACCACGCCACAGTGCTGATCAGACTGGGTCATGATGCACCAACTTGGCGACCATCAGAGCGGCTGCGCTTTGCTCTGCACGTCGCCGGCTAGAACCCACCGCCTCAGCGGTCAATTTCCTGCTGGGTAGCCAACACTGCACCTCGAAAGATTGCGCATGATCGCTACCCGAGACGGCGGTAATGTTGTACTCGGGAAGTGCTTCTTTTCTTGCTTGAAGCCATTCCTGCAACTGCGTCTTCGCATCAACGACATCATGCGGCGACACTGCCTCAATACTCGAGACCAGCCAATGGCCTACGACGATGAGGGCTCGCTCTGTGCAATCATCCAGCACCACAGCGCCTGCTAGCGCCTCAAGTGTATCGGCAAGGATCGATTCCCGATGCCGCCCACCGCTCTTGCGCTCACTCTCGCCTAAAATGAGGTGCTCAGACAATCCCAGCTCGCGCGCCACCCTCGACAGGGCCCCACCACTGACAACACTTGCCCGCATGCGACTGAGGGTACCCTCGTCAACCTCAGGAAACCGATGGAAATATAACTGTTTAGCAACAATAAAATCCAGAATTGCATCTCCCAAAAACTCTAATCGCTCATTGTGAACCTTGCCCGCACTGCGATGCGTCAGGGCGCGGACCAATAAGTCGGCATTAGAAAACTCATAGCCCAACTTTGCCTGCAAAGATTCGACCTCAATCGGTCTAAGCCCCGTCAAGAACGCCCCACGGCAATCGTTTCGATAACCAGATCGTCAAATTGCATTACTCCGTCAAGAATCCAAAACAACGGAAATCGGGCTTCATAACGCGCATCGACAACGATGACACCTCTCTCTGGGTAGATGGTAATGTCGTTAACCTCGACGCCACGCACTTGGTTCGTCTCTAACAACGTTGCCAGCCGACTCCTGAGTTGCGGCACGGTCTCGCCAGACACGGGTTGCTCAACCACAGCACGCAGCACGATGTTCTTCACGGTGACGTACTCAAAGTAACCTGGCGCCACGCGAAGCGCAGCGATCAAGAGCAACCCGAAAAGAGCCAAGTTCGTTGTGATGGCCCATAAACTCACTGCCGCGTTGCGGCGTCTTGCGCTTACCTGTGAGCGCTGCAGCTCACGTCTACTCACACCCGCCCCCTAAATCGTCAGTCAATGGCACCTGCCCGTTTAAACGAGGGCACGCTGAGAAAAGCCTCCCAGTGCATCCAGATCGCTACCGCTTTACCCACAATATCTCGCTCCGGTACCTGACCCCAAACACGACTGTCACTGCTGTTGTCACGATTATCACCCATCATAAAATAATGTCCGGGCTTAACGACGACCGAAAAATTACGAGGTGGTCGGCGATTATCGATTTGCATCAAGTGACCATCGGTGTCGGGCAATGATTCCCGCCCCATTTTTACGGCATAACGCCCCGCCGGTATCTCGGCCAACCACATCTGAGGGACTGGCTCGCCATTCACTGTGAGTTGTTTGTCGCGATATGCTACGCGATCACCGGGCTTACCAATGACCCGTTTAATGTAATAGGTTTGATTTTGGTGTGGCGGGAAAAAGACCATGACATCACCCCGCTCTGGCTCGCCTAGCTCGAACACTTTGGTTCGCGTCACGGGCAGTCTTAGGCCGTAGGCATACTTGTTCACCAAAATATAATCGCCGACTTCGAGGGTAGGCACCATAGAGGACGAGGGGATCTGGAAAGGCTCATATAAAAATGAGCGCAATACCAATACGACCGCCAATACAGGAAAGAATGAACGAGCATATTCAACAACCGCTGGCTCAGCCGCCTCAGCAAGACACGCCTCGCTGAAAGCATGCGCCGCCTTTGAGCCCTCTTCCTCGTGCCCAGGAAACCGGGCTGCCAATTCCTGCCGGCGGGACTGACGTCCCCTAGCCAACAGCAATGTGTCGAGGAGCCAAATCGCCCCGCTGCCCAGCACAACGATCACAAGAATCAGCGGGAAATCAATGTTCATCATGCTAAACGCCTCAGGCCAGAGCCCTAATTATCACTGAAACGAGCCGTTCACGCAGAGTAAAACGTGCTGGCTTCAATGATCGACCTGCAATACAGCCAAGAACGCCGACTGGGGTATCTCAACATTGCCGACCTGCTTCATACGCTTCTTACCGGCCTTCTGCTTCTCTAGCAGCTTCTGGATCACATGGAAGCGTAACATTTGGCAGTGACATTTTTACGCAACGCCTTGACGGTTTGCCTAGCGACAATCTTGCCTCCCACCGCCGCCTGAATGGCGACATCGAACATCTGTCGCGGGATCAATTCTTTCATTTTTTCAGTCAATACGCGTCCGCGAGATTGGACATAATCCCGGTGCACAATAATCGCCAAGGCGTCCACTCGGTCGCCATTAATCAGCACATCTAGTCTGACCAGGTCTGCAGCCTCAAACCGTTCAAAACTGTAATCGAGAGAGGCGTAACCCCGGCTGACTGATTTCAAACGATCAAAAAAGTCTAATACGACCTCCGCCATCGGCACGTCGTAAATTAGCTGCACTTGCTGGCCCAAGAATTGCAAATCAACTTGGGAACCTCGCTTCTCCACACACAGCGTTATGGCAGCACCTAGGTACTCCTGAGGTGTCAGAATAGTGCAGCGCGCAATCGGTTCGCGCATGATTTCAATGTCGCCAGGATCGGGAAGTTTGGAGGGGTTATCGACATAGATCACCTCATCACCCTTTTTTACGACTTCATAAATCACCGTCGGTGCGGTCGTGATCAGATCTAGATCGTATTCACGTTCCAGCCGCTCTTGAATGATTTCCATGTGCAGCATGCCCAAGAAGCCGCACCGAAACCCAAAGCCCAGCGCAGCGGAGGTTTCCATCTCGTAGAACAGCGACGCATCATTGAGCGTCAATTTACCCAGCGCCTCGCGAAAATCCTCATAGTCGTCAGAGTTGACCGTAAAAATACCCGCATAAACCTGCGGTTTGACCTGTTTAAAACCGGGCAAAGCCGGCGTCTCTTGGTGTGAGGCTGAAATCAGGGTGTCGCCCACTGGCGCGCCCTTGATGTCTTTAATGCCCGCGACGACAAAACCCACCTCACCTGCCATCAGAGAGCCTGTCGTGGTCCGCCGCGGCGTGAACACGCCAATCATGTCCGCTTGGTGCTGCTTGCCGGTAGACGACACCAGAAACTTGTCTCGCTTACTGAGCTGCCCATGCATCACGCGGACCAACGACACGACGCCCAAGTAATTATCGAACCATGAATCGATGATAAGTGCCTGTAATGGCGCGTCGCGATCACCGGTTGGTGCCGGTACTTTTCGAACGAGGTATTCGAGCACATCCTCGATACCCAACCCTGTCTTTGCACTCGTCGGAACCGCCTCCGTGGCGTCGATCCCAATAATCTCTTCAATCTCCTGCTGCACGCGCTCAGGATCAGCCTGAGGCAAATCCATCTTGTTGAGCACGGGCAGCACATCGACACCTTGCTCAATTGCGGTGTAACAGTTCGCAACTGACTGCGCCTCGACACCCTGGCCCGCGTCCACCACCAACAGGGCACCCTCGCAAGCAGCCAGTGAGCGAGAAACCTCATATGAAAAGTCGACGTGCCCAGGTGTATCAATAAAATTCAACTGATACACCTGACCGCTTGCAGACTCATAATCCAGCGTGACGTGTGCGGTATTGATGGTGATACCGCGTTCGCGCTCCAAGTCCATGGAGTCGAGTACCTGCTCGGCCATTTCTCGCTCTGACAATCCGCCGCAGTGCTGGATAAACCGATCAGCCAGCGTCGACTTACCGTGGTCGATATGCGCGATGATAGAAAAATTACGAATATGACTGAGTTCAGCCACTGCTTGGTCGCCTCAAAAGGAATGGGGACTGTTAGAAACAACAATCCGTAACATCGAAGCGCACCATTTTAGCACGCTAAACACCCGAGCATCAGTCGCTTTCAGGTATACGAATGCCAATGAATAGGGGGCTACGCCCGCGAATCAACCTCGCCGGGACAGAAGCGCCAGGCACCAACTCGTCCGCAACGCCATCAAGATCCGTTATCTGGCTGATCGGACGACTGCCCAATCGAGTCAATATATCGCCCTCTTCCACACCCGATTCAGCTGCTGGAGAGCCCGGCTTAACGCCGACCACCCAGACACCACCGGATAATCCCAGCTCCGACAGTAATTCCGCTTCAACCGGTGCAATACGCATACCCAAGAGCCTCACCGTCCCATCTGATGCGGCCTCTGTCTCAACCCTCGCCACTGCATCAGCAGCCAGCACACCCACCTCTACTTCAATGGTCTGCTCTTTGCCATCGCGCATAATCACGGCATCCACTGACGTTCCCGGCGCAATGAGGCCGACGATATGAGGAAGGTCTGCTGACGTTTCAACGGCATGACCATCGAAGCTCACAATGATATCGCCTGATGCTAGGCCAGCATTTTCGGCAGGTGAATCCTTACCCACCTGAGCGATTAAGGCTCCCCGAGGACGATCCAGACCGAAAGAGTCGGCAAGATTGCGGTCGACATCTTGAATACTGACACCCAACCATCCGCGCTCTACCTCGCCCGTTTCTTGTATTTGAGCGACGACATTGCGGACCACTGAGCTCGGAATCGCAAACGACAGTCCGATTGACCCTCCCGAGCGCGTAAATATCTGAGAATTGACACCGATGACCTCTCCCTCAAGATTAAATAACGGCCCACCAGAATTGCCGGGGTTAATCGCAACATCGGTTTGGATGAAAGGCACATAGTTGTCACCAGCAGTAGTCGGCAAACTTCGCCCTACTGCGCTGACAATGCCAGCGGTAACCGAAAAATCTAGACCAAAGGGTGAGCCGATTGCCAGCACCCATTGCCCCACCTTAACCGCCTCCTCATCCGCCAAGCGCAGGATGGGCAGGCTATCACCGGCAATCTTTAGCACCGCCAGATCAGAACGCGGATCAGTACCAATGATTTCGGCGTCAAATTCCTGCCGGTTGGGCAAACGCACCACGACGTATTTCGCACCGTCGACAACATGATGATTGGTAATCACGAAACCATCGCTGGAGAAGATAAATCCAGAGCCCATGCCCGCTCGCTCACGCGGCACTGGGGAGCGGCCGCGAAAGTCAAAGAATCTCCGTAAAGATTCGGGTAGCTCCTCTAACTCCTCTTGATAGCGAGGGTTTTCAGCCTCGTACTCTACAAGTATCTTCACGACTGCGGGTGAGGAAGCTTCGACTATCTCAGTGAAGTCAGGCAGCGCCGCACTCGACAGGCTGGCGAAACCATACAGGCCCCAAAAAACAGAAATAAACAAGACAGCGCGTACCATCATGGCCGTACTCCAAATCTAACAAGATTGACGTTACTGTTTTGCGAGCAGCTCGAAATGCGGCTCCGCAGTTTTAGACGCTAACCGAGGTTCCGCCATGCCGGGCAACCGACCTTGGAAGCGGTAGCTCAGCTGCCGAAGGATAGCAAACCCGCTCAACAACCCAAGGCAGAACGCACTGGCGGCCCACAAATCACCCCAGGAAGCCGCCCACAATGAAAAGCCTGTCCCCAGCATTAGAGGCGAACCGTAGAGCCATAGCGTACCTCCTAGCAAAGTGGAATCGGGAATCTCGATCATGACCTCATCGCCAACTTGACAACTTGATGCCTGCAGCGTGTCGCTCGACAGTGCCTTCACCCGACCCTTGCCCTGTTGCAACAGGGCTGACAAGGCACCTTGCCCGCAACCCGCGCGCGCTGCACAGCGACCACATGCAGCGCTTCGATCGGCTTCCACCCAAACAGCATTGGTCTCTACAGCCACCACAATACCCGGTTCCGTTACCCCGCCCATTATGGCCCTGACCCGGCAGAACGCACCGCATCAGCTAACAGTCTTGCCGTGACCACAGGCACCTCTCCCAGCACGCTAATCAACACGCCATTATTGCCAACCCGCGTACCTCGAGTGTAGGTAAGTGTGGCACCGTCAATGACGGCACCCTCGCCAGAGGGCGCCGTCGGCGGCAACGGCTCAATAAATACAGAAGCAGTAGCCCAGCCATCGCTGACCACGAAGACACCTTGCTCATGATTTTCAGCCACCACAAAGTAACCGGGTATCACGCCTCGACCCGGCGCAATCGAGCCGTCCTCCGCCTCTTCAGACTGACCAACCCCAGACGGAGGCAAATCTCGATAGCGAATGGCGGCAAACTCAAATCGCTCCAGCACTTTTCCGCCCGGTTCAGCAGTTACCATCGCAAGCGCCATACCCGTTTGAACATCCACATCAACAAAGTGCGCCAAGCGCAACGTGTCGCGCGGCCGCAGCACCAATTTTTTTGTCAACCGGCCCGCAATGACACGACTCGAATCGAGGCTCACTGAATAAAATTTGCCGAGATCGCACACGCGGCTCTCCGGGACAAACGCGCTTGGCCAAAATTCCGCCTGGGGATTCACCTTCGCATTAAGGCGACGCAGCGTTCCCTGACGATTTTCATTAGGGGCATCCCGGCTTGGCCACTTAACCTCTAAAAACTGTCGATTGTCTGCTCGCTCGAACAGCACCGTTCCCTCATAGGAAATGGCCCTGTGGGCATCCAACAGTTTTGCAAGCGCCTGCTCAGGCTCAGTCGTTAATTCGCAGTCGAGCGCAGAGGCCTGTGCCGGTAGCGACAGACAGACAACACACAGCGATAGTGCGCCTAAAAACCGCACCCCCCAGTCGCTCACCGGCTCACTGCAACGGGGGGTTTTCACCACTAGCCGCCGGCGCACGAACATAAGAAATATAAGGAGCAGGATGAGTCTGCGCAGCAGCCGATGCATGACGGCGACCCAGATTTAGATATCGATCTTGCGCCAGCCGCTCATACATAGCCGCCGCTTCTCGTCGCTCATTATCGGCCGAATCGACTTGCCGGCCCGCGACCGGTAATGACCTCGCTCCGAGGCTGGCCTGAACGGGCTGTGCGCCCAAAACTGGTACGACACCGCCCACCACATCACTGACTACGGCGCCTTGCATGACGCTATTTTGGGGTACCAACAGTTGCTGACCGCCCAGCACAACTGCCATGGTCACAGAAGCAGCCACAGCCATACTCCAAAGCGGATTTCTGAGCGCACCGTTTCCGCCAGTTAACGTCCCTTTTACGACAGCGGAAACCTCAATGTCGGGCTGACTAATGCGGCGGGTTTGAAGCAATTCCCGCACCATTTGCTGCCGACGCCACTTTGCCCTTAACTCAACGTCGCTGCTGGTAGCATCGAGCATACGCCGTAACTCGAGCTCGTCAGCTTCCCCATCCATCACCGCGGACAGCGTTTCGAATTCTCTCTCATTGGTTGTCATCTGAATCCCGACTCCCCACTCATTTGCCGCTTAACACGCTCATCAATCGCCTCGCGTGCCCGAAAAATCCTAGATCTAACTGTTCCAACGGGACAGTCCAAAACTGCCGCAATATCGTCGTAACTTAATCCCTCAAACTCCCGCAATGTCAGTGCTGCCTGCAGTTCTTCGGGTAGGGCCGCCAAAGCGTCTTCCACCACTTCGGCCAACTCTTCTCCCATTGCGACCGCCTCTGGGGTTCCCACGTCTGCCAACAACTCGGCCTGCTCGCCCACCTCCGCATCCTCTATTGTGGCGTCAGCTGCCGGCCGGCGACTTCTCGACACCAAATAATTTTTGGCGGCGTTGGCAGCGATGCGGAGCGGCTAGAAGGCGCTGTCCCCTCGGAACTTATCGAGGGCCCGGTATGCCTTGATAAAGGCCTCTTGCGTAACATCCTCCACCTCAGACCGATCCGACACGTACCGGCTGACCAGCGCGGCGATTCGACCCTGATACTTCAGTACCAAGAGGTCGAACGCCCGCAAATCGCCGCGTTGTGCCCTCTGAACCAGTTGCTGATCTGTCTCAGAGGCTGTCAAAATACACCTTCAATTCACCCAATTTGCCAGGCGATAACTCTTCCCGGCGATTTACTGACCTATCAGATCGCGTCGCAAGCAAAAAGTTCCCGATCATTTACACTCACAGGCCATTACTATACAGCACTCACGTCACACTTACGGTCAACCGAACATGTCCACCTTTCCTAGCTTTGACGTGCTCATCATCGGCAGCGGCGCCGCTGGGCTGAGTCTCGCGCTGCAACTCCCCAACACCCTGCAAATAGCGGTCTTGTCAAAAAGTCAGCTTGGCTCGGGAGTCAACTTCCTGGGCACAAGGCGGTATGGCTGCCGTATTACACGACCGTGACTCAGTAGAGGCTCATGTAACTGACACGCTCAATGCCGGCGCGGGTCTATGTCATGAGCCCGCGGTGCGCTTTACTATCGGGCGTAGCCGACAAAGTGTCGATTGGCTGGTGTCACAAGGCATGGCATTTGATCTAAGAGACGATCAGCCTGACACTGAGTTTCGTGAATTTCACCTCACGATGGAAGGCGGTCACAGCCACCGACGTGTCATCCACGCCGCTGACCAAACAGGCCTCGCCATCGCCGAGGTGCTCGCCAATCGCGCCGAGCAGGCGTCTAACATCACACTGCTCACTGACCTTTGCTTGGTTGATGTGATCAAGTCGGAGGGCCGAGTCTGTGGCGCCCACTTACTCAACACCGAAACCCGACGCGTTGAAACTCTTAGCGCCAATGCGGTGGTGCTAGCCACGGGCGGAGCCAGCAAAGCGTATCGATACACCACCAATCCCGACGGAGCCAGCGGGGACGGCATCGCGGTGGCATGGCGCGCTGGCTGTCGAGTGGCTAATCTCGAATTTAATCAGTTTCACCCCACCTGCCTCTACCATCCGAGGACACGCTCCTTTTTAGTCACCGAGGCTTTACGGGGCGAAGGCGCCACGCTGCACCTCGAGGATGGCGAACGGTTCATGCCACACTTCGACCCTCGGGCCGAACTCGCCCCAAGGGATATTGTCGCGCGGGCTATTGATCATGAAATGAAGCGACTGGGCGCAGATTGTGTTTATCTTGACATCAGCCACCGCCCCGCCAGTTTTATCACGCGTCACTTTCCTCAAGCCCATGAACGCTGCCTGGCATTGGGAATCGATATTACGACTGAGCGCATACCGGTAGTGCCCGCCGCGCACTACACCTGCGGCGGAGTCGTCGTGAATCAGCATGGGGCTACCGATATTCCGGGGCTCTACGTGGTCGGCGAATCGGCGTGCACTGGACTGCATGGCGCCAATCGAATGGCCAGTAATTCGCTGCTTGAGTGCTTTGTTTACGCACAATCCGCCGCGGAGCACATCGCCACCTCACTCTCTAACCCTATCTCTGGCTCTGCCGCCACACCCAGAGCCTGGGACGACAGTCGTGTTCGCGACTCTGACGAAAAGGTCGTGATACAGCATAATTGGCAAGAGCTCAGACGCTTGATGTGGGATTACGTGGGCATCGTCCGGACCACACGGCGACTGGAATACGCCGCCGCGCGCGTCGCCCTGCTTCAGCAGGAGGTCTCTCGTTACTACGGTCGCTTCCAAATTACGCGGCCCTTGCTCGAGATGCGCAATCTCACCCAGGTTTCACAGCTCATGGTGTCGTGTGCGTCGGGACGGAACGAGAGTCGTGGGCTGCATTTTAACTCAGACTATCCCGACACCCTGCCCGACGCGCGGGACTCAGTATTAATACCCCTCAATTTTGATCCAACACTGGCGCTAGACGGTCCGGTGGATCAACTGCCTGAGTATCGATGATTAACCGCGGCTAAACGTCCAGTTGGTGGAAGCGCCGTATTTCGGCAATCACGGGTTGCCAGCGTGGTTCTGGGGTATCGCTGCGCGCCATGACCCATTCGAGTAAATCTTGATCATCCTGGAATAGCAGCTCTCGATACATCGCCCGCAACTCCGCACTCATCTGCGCGAACCCGTCATCAACAAACGGCGACAACAGCAAATCTAACTCCAACAGCCCTCGGCGACTGGCCCATCGTGCTCTGTTCCATTCTTCGCGCTGGTCCATGATAGCGATCCAATCTGCCTACCCAAAGGTGTAGTATAGGCGTCTTCCATTAGCCTTGCCGAGGACATCATAATCGCGTGACTGACATTAGCACCCCACCGCAAACAGTTGCCCCGGCCGACACTGACCTTGTTATGACGTTAGCCGGCGCAGATGCGGTCCACTTCCTCCAAGGACAGACGACCGCGGACTTTGAGAATACCGAGCCAGGTGCCGTTCGTTTCGCCGCCTTTTGCAACCCAAAAGGCAGAGTGATCGCAGACGTGCTCGCCGTCATCGTTAATGCCGAACACGTCATGATACGGGGTCGGCAAGCCGTCATGGCCGCGCTAGCAGTCCACCTCAAGCCCTATCTTTCTTTTTCTAAAAGCACGCTGACTCACTCAGACTGGTGCGTTTCATGCCGTACCGTTCAAGCTGCTAAGCCGTCACCAGAACACACCGCACTGATGCACTACGACGCCGACACGATCGTGGGTATTGAGATACCGCGCGGCGATGGCATCATCGAGCGTTGGCAGGCTAGCGAGTTTTCAGCACCAACCCACGACACGGCGCTCCTGCCGTTGGCTGAGGTTGACATTATAACCGCTCGGGCCAGAGTGGAACTCGATACGATTGGCGCCTATTTGCCGCAAGATCTGAATTACGACCTCAACGGCACCGTCAGCTTCACGAAAGGCTGCTATACAGGGCAAGAGATCGTCGCTCGACTGCATTATCGTGGCACGCCAAAACGGCGCTTGTACCGTGCCTCGCTTGACCACACGCTCGACGAGATTCATGACGCGATCGCTCCCGGTGCTCGCCTGAGTAACCAAGCGAATCGGGCTGTCGGTAGCGTCGTCAATCTAGCCAGCCAAGATGACGCCCAGCAGGTACTGATTGAGCTGACTCCTGAGGCGGCAAGCGACTCGGTATTTCTCGGCGAGCCTGAGCGCGCGCTTTCTACTATTCAAGCGTGCTTCGAAGAAAGCGACCAATCTACCTCGCCTCGATTTTTAGATTGCAGATAACTATTAGCCACAGAGAAATGGCGACAACCAAAAAAACCACGGTATGCAGACAGCGGTGAAGGATGTGGCGCACACAATACCTGATGATGTGATGCATCGACCAGCGCAGCCTTTTTCTGTGCATGACTTCCCCAAAGCATAAACACGACCGACTCACACTGCTGACTAATCAACGCAATTACCGTATCTGTAAAGCTCTCCCAACCCTGCCCTGCATGGGCACCTGGGTCAGATTCTTCAACGCTCAGTACCGTATTTAATAGAAATACGCCCTGCTCTGCCCACGCTTTTAAACAGCCGTGATTGGCCGCTGAGATGTGTAAATCAGATTCTATCTCTGAAAAATATTGCGCAAAGACGGGGGAGTTCGACCCCCGCCCTTGATCGAAAAACTCAGTCCATGGGCTTGGCCAGGACCATGATACGGATCCTGCCCTAACACCACCGCTCTAACCGCACTAGGTGGTGTGGCATTTAGGGCGGCAAAGTACTCACCCTCGGCAGGAAAGATCTCTTTCCCAGCCGCCCTCTCAGCTCGTAAAAAGACACTCAGCTCAGACAGGTAAGGTTGTAGAAACTCGTCACCAAGCAGCCCGCGCCACTCCCGCCCCAATGCGTCTAGCTGGACCATCGAAACCTGTGATCACGAATTATCGCGATGTCTGTTACCTCGCTATATTGACCGCTCACTAACTCAACACCTTTTAATAAACCCTATTTTTCAAACCTGTTGCCGACGCTGTCGTCGAACCCGCAAAAGACCCTGACCAGAGACCAGCACAACACCCATCCAAACGAGCCCAAACGACACAGCCGTTGCTAAATCAATCGATTCTCCCAATGCCGTTTGCGCGACTAACAACTGTAGCGTGGGTCCCAGATAAGAGGTAAAGCCCACAATACTCAGCGGCAACAATCTGGCCGCCGCAATATAAGTCAGCAGCGGCGCCGTCGTGTAGACACCCGCCAACAACAGGAACACATCTACACGAAGACCATGCGCCCCCATCCCTGCCCCACCAGTAAACCAAAGCCAACCCAGAGCAAACGGTGACATACAGAGGGTCTCTATAAATAAACCCTGCATCGAATCGGCCACAATATTTTTGCGAATGGCGCCGTAAAGCGCAAATGAAGTCGATACGACCAGGCTGATCCATGGCAGGCTCCCATAGGCAAGGATCTGCAAAACAACCGCCGCGACGGCTAGCGCAATAGCCAGTCGATGGGCCGTGCTAAGGGTTTCCTGAAACACAAATCTGCCCACAATGATGGTCAATAGCGGCAACATGAAATAGCCGAGGCTCGCTTCCGTCGCTCGACCCGCGTTCACCGCATAGACAAAAACACCCCAGTTAGTGCTCAGTAGTAGCGTGCCCAACGCGCTCCAAAGGAGTGTTTTACGGTGTTTGATCAGGGCCCATGTAGCGGGCAAGCGGCGCATCCATAGGAGGATTCCCGTCGCAATCGGCAAACTCCAGATTGCTCTATGGGCGACGACATCAACCGCTCTGACTGGCTGTGTTTCAATCCAATATAACGCCGCAACTCCCCAAATAATGTTGGCAATGACCGCCAACGAAAGGCCCATTTTTAACTGCTGCCCAGAGTAATCCAACGTGTTAGACCCCAATTCTCTCTCTCGGACCGCGATGCTCGAATAGCGCCTCTGCGGCCTACATTTCTAGCCGATGAATGTCGTGCACGGCGAGCATACACCAGCTCTGCCCTCATCATGAGCCGTGAGGCTTAGACAGTGATCCGAGGCCACTTCAATCAGTGCTATGGTCAATCCACCTGCACCAATTCAGCGGAATCGTCATGCGGCCATTTCATGCCACTACAGTTCTCACCCTCCTGCTAAGTTCTCTGACTTTGCTCATGCTACCGCAGCCACTCACTGCAGACCCAAGGCTTGCCCCAGATCTGCAAGCGCTTTACTGGCAGTCCGCCATGGTACGCATTGAGGTGCCTGTCATCCGCTCAGTAGAGGGCCGCATGCGCCACTTTACTGAACACTGCAGTGCCACCGCCATCACACCGGGGCCAGACACGTTACTGCTCAGTGCCTGGCACTGCTTCGAAGATTACGCCGCCACACAAGGGCCCATTCAATTATTCGCGCAACACTCACCTGACACTCCGTTGCCAGTCCGTCTCATTATCAGCGGCGGCTCGATGTCTGCGGACTGGGCGATTCTCACTCCGGTAGCCAGCACCGTCATCGGCGCTTGGATTCCCCTTTCACCCCAACCCGCTCAACGCGGCACTCGCGTCATCGCAGCAGGTTTTGCCCCTACAACTGATTCAGGCAGGTCCGAGGAACCCGGAGAGACGCCACCCTCGCGAGGGCTGATGTATGATCCGGACTGTGTGGTAATCGCCGCGACTAGCCAGCCTGCACGATCCGACTGTGTGGCCAAAAAAGGCGCATCAGGCGGCCCGATTCTGCGACGCACAGCCAGCGGCAGTGTCCGAGTGGTCGGGGTGATATCGGCGGGTGATGGCGCGTCCGTGAGCTACTTTCATCCCACTAACGGGCTAATCAGTCGCGTTCGCTCACTGCGATGAAGCGTCCTTGGTCTGACGAATCGGCGGCTCGCTGCCGATATGCAGCTCACCTCGCAATGCCGCAAGCTCTACCTGCTTTTGCCGTTCTTGAAAACGCGCCCGCTGGCGGTCGCTGCGCTGGTCGTAACATCGCGGGCAAGAAATACCCTTTTCATACTTTGAGGATTCCTTTGCCGCCTCTGTGATGGGGTGACGACAGGCATAACACTGGTCAAAACTGCCCTGCTCCAAATCATGATTTACCGCGACACGAGCGTCAAAAACAAAGCACTCCCCCTGCCAACGCGATTCAGACACCGGCACCTCCTCGAGATACTTCAAAATGCCACCCTGCAAGTGCCAGACTTGCTCAAACCCCTGAGACACTAAATAAGACGTCGATTTTTCACAACGTATGCCGCCAGTACAAAACATCGCGACTTTTTTATGGCGAGATGGCTGTAACTGCGTATCGATCCAGCTAGGCAAATCGCGGAAATGCTCCGTTTCTGGGTTAATGGCACCCCGAAAAGTGCCAATGGCCACCTCATAATCATTGCGAGTGTCGATGACCAGGCAATCGGGATCGTCAATTAATGCGTTCCATTGCGCGGGCGTCGCGTACTGGCCTACGCAAACGGTCGGGTCAATATCCTCAACCCCCATCGTTACAATTTCTTTCTTCAACTTTACTTTCATGCGATGAAATGGCTCAGCGCCATGAAAAGACTCTTTCCAGTCAAGGCTCGCGAAACGAAGGTCCTGCTCTAACCACGCGATGACGGTATCAACACCCTTTCGACTCCCAGAAATCGTGCCATTAATGCCCTCTTTCGCAAGCAGTAACGTCCCTTTGACTTGCGCCTCCTGACACACCTCCAGCAAAGGCGCGCGGAGTAACGCAAAATCATCGAGCCGAACAAAACGATACAAGGCGACAACCACGCGATCCAAGGCGTCGACGTGACTAATCACTTCCCCGTTCCTCCTCGACAGTCAGGTGACGCCGGTACTGCCGCCACTTGATCCCACTCGTCGGGCGTATAGGTGTGAAGTGCCAGCGCATGGACAGGCCCCGCCAGCCATTCCTTGAGCACGGCATAGACCGACTGATGTCGCTTGACACTGCGCTGCCCAGAAAACGCCTCGCTCACTAACGTCACTTTGAAGTGAGTCTCCGAGCCCTCGGGCACGTTATGGCGGAAGCTCTCGTTTTCCACTAGCAACGTCTGCGGCGCAAAGGCAACTTGCAACGCCGTGTTGATTTCGTCTTTTATCATGATGGGCATCGATCTTATCCAGTTCATGCTAGTTTACGCTGAAATCACGATTTCATCTTTAACGGCCAACGTTACTATGACCCCAGAGTCTGCATCACTGAACCGCCTCCCTACCCCACCCATTTGGCGCCATATGCTAGCAATGCTTTACGACTTGCTGCTTATACTACCGTTGTTTATGGCCGCGACCGCCATCTGGGTCGCGATACTGGGGCCCACAGACAGTATTGCTCAACCCACTGTGCCGCGAGTACTGCAGTGGGCGGGCTGGCTGCTGATCGTCATCCTGTTCTTCGGCATTTTTTGGCGCAGAGGCGGCCAGACCCTCGGCATGCAGGCATGGCGCATTAAGCTGATCACTCAGAGTGGCGAACGGCCAACCTGGCGACAAGCACTGATACGTGTAGTGGGCGCTCTTTTATCAGCGACGCTCCTGGGTCTCGGCTATGCCTGGCGCTTCGTCTCGGCGGACAACGCATACTGGCATGATCAGTGGTCGGGAACGCGGCTGGTACTGATTCCCAAAAAGGGGTGAGCCTGTGCCGCTAAGTTCGGCGGAGTAATAACCACAGTCCTCCCAACCAACAGACAACTATCGGTGACAGCGCAGCCAGTAGCGGGTCATAGCCAAAAATCAGGCTGGCGGGCCCGAAAAAATCTTGGCTGATTCGGAAGGCAACTCCGACAATCACGCCGACAAAGATCTTAGCTCCCATCGTGCCTTCTCGTAGCGGCCCGAAAATAAATGACATGGCGACGAGTACTAAGCCCAGGGTCGCAAAGGGCTGCAACACCTTCCGCCAGAATGCGAGCTTAATATCCGTAAAGACCATGCCCTGATGCTGCAAATATTGCGCGTAAGGCCAAAGCTGCAGCACAGATAACGTCTCTGGATCCACCACATCCAGAGTGAGCAACTGGGGTGTAATGGCCGTATCCCACCGCCTTAACGTCTCCTCCAGCACCACTGTGCCATTGGGCTCTAAGCGAGTCAGCTTGACCCGCTCCAACATCCAGTGATCCCCCGCATGGGTCGCTCGTTCTGCCATCAGCGTGGTGTCTAGGCGCCGGTCCTCAGTAAAATTAAGTAAGGTAATTCCGTAAGCGATGCCGCCTCTCTGGACTGCGTCGACATGGATAAAAGTATTACCATCACGATTCCACGCGCCAAACCGGCCAGCGACCGCAGACTCGGACCGCTGCGCTAGTGCACGATAGCTCATCGCCAGTTGCTCCGAGTGCGGCGCAACAAATTCTCCGACTGAAAAACCGAGGGCCGCCACGAGCAGCGCGGGTTTTAACACAGTGACTGCCATGCGACTGATCGATACGCCTGCGGCACGCATCACCACCAACTCGCTCGAGGCAGCGAGACGACCGAGCGCAATAAGCGCCCCGATTAAAGCCGCAAATGGCACGAACTCGTGAATGCGGCGAGGCAAGGTGTAACCGACGTAGACTAAAATATTGAGAAAACCATACCCATCACCGATGTCATCTGTTTCGTCGATGACGGAGGTCAAAGCGTCCAGCCCCACCAGCAGGAGCAACACACCGAGCGTCGCCATCAACACACCACCGCCGATATAACGATCAAGCTTAGACATTGACGATGCTCCAGCGTTTACTGATGCGCTCCCAATGCAGTAAAACAACAGACAAAACGGCAAAAGCCACGTGCACCGCTAACATGACCCCCGGGCCCTGCCCCGATTCAATCAGCCCCCTGCCCTGAGTCAGACCCAGAAAATAGAGCAGCAAAACCACCATCGCAGGCCCAATCTTTGCATAGCGACCTCGCCGGGCATCGGTGCGGCTCAGCGCCAGGGCGATCATTGCGATGGCCGGCACCATGAGCGGCAAGGACACACGCCACCACAAAGCGCCACGTAATTTTGGATCGCTGCTGTCCCACAATGCCTGCGTCGCCATCGCCTGAACTTTAGTGGTGCGCCGAAGACTCCCTTGCGACTCCGGGATCAACTCGCCATACAAATCAAATTGTATTTCTTCGAGCGCGAGCTTTCCTGGCTCCCCCTGATATCGAGTCCCTCCCCGCAGCTCTAGATACCGACGCCCCGTCGACTCCTGAAAAACAATTTCGCCTTCTTGCGCGAAAGTGGCGTTGTAGACATCTGATTGCGATCCCGGCTCTCGCTCGAAGACAAAAATATTGTGCATCACACCCGCTTCGTCGATTTGCTCGGCATATGTGACGTAATGCCCATCACGCTGCTTCCGGAACCGACCTTCGTTAAGAATATGAAGCCCCTCTGCTGACCGCGGGTTATCCAGCAGCACTTGGGCACGGGCAGAGCCCTCGGGCGCCGCATAGAGGGATAAGAACGCCACTGCGCCAACCACCACCATGGTGGGCACTAAGACATACCCGGCGAGTCTACCTGGGCCAACACCACAAGCTCTGAGCACCACCATTTCGCTCTCAGCATAAAGTCGACCGAGGCTCAGCAAAATACCGATGAAAAGACCAAGCGGCAGAATCATTTCGAAGAACCCAGGCAACTTGAATAGCATAATCGGCAGCAATACGTCGCCCGTCAGCGAGCCCACTGCCGCCTCAGCCAGATACCGGATGAATCGACCAGCAAACACGACCAGGAACAGGACAAAACTGACCGCCACCGTATGCAGTAAAATATCGCGTGTTAAGTACCGAAGTATCCGCATGAGCTCAATATTGGGTTGAAAGTCCGATAGATGGTTATTTCGTTAAAGGCTCCGGCATCATACACTAGCGCCCTCCCGCTTCCCGCGTAACAGAATTAGGATATCGCATGGCCACATTGAGTATCACCGCACGCACCGCCAATACCATCGGCCAAATAAAGACTCAGGCCCTCGTGGCACTGGTTCCCGATAAAACAACACTGTCGCCTCCATTGAAGGCGCTTGATAAATTGCTGGGCGGCACCGTCACCAATGTCATGAAAAACGGCGACTTCTCGTCGTCATTGGGAAGCCACCATTGGCTTCCCGGAAATGCTGGGGTTCAACGTGTGCTGCTGATCGGCTGCGGAGACATCGGCGGCCAAACTGTGAGCTCAGCGAAAAAATTGGCAGAAACGCTTGCCCGATCGCTCATGAGCAGCCAAGCGAAGGACGCCCTCGTCTGGACAGATGGACTGACGGGTAAAGTTCGGGACGCAAGCATGTTGCTTGAGCAAATCGCATTGCAGCTGACGTTGGCACATTATCAATATGAACACACGCTCAACCAGCGTAAAAAACCTGCTCGCCCCCTCAAACGGGTCGCCGTGTCGCCAGGTAACCTCTGCTCCGTCGCACAAGCCAAGCGCTCAGTTGCGATAGGTGGGGCCACCGGCCAAGGAGCAAACCTCACGCGAGAACTGGTGAACCTGCCTGGCAACATCTGCACGCCAAAATACCTCAGCGGTCAGGCCCGAAAGCTTGCACGGATGCACTCGAAACTGTCCGTCTCCGTGCTGGACGAGCCAAAGATGGCGTCATTGGGTATGCACTCTTTATTGTCGGTGGGCAACGGCTCCGATCAACCCTCGCAACTCATCGTCATGAAGTATCAGGGCGCTTCCGCAAAGACGCGTCCTTATTGTCTCGTGGGCAAAGGCATTACCTTTGATACCGGAGGCATTAGCCTTAAACCCGGCGGCAAAATGGACGAGATGAAGTTCGACATGGGGGGTGCCGGTTCGGTCTTCGGTGCGCTACACGCGGCTGCAGAAATGGCGTTACCCATCAACATAGTAGGCGTGATCGCAGCGGCTGAAAATATGCCGAGTGGACGCGCCACCAAACCCGGCGATGTAGTCACCAGTATGTCTGGCAAAACAATAGAGGTGTTAAATACTGATGCTGAAGGAAGACTCGTATTGTGTGATGCACTCACTTACGCTGCCCGCTTCGAACCAATCGAAGTGGTCGATATTGCCACCCTAACCGGCGCGATCATCGTCGCCTTAGGACACGAGGCAACGGGCATATTTTCAAATGATGACCATCTCGCCAATAGTTTGATCAGTGCGGGAGAACGCAGCTACGACCGAGGGTGGCGATTCCCAATCTGGGACGAGTATCACCGACAGCTCGACAGTCCGTTCGCCGACCTAGCCAATATCGGTGCCGGCGGCGCGTGGCAGCATCACGGCGGCCTGCTTTTTGGCGCAGTTCGCGGAAGACTACAAATGGGCTCACCTTGATATTGCGGGCAGCGCATTCAGAAGCGCACCCAAAGGCGCAACCGGCAGGCCCGTCCCATTGCTGGTCGCGTATTTGCGGGAACGTGCCGGTCATTCATGACGCAGATTGACTTCTATGTCCTCCCGCGCGACGGCAGCCTACCGGTCGTCAACGCGGTAGGCCGTATTGCAGAAAAAGCCGTTTCACGCGGCCATCACCTAGTCGTTAGCGTCTGCGATGAGGAACAAGCCCACACCTTTGACAATGCGCTGTGGACATTTCGTGCTGAAAGTTTTCTACCGCATGCGCTAATCGGCGACGATGACAAAGAGCTGGTTAGCATTGGCTGGTCTGAACCGCCGCTTGAGCAAAACGATGTGTTGATTAACACTACCGGCGTGATCCTCGATTACTTTTCTCGCTTTACGCGTCTTGCCGAAATCGTAGCGCCAGATGAGTTCGTCACTAGCGTCGTCACGAGATGCATGGCGATTTTATCGAGACCGAGGCTACTCACTGACCAAACACGATCTCTGAACGATCTGATTAACCATTAGAGGCCCATCACTGCCGTGACTATGGACAAGAATTTTTCACCCGCTGACATCGAGGGACGATGGTATGACTATTGGGAGGCCAATGGTTACTTTGCACCATCGGGCGAAGGGCCCGCGTTTTGCATCCCCATCCCTCCCCCTAATGTCACCGGCACGCTCCACATGGGGCATGGTTTTCAACAGGCCATCATGGACGCATTGGTGCGTTATCAACGAATGCGAGGCCACAACACGCTGTGGCAGGTGGGCACGGATCACGCTGGCATCGCCACGCAAATGGTGGTCGAGCGACAGCTAGAATCAGAGGGCTCCTCCCGTGAAGCACTGGGCAGGGAAGCCTTTATTGAACGGGTATGGGACTGGAAGGCAGAATCGGGCGGAGCCATCACGCAACAGTTAAGGCGTTTGGGCACGTCACCGGACTGGAGCCGCGAACGCTTCACGATGGACCCAGGGCTATCACAAGCGGTTCAGCGCGTTTTTATCACGCTATTTGAAGAGGGGCTCATTTACCGGGGGCATCGGCTCGTCAACTGGGACCCCACTTTTCACACTGCCATTTCTGATCTTGAGGTTGTGCAAGAGGAAGAGGCGGGCTCTTTGTGGCACCTGCGATATCCGCTGCAGGGCCGAGACGGGCACCTGGTGGTGGCAACCACTCGCCCGGAGACCATGCTGGGCGACGACGGCGGTGCATGAAGCCCGAACAGGCAAACATGTCTTTGGACACGCTATGGAAGCTGCGCTAAAGCCACAGGTTTTAGATCGCTTTGGACATCATTGCTGACGACTATGTTGATAGCTGAGTTCGGCTCAGGCTGCGTCAAGATCACACCGGCACACGACTTCAATGATTATGCGATGGGAGAGCGTCATCAGCTCCCAAAAATTAATATCCTCACCGCCAACGCGGCGATCAACGATGCGGCACCAGAGCGGTTCAGGGGCATGGATCGCTTTGATGCGAGAAAGGCGGTCGTTGCTGAGTTCGAGGCACTGGGGCTACTCGAAAAAATTGAGCCCCACACCCTCAAAGTGCCACGAGGCGATCGCTCGGGCGCCGTCATAGAGCCTTGGCTGACGCCACAGTGGTATGTCGATGCCAAAAAACTTGCTGTTCCCGCTATCGAAGCTGTCGAACAGGGCGCGATTCAATTCGTACCCAAGCAATGGGAAAACACCTACTTCTCATGGATGCGCGATATCCAAGACTGGTGTATCAGCCGCCAGCTGTGGTGGGGACATCGCATACCGGCATGGTATGACGAGGCAGACAACATCTATGTGGGTGACTCTGAAGCGGCGGTGCGCGTTAAACATCAACTGCCAGACACCATGATCCTACGACAAGATGACGACGTGCTCGATACTTGGTTTTCCTCTGCACTATGGACGTTTTCTACCCTTGGCTGGCCAGACAACACCGATGACCTCAAGACGTATTTACCTTCTTCAGTGCTTGTTACCGGCTTTGACATTATTTTCTTTTGGGTCGCGCGGATGATCATGATGTCGCTACATTTTATGAAGGAAGTACCCTTCGACACGGTATATATTCACGGCTTAGTGCGTGACTTTGAAGGGCAGAAAATGTCTAAATCGAAGGGAATGTATTAGACCCAATCGATCTGATCGACGGCATATCCCTTGACGCGTTGCTGGCGAAGCGCACTGCCAACCTCATGCAGCCGCAGTTAGCCGCTAAAATTGATAAAACCACACGTAAGCAATTTCCAGATGGCATCTTGGGCTACGGCACCGACGCACTGCGCTATGCGTTTTATTCATTGGCCTCAACGGGAAGAGATATCAAATTTGATATCGGGCGAATAGAGGGCTATCGCAATTTCTGTAACAAGATCTGGAATGCGTCCCGTTACGTCTTAAGCCATGCTGAAGGTCATGATCTGCTATCTGAAAGAGGCGAAGACTCACTAGCGGACCGCTGGATCAAAAGCCGCATGGAGTCCACCCTCCAAGAGGTCGATCGCGCCTATGCTCAGTATCGATTTGACCTAGCATCACAAGCGCTATACGACTTTGTGTGGAATGAATTTTGCGACTGGTACCTCGAACTCTCCAAACCCGTACTTTGGGATGAGGATACCAACGCGATGGCGGCACTGGGACACGACAGACACTCATCACGGTACTGGAGCAATCGCTTCGTATGCTGCACCCCTTTATGCCCTACTTAACCGAAGAGGTTTGGCAGAGCGTCAGCCCGTTCGCCGGCACGCAGGGTGACAGCATTATGCTGGCCCCCTGGCCAACTTACAGCGCGGAGCAGATCGACGAGGAGTCAGAGAGTGAAATTGAGTGGCTGAAGAAAATAATTATTGCGATCCGCACGATTCGTGCGGAAGCCAACATCCCACCATCAACTGAACTGACCGTATTAGTAAGCCACGCATCCGAACAAGACAAAGCGCGCCTGACACGAAATGCAGCTTACCTCGCTAAATTGGCCAAGGTCAGCCAGCTGACCGCCCTATCACCCGACGCAGAACCCCCTCCCAGCCTAATGGCGCTGTGTGGAGAGCTTGAAATTCGTGTGCCCATGGCAGGGGTCATTGATATCGAGCAGGAGCTGGTGCGGCTAGACAAAGAGATCACCAAGCACGAGTCTGAACTCGCTCGACTCGAGGGAAAGCTCAACAATAAGGCCTTTGTCGAACGAGCTCCCGCCGAAGTCGTGGTCGCAGAGCGTCAAAAGCAAGAGCAAGCCGCGGCGTCGATTGCCACACTGAGACGACAAAGATCGCAAATAGAGGTATTGCGTTCCGCCTAAAGCCCTGATAAGACTACACACAATAATAATAGTTATGCGGTGGAGTTTTTATGTCAGACCGCCAGGTAGGAACCGTTAAGTGGTTCAACAACGCCAAAGGTTTTGGTTTCATCACCATGGCCGATCGGCCAGACGACATCTTTGTGCACTTCAGGGCGATTCAAGGCGATGGGTATCGCAGCCTTAATGAAGGGCAAGAAGTAGAGTTCGCTTTGGTAGAAGGCCCTAAGGGTCTGCAGGCCGAGGAAGTTACCAAACGCTGATACCCTCGTGTCGGCAGGTTTGTTAAGCTCGCGCTCCCCGTGAACGCGAGAAGCGCTATGTCAACTTCGAAACCCGCTGCTGCCAGCCAGACCAAGGCGGCGACTGCCCGCCAAAAAAAGTCTCGACCTTCTGCCGTCAGCGCTAAGAATGTACGCCGTTTTCGGGGTGTCGCAATGCCGTATGCAAGCCATGCCTGCATCCGCGCCGTAAACGAGCAGGTCATGAACCCAGTATCCACGGGACCAAGCTGTGGAAATCAAGCTGCCTTATCATTGACTACCTCAAAAAGAATACACCACTGCGACGGCAACACATACTTGATGCTGGCTGCGGATGGGGCATCACTGGAATCTGGTGTGCTCAACGATGGGGCTCAGAGGTCGTTTCAATGGACGCAGATCCCGCTGTATTCCCTTATCTCGATGCCGTCGCTAAGCTCAATGGGGTCTCCACCACGCCTTGGGTACAGCGCTTTGAAAAGGTGCATAAGAAAGACCTCAAGCAAACCGATATTTTATTCGGCGGCGATATTTGCTTCTGGGACGAACTCGTTAAGCCAGTCGGCACAATGATCGACCGTGCCATCGACGCAGGTGTCGGCACAATTGTGATCGGAGATCCCGAGCGGCCCACCTTTCACCAAATGGCCGAAAAAGCCATCCAAAGGCACGGCGGCGAGTTGCTGAACTGGCGGCTCACGGGATCAGTGAAAGCAACGGGCGCTCTGCTCGTCATTCACAACGACTGATCACTGCGTCAACACAACCTCCATAACCAACGGGCTTAGCGCAGCAGGCTCCACACAGTCACGCAGGGCTGGACGGAAAGCGGTGTTGCGCAGCAGTCTTTTGACCTTGGCCCCGGCGCGGTCATCACTGGGCGAATTGGAGGCGGTCACCACAACCTCCTTGGCGACACCACGATCCGTCACTGAGAGCGTCACCTGAGTCACGGGTAGGCCTGAATCAGGGAGCATAAGCCGCCCTAGAGCGGGGTACTCTGGCAGCGCTCCGGGCTTTTCGAAACGACTTGGGTGTATCTGGCAAGCCTGCTCGTACAGTGCCAGAGCACGAGTTTTCTGCCGATAAAACCACCGCCAATCGGCAAGCGCTGAGAGTGCATCATGCTGAGCAGGCGCGACCCTCAACAACTGCTCAAACAAGTCTTCCCCTTTGCTCATGAGGCGCCTCTGTAACGCCTCGAGCCGCGGTTCTCGCTCTAACGAACTCCATTCGGGGTCCGAAAAAGTGCGCTCGAACCGCTGATCGTCCACTAATACATCTAACTTGAACTCGAGAACATAATAAAAACCCGCTAGACGAAAGGTAAAAGGTTGACACCATTGACAGCTACGCGGATCTCTGCCGCAGTCATGTCGTCAAAATCTTTCTGGAACCGAAGTAACTCGCGACCTCGCGGACCCCATTCGACATCCATCAAGACGTCCAAAGTGACATCAAAAAACTCGAGTGCCGCCTTAAGCTCTCCCTCTTCGAATGGCGGCAACCCAGATCCGAGTAATCGGAACTGGTACGCCGCCCTCTCCTCTAGCGCTTCACGGTCACCAGATTCTAGATACAGGGCGATCAAGCCCCGCAAGATGGGTAATTGCTGATCGCCGTAAAGGCCGTTGTTAACCCGCGCATTATGCAATGCCCGATCATAAAACTCCGCGCGCGAGACAGATCGCCAGATGCAGACGCGATGGCGGCAACCTCTACCATTAGTGCCGCTAGTGAAGGGTGATAAGGCCCAAGGAACTGCTCTTGCTCAAGCAGAACCGCCTCAGCCGCAGCAAGCTCCGCCCTCGTGCTCAAATCTGGCGGCGCCCTGCACTGGGATTTTTTGTGGCCTCAGATAACTGCACAAACAGCCCAAAAGGCACCGGCGTCTCGGCTACGGTAAGGTTGCCTGCGAACAGCAACAGGAGCGTCAGGTATTTCACAGTGCATGAGCCTAGCGGGGTCGGTAGAGAATATAACGCAAAAAAAACCCGCCGAAAAGATCGGCGGGTAAAAGCTTTTACGGACTCTGGCCGCGGCGCGCGCTAAGAGAGAACTGAGCGCCCCGCTTAGCCTGTGATTTACTATGAATGAGCTGTATCATTACCGCTAATGTATTTTTTTGATTCGACGTAGTCCCCACCGTTATAAGAGAACTCAATGAACCTCAGTCGACTGGCAAAAATTGATCTTAACCTATTGGTTGCACTACATATTTTAATTGAAGAGGGCAGCGTTTCTAAAGCTGCCAGCAAGTTGTCGATCACCCAACCCGCCATGTCAAAGACGCTGGGGCGGCTGCGGGAGACGTTTGATGACCCGCTATTCGTTCGTAGCAAAAGAGGGGTACAACCCACGCCTCGAGCCCTTGGGCTCGCCGCGGAATTAAAAGTCACGCTCGAACAAATCGACGGCCTGCTGGACGCAGGAGAATTTCTACCCGCTTCGTACAGAGGTCAGATCACACTGGCGATCTCTGAGTATGTCGGCTTTACGCTGTTACCACCGCTCTCAGCCAGACTGCAGTCAAGTGCGCCGAAGCTGCGATTGCGCACCATCACCAGAGCAGAGCGGCAGCTGGATCAGCTAGCGAGTGGAGAGCTCGATTTTGCCATCCAAATTCAGAGAGAAGACTACGCACCAGAATTCTCAGTTTTACCCTTAGCAGATTCACCACTAGCCATATTCGTGCGGCAAGATCACCCCCTAGTCCAGCTGACGCTCAGCAAAGAGTTGATCCGCCAGTATCCGCACATCGCGCTCTATGTCGCCGATCGAGAGGAGCTGATCGGCGGACAAGTGCTCGCGAAAGAGTTATTTGAGAGTGACAAGGGCATATTGGAAACCTCTCATCTCTTGACCGCCTTTGAGATTCTCAGAGAAACTGACTATCTCCTAATATGCCCCGCCTACCTTGCTCGTAGCGAGGGGGCCACGCGCGACATTGTGGCACTGACCTTACCGGTTGACCTCACCTTCAGCGTTCAGTACTCACTCATTGCGCATCGACGTACCGATCATTCGCCGATGCATCGATGGCTGTGGCAAGAAATTATCGATACGGTTCAGGCGATGCGCTCTCGCACAGTCCATCGCGGATAGGATAGCGACTGACTGACAATCCTTGTCGCAAATTGTGCGATAATTAATATTGATTACTTGTGTTGCCCCAAATGAGCTCATCTACACGCCGTGCCATACCGCGCTTTGACACGCCTATCGTTGAAACGCATTGCCATCTCGACTATCTCGGTGATGAGGCGCTAGAAAGCGCCTTACATGCCGCGGAGGATGTCGGTATCGAGCGCATTGTCACGATTGCGGTATCAGCAGACAACCTTGATACAGTGCAACGCATCGCCACCGATCACGACCAAGTCTGGTGCACACAGGGAATCCACCCTCACGAAGCCGATAGCTGGGGTCGTGAGCTCAGCGAACGCATTACCAAAAACTGCAGCAGCACAAAGGTCGTCGCCATTGGCGAGATTGGTCTCGACTATCACTATGACCACGCCGATCGCCGAATCCAAGCAGAAGCGTTTGACGCACAGTTGAATATTGCCTCAGAGGCGGGCTTACCCGTCGTCATTCACACCCGCGAAGCCGATGAAGACACTCGCGCTATCTTAGCGAACCACAGCCAAACACTGAGAAATAAGGGGGTGATACACAGTTTTACAAGCTCACTATCCCTCGCCGAATTCTGCCTGAGCGAGGGATTTATGCTGGGGTTCAATGGCATTATCACCTTCCGTAATGCCGATAATGTCCGCGAGGTCGCTGACGCTACGCCCACTGATCGCATTGTCCTAGAAACTGATGCCCCCTATTTAACCCCCGTACCCTATCGCGGGCAGCCCAATGAACCACGCTACCTGCCTTTTATTGCTGAAACCTTAGCCGGCATCAAAAAGCTCGATACCGAAGTGTTTCTTGAGCACGCACGACGCAACAGCTACCAACTGTTTTTCTAGACGATGACCGATATGTTTATTCCCGGACAACGATGGGTCAGTCACGCCGATAGCACGCTTGGACTAGGGATTGTCACCACCGCCGATACCCGGCGCGTCACACTGCATTTTCCAGCTGTTGAAGAGGAGCGCGTCTACGCGACTGACCGCGCACCTTTGACCCGGCTGCTATTGAAAACCGGCGATCAATTGATCCGCATGGACGGCGCCTCACTCGTCGTGGTGACGCGCAGAACAGCACGCAGGAATCATGGTTTATGCCGCAGAGAATGAGCAGGGTGAGCTCTGCCAGGTCAACGAGGCTGAGCTTGATGCCCATATCGAACTCAACACACCAGTTGAGCGACTACTGAACAGTCAGCTGGGCAAGCCTGCCGACTTTGGACTGCGACAAACAACACTAGATCATAATGCCTCAGCTGATGGGTTCGGGCTACGCGGTTTACTGGGTGCTCGTACCACCCTCCTCTCCCACCAGCTGTACGTCGCTGCCACCGTTGGCGCCCGATTTGCACCAAGAGTCCTACTGGCTGATGAAGTCGGGTTAGGTAAAACGATTGAAGCTGGCCTCATCGTCAGTCAGCAACTGTTGCGTCAACGCGCGCAGCGCGTGCTCATTCTCACGCCCGAAACGCTGACACATCAATGGCTCATCGAGATGCAAAGGCGCTTCCACTTGTCCTTCTCGCTATTAAATGCGGCACGACTCGAAGACACCGATCCCAGTGAGGAATTCTCTGAATCCCCTCTGGTGCTATCGCCCATCAATCTTTTTGAGTCTGACCCAGCGCTTCAGGAGTGTGTTCGGCAAGTGGAATGGGACATGGTTGTGATTGATGAAGCCCACCACATCACCGGCCTGAATCACCCTCGCTCGAGTCTGGGCGAGTTTGTCCATACGCTCTCTCAGCACACCCGAGGGCTTCTGCTATTAACCGCCACGCCCGAGCAGGCAGGCCTTTTTTTCCATTTTGAACGGCTACAACTCTTCTTGATGTAAAAGATCTATAAGCCTAATTACAGAAAAGAGCAAACTCAGTTTACTGCTTGGAACCACGCGATCGAGCAGCTCGAACACGGGCTGCCCTGTGATCTTCCCGCCGACATCGACACCAATGCCAATTCCGCAGACCAGATCCAACAGATGTTAGATCGATACGGCACAGGCAGAGTGCTCTATCGTAATACGCGCCAAGGCATTTCTGGCTTTCCCAATCGGCACCATCAATGCTACCCGCTGGCGGCGCCTGAACTTTATGTCAGCGACGCAAACCAGCTTCATCCGGAGACGCTGCACCCCGAAGCACATTGGATTGAAGCAGACCCCCGAGTCACTTGGCTTCAAGAGCAATTGAAGCAACTGCGGCCCCATAAGGCGCTCGTGATTTGTGCTGACAAGCACACGGCCATGGGTCTTGAGCATCATCTTCACCTCAAAGCGGGCGTCCGATGCGCCGCCTTTCATGAAGACCTCAGCCTAATAGAGCGTGATCGAGCGGCAGCCTACTTCGCCGAGGAATCAGGTGGTGCCCAAGCGCTTATCTGCTCTGAAATTGGCAGCGAGGGGAGAAACTTTCAGTTCGCCAAACACCTTATCTGCTTTGATCTACCGAGGCACCCCGACTTACTAGAACAACGTATCGGACGGCTCGACCGGATTGGTCAAGGCAGCGATATTTATTTACACCTGCCGATTCTGGAACATACCGCGCAAGCAGTGGTTTACCGCTGGCTGGATGAAGGCCTGAACGCCTTCAATGCCACTTGCTCAGTGGGTCATCAGTTGTATTCCGAGTTTGCTGCCGCATTAGCTGCTGCAATGGAGGACGGTAGCGGGCTAGACGATCTGATCGAGGCAACGCGTCAGCGGCGACAAGGCTTGCTCCAAGAGTCTGAAAAAGGCCGTGACCGGCTGCTGGAACGCAACTCCCACAACGCTGAGCGAGGTGCAGCCATAATCACTGCACTCGAACAACGAGAATCCGCGGAAACGTTGCACGCTTTTTGCGAGATGCTGTTTGATCGTATTGGCATTGATCAAGATTATCTCGACGAGCAATTGACGGTCGTCAAACCCACTGAAAATTTGGTCACCGGACAACTGCCTGGATTGGATGAAAATGGTGCCACAGCGACTTATGACCGGACTACCGCATTAAGCCGCGATGACGTTATCTTTTTGACTTGGGAACACCCCATCGTCATGGAGTCGATGGCCACCTTGCTCAGCAGTGATATTGGGAAAGCCAGTATCGGTACTTTTAAGCACCGAGGCGTACCGGCGGGCACCGTACTCCTCGAAGCCCTTTACCGGGTCGAGTGCCTCGCACCGAGATATTTAGAGACGGGACAATTTATCGATCAAACACCCTTGCGAATGCTGCTAACAGCAGAGGGCAAAGAAGTGGGCGACCGACTCTCATCGTCCTACCTCGCGGAGCATTTACAAAACGTTCCCACAGCAACCAGCGCTGCAGCGCTCAGCAAACTCCGCCAAACACTTGAATCACTATTTCCTGTGCTTGATGCGGCAGCGGTCAAAACGGTCATCGCTCGCCGCGAGCAGGCCGTTGCGCACGCTCAGCAAACACTCAATGCGGAATGGGACCGGTTGCAGTATCTGCAATCCGTCAACCCTACGATTCGAGAAGAAGAAGTGCTGGCCATGGCACAGCATACAAGACGCCTGTTGCGAGGCGCTCTCCCAAGCCCAGCCAGTGCTGGAGGGTTTGCGGGTCTGCATCGCGGTCTAAGCTGCGATGCCAATTATCAGCTTACTCAGGGGACGGCTGGTACCAGATTGGCGAGGTGTACGCACGTTCCTGTATCGTATCAGGCCTGCGGGTATCGACATCACCGCCCAAAGCGAGGGCATCGAGCAGTGAGTGCCTTGCAGTCGGTATCTGTAACACACGGACATAGTAGAAAGCCGATTGCAGCGGATCAAAAATCGGATCACGCCAGACCACTCGCAAGCTAGGCGCCCCAATGCTATTGGCCGTCAGCCCGGTCTGTAGATCAACCGTTGTGCCAACCGGCAGCAACTCGCCCTCGTCATCCAGTCGGGCATCACCGCCTGACCAGGCCACATCAACGACCTGCTCTTGTGTCTCGCCTGCGTCATCAAGCCAACCCTTGACCACCTGCACGCGGTCAAGATAAGCGCCCCGCGGATCCGCTGAGGCCTCAATCATCAGGGTGAATTGATCACCTGACTGGGCCCCCTGTATTTCGCCCCCCATCGGCACAGCGTCAGCGGCGAGATTATCGGGGAAAGACGCTTGATCAAAACCAGACGCCGCCAAATTCAAACCTGCAAACGTGCGCACCGCAATTCTTGGGCCACTCGTTGCATACACCTCACGCCGTCGCATCGCGGCCACAATGGCTTCACGAGTATTATCGGTCGCCCAGACCGCCGCAAGACCCGAGGCACTCATTCCCCAGCCAAACGTCCCACGGGCATCCTCAGACCATCCTCCGGCTTTTCGCGAGGGAATCGAATCGGTTGCCATTTTGCCGTGAAAATTATCTTCCTCTGCCGAGGGCAGTGCCGTGTGGGCATCGGTAGAGCCAATGACGCCGAACTGATAGGGGTTAAAACCGATTTTTGCGTCCAACTCTAGGCCCACTTTTAAGGCACTGCGAACATAGTCGCCCCGCTGTGGAACATAGTCTGTCCACTCACGCTGAATGTAATAAGGGTAACGCTCGAAGTCTGCGAACGCGTCATCAGGCGCTAGCACTGGGTGCGTTTCTGAATCGCCCTTGATCTGGGTTATCTCAACAATCGGCTCCCAGTAGCGACGCACCTCAGCGTAATCGCGATCAATGGCCTCTCCGCGAAGGTCTCGCACATCGAACATTGACCCTTTCGAAATATTAGAGTTGTGCGGTACCGCAATAAAATCGCCGCCGGTAGCGCGGCTGGTCTCTTCTAACCAATCCCAAAGGTCGCTGGGGAAAGAACTATCATCAAAACCGAAAGGCGCAAAGGTTTGCGCCTGCTCTGCTGTAATATCCGAAATCACCACGCGGTGAAGATTAGCGCCTCCCGGAATCAAAGAATATTCCCAGCCGATCAGCGCAGTAAAAACGCCCGGGTCATTGTGCCGCTCCGCAGCATCAGTGATCAATTTCCACGTGTCGACCTCAACCGTCGGCTGCCGAGGCACCAACCCGCTGACCCGGTCTTCCTCCCAGCCCAACATCGCTTCCACCGCATTTTCTGCCGGTTTTGGCAACACGGTGGTAAACAACTCTCGACCGGTATCGTTATCTACTGCGTCACGTAATAAATACTGAACGATTCGCGTCCAAATGCGCTCCTTCCAACTCAACCCCTCTGTGATCATCGGGTTCAAGTACAAGCTTCTGATGACCCCTAAATACTCGGCGTGGTCTGAGACCACTAGAAAGTCGAGCGGCGTGCCAATTTGGCGTAGCTTCCGGAACTTGCGATGTTTCCGTAGGCGATATTCATCATTTGGTTGAAGGCCGTGAGGTTGCCATTGGTAGCGACGGAAGAATTTACCGTGTCGTAGTCGTCCCATTTCCGCTCCTGCGCCTGCGCAAAGTCGGCATGCCCGCATCGTAAGCATAGCCACCCCAGCCGATTCTGAGTAAGAAGAGGCTCACCACTGAGGCCATTCATTTTTATTGTTAGCATGACGGGGACTCCTACCAGCCGCGATAAAACGTCAAATCGATTTACTGCCCCTTCCAAGCCGGTGTTCGTTTTTCAAAAAAAGCCGTAATGGCCTCTTTTGAATCAGCACTACCGATACAAATACTTTGCAGCGCCGCTTCCTTTGAGATCGTGTCACCTAGGTTGTGTGCGGCAGAAAAATTAAGGGCCTCTTTAGTATATCGTAGCGCCAACGGAGATCGCTCAGAAAGATCCCGTGCGAAAGCCATTGATGCTTGAGCGAAATCATCGTCGGCCAGCACACGATTAGCGAGCCCCCACTCCACCGCCTTCTCCGCACTGACTTTTTCGCCAAGCGCCATCAGTTCGTAAGCCCGCTTTGAACCGATGAGGTGCGGTAATAACCAGGTGGCGCCACCGTCGGGGACCAATCCGATCCCCACGAACGGCTGATAGAGATAACTCGATTCGGCCATCAAAACGAGGTCGCAAGCCATCGCGTATGAGTATGAAATCCCCGCACACGGGCCATTAACTGCCGCCACCCAGGGTTTACGCGCATGGTGGATCGCCAGCACGCCCGGCTTGTATTCTGCGTTCAGTTGATCCTCTACGCCCTCCGCACCTGAAAATCCAGACTCCTCGGTATCAGACAGGTCTGCGCCCGCGCCAAAGGCTCTGCCTGCGCCGGTCAGCACCACCACCCAGATGTCTCGGTCGGCATTGACCTCTTGCGCGGCACGGACGAACTCGCGCCGTTGCGTCACATTGAAACTATTCAATTTTTCTGGTCTGTTAAACGAGACCCGGGCAACTCGCCCCGCTCTCTCTACTAAAATGGTGTCGTATTCACTCATTGCTCTCTCCTAGAACTTGCTATTCACCAGGTATCAATTGTTTTGGACCGCAGCGCCAGAGGCCAACAACGCCTCCACCTCAGCACCCGATAATCCCGACGCCTGAATCACCGAGACCGTATCGGCGCCAAGGGCTCTCGTGCTATGGCGAATGTCAGAGGGGGTTCGCTCAAAACGCGGCGCCGGTGACGGGTGCACTAGCTCATCCACTTGGGTATACACCGCACGTTCGATATTAGCGCCATATTCGGTGGCTTCTTGCATCGTCAACACCGGCGCAAAGCATGCATCGCTACCCGACATAATCTGATCCCACTCATCTCGCGTTTTGGTCATCAGCACTGCCGCCAACTTTTGCTTGAGATCCGGCCACTGAGTCACGTCATGCTGCGCTGCAAATTGCGGGTCACTAATCTCCGCCCTAGTCATTAGCTCTGCGTAGAACTGCGGCTCAATAGCGCCGACAGCGACATATTTCCCGTCAGCACACTCGTAGGTATCGTAAAAATGAGCCGCACCATCGAGCAGGTTAGACTCTCGCTCTTCTGCATTCCAGGCCCCCATCTGTTGAAAGCCCTGCATCATCCACATGAGCTGCGCTGTCCCATCGACCATCGCCACATCGATCACCTGCCCTTGACCCGAACGAGTGGCCTCCAGTAACGCGGCCAGTATGCCCGTTACCAACAGCATACCGCCGCCGCCAAAATCACCCACCAAGTTCAGTGGCGGTGTTGGGCCTCTCACCTCGACGGCCAATGGCGTGCAATGCGCCGGTGATCGCGATGTAATTAAGATCGTGCCCTGCGGCTTGCGAGAGCGGGCCCTCCTGCCCCCATCCGGTCATCCGAGCGAAGACTAATTTGGGGTTCCTTGCCCGACACACCTCGGGGCCAATGCCCAGCTTTTCGCAAACGCCCGGACGATAGGGATCGATTAAAGCATCCGCTCGCTCAATCAATTTCATGAGCGCCTCAAGACCCGCCGGTTGCTTAAGATCTAACACCACCGACTTTTTGTTGCGACCACTGATCGGCTCAGCCAGCTTCGGATCCAGCGCGCCAGGTCGCTCAATACGAATGACCTCGGCACCCATATCGGCCAACATCATGCCCCCCATCGGCCCAGGACCAATCCCTGCAAGCTCGATTACCGTGATGCCACTCAAGGTTCCCATAAACCGACCCCTCAGAAATTACGCTGATTAAAGGGCTCGTATTGGTCACCCAAACAATACCGACCAATAATCAATTTCATGATTTCAGAGCTGCCTGCATAGATCGTTGCGATTTTCGCATCGGCAGACTGTCGACTGATAGGGTATTCGTCCATAAAGCCTGCTCCACCGTGCAGTTGCAAGCCCTCATCCGCCACCCGCTGCTGCAGCTCAGACGTCTTCAGTTTCGCCATTGCGGCATCCTCAGCGCTCAACGTGCCCTCGTTAAACGCCAGCGCCGCCTGATCGACGTAACACTGCGTAATATCCAATTCGGCGCGCAGCTCCGCCATCTTGAACTGCGTGTTCTGCATGGCGGCTAGCGGCTTGCCAAACACTTCACGCTCCTGCACGAAGGTGGCCGTCAGATCCCAAGATAATTGTGCGGCGGCTAAGTAACCCATAGCCCCTAACAACCGCTCTTCAGCCAGCCCGCTCATTAGATAATAAAAACCTTGATGCGCCTCACCTAACACATTGGCCTTAGGCACCTTGACGTCGTGAAAAAACAGCTCTGCCGTATCCTGCGCCTTCAGCCCCAATTTCTTCAGATTACGCCCTCGCTCAAATCCCTCCCAGTTTCCCTCAACCAAAAACAATGTCATTGCGTGGGGATTATTGTGTGGATCAGTCTTCGCTGCTACGACCACGAGATCGCAATTAATGCCGTTAGAAATATAGGTTTTCTGGCCATTGAGCACCCAATGATCGTCCTCCTCGGTCGCGTGCGTTCGCATGCCCGCTAAATTACTACCCGCATCGGGCTCCGTCATCGCAACGGCCAACACAATGTCACCCGAGACGGCTCCAGGTATATAGCGCTGCATCTGCTCTTCTGTGCCAAAGCGCGTAATGTAGGGCGCGACGATTCTGCTGTGCAGCGACCCAAACCAATCGCCGCACCGCGCATAAGCCAGCTCTTCAATAATGACCTGCTCCCAGCGAATATCGTAGTCATCGAGGCCACCAAATCGCTCTTCTGGCCAGACCATCAAGAATCCTTTCTCACCAGCGGCCTTGAAGATCTCTCGGTCGACAATGCCTTGCTCTCTAAAGCGCTCCATCTCAGGGACGACGGCTTCAGCGAGGAAACGTCGGTACGCCTCTCGGAACATTTTTTGCTCTTCAGTAAACTGTCTCGTGAGCATCTGGGCTCCTTATCGCTGTGAAATAGTGTGCCACCCAGCCACGATGGTGGCTGGGTGGCAGTCAATCGCTCAATTTGCATTGCGCGATCTACCCAGCTGGCTGGGGAGATCGATTTCGTTATTTGCCCTTCCAGATCGGGTCGCGTTTCTCGGCAAAGGCTTTGGCGCCCTCTAGCTGTACTTGGGCACCTTAAATGCCGCCAACCGGGATCCCATATGCTCACGCAATCCGGGTGCGTCTAACATCGCAGCAGGCTTCAGATGTACCGCTACACCGACTTCCTCGCCCAATCGATCATCCGGGACCGCAAAGGCGACACCCTCGAGAACCGCTGGATGGGTGTACAAAGCGCTCTCTACCTCAGCACCGTAGATATTTTCACCACCGCGCAAGATCATATCTTTCGCACGATCGACGAGATAGAGGAACCCGTCCTCATCAAAATAACCAATATCACCCGTATGCAACCATCCATCAACAATCGCCTCAGCGGTTGCCTCAGGGCGATTTAAATAGCCCTTAATCACGGGAGCACCCTTAACGCAGAGCTCTCCCCGCTCACCAACGGGCAACGACTCGCCGGCCTCGTTAACGATCTTGCCTTCCAGCGTCGGTACCAAGGGTCCGCAACTCGCTGGACGCGCTACAAACAAGTCGCCTGTCGTATAACTGGCAATGCCACACACCTCGGTCATGCCATAACCTTGCGCGGGCTTTGCGCGCTTAGTCGTCTCGACGACTTTACTCGGCAAGTCGGGGTGCATCGCGGCACCGCCACCGCCCAGTGAATTCAAGCTCGAGGTGTCATAGTCATGAAAATCAGGGTGCGCGAGCAGCTCCCGAGTCATCATGGGCACCGCACTGAGCGTATTGACTTGCTCACGCTCGATCAACTTTAACGCGTCTTCAACATCCCACTTGTACATGAGCACCAGCTTTCCTCCGCCCACCGTGCCACCCTGCATCACACAGTTGTTAGCAGTGACATGAAACAACGGTGTGGCCACTAACGACGTGGGCGGTGGCGCGGAAACCGGTGCCTCGACCGAGCTATCTCTATTCAGTGCTTGAGTGGTTGCAAAGATCTGCCCCATTGCAGCGACGTTCAACACATTGTGCACACAGCCTCGATGCGTTAATTGAGCGCCCTTCGGGCGACCAGTGGTACCCGATGTATAGAAAATACAGGCATCATCATTCTCATCGATGGGCTCCATCACCAGCGCGCCCTCGATGCTCACCACGTCACGCCACTGCGTTGCCTGCACCGATGGCGCATCGTCTCTCACCGCCACCACCTCAATTTCACTGAAACGGTCTGCAATTTGCGCAAACACTTCTAGCCTGCGGTCATCGGCAATTAATAATCTAGGCTCCGAATCTTCGAGCGCGTAGGCCATTTCATCCGCAACCCACCACGCATTCATTCCGACTACCACCGCGCCCACGGCAATGACGCCCCAGTACGCCAATATCCACTCTGGATAATTGCGCATGGCAATCGCGACTCGGTCACCCGGGCCAATACCCTGGGACGCAAGCCAAGCAGAAAAATTGGCGACAATCTGGCCCGCTTCGGCATAGGTCACGCGCTCATCACCGTAGACAATGTATTCTTTGTCGCCGTGGCCCTGGCCCATCAGCCAAAGGTCACGAAGAGAGCCTGGTGCATGTCGATAGGCCTTGAGCGTACAGCCGCCTTGCTCGATCGTGGTGAGCTCGAGAAACGCCTCGGGAGCGGTAACCATTGCCACCGCCTGCCGATAGTTGTCCATAACCTGACTCATACCTGTTGCGCTCCCCATAACCGTGAGTGTGATCTGGTGGTCCAAATTCAATTTATAAGCCCCCGCAAGATACCCTAATGACCTCGCGGCAACCAGTTCACAACAACACCATTTTGGCCTGTATCATACCAAGCGAATAAGCTTGGCCATCAAAACGCCACGGCCCGCGATCCACTCACCGACTATCGCCCCGTCAAAAAGGAACCCCATGAGCGCACAAGAACTAGATCTAGCAAAACTTGAACCGTGGTTGCGAGAAAAAGTGCCCCCATTCGAGGGCGCGTTATCCGCCGATAAATTTGCAGGCGGGCAATCCAACCCCACGTTCAAGTTGACTGCCGGCGCACAACATTACGTACTGCGACGCAAGCCACCGGGCGAGCTGCTCGCATCAGCCCATGCCGTCGATAGAGAGTTTCGCGTGCTCGACGCCTTAGCTCAGACGGACGTACCCGTACCGAAGGTGGTCGCACTCTGCGAGGACGACAGGCTGATTGGCTCAATGTTCTACGTTATGGAACATTTAGAAGGCCGTATTTTCTGGGATCCCACCGTTCCAGAGGTCGGAGACGCCGATCGCGCGGCGATCTACGACGAAATGAACCGCGTCCTTGCCGCACTCAGGAGGGTCGATGTCGATGCGGTTGGCAATTTTTCCACCGAGGAAAATTCCGGAAATGATGGCGGTCGGAAGCCCGACCAAGATACCGTAGAGAGTCTGGTGACCGACTTAGGCGAAAAGTTTCATCTCTATAATGGCAACACGCCTGACAAATTTACGCTGGTGCATATTGATTACCGGCTCGACAATATGATGTTTGGCGGGCCCTACCCCATTACGGTTGTTGACTGGTCGCCATCCATAGGCACCGGCGGCGCTGATGCGGCCTACTTTATGGCGTGGCAGTTTCCGAGGCAAGGCGGCATCGTCGGGCTGGAAGGCGTAAAGCGCAGCCCGCTCATGATACCGTCAGACGAGGCGTATATTGAGGCCTATTGTCAAAGAACCGGTCGAGCAAGTATTGACCACTGGCCGTTCTATATGGCCTTTTGCTTTTTTAGAATCGCCGCCATTCTGCAAGGCATTAAGAAGCGCGCCTTAATCGGTACGGCATCGAGTGCTGAGGCAGATAGTCGTGCCGTGATGGTCGGGCCTCTCGCCGCCCTCGGTGCCGGCTACATCAAGCAAAGCGCGTAGCCCCGAGCTCTTCGGCGCGGCCGCCTCGTAGCGCCTGGCTACGCCAAGGCGCCGCGTCGGCTCATGCCGGATCTCTTGGACGAGACGCTGCTGCTCTTTTGCACTCGCTTGTCGCGCTGTGCTTGACTGCTCACGCGGGCTGCACTCACCTCCGCTTTTAAGGCTTTCATCTGCACTGCGGTGGGCGGCGGGCGGCGGCGGGAGCTTTTAGGCCGTCGGTAGGTGCCGGGAGCCGGTCTTAAATCACCGTACTCGAACCGGTGCAGGATCACCTCTAGCGTGCTCGAAATCCGCGTGCATTGCCGAATCGACTCAATCCGACTGTAAGCAGCTCGCTCACCCTCTCGCACCAGGGTTCGCAGCTCCTGCTCACTCGGTTGCGTAATCAGCTGCACTGGGTTTTGTAAGCGAAACCTGGGAACTATGTTGATATCGCCCGAATATTCTTGATCAAGCAATCCATGAACTCCGTGCAGCATCATATTGAATTTAGGCCAATTATCGCCATACCTTTTCGCGACACCACGATAAAAATTGAGCATTTCGCGGCCAATACCCATCCCCAGAGAAGTCGCCGCTTGCCGGAGCGGTCTTGCTTTATCGTCGCTGGGCAAAAATGCGCGGGCGATGGGATTCACCATACTGACAATGTAGTGGTTGGTTGAAAATAGCCTAGACAGCCGCTTCGCGGGTAAATCGTCTGAGACTGAACCATCTACCCAGCGCCGCGCCGGAAGATATGGCTGCGCCTCTCCATGCTCGTTCTTCGCCTCCAACATCACCGCCGGAAACACCCCAGGTATTGCACAAGAGGCCATAGCCGCCGACCGAAGGTAGACATTGGGAGAAGACACCGCATTGAGTAATCGAGAGCGCTGATGCGGCTCCGCGGGCGCTACCGTAATGCTGACCTGCCTGCCGGTCTTCGCATAGGCCTCTGCGAAAGTGAGATCGGGAATGGTTGCTTCGATGAGCTGAGCGGTATCCTCGGCGGTAAAGCGACCTCCCTTACCCGAAAACCATCGCCGAATGAAGTTCTTGGTGTCAGTGCCGCCAGTTTCCATCAACCCGATAAGGTCGGCATCTTTCATCTCCTCATCGGTATACGCGGCGAGTGCAGCAGCGACAATCGACCCCGCACTGGAACCAGATACCACACGGGGCAGCAGCCCTTGTCGCAATAATTCACCCACCACGCCCAAATGCAAAAACCCGAGCACGCCGCCCCCACTCAGCATTAGGGCCGAGCGGCCGTAGCAAACATTACTGCGGTAAAAAAAGTCCAATTTTTGCTGCGTTGGAATCACATCGCCGGGCAACTCTGCGATCAACAGCAAGGCCTCGTCAATCTCCGTGATGTACTGCTCAATCAGGGTTTTTGTGCCCGCTTTTGCCTGTCGGTACAAAACACTTTTGCCCATGCCGCCCATGTTGCCGTGTATTCCCTCGTTGAGGGAATACAAAAGACCCGTCCAGTCTTTCTTTTTGCGAAATTTGCGAAGACGATCCAACCGATAGCGGATCTGCGCGTGATCATACAAACTGGAGGCTTCCTCCTCACGCCACTCTGACATACCGGTCAACTCATCGTGGGCGTGAGCCGCTTCCAGCCAGCCCTGATAAGACTCAGCAGAGTCCATCCCTTGCTCTAGTTCGCGTAGCTCAGTCTTGACAGTCACGTACCACTCCCCTCGATCTCTGCCGCTGTGCGGATGTCCTAGCATAGGGCCTAGCTTCAGCGCATGCCAGCTTGACAGTCACAAAAAGACTCAGATGGATTGGTTACGCTGCTGTATACGAATCGAGTAAATGTCGCTTGTACAGTTTCCCATTATCCATTCTGGGCAGCTGCTCCAAAAAATCGATGGTCTTGGGTACCTTGATACTAGAGAGTCGATCCCGCATCCACTCCGTTAACTCAGCAGCAGTTTGCTCCGTCGCATCGGCCCAGTTAACCGGCTGGATAACGGCAGTCACCGCCTCACCATACTCAGGATGTGGCACTCCAAATACTGCCGCATCCGCCACCTTATCGTGAGACACTAAAAGCCCCTCTATTTCCGCCGGGTAGACATTGACCCCTCCGGTGATGATGGTGAAGTTTTTACGGTCTGTCAGATAGAGGAACCCCTCCTCATCCAGATAACCCATATCACCGGTGGTTGCCCAACCCTTATCGTTAAAGGCCTCGCGTGTCTTTTCCGGCTCATCGAAATATTCAAAAGGTCGGCTATCGGCAAAGTAAATCTCACCGACTTCTCCAGCCGCCAATACCTCACCCTCCTCACCAACAATTCTAGGATCACCGAAAAGAGGCCGGCCCACCGAGCCTTTGTGAGTGAGCCAAGCTGCAGAATCGATAATGGTGAAGCCGATCGACTCGCTCGCAGCGTAGTATTCGACGATGACCGGACCCCACCAGTCAATCATTTGCTCCTTGATGTCGATCGGGCATGGCGCTGCCGCATGAATCGCTACTTTCATGGAGCTCAAGTCATAACCAGAACGGTTCGCCTCCGGCAACTTGAGCATGCGCACGAACATGATGGGCACCCACTGACTGTGGGTCATCTGATACTGCTCGATAAGGGCCAACGACCGCTCCGGGTCAAATTGCTCCATGATCACGGAGGTCCCGCCCAATCCCAGTACCATCAAGTTGTAGTGCAAGGGGGCCGCGTGGTAGAGCGGCGCAGGCGACAGATAGACGGTCTCCTCTCCAAAGCCAAACAGCACACCAATACTACCGGTTAGCGGATGCGGAGCCTGAATGCTATCCGAATGGGGCTGCCAGAATACCCCCTTCGGTTTGCCGGTTGTTCCTGACGAGTACAGCATGGGAGCACCCAAACACTCATCTTCAATCGGTGTCTCTGGGCAATCATCTAACAGCCCAGTTAATGTATCAAAGCCCTCGATATCGCCCCCAACAGAAAGGCAGCGCACTAATCCAGCCGCGCTCCGTGATGCCTCTGACGCCACAGCAGAGAGACTGGATGACGCGATGAAAACTTTGGCCTGACAGTTATTGATGATGTAGGCCGTCTCGTCTTTCTTGAGATGAGTACTGATTGGCGTAAAAATGATTCCGGCGCGATTGGCCGCCTGCGCTACCTGCAGGAACTCAGGACAGTTTTTGAGCATCATGGCGATATGGTCGCCCGGTTTCAGCCCCAGTGAGCGCAATAGGTGCGCAATTTGGTTCGACCGACGATCCAGCTGCCCATAGGTCACCGTCTCGCCAGAGTTGGCCATTATGTAGGCCGGTCGATCTGGCGTCTCGATGGCATAAGTCGAAAAATGCGTCATGGCTGCCTCTATTTCAGATTATCATTCCCCTTAACTATACAAGTTCGGACTGGAGATGGTAGTGACCAGCGACAGCGAATCTGGCCTCGATATCAGGCGCCTCTGCCGCACAGGGGACTTCGTCGAGCCCACGTCAGGGCGTGCGCCTGGGTACGTCCAGTGCAACGTCGTGATGATGCCCGCCGATTCAGCACACCACTTTCTGGGCTTCTGCGAGCACAATCCTCGTCCCTGCCCGCTGCTCGCAATGAGCGAGGCGCCCGGCTCTGTCGCGCTAACGGCTTTGGCAGCGGACATCGATATACGCACTGACCTCCCTCAGTATCGAATCTGGCAAGACGGCATGCTCACTGAACGCTGTGACAACGTGACGCACGTCTGGGAAGATGACTGGATCGCTTTTGCGCTTGGCTGTTCCTTTTCGTTTGAAGAGGCACTCATCGGTGCAGGCATAGCCGTTCGCAATATCATTGAGGGAGTCAACGTCCCGATGTATCGCACTAATATCCCCTGTACACCAGCTGGCCCCTTTGCGGGCAATATGGTGGTCAGCATGCGTCCCATGCCAGCGGCCGACGCCATTGAAGCGATTCAAATTTGTGCTCGCTTTCCATCTGTTCATGGCGCGCCCATCCATATCGGGGACCCTGGCCACCTCGGCATTGATGATCTCGGCCGCCCTGATTTTGGCGACCCCGTCACCCTGCACTCCACCGATATGCCGGTATTTTGGGCCTGCGGTGTCACGCCTCAGGTGGCTGTTGAAAATGCTAAACCCGCCTTGCGATCACCCACGAACCCGGCCACATGCTTGTGACCGATCTTAAAAACACCGACTTGGCGATATCACGATGAAGGAACACTATAGATTTAAATTGTGATATGGGCGAAGGCTTTGGCCCCTGGAAGATGGGTAATGACGAAGGCATCATGCCCCTGATCGATGCGGCAAATATCGCCTGCGGCGGTCATGCGGGTGACCCCAGCACGATGCGTCAGTGCGTTGCGCTGGCGCGCAAGCACAACACCGAAATTGGCGCACATGTATCATACCCGGATAAAGAAGGTTTCGGGCGCAGAGCAATGGACATCCGCGGGCAAGCGCTCGTGGATTTGATTCACTATCAAGTGGGCGCACTGGACGGTATTGCACGCGCGCACAGTCGCCGCGTTACCTACATCAAACCCCATGGTGCGCTGTATCACGCCATACTCGCTGACCCCAGCCTCATGAATGACATCATGCGCGCGGCCGCGAGTTGGCATGCCAACTTAGAGCTCGTAGTCCTCGCCACCCCGAGAGATCGTAAAACAGTCCAGCTCGCCGTAGAACACGGCCTCAACTTGCGCTACGAAGCGTTTGCTGACCGTGGCTATACGACCCGAGGGCTCCTTCTGAGCCGAGACAAGCCCGGTGCGGTGCTGACACCTGAGGAGGCGGCACAGCAAGCGATATCCATCACTCACAACAAACTAAAAACATCTAGGGGAAAACGCATACCCGTCAGTGCCGACACGTTGTGCGTTCACAGTGATTCACCGGGCGCAGTGAAGATGATCCGCGCCATTCGACAGGCCCTGGATCAATCGTAAATGGCATTTACCATCGGACCAGCCGGCGACACGGCGATGCGCCTGAGTTTTCAGGAACCGCCCAGCCCTCGTCTGACTCGATTATTGCTGCAGCTGCAGCGCACTGCGCAGGACTATTTTTTTAACGCACTCAGTGACAGCGTCGTGGGCTATGCCACCCTCACACTATTTTTTACCCCACTCAGCTTGCAACGTGACCAGGTAGCTGCCTGGCTGGAAAAGACAGTCCGCTCGCTGAGCGACTCGCAAGAGACCCAGGCTGCGCACAGCAAAGAGACCGTGGTGCTCCCGGTTTTTTATGATCCAGCTGTAGCACCCGACCTAGTGACTTTGGCCGACGACCTAGGCATGACCATTGACACACTGACCACCTTGCACAGCGCAACGCCTTACTTCGCTTACGCGACTGGATTTGCTCCCGGATTTTGCTACCTCGGCACACTGGATCCACGCCTAAAAACACCGCGACTGAGCACGCCTCGGCAGCGTGTACCCGCCGGCGCGGTCGCCATCGCAGATCAACAAACGGCCGTTTACCCCTGTGAGTCGCCCGGTGGGTGGCGAATCATTGGCGCGTGCCCGGTCACGCTGTTTGATCTTGCCGCCACGCCCTTTAGCACGCTGGCTGTGGGGGATTCAGTGCGCTTTGAGGCCATCGATGAGCAAACCTACCGCTCGCTAGGGGGGCAACTGTGAGAACGCTGACCCTCGACAAAGCGGGCCTCGCCTCCACCATACAAGACGGTGGTCGACTCGGCATCCTGCACGCCGGCATTGCCGCCGCAGGCGCTATGGATCCTCTCGCATTGAAGGCTGGACAGCATTGCCTCGGACATCATGCTGGAGAGGCGGCTATCGAGATCGCTTATGGCAATGTCAGGGCAACGCCGTCCCACGACTGCGCCCTGGTGGTCACGGGCGCACCCGCGATGCTACTGATTGATAACGAGTCTGTGCCTATGAGGTCCATACAGACACTCAGCGCCGGTCAGACACTGACTATCGGCCCGCCGTCAGAGGGCATCTACAGTTACCTCCACGTCTCAGGAGGCTTTAATACTCACCCCATTTTTAACAGTCGGAGTACCTCTCCAAGAGAGGGCATCGGCGGATTACATGGCGGTTACCTTCGAGATCAAGACACAGTCCCTCTGGGCGACGGCGCACCACCCATCGACACTTGCGGCGCGGACCCGGGTCTGTGCAGCATCGAACAACGAGACGTTTTGACGCTTCGCTACGTACCGGGCTACCAATACGATGAGCTTGCCCCTGCGCTCATTCAAAGGCTTAACGGGGACCACTTTGAGGTGACCTCGAAAGCCAATCGAATGGGGGTTACCCTCAATGGCCCTCCGTTGAAGACCGGTGTAGAGTCATTACTGTCAGAGGCAACCTGCCAGGGCGCCATTCAAATTCCACCCGACGGAAACCCTATCGTCCTCATGAAAGATCGACAAACAATGGGTGGCTATCCCATTCCCGGCGCCGTCATTGAGAGCGACTGTGTGCGCCTTGCTCAAGCACGGCCAGGACAGAAAATTCGTTTCGCCGCTTGCACTCCGCAGGAAGCCGACAATATCAGGTGGCTAGAACACCATTATGTTGAGACGCGACTGCGATGAGAAATCAAGCCACCCTCACTGTTTCAGAAACGCTTGAAACGCTTTTGGTAGCCCATAATCACCGGGGCATGCGGGATGTGCGAGCAACGCTAGAGCCTGGCTACTTGCTGCGCGCTGCGGACATGATTCGCGGCTGCACGGGGCGAGCTTATATCCTAACGGGCTTCCCTGTAGCCGGCACATTTGAGACAGACGGACCGGCTGGCGCAATGGCGTTATACCAACTTTTACTGCAACGCGGCGCTCAGCCGACGATCCTATCCGACCGACCCATTACCCATGCTTTATCGAAAGACTTCCTGTGTACTGAACTCGCTACCGGCACCCGTGGCGAAATTGCTGACGCGGTCTCTTTGCTGTATCAGCAGGCCCCACCTGACCTAGTGATAAGCATCGAACGCCCAGGGACCGCGGCGGACGGTCACTGTTACAATATGGCAGGCGACGCTATATCAGCGGCTTGCAGCTCGGCCGAGCCCTACCTTGAGCTCGCCACCTGCCCTACGATTGCGATAGGAGATGGCGGCAACGAGTTAGGCATGGGCAAAGCCCAAGCAGCCCTCACCTCACTCAATATCAGGGCGGCGATTAGCGATTGTGATGAATTAATTGTGGCAGACGTGTCGAATTGGGCTGCCTATACTCTCTATGCCCTTGTTCAGTGGTTAGATAACAACCCGCACGATCTAACGCTCGATATTCAACAGGCGTTGGCCTACCTCGTTGCTGTTGGCGCGGTAGATGGTGTCACGGGGCTGCCCACCCCAACCGAAGACGGATTTCCTGCCAACGCCGGCCCCGACCTGCTAGCAGAAGCCAACACCATTCTGACTAGGACGGCAGCGGCATGACCATTGCTTATCTCAACGGCGACTTTGTCCCACTGACCGAGGCCCGCATCTCGCCCATGGACAGAGGCTTCTTATTCGGCGATGGCGTCTATGAAGTCATTCCCAGTTATGAAGGCCAGTTTGTGGCGCTGGATTATCATCTGGAGCGATTAAGAAACTCCCTTGAGGGCATTGATCTGGCCATCAACCAGTCCAACGAGCAACTGGTCGCCTTGCTTGACGAACTGTGCCGACAAAATGGTGGCGGTGATCAAGGGGTGTACCTTCAAATCACACGAGGAGTCGTAGAAAAACGACAGCATGCCTTTTCCGCAGAGAGTACCCCAACAATATTCGCCTACCCTTTTCCGATCGCGTCACCATCAGACGGCTCACCTGCTAATGCAACATGCTTTACTGCGGTAACCCGAACCGATAAACGATGGGCGCGCTGTGATATTAAGTCGACTGCGCTCCTTGGTAACGTGCTGCATATGATGGAGGCCGTTGATGACGGGGCTCAGGAAGTCCTGTTGTTCAACGAACGCGACGAGCTCACTGAAGCTGCAGCCTGTAACGTGTTTATTGTCGACGCGGGTAAAATACTCACGCCAGCACTCGATCATCACATTTTACCCGGTGTGACGCGTCGCCTCTGTCTCGACCTCTTGGCGGCACACACCAACTGGAGCGTCGAAATTCGACCTGTCACGCGTGCGGAAGTCCACAGCGCCGAAGAAATCTGGCTCAGCTCGTCGACCAAGGAGCTGGCTCCAGTGATTCAGATCGATGGTCAGCCAGTGGGGTTTGGCCAGCCCGGTCCACTGTGGTCTCAGGCACAGCGCCTCTTTCACCTGTATCGGTTTGACCGCTGATTATGGCGCGGGCAACGACACTACATATTGATCTAAGCGCAATCAGCACGAACGTGGAGACCGTGAGAACTCGTATTGGCGCGCAAAAGCTTATGGCAGTCGTCAAAGCCGATGCCTACGGACACGGCGCCGTTCAAGTGGCAAAACATATCGAAGGTCAGGTCGATGCACTGGCTGTCGCGATGACAGAAGAGGCGATTACTTTGCGCGAAGCGGGTGTCGCCGCGCCTATTTTGGTCTTAGAGGGACCACAGTCAGAGGATGAAATCGGCTTGATGGCAGAAATGGCGCTGTGGCCAACGATACACCATAACGAGCAGCTGACCTGGTGCGGACAGCATGCCTCTCTCCTGTCAGCAGCGTGGTTGAAACTGGATACGGGTATGCACCGGCTGGGTTTCTCCTCAGACACACTCCCCCAAGCACTCAGTGCGGTGCACGCGGCAGGGATCACCGACATTACCTTGATGTCGCATCTCGCCACAGCGGAGCATCCTGATGCGGATCTGACGAGCTTTCAGCTGGCGGCCTGGCAGGAGCAACTAAAGGACTGGCAAGGGGCTGTCAGCCTTCATAATTCGGCTGCCGCCCGCACCCGTTCAACGGGCGCCAGCGACTGGGCAAGACTGGGCTACGCGCTATATGGCGGGCAAATAAACGGACTTCCAAACGACGAGACTCTGCGACCCGCCATGCGCTTTACTACTTCGGTACTCACACTTCGCGATGTCAAACGTGGCGAGTCAGTGGGGTATGGTGGACGCTGGGTGGCACAGCGCGACAGTCGCATCGCTACCTTGCCGGTCGGCTACGCCGACGGCTACCCCTGGGCTGCACGTGACGGCGCACCGATCGGTATCGCCGATCACATTGTCCCACTGGCGGGTCGAGTCTCAATGGACATGGTGACAGTTGATGTGACCGTCAAGGTGCGCATCGAAGTCGGCGTGCCCGCGGTGCTATGGGGCTCTCAACCCAGCGTTGATGAGGTCGCGGAACATTGCAATACCATTGGCTATGAGTTGATGACTCGTGTGACCAGTCGGGTACCTCGGTGTTATCACCCATAGCGCTGCATTACCAAAGCGCACTGCCCGGGGAAACGACAAGTCGTAGCGTCCTCAGAGGGCACTCCGTCGACACAGGCCTTCATCGTGACTGAAACCTCGCCGCGCTCTCCGCAAGCCTTCTACCTCGCTGCCGTCGACTTAGGCAGCAACTCGTTTCACCTCAACATCACGCGGGTCGATCACGATCAAATATGCCCGATTCACACGCTGTCAGAAAGAGTGCAACTAGGCGAGGAAACGGATTCGAGAGCACTGACACCGGCGGCGATTGGTCGCGGGCTGGCCTGTCTAAAACAATTTAAGCAACTACTTGATGAGACCGGTCCTTGCCCTATCCGAGTGGTCGGCACCCATGCATTACGACGAGCGAAGAACCGACATGATTTTATTGCCCCAGCCGAGGCGCTGCTTGGCACACCGATTGAGATACTGCACGGCGAAGAAGAGGCGAGGCTCATCTACACTGGCGTCGCACAAACCCTATCCGACAACCAAACGCCTCATTTAGTGATCGATGTCGGCGGAGGCAGCACCGAGTTCATCTTGGGCTGCGATGCAAAGCCTACTCGTTTAGAAAGCCTGCCCCTCGGTTGCGTATCCTATGGTGAAGCCTTTTTTTCAGGCGGAGACATCACGGCGGACCGGTTCGATGCGGCTCGCCAACAAGCAAGTCATGCGGTCTCAGCGCTCTATCCACGCTTCAGCCATGCCCTCTGGCAAGAGACGATTGGCGCGTCGGGAACACTAATCGCCCTAGAGAGAATCATTGTCGCGGCCGGCTGGCGCCCATCGGGCATCGACCAGGCATCACTGAGCGCACTTCGACAGAAATTACTGAGCTTCCATCGCGTAGGGGATATCGACTTGGCGGGACTGAGCGCCCACCGTAAAGCGGTCGTCACAGCTGGCTTAGCCATTACTCAGGGTATTTTTGACGGGCTGCGCCTCGAATCGATGAACACATCAACGAGCGCTTTGCGCGAAGGGGTCATCCACGAGTTGTTAACGCAAAATAGCCAGGGCCATGAGGCCTTGCGCGACAATCCATACCACGACACCTTGTGATGGCCGAGCGACTTGCTTCGCCGCCGGCAACAGATTTTTCCGAAACAGTCGAGGGTTGAATCGAACCTGAGGGTTCGCATCCGTCGTCAAATCGATGCGCAAAACTGGTCGCACTCTCAGTCACCCTGTCCACGGCGGAGAGCACTCACCTTGCGCGAGCCAAAATGCCCCTCTGAGTCTCGATAGGTGTGCCACAGAGACGATCAGAGACTGGCAAGCCTCGCCCAAACGGAACTCACTGCCGACTTAAGTGAGCTTGTCTGGCGATCCGATCAGTCACTCTTCAGAGGTCATAACCACGCTCATCGTGCAGCACAATATCGAGACCCACTGTCTCTTCCTCCTGGTCGACGCGCAAAGAGACCAACCGATCAACCAATCGAAGCAGCAGCCAGCTCACGATCACGGTATAGAAAAAGGTGGCAACAATACCCGTCAGCTGGATACCTAACTGACCGACAATAGTGCTCACGCCGTCGGAGAACCCATTGCCACTGAACAGACCGAGTGAAGGTGAGCAAAAAATACCGGCCATGAACAAGCCAAGCGCGCCCCCCACCCCGTGTACCGGAAATACATCTAAGCTGTCGTCAATTTTGAGCCGATTCTTCAAAGCAATCGTCGCGAAATAACAGACGACACCAGCAGTCAACCCAATCACAACGGCACCTGCCGGTCCCACAGAACCCGATGCGGGCGTGATAGTACCCAGCCCCGCCACCATTCCGGTCACAATCCCCAGCACTGACGGCTTGCCATGTCGGATCCACTCCATAGCCATCCAAGCTAACGCGCCACAGGCTGCCGACAAATGGGTTACCAACATCGCCATTGCCGCACTGCTGTCCGCCGCTACCGCCGAACCCGCGTTAAAACCGAACCAACCGACCCACAGCATGCCTGCGCCCGTCACCGTCATCGTCAGATTATGCGGAGGCATCGCCGTCTGACCAAAGCCCCGTCGTCCACCGAGAGACATCGCAGCAACCAACGCTGCCGCCCCCGCCGTAATGTGCACAACCGCACCGCCTGCAAAATCTTGCAGACCCATCGCACCTAACCATCCGCCGCCCCAAACCCAATGGCAGATAGGCGCATAGACCAGCAACAACCAGAGAGAGCTAAAAATCAGCATCGCCGAAAAGCGCATTCGCTCAGCGAAACCACCCACAATTAATGCGGGCGTGATCACAGCAAATGTCAGCTGGAACATGACGAACAGCGTTTCAGGAATAGAGCCGCTAACGCTATCTATCGTTACCTTGGCCAAAAACAAGTTCCCCAAGTCTCCGATCCAAGGGCCCTGCTCAACACCGGACGAGCCAAACGCTAAGGTATATCCGATCACAAACCATAAGACCGACATCAACGCGGTGAGCGCAAAACACTGCATTAAAACCGACAATGCATTTTTCACCCTAACCAGCCCCGCATAAAACAACGACAGCCCTGGGAGCGTCATGAATAACACTAACGCTGTCGACGTCAGCATCCAAGCGGTGTCGGCGCCAGAGATGGTGTCCGCCATCGCGGGTGCACTCATCAAAGCAGGCAACAGAAATGTTGTGAATCCCAATGAGGTTCTAATCGCTTTTACAAACATGAGAGTCGTGACCTTGATAAAGAAAAATTGATTTTGCCACACGCGAAGCGCTAAACCCAAACGACAAATGGTCTAGCGATTGTGATTCTGGTCACTCGGGATTACTCTCTGCGCTGATCCAGAAGGAAATGCCCACCATGTCGCGAGTTGTTGCGCTACTGATCATCTTGCTTACTTTGTCATTGCACAGCGCTGCCGATGCCGGAATGCGCAACGTCATTTTGATTATTGGGGACGGCTTCGACGATCAGCATGTCACCATGGGTCGAAATTATCTCGCGGGCATGAGCGGCAAACTTAAGGTAGACGACCTGCCCTTCAGAGCATCAGTGCAGGTAGAAACGGTAACGCCGTCAGGCGCACCCAGTTATGTTGCTGACTCGGCCAATACAGCCACCTCGCTGGCTACAGGCGCGGTCACCAGCATGGGGCGTATCGCGACTGACATCAGCGACCGTGACGTCACGACGATCGGCGAACGCGCTATCGCAGCTGGCTTCAAGGTGGGACTTGTTACCACTTCCTCACTCACCGATGCCACACCCGCGTCTTTTTTGACTCACGTATCGGCGCGCAGCTGTGAGGGCCCGGAAGAAGTGCTAGGCAGCACGTATTACGGCATCCCACAGCCAGCATGCCTCGCTGACGCCAGAGATAATGAGGGCCCAGGATCGATCATAGAGCAGCTTGTGAGCAGCGGCGCGTCGATCCGATCGCGTCGAGCGGTTCGATGAGCAGACGACCATTGATAATGAAACCGTCGCTGCGATGGCTGCGCGATATCGTTTTCGAGTTGTCACAAATGTTGAAGAATTGGCGAGTGCCGGCTTGGAGCAACCGCTCATCGGCGTGTTTAGCGAGGAGACGCTAGCTGTTCGCTGGCAGGGTACGGACGGGCGGACTGCTGAAGCGACCGAGACTGGCTGGCTGCACTACTTATCGGATTATCTTGGCGACACCAAAGAACCCGATGTGATGGATTGTGAGCCGAATCCAGAGTACGGCGATACCCCTTCTCTTGCCATGATGACCGAAACCGCTCTGGAGCACTTATCGACTGATAACGATCAGGGGTTCTTTCTGATGATCGAATCCGCTTCCATCGACAAGCAAAGCCACAAACGTGATCCCTGTGGCTCAATTGGCGAGATAGAACAGCTCGAGGAGGCGCTGCATCATGCTCAGACCTTCGCTCAGCAACATCCCGATACGCTGATCATTGTGACGGCCGATCACGCCCAAGCAGCTCAAATACTCCCCGAGCCCACTCTATACAGCGGCTACCCCATTCCTATTTATTCTCCGGGCCTGACGGCACGGATCAATACGCCTGAGGGGGGGGTCATGCGGATTAACTACGCCACAAATAATGGGTTTAGCGAAGAGCATACCGGGGCCAACGTCCCCTTGTTTGCCAATGACGTAGGGGCGCAACAGCTTCGACCCTTTCTGCGACAACGCGAAGTTCATGATGCAATGAGCGCGTTCCTAATGGGCGCCACCGAACCCCCCCTTGCTCAAAACACATCGCCAGAGTCACGCTAAGTAGCGCACTCACATATTGATCCAAGAATTCAGTGCGGTCAGACGGAAGGTCACGCCGCTGTTTTCTAGAATGACACTATCGACCAGGATGTCCTTTATCACCACCGGTCCCGCCCGCTGGCCAACCTTCAATCGTTGACCATTGAGCTCGACGGCAGCGGAGCCACCGGTCTGGAATTCGTGTGCAGAATAGATCAACGTCGGAATGTCGTCTTTTTGCTGCTGCGACAAGTTTTCAATCATCGTTGCTGCGTGTGGGACTAAGGACCTCTCACCCACTGCCCTAGCAGCCTCCGCTATAGCTTTCTCCAGATTGATGGGCGGTGCGATTGTGCCAAGAGCAGCGACCTCACTGGGCGCGTTACGCGTGTCAGGCAGCTGAGGGGCTTCAGGTTCACCCCCACCTGTTTCTGGCGCCCTATCTGGCGCCACAACTGATGCTCGGTCTGGCCCTTCGACGTCAGCAGATTCCGAATCGGACCACATTTGAGCGTTGAGTTCGGCCACTGCTCGAGCGGTCTCAGTTGGCTCGGCGTCGACGAGACGTGAGGGGGACGACGCCTCCGAAGGTGGCGCAGCCATTCCTCGCATCGATGGATCCGTTACCAATAGTGACCCCGTTCGAGCGCTGAGCACTGGCTCTGTACTCGATCGATTCAACCGCTTAGGTTGATCGTCCGCGGCCGGCGAGCCCGGCTGATTCGAATCCATTGGCTCCAAGGGCGATGCTAACGCGCGCGGTGACGCCACATCATCAGGCGGCACACGCGAGAACCACGTCGCCACTCCGACACCTAACAATGCACCCAATAACAGTGCCGCTACTACCGGCCGCAGCCGCGTGGCTCCGGCACTCTGATGCGCGTCAGCCGGCGCGTAGGGAATCGTCGAATCCGTCTGTTCTGACCGTTTTAAGGCGTCAAGAATCAGCGACATGACTCAACCCCAAAGCGCTCAATGGCACTGCGCAGTGCCCTATTAGGGGTTAAGCCGTCCCCCAGCTTGTCGTTTAATGCTTGCAGCGTTCTCACACCGATCACGCCATCGACCCTGAGCCCCACCGCAGCCTGAAATACTTTCACGCGTGCTTCTAGCGCCTCTGTAAAAAGGGTCAGTGGTGGCGCAGGCAAGTTATCCAGGCGCGCAAATTCGCCAACAACGTGAGCTACCACCGCGCCTCGATCACCGATACGCACCGGCCCAGTCCAACCCGGAGGGCTCTCCCAAAAATACCGAAAGCGCCCCTGCCAGCGATCAGCCACCGTTGTCAAAGGGACTTCGCAAACCACTGCGCCGGTAAACACGGTAGCCACCTCTTCCCTTACCGCCAAAAGGACCGTCGCCGCTGCAAAGCGGTTCCGACGTTGCAAATCAAGTACCACTGGCCGATTCAGTTCCAACACCGCATCCCAGGTATTGCTATCGGCAGACTCACAACGCAACCCAGCCGAGCCGGGCGCATCGCATACGTCGCTGGGCAACGGCGTATCACGCCACAGTGACCACAACGCGGACTCCGCAACTCGGTGGCTCACCAACCAATCTGCGATTACCGCTACCGGCCCCACCGACGCGTTCGCAGACCCCATGGTGTCCGTTACCGAGCGCTCGGCTGAACTACCCCTTTCGCTGACCGCAAGGCGCTCAGTCATTAAGACGTTATAGGCCAGCAAACCCGCCAGAACCGAACTCAGAACACCGAAGGCCAACGTCACTCGCCGAGCATCCCCGGTGCGGGTCGTCCCTACCTGTTTCACTGTTCGCGCTGCGCCCTCACCGAAGACCTCCTGCGCCGCCTGACGGACAATCGCCGCCGACACTACCGGTTCGTTACGTCCGTATGCCCCCATCATCGCTCGATCACACAATAGATTGATCAAGCGGGGAATGCCGCCGGTTAATTTAAACACCCGTCTCAAGGCAGACGGCGTAAAAAGGGAGCGGCCACCCGTTAAACCAGAGACTGAGAGTCGGTGACGAACGTAGTTCTGCGTCTCGTGCGCATCCAATGCCGTCAACTGATAGCGCGCTGTGATCCTCTGGTTTAGCTGCCGAAGCTCGGGGCGCCCCAGCATCGACTCCAGCTCTGGCTGTCCGGTCAAAATAATTTGCAATAGTTTTTTTTCGTCTGTTTCAAGGTTGGTCAGCAACCGGATCTGTTCCAGAACGTCAAAATCAAGATGCTGGGCCTCATCGATCATCAATACGGTCTGACGACCCTTGATATGATTGGCAAGCAAAAACTGATGCAGCGCGTCGGTCAGCGTCTTCAGGCTTTGCGTGTCAGACGGGTAGCGAATTTCGAACTCATCACAAACGCTCGCTAACAGCTCAGTGGCACTCAAGGCTGGGTTAAGCACAATGGCGATATCCGTGTCGGTGGGCAACTGCTCCAACAAACAACGATTTAAAGTGGTCTTTCCTGTCCCAACCTCACCGGTCAACAGGACGAATCCACCGCCACTCCCCACACCGTATAAAAGATGAGCCAACGCCTCGCGATGACGATCACTCATGAACAAGTAACGCGGATTAACAGCGATTGAGAACGGTTGCTCAGTCAGTCCGAAGAAAGGGTGATACATATGAGGCGGTTCGCTCCACTAGCGCACAGAGTTGCAACGACACATATTGACAATTACAGTGCCATTTGTTTTTTTCAGGCTAACACCTGCCTGCCACTTCAACGTGCCGACCCGAGCGTCTATCGACGGAGGCGTCGTGGTATGGCAACTAGGCAGCTGGCGACACACTCAACTTGGCGTGATACTAGCAACGCCACACGATTCACAACAGGAGATAGTTTACATGTCATTACCACCCTCGCTGCAGAACGCCCTTCGGCTCCCCGTCGTCGGCTCACCACTTTTCATCATCTCTAATCCTGATCTTGTCATCGCTCAGTGTAAAGCGGGAATCATAGGCTCCTTTCCCGCGCTGAATGCCAGACCAGAACCCGTTTTAGAGGAGTGGCTGGAGCGCATTACTTCAGAGCTAGCGGCCTATGATGCGGCGAATCCTGACGCGCCTTCGGCGCCCTTTGCAGTCAACCAGATCGTGCATGGCTCCAATGCACGACTCAAACATGACATGGATATGTGTGTGAAGTATGAAGTCCCCATTGTCATCACATCGCTGGGCGCCAAGGAGTGGGTCAACGAGATGGTGCATAGTTATGGCGGCATCGTTCTGCACCATTGTCTCATTTTGAATGTGCTAAAAAAGCGATTGAAAAAGGATATGGGGTCAACGCCACTGGAGCAGGAGGTCATGCGGGTACCGTTTCTCCGATGGCGCTGATTCAGGAAATCCGTGAGTGGTTTGATGGCCCGCTGCTCCTGTCAGGCGCCATTGCAACGGGCGATGCCGTGCTTGCGGCTCAAGCGATGGGAGCAGATTTGGCCTATATCGGTTCAGCCTTTATTGCAACCGAGGAAGCCAATGCAGAGCAAGGCTATAAGCAAGCGATAGTTGACTATGGCGCAGATGATATCGTCTATAGCAGCCTGTTCACTGGAGTCCACGGCAATTATCTCAGGCCCTCCATTGAAGCCGCCGGCCTTGACCCCAACGCCCTGCCCGAAAGCGACCCGAGTCAGATGGACTTTGGCTCCGGTGGTGACTCTGACGCCAAGGCGTGGAAAAATATCTGGGGCTGTGGCCAAGGCATTGGTGCGGTAAAAAAATTGGGTAGCACGGCTGACTACGTGGCCAAATTAACCACCGAATATGTCGACGCCAAAGCCCGGATTAATAGCCTATGACAGACGACACAAAAATCCCCCGAAGTAGCGAAGACGACTACAGCGCTGATATCGTTGAGCAGCGGCAGCGCTTCATCGAAGCACAGACGGGCACCACACTGGAACACACCAAGCAGTTCTCTTTTGACCCCCATGAGATGGATGGCAATATCGAAAATTTTTGGGGCGTGGCACAAATTCCCATCGGTGTTGCGGGACCGCTGCTGGTCAATGGAGAGCACGCTCAGGGCGAGTTTTACGTCCCGATGGCAACCGTCGAAGGCACTATGCTGGCATCGTATAACCGTGGCATGAAGGTCATCAAAGAGGCCGGTGGCGTCCTGACTACTGTCTCGCAAGAATCCATGCAGCGATCCCCCGTTTTTATCTTCAAGGACTCGCGCCAAGCAAGAGACTTTCAAATTTGGCTCAAAGATAATTTTGAGAACATCAAAGCACGTGCCGAGACCTCCACCTCGGTCGGCAAGCTACACGAGATTGAGAGTTATCATGCACACAGCATGATTTTCACTCGGTTTGACTATTCCACCGGAGACGCTGCCGGACAAAACATGGTCAGCAGAGCCACCTTCATTGCCTGTGAGTGGATCAATCAGCAGCGTCCCGAAATGTTGCACTACATGCTGTCGGGTAACTTTGACACGGAAAAGAAAACCTCCTCCGTGAATTTGTTAAAAACTCGCGGCAGACGTGTCACCGCAGAGATTACGATCCCACGTGACATTCTCATGAAGCACTTACGGGTCGCTCCCGAGCAAATTGCTTACGGGCAACAGATTTCGACACTGTCAGCGATTCTGACCAATTCATCGAACAATGCGAATCATCCCGCCAATGCGCTGGCGGCGCTTTACCTGGCGACGGGTCAAGATGTCGCGAACATCGGCGAGTCAAATCAGTGCACCACCTTTCAACGAGCCACCAGCAAGGGCGACTTTTATTTTTCCATCACATTGCCCGCCATTATCATGGCCACCTACGGCGGCGGCACGTCTTTGCCGACCCAGCGCGAGTGCCTCAGAATGCTCGGCTGCGAAGGTCAGGGTAAGGCGCTTAAGCTCTGCGAAATTGCAGCCGCACTGGTCGTAGCGGGAGAGCTCTCCCTGTCTGCTGCCGCGCGCGTTGACAAAACCACGCGCGTCAACGAGTGGGTCGATGCTCATGAGCGCCTCGGCCGAAATCGCTAAATTAGAGGAGCCAGTTATGTCTCACGTGTTGCGTCGCACCCTGTTAAGCAAAATGGGTCACTTCATCTTTCTCATGATGGCGGCGGGCGGCGTCGCGGCCGATCGCGATTCTCATATCTCGCTAGCAGAACCGCTGCCACAACCAGATTGGGAGTTGCCGCTGATCGCAAATGGTAGCGGCACCGTCTCTGATACTGACCTGCGTGGACGCGTGACCTATCTCGACTTTTGGGCCAGCTGGTGCGGCCCCCCTCGCTTGTCTTTGCCAGCGCTGAACCGGCTTCGGGACACGTTTTCGTCTGAAGCTTTTAACGTGGTGGCAATCAGCGTGGATTATGTCGAGGAAGACGCATTGGACTTCTTGGCACGCTACCCCGTGGCGTATCCGATTGCGATCGACACCACGGGAGACTCGGGGCGTGCTTTCGCGGTAGCCGGCATGCCCTCGGGTTACCTTATCGATAAAAAAGGCATGATTCGTGAAATTCATGTCGGCTTCAGAAAGGGTGACGAGGTGATCCTCCAAGAGCGCATCGCTGCTCTTCTCGCGGAATCCGACTGATCCCCTGCACCCCTGACGAGAGGGGGATCATGGCATCCAATTGAGCTAGACCCTCGTACAGTCACCATGGAAAATCCTGACGTACTCTATTTTGATGGCTCTTGCCCGCTCTGCCAGCGGGAGATGGCGCATCTGGCGAAAATGAAAACAGACCAATTGGTTTTGCAGGACATTCATGCCCTCGAGACCGGGGGCGACGTGCCGCCTAAAGAAGCACTGCTCAAATCCCTCCATCTTCGGCGAGGGAACAAGTGGGTTGTGGGTATCGATGCCAATATTGCGGCCTGGCAATACACGCGCATTGGCATTCTGTGGCGATGGCTACGTTGGCCTCTGATCAAACCGATCGCCTCTTGGTGTTACACCATCTGGGCAGCTAAACGCTACGAAAAGCGCTACGACACTGCCGATAATCGTTAGGCGCTATGGACTCTCCTCTTTTGCAGCTCAACGCTGAAGCGCTGTCAGAAATGTCTAACGAGTTGGCGCGCGCGGTTAATCAATAGTCTGCCGGGTTATAAGAGCGGTATGTTGGTCGGAACCTATGAGAGTGGGTCCGCTAATCTAGCGATTATCAGCTCTCACTTTCATCTGGGTTCCAACCCAGCCTTACTCGGCATGATCCTCAGGCCCGATACTGGCAAAGGGGAGCGGCACACGCTACACAATGTGCTTAAAAACCGAGTGCTGGACGCTCAATGGCTTCCGGCTCGATTCGGCTGCTCAGGCACATCAGACTTCCGCACCTTATGCCAAAAACGTATCGGAGTTCAGTGCCTGTGGTTTTGATGCCGAATGGCGGATAGGAACCGATGCACCCTATGTCAAATCATCGCCTCTGCAGGTCGGCTGCCGGCTCCGTGAGCACCAAGCGCTGAATATCAATGGCACTCATTTACTGATCGGTGAAGTCACTGCGTTGTATTGTGCAGCAGATGCGCAGCGCGATGACGGCAGCCTCGATCTCGCCAAGCTGGACTTGGCCACCGTCTCTGGGTTGGATACCTACTCGGAACCCGGCAAATCGCGTCGCTTTGACCTAGCTCGCGTAGATACCCCCCTGCGGGAGCAATGACTCGCACCAAAGCCGTCATTAGCGGCTGGTTTAGTGATTTCCCTAATCCGAGTATCCTATCAGCTGACCTAGTTTGTCTCGTACCCCAGCAGCAAGGAAGTTAAAACCATGCCCCTATCCAAGCCTTTGCGCCACCTGCTAGCGATCTCACTCATGACACTGATGTGCTCCCCTATCGGTTGTTGCAGAGGACGTACCTGAGCGGTCCCAGATCGCGGACCAATACAAATGGGACCTGACTGATATGTATCGCGATGCCAGTGCATGGGAGGATGACAAAGCCAAATTAATTGCCCTTTTGCCCAGCATCGCCGACTACCGAGGAAAACTGGGTAACGATGGCAGCACTTTGTTGGCGGCCATTGAGGCCATTCAAGCGGTGGAAACGATCGTTGCCAATCTGTATGTCTATGCCGGGCTCAAAAATTTTGAAGACACCCGCATCTCTGAGAATGGTGCGCGTTTTTCAGAGGCGCAAGGTCTTTATTCTCAGTTTCAACAGGCCTTGGCTTTTTTCTCTCCGGAGCTCTTATCCATACCAGAAGACACGCTCGCTCACTATGTGGCTACGACGCCCGGCCTGCTCGATCTACGAGCACTACCTCGATGAAACGGCACGCATGCGTGCTTACACCCTGTCAGAGGCAGAGGAAAAGTTACTGGCAATGGCCTCAGATCCACTCAGTAAGTTTGATAGCGTCTTCACGGCCATCGACAGCTCTGATTTACAGTTTGGTCGCATTGTCGATGAGGCAGGCGTCGAGGTCGAGCTCACCACCTCACGGTACGGCGCTTTTTTACACTCAACGGATCGGCGGGTCCGGAAAGCGCCTGGACACAGCTTATTCGAGGGTTACCAGACACTCAATCATACCCTTGCCGCCAACTACGAAGGGCACGTCAAAAGCCGCGTTTTTTTCGCACGCGCTCGGGGCTTTGACTCGCGACTGCAACAGGCCACTTACACCAATGCAATTCCCATTGAAGTCTTCAATAACCTGATTACTGCGGTGCGCGCCGGGAGTGGCCCCTTCAACGCTATTTAAAGCTCCGAGAGAGCGCATTGGGCGTCGATCGTTTAGAGGTCTGGGATATGTACGCGCCCATTGTTGAGCCCAGCTTGGCCAATATCAGCTTTGATGAAGCCAAAAACATTGTTGCTGAAGCACTGACCCCACTGGGAGATGAGTATCTCGATATCTACTGGAAAGGCTTTGATGAAGGGCTGGGTGGATGCGCTCGCCAATCGAGGCAAGCGAGGCGGCGCTTACAGCTGGGGGACCTACACCTCCAAACCCTATTTATCGATGAACTTCGAGGGCACGTTGAACAATGTCTCCACCCTCGCCCATGAATATGGCCATTCGATCCACAGCTATTTGACCCGCAACGCGCAGCCGCAGGTCTACGGGGATTACCGCACCTTCATCGCGGAGATCGCCTCCATGACCAACGAAGCTATTCTGATGCAGAAGATGCTCACAGAGGCCTCCTCCGCCGCCGAGCGCGCCTACTTACTCAGCTCCTACCTCGATGAGTTTCGGGGCGGCTTTTATCGGCAAGCCTCCTTCGCGGATTTTGAGGCGCGCGCTCACGCCAAGGTAGAAGCGGGCGAAGCGCTCACCGCATGACGTCCGCGACGCACTGCTGCGCGGCATGGGCGGCTCAGACTACTACGGTGATGCGGTACATACGTTGACGAGCTGAACTCAAATTGAGTGGAGTCGCATTCCTCACTTCTTGCGTAGCGACAATTTCTACGTCTATCAATACTCGACCTCGTTCGTCGCCGCCACCGCCCTAGCGAAGCAAATTCTGGAAGAGGGCGAGCCCGCTCGTCAGACGGTACCTCGCCATGCTGAAGTCTGGCTCAAACGATTACCCGATCGAGCTATTGAAAAAAGCGGGCGTCGACATGACCTCAGCGGAGCCGATTGAAGGCCACCGTTGCCGTCTTTGACGATTTGGTGGGCCAGTTAGAGCAGGCGCTGCGCGATATGGAGGCGACCTCGTTAACCAGCCCTAGAGTGCACCCCTCGTCATCGATGCCGAACCATTGAGAGCGCTGGCAAAGCGGGATTGTTACCGAGAAACCAGCCCCGCCAGGGGTGAATTGTCAGGGCGTCAACGCAGTATGATCTTGAGGATTGCTGTGGGCTGCCGCTCACCTGGTGCGCTTCACAAGCGGAGCATCAGGCTCCCATCCGCAGATCAAAATGAGGCAGACCATGTCGGCAACAGACCAAGAGGGCATCGGTTAGCAGCAACCGATCCACCGCTCGGCCCCAGCGGGGCGTCAGCACGAGCGCAGCAACTGTTAATTGCCGCGCTAGTCTGTGTCGTGACTGCGGGCGTGGTGGTCTTGACCGGCATCTGGCCGCAAGAAGAGCCCGTCATTAGTCGAGCCCGTCCCGATCGCGCCCGCACCGTCCGGCCCCTCCCGCAGAAGAGACGCTCACCCAGTCACGCCTGCCTGAGCCTGTTCTCCCTGCCGCCATCCCGCCGCCTGAGCCCGCGGTGGAGCCCCTGCCCTCTTTATTCGAAAGTGATGATGCCTGTTCGAGACGCCCTGCAGCGATTCCACTCGGTACCGCGGGACAGCAGTACCTCATGCCAGGCAATATCATTGAGCGCAGCGCCAGCCTGATCTATCTCACGGCGCAAGGCGACGTTCCCTACAAGCTGGTCCCCATTGCCAGACCCAAAGCCCAGTTTCCTATCGTCGACGATGGCACTCAGGTCGTAGCGGATCCAGAGGGCTTCACGCGCTATGACCCCATCACGCGTTGGATAGAGAGCCTCGATGCGGCGGCGATCGGTTGACGCCTTCGCTCGCTTTTTGCCCCTTTGTTACGGGAGGCATGGGGCTTTTACGGGGAAGATCCCGACCTACTTTGATCTCGCGGTAATCGAGACGCTCGACACGATCATTGCCACGCCAGAGATCGACGTCACTGACGAGCGCCTTATTCGTAAAGAGGCCGTCTGGATTTATGAGAACCCCGCTATCGAGTCACTCGCGCCGATCCAAAAGCAGGTGTTGCGTATGGGTCCTCAGCAACGCCGCAGCAGTCAAGCAGCAGGCGATCGCAAGCCAGGGCGCTGTGGCTGGCAGCGCTGGCGGAGCCTAGCTGATTCGGTATACTGCCTGGCTGCCCGCCCACACTCTGCACGCCGTGCCCCTCATTCAATCACTCTCGCGATCGATTGACGCAGCGCTTGCGCTGGCTCAACCAGCGCAATGCCTACTCCGGTGTCAGTCTCGTCTGCGGCTGGGCCTATCGAAGACCAAGGTCTGACATACCTCAGCGTCAAAGCCACGATATTGTAAGAACCGCATTCGCTTCGCCCGTTCGCCGCTGGCAGCGCATCCCAGTCACCTGCATAATGGCGTCACCCTGATACTTTTTTTGATACGCATTGGCCGCTTCGGCATACCAGTCTATCGGAGCCTCGAAGGCCGTCTGCCAGCGCTCCCGGAAAGGTAAGCCTCGATGCCCTGCTGACGAAATGTTTCAGGTAATGCGCCGAGGCCCATATCCACGACTCACTAAGCTGCCTGACGGTGGACACGGCAAAACGCTCATCGCTCAGCAGCCCCTCGTCAGTCAGCGCACTGAGCACGTCCTGTACCTGCTCATCTGGCGCAGGCTCGATCGTCGGAACCGCTTACGCAGTTTCACCAGCAGCTCCTGAGAGCCGTGCTCGCGCCTCGCCAAGAGACCCATCGCGGCGAGCCGAAGCTCGCCAGCCGTCACAGCAGCACGATTTTCTTCCTGAGGAACCGACACCGATCACCCTACAGGCTAGGATCCCGCCGCACTGTCTACAGGCTGGGCTCGACCGCAGCCACTTTTCGACGACATCCTCGTCAGCCACCGGCGGGAGGGCATCAAAATGCCTAACCCATCTGCCGCGCGGATTTTATCTTCAATCTTCGTAAGCCGTTTGAGCATTCTCGCGCAAGAACACTTTGGCGTTTTCGCTGACCTTGACCAATCCGCTCATCGCCATTAGGCTATACCACGCGCCCGATTTCTCAACCACGCCCGCTTTACACCCCAATCGATCACGACTCGCACCGGTTTTCGATAGATGCCTTCGCCGTACATGATTTCAAACTCCGACCTGTTTGAACGGCGGCGCCACCTTATTTTTGACCACTTTGACACGCGTTGCATTACCCACGACCTCGTCACCGGTCTTTGACCGCTCCGATGCGGCGGATATCAAGGCGCACCGAACTATAGAATTTCAGCGCGTTACCGCCGGTGGTGGTTTCTGGGCTTCCGAACATCACACCAATTTTCATCCGGATCTGGTTGATGAAAATTACCATGCAATTGCTGCGCGAGATCGAGCCGGTCAGCTTGCGCATCGCTTGGCTCATCAAGCGGGCTTGAACGCCGACGCTTGAATCACCCATATCGCCCTCTATCTCTGCCTTTGGCGTCAAGGCAGCCACCGAATCAATCACCAGAATATCCACGGCACCCGAGCGCACTAGCATCTCGGCCACCTCTAACGCCTGCTCACCGGTATCGGGCTGAGACATAATCAAGTCATCCACTTGCACGCCCAGCTTCTCGGCATACTGCGGATCTAATGCGTGCTCTGCATCAATAAAGGCGGCAGTGCCTCCCTGCTTTTTGTGACTCAGCAACCACTTGCAATGCTAAGCGTGGTTTTTCCTGACGACTCTGGAC